>CAJULU010000063.1 GCA_910587575.1 uncultured Dorea sp.
GGAATACGGTGCAGTATATGATTGACGAACTGCAGAAAGAGAACAAGCGCTGGAAGGAAAAGGATAAACACTGGAAGGAAGAGAACAAGCGCTGGAAGGAAAAGGATAGATGTAATCAAGAAGAAAAGAGATATTTAAAGGAGGAAATAGAGCAGCTGAGAAAGGAAATGAACCAGATGAAAAAGCAAGCTGAATTGAGGGGAGTGTAAAATAATCTGTGATGATTTACACAGATTATTTTACACATCCATAGATTGGTTTACACTCCCGCCGTACAGATACTTGCTAATCCTGAATCTTACCAGCTTCCTGCATCTTCATAGCCCGGACCTTAAGCGGCAGTCCGAACAGATTAATGAATCCGTCTGCATCGTGATGGTCATAGAGATCGCCGGTGGTGAAGCTTGCCAGAGACTCGCTGTACAGAGAGTATGGAGAGGTAGTGCCTGCCTTGATAATATTTCCTTTATACAGCTTGAACTTTACCTCGCCGGTCACATATTCCTGCGTAGTCTCAACGAATGCCTGGACAGCCTCGCGAAGCGGAGTAAACCATTTCCCTTCGTACACAATCTGGGACAGCTTATTTCCCATCTCTTCTTTTACCTCATAAGTAGCGCGGTCCAGTACCAGTTCTTCTAACTGCTGGTGTGCTTCATAGAGGATGGTTCCGCCGGGAGTTTCGTAGACACCGCGGGATTTCATGCCTACCACACGGTTTTCGACGATATCGCAGATACCGATTCCGTGCTTTCCGCCCAGTTCGTTTAATTTGCGGATAATGTCTGATACTTTCATGGCTTCGCCGTTAATGCTCTTTGGAATTCCTTTTTCGAATGTCATGGTAACATATTCGCCTTCATCCGGCGCCTGTTCCGGTGTTACGCCGAGTACCAGAAGGTTGTCATAGTTCGGTTCGGCAGATGGATCCTCAAGCTCCAGTCCTTCATGGCTGATATGCCATAAATTCCGGTCACGGCTGTAACTGTGGCTGGCATCAAAAGGAAGGTTGATTCCATGCTGTTTACAGTATTCAATCTCTTCTTCGCGGGAGTTCATGGTCCAGACATCGGTCATACGCCATGGCGCAATGATCCTGAGGTCTGGAGCCAGCGCCTTAATGCCGAGTTCAAAACGAATCTGGTCATTCCCCTTGCCGGTTGCGCCGTGGCAGATTGCGGATGCACCTTCTTTTCTTGCAATCTCTACCAGTTTTTTGGCGATTGCAGGACGGGCCATAGATGTTCCCAACAGGTATTTGTTCTCATAGACAGCATGTGCCTGTACGCAGGGAACGATGTAATGATCGCAGAAATCATCTACAATGTCTTCGATATATAACTTGGATGCACCGGATAATTTTGCACGTTCATGAAGACCGTCCAGTTCTTCTCCCTGTCCGCAGTCTACGCAGCAGCAGATTACCTCATAGTCAAAATTCTCTTTCAGCCACGGAATGATCGCCGTGGTGTCAAGTCCGCCGGAATATGCCAGTACAACTTTTTCTTTCATAAGAATATCCTCCTCATTCTGTCTTGTGTATGTAAAATCAAGTTTTTTCTGACTGCAAGGAATACTATACCGCATTTTTTATAAATATGCAAGAATAAAATAAAAAAAGTTTAAATATACACTTTATGCACAAAATATACATTTAATATGCGGATAATATGGAGAGGATGTATAAATTTCCGCATAGATTTCTGAAAAAGAATTGACATGTGTAGATAATCTATATATAATATAGATAACCGATATATAGATAAGCCATATATTTTGCCGGAAAATAGAGAATATAGAAATCTGAGAAAGAGGAACAGGTTCGTGAGTTTTCTGGTTATGAGGAACACAGTGAGAAGATCATAGTGGCAATAATGATAGTGGGAAGATGATAGTGAGAAGATCATAGTGTGAAAGGAGAGATGTGTGATGGCAGTTGATAAGAGTCTGGTTTCAGGCAGTACCTCTATGCTGATCCTGCGGCTGCTGGAGGAAAAGGATATGTATGGTTATGAGATGATAGAGGGGCTTCGCAGAAAATCCAGGAATGTATTCGAATTGAAAGCGGGAACTCTGTATCCGCTTCTGCATGGGATGGAGTCTGAAGGGCTTCTGAAGTCTTATACATTATTGGACGAAGTCCACCCGCCCGCAGGGCATGTATCAAGGCATGCCCTTGGGTACACCATGTCAGATACGGCCCGGCCAGCCAGAGAAGCAGGAAATGAGGAAACGAATGCCTTGCCGGAGACAGGGAAGAGACGAAGATATTACAGAATTACAAAGGAAGGGCGAAAGGCTCTGGCCCGGAAGAAGGAAGAGTGGATGGCATATTCACAGGCGGTTGTGGATGTATTGAGCATGGGAGGTGCCGTATGAGTCATATGAAGAAAGAAGAATACTTAAGAATACTGACGGACCAGATCCGATGTAAGGCGGCAAGGACACAGATTACGGAGGAAGTCCGGGACCATATCGAAGAACAGGAAGCGTTTTATCTCAGTGAGGGACTTGGCAGGGAAGAGGCTGAAGCCGAGGCCGTCCGGGAGATGGGAGACCCGGTTGAGGCGGGAACTGCACTGGATCTGATCCATCGTCCAAGGATGGCGTGGGGATGGATTCTTCTGATTGCTGGTTTGTATGCGGTGGGATATTGTATCCTGAACCTGCTGCAGCAGAATTTTTCGGAGGTTCAGTTTGTTGCCGGTGATTATATGAAATGGCTGCTGGCGGGTATGCTTGTGCTGATTGGAGTGTGCTATGTGGATTACAGCCGGATCGGGCGATGGGCGAAGGAGATCACGATTGTGGGATTTGTAATCATATTCGCAGGAATGTATTTCTTCGGCAGTCAGGTGAATGGATCGTTACAGTGGATTTGTCTGCCGTTCCTTCCATTTACCTTGAATGTACGGCTTTTATGCTACCTTTTTGTGCCGTTATACGCAGGGATCGTTTATCATTACCGTGGCAGAGGGTATACGGCGGTTGGAAAATGCTTTCTGTGGATGCTGCCCGCTCTGTGCGTTGCGGTAAGAATTCCGGCCAGTATCACTGCGCTGTCTATATTTCTGGTGTTCCTGCTCATCCTGTCTTTTGCGGTTTTTGAAGGCTGGTTTGCAGTGCCCGTTGTAAAGACGCTGGCATCATTCTGGGGCGGGTGTGCGCTTCTGGCTGGAATAGGATATCTGAAACTGTTTCTGGCCGGGCCGTCGTACCAGCTTACACGGGTTAGGGCATTGCTGGGAAACGGAGAGGAAGGATATCAGGTTCGGATACTAAGGGGAATTCTGGATAGCTGCCATTTCATTGGAAGCGGTGAAGGGGAAGCGGCTGCCAGAGCCGCAGACGGGATGATGGAAGGAATGGATTATGGCCTGGTGTATATCATGGCCAGTTATGGGATCCTGGCAGCAGTCCTGCTCATCGGGCTTTTGACCGGCGTGTTTATCTATTTTATGCGTATGTCGGTGGGGCAGAGAAACCGCCTGGGGAGTATCATGGGGTTCGGGTGTACGGCTGCATTCTTTGTGCAGATTCTGTTCTATATTATGGTAAATATGGGAGTCGTACCCTTAGGGAATATGTATTGTCCGTTTCTGACTTATGGAGGGACGGGAATCCTTGTGACCAATGTTCTGGTTGGAATCCTGCTGAATATTTACCGTTATCAGGATGTTCCGCTGGATGTGGATAAAGGGATAAAATCATTTGGAAGAGATTTGGTGAATTTGTAAAAAAGATTTTCTTTTTATTTGATTTATGGTACTATTTGACTGTACGGTGTTATCGTGTGAAAGGCTGAAGGAGGGTGTTATGCAGAGCAGTTTGGCTACAGATGATTTTGATAAAAAGATCAATAATTTAGAAAAGCAGATTAGTGATGAACGTGCGCGGTTATCAACAGATCGAATGGATATTTCTTTTGGTGAATTGATAAATATGTATAAAGTGGGTGAACTGATAATCAGACCGGAATACCAGAGGCTTTTCAGATGGAAGGGTTCCCAGAAGACGGCTTTGATAGAATCGATTCTGCTAGGAATTCCGATTCCTCCTGTTTTTGTGGCAGAAGATGAAAATGGGATATGGGAATTGGTTGACGGATTGCAGAGGGTTTCTACGATTATCAGCTTCTTTGGCGATTTGGATGAGAAGCTGCTTCCGGTGTGTACGGATGATCTGGCTGAAGAAAATGAGAAGTATGTGAATAAGTGGGAACTGGAGAGCGGAAGCCTTGTAGACGATTTAGAAGGCTTTAATGTAGATACACTTCCGAAAAAATATGTAATTAATATAAAACGGGCTGTATGCAGAGTGGAAATACTCCGCGGGCAAAGTAATACTGCAATGAAGTATGAGTTATTCAAGCGATTAAATTCGGGAGGGTCGAAACTAACTCCTCAGGAAATACGAAATGCAATTTATAGAGGAATTGATCCTAAGATAAATATTCTGACTGAAGAACTTAGCAAAAATGAGAATTTTAAAAAACTTGTATCTTTAAGCGGACAGAAAAAACAGGAACTTTATGACCAGGAGCTGATCCTTCGGTTCATTGCATTTCTAAATAATGTAGACAAAATTAATTCAAATACTGAAAAATTCCTGGATCAGTTTATGGAAAATTCAGTTAATGATGCTGAATTCGACGTTAAGTACTATGAAGCGATGTTTGTCAAAGTTTTGAAAATGCTGACAGATGCCTGTGACTGCAATATATTCCGAAATGAGTGGAATGCATTTGTTCCCGCATATTATGAGGGTATCATGATAGGGATTGCCCAGAATATTGATAAATACGAGTCTGATTCAGAGCTCATTTTAGAACGTGTGAACAGATTGAAAAAAGATGAGAACTTTAAGAAATATTCGGGATCAGCTTCAAATAGCAAGAACAGAATAAGAAATCGGTTGAGGATTGCTAATGAAATATTCAGTTAAAAATGGGAGTCACAATGGTAGATTTTGAAAATCAACATTTATCTATAATAGAGCAGTACGAAGCCAGTGCGTTAGATATTGAAAGAATTTTTTTTACTGGAAGATACAAACTCAGCAGAAAACACTATTCTTTGCTATCAGTTCAGTCTATTTCTATATTATATTCCTATTGGGAAGGATTTGTGCAGAATTCTTTTAGGCTTTATATTGAATATCTTAATTCTTTGAATATAGATTTTAATATGTTAAGTGACGAAATCATAGTGTTTCATATGGATAAAACGTTTAAACAGTTTAAAAAATATCCTGACAAAAATAAACAAAAGATATATTTTTATGGGAAATTAAAAGATCATTTTCTGCAAAGCAGACATCATATTTTTCAGTAGGTTGATACGGAAAGTAATGTGGGGTTTCTGGTTCTGAATAAACTGTTGAGTCAGTTCTCATTGGATAAATTCCCCGAATATTGGGAGCAATATACATATCCGAATCCGAATCTTAAGGAGACTTTAGATACATTTATACGATATAGAAACGGAGTTGCACATGGCGGAGATATCTCATCTGAGGAAAAAGTGACACAAGAAGTATATTTAAAGTATAGGAAACTTGTGAGTGATCTGATGTATGCTATGCATAATAAATTTATGGATGGTATTCAAAAGCAGACTTATCTGAAAAAAATAAAAGATTAAAAAATATGAAAATAATACTTGCATAATATGCATATTGGATGTATACTTATGCAAGTATTATTTTTTGCGGAGGAATCCACAGATTTCTGCTGTGTTCCTATGGACAAGTGCAATGATTTGGTTTATATTGGTTGAGGCCGGCAAAATAGGCAAAAAGACGCAGAAAGGGTGTTGATAGATGATAAAAGCAGGGATTATCGGAGCTACCGGTTATGCCGGGGGCGAACTGGTCCGTATTCTGTCCGGGCATAAGGAGGCCAGGATCGTTTGGTACGGTTCCAGAAGTTATATTGACAGGAAATATTCAGACGTATATCAGAATATGTTCCAGATTGTGGATGCCCAATGTCTGGATGATAATATGGAAGAACTGGCAGAGCAGGCAGACGTCATCTTTACGGCTACCCCGCAGGGCTTCTGCGCATCCATGATGAACGAGGAGATTCTCGGAAAGACAAAGGTAATCGACCTGAGCGCTGACTACCGCATCAAAGACGTGTCAGTTTATGAAAAATGGTATGGAATCGAGCATAAGAGCCCGCAGTTTATAGAAGAGGCAGTTTACGGTCTCTGTGAGGTGAACCGTGAGGATATCCGGAAGGCGAGACTGGTTGCGAATCCCGGGTGCTATACGACCTGTTCGATTCTTACGGCATTTCCGTTGGCAAAAGAGGGGCTCATTGATATGAAGACACTGATTATTGACGCCAAGTCTGGTACTTCCGGTGCGGGAAGAGGCGCCAAGGTGCCGAACCTGTACTGTGAGGTCAATGAGAATATCAAAGCTTACGGCGTTACCACCCACAGACATACGCCGGAGATTGAAGAACAACTGGGGTATGCGGCAGAAGAAAAGGTGGTTCTGACTTTCACACCGCACCTGGTTCCCATGAACCGTGGAATTCTGGTGACAGAATACGCTTCTCTAAAGAAAAGCGTGACTGATGAAGAAATAAAGGCGGTTTATGATAAATATTATGGGAACGAACATTTTATCCGTGTCCTTAAGGAAGGTATCTGCCCCGAGACAAAATGGGTGGAGGGAAGTAACTATGTGGATATCAATGTGAAGACTGACCCACGGACGAACCGTATCATTATGATGGGAGCCATTGACAATCTGGTGAAGGGGGCGGCCGGGCAGGCGGTTCAGAATATGAATCTGATGTTTGGGCTGCCGGAGAACGAAGGTCTGAATCTGGTTCCCATGTTCCCGTAGAATGGCTGGCAAATAACATGCGCTGCAATGTGAAATGACAGATGGAGGCGGACGATGATTCGAACGATGACGATGGAAGATTATGACCAGGTATATGCTTTATGGACAAAAATCCGGGGGTTCGGCTTAAGGAGCGTGGATGATTCCAGAGAAGGAATCGGGCGTTTCCTGAGAAGAAATCCTTCCACCAGCGTAGTTGCGGTGGAGGACGGAAAGGTTGTGGGAAGCATCCTGTGCGGCCATGACGGGCGGCGGGGATGTCTGTATCATGTGTGCGTGGACGAAGATTACCGGAGACGGGGAATCGGCAAGGCCATGGTTGTGCATGCCATGGAGGAACTGAAGAAAGAACAGGTAAACAAGGTCTGTCTGATTGCATTTACCAGAAATGACATTGGCAATGCATTCTGGAACACCATCGGATGGACGAAAAGACTGGATCTGAATTACTATGATTTTGTACTGAATGAGAAAAATATTACAGCATTTAACCAGCAATAAGAAGAGACAGGGAGGATATGAAGATGGAGAAGATCAAGGGCGGCGTGACCGCAGCAAAGGGGTATGAAGCGGCAGCGGCAGCGGCGGGAATTAAGTATACGGACCGGACGGACATGGCGCTGATCTACAGCAAAGTTCCTTGTATTGCAGCGGGGACATTTACGACAAATGTGGTGAAAGCGGCTCCTGTGCGTTGGGATCAGCAGATAGTAAAAAACGGCGATAAGGTCCAGGCGGTGATTGTGAATTCTGGAATTGCCAATGCGTGTACCGGAGAGGAAGGATTTGGATATTGCAGGGAGACGGCGAAAGCGGCTGCGGCTGCGCTGGATATTTCTGAACAGGGGGTTCTGATCGGTTCTACGGGCGTGATCGGAAAGCAGCTTCCCATGGACAAGGTAGCTGCGGGAATCCGGGCGCTTTCTGAGAAGAAGAATGCTTCCCTGGAAAACGGGACCGGGGCGGCGAAAGCGATTATGACAACGGATACTTGTGAGAAGGAACTGGCTGTGACCATAGAAGCCGGCGGGAAGACGGTGACCATCGGCGGCATGGCCAAGGGTTCCGGCATGATCCATCCGAATATGTGCACCATGCTTTCCTTTATCACCACGGATGCCGTGATTTCAAAAGAGGCGCTTCAGAAGGCTCTGAGTGAGGATGTCATGGATACCTATAATATGATTTCTGTGGACGGGGATACTTCCACCAATGACACGGTGCTTCTGCTGGCAAACGGCATGGCAGAGAATCCGCAGATTGAGGATGGAACCGAGGACTTCCGGAAGTTCCAGGAAGCTCTTCATGTCATCAATGAGTATCTTGCCAGGAAGATTGCCGGCGACGGCGAGGGGGCAACGGCATTGTTCGAAGTGAAGGCCGTGGGATGTGAAAGCAGGGAACAGGCAAAGACACTGGCGAAATCCATCGTCTGCTCGAATCTGACCAAGACGGCGATTGCAGGACATGACGCCAACTGGGGAAGGATTCTGTGTGCCATGGGATATTCCGGTGCGCAGTTTGATCCGGAGAAAGTAGATCTTTTCTTCGAGAGCAGTGCAGGCAGGATACAGATTATTGAAAACGGCACTGCGGTTGATTACAGTGAGGAGGAAGCCACAAAGATTCTGTCAGAATCCGAAGTGAGGGCAATCGCAGACGTGAAGATGGGAGACAAAGAGGCTACGGCGTGGGGATGTGACTTAACCCACGGTTATATTGAGATTAATGCAGATTACAGGAGTTAATCAGACGGGAGTTTAGAAGGATGAATCAGTCAATGCAGAAATATCTGGATAAGGCGGAAGTGCTGATCGAGGCTCTTCCCTATATCCAGCGGTTTAACCGGAAGATTATTGTGGTAAAATACGGCGGAAGCGCCATGGTGGATGAACATCTGAAGGAGCAGGTGATCCAGGACGTAACACTGCTGAAGCTGGTAGGGTTCAAACCCATTATCGTTCACGGCGGCGGCAAGGAGATCAGCAGATGGGTAGGCAAGGTCGGCATGGAGCCGGAGTTCGTGAACGGCCTCAGGGTAACGGATGAGGCAACCATGGAACTGGCTGAGATGGTGCTTGGCAAGGTCAACAAAGAACTGGTGCAGCTAGTGGAGAGGCTGGGTGTCCGGGCAATCGGAATCAGCGGCAAGGACGGCGCCCTTCTGAATGTGGAGAAGAAGTATGCAGATGGAGAAGACATTGGTTTCGTGGGAGAAGTAAAGCATGTGAATGCGGATATCTTATATGATCTGCTGGAGAAGGATTTTCTGCCCATTGTCTGCCCGGTAGGAATGGATGATCAGTTTCTTACATACAATATTAATGCGGACGATGCAGCCTGTGCGATTGCAAGAGCGGTTCATGCAGAAAAGCTTGCGTTTCTCACAGACATCGAGGGTGTCTACAAGGATCCTTCGGATCCGTCTACGCTGATATCGGAATTGCGGGTATCAGAGGGGAAAGCGCTGCTGGAAGAGGGATATATCGGCGGCGGGATGCTGCCTAAGCTTAAGAACTGTATGGATGCCATTGAGAACGGCGTATCCCGGGTTCATATTCTGGATGGCCGGATTCCTCATTGTCTGCTGCTTGAGATTTTTACGAATAAAGGAATCGGAACGGCAATACTCAATGATGTGGAAGAGAAATTTTACCATGGCGAATAAGAGATAAAGTGGTGAAGAGAAACTTTATATGGAGAAAAGAAATGAATCAGTATATAGAAGAAACAAAAAAAGGACTTGTACATACTTATAACCGTTTTCCGGTGGTGCTGGAGAAAGGAAAGGGCGTCTATCTCTATGACACGGCGGGAAAGAAATATCTGGATTTTGCGGCAGGAATTGCGGTCTGCGGTCTGGGTTATGGCAATGAGGAACTGAATCAAGCGTTAAAGGAGCAGATTGACTGTCTCACCCACACCTCCAATCTGTACTATAACACCACATGCGGCAGGGCGGCAACAGCGCTTTTGCGGATTGCACAGATGGACCGGGTATTCTTTACCAACAGCGGAACAGAGGCCATTGAGGGTGCGCTGAAGTCGGCAAGAAAATATGCCTGGAAGAAGGGAACCGGAAGGTATGAATTCATTGCCATGGAACATTCTTTTCATGGCAGGAGTATCGGAGCCGTGTCCGTGACAGGAAATGAGGCGTACCGGACTCCGTTTGAGCCTATGCTTCCAGGGGTGAGATTTGCGGAATTTAACAATCTGGACAGCGTTAAGGAACAGATTACGGACAAGACCTGTGCCATTATCCTGGAACCTCTTCAGGGAGAGGGAGGCATTAACCAGGCATCGAAGGAGTTTATGGAAGGAATCCGGAGAATTTGTGACCAGGAAGGAATCCTGATGATCTGTGATGAAATCCAGTGCGGCATGGGGCGGACAGGATCCATGTTCGCATGGCAGTCCTATGGAACGAAGCCGGATATCGTGGCCATGGCGAAAGCCATCGGAAGCGGCCTGCCTGTAGGGGCATTTGCCATGACAGAACAAGTGGCTGAGTTTTCTCTGGAGCCTGGTGATCATGGTTCGACTTACGGCGGAAATCCGCTGGTATGTGCGGCAGTGGCCAAGACGGTGGAGATCTTCGAGCGTGAGGACATTTTGGCGCATGTGCGGGAAATGGGCGATTATCTGGAGGAAAGACTGACAAAGCTTGCGGCAGAATCTGACGGGATACTGGAACAGAGAGGAACCGGTCTCATCCGGGGAATCAAGGTGAAGAAACCGGCAGGGGAAATCATTCAGCGGGCCCTTGAGGAAGGGCTTCTGATTATCAGTGCAAGGGATAATGTGATCAGGCTTGTACCGCCTCTTGTTATAAGGAAAGAACAGATTGATGAAATGATTGAAAAATTAAAAGCTGCACTCTGAGAATACGGATGACTAAAAGGCTGATCATTGGATATACTACCCGAAAGAGATCGATTGAAAAGGAAAGGGAGGTAGATTCGATGATTGGTTTTTTTATTGCGATTCTTTCGGGAGCTCTCATGAGTGTGCAGGGAGTATTCAATACACAGGTTACAAAGACAACGGGGATGTGGGTCAGCAATGCCTGGGTACAGGTGACGGCCTTTGCAGTATGTGTCGTCGCATGGCTGATTGCGGGGCGTGACAATGTGATGACGATTACGAAAGTGGAACCGAAATACGTGCTGCTTGGGGGAGTAATCGGCGCAGGGATTACGCTGACTGTGATCAAGAGTATGGAACAGCTTGGCCCGGCCAAGGCGGCGCTGTTAATCGTGATTGCCCAGTTGATCGTGGCGTACGTGATTGAACTTCTTGGACTTTTTGGCGTGGAAAAAGAACCGCTTGAATGGAGGAAGATAATCGGGATGGGAATTGCGCTGATTGGAGTTGCAATTTTCCAGTGGAAATAGTACAATGATTAGGTAAGAATGCGGCAGGAATTTATCCTGCTGCGAGATGCATATACGGGGTATCCGCAGTTTCGACAGACTGTAAAGGAGATAGGATATGCATAGAAGGATGCCAAAGAAGATGGTCAGAACTGCCGCAGCGTATACTGCGATACTGTTGCTGGCCCTGGTGACAGGGTGTACAGGCGGAACGAAAGAGATTGACGAAGATCTGGTCAGTCTGACAGAGACGGGACCGGATAAAGTACCGGAAGAGGAATCGGATCAGAAGAATCAGACAGATCAGGAAGAACAAGGTACGTCAGAGGAACCACGGGAAACTCTGGGGGAAGATACAAAGAACAGCCAGAATCCGGGAATCATCTATGTCCATGTGTGCGGAGAGGTGGCAAGTCCGGGCGTCTATCCGATTCCTTCTGGAAGCCGTCTGTATGAAGCCATTGAGGCGGCAGGCGGTATCCTTGAGAACGGTGCAGGCGAACAGCTGAATCAGGCGGCACAGATAGAGGATGGGCAGCAGATTTATGTGCCGTCCCGGGAAGAGGTACAGCAGGGGACTGCAGGCGGTGCGCAGCTGCCGCAGCAGGCAGTGACGGGCGGCGGGAACACCGGGCAGAAGGGAACTTCGGGGAATCCGTCTTCTTCATCAGAGGACGGGAAGGTGGATCTGAACACGGCATCCAGGGAACAACTGATGACATTAAGCGGTATCGGAGAAGCGAAGGCTGCCTCCATTATTGCTTACAGAGAAGAACATGGCGGCTTCCGTAAGATTGAAGAACTGATGGAAGTCGAGGGGATTAAGGAAGGCGTATTTAACAAGGTCAGGGATCAGATCAGAATTGATTAGGGAGAGAGCAGATGAGCAGACGGGTATTGGTGGTAGATGATGAGAAACTTATCGTGAAAGGCATCCGTTTCAGCCTGGAGCAGGACGGTATGGAAGTTGACTGCGCCTATGACGGAGAAGAGGCTTTAAAGCTGGCGAAGGAGAATGCTTATGACATGATCCTGCTGGATATTATGCTTCCGAAGCACGATGGATTCGAGGTGTGCCAGCAGATCCGGGAGTTCTCGGATGTTCCTGTGGTGATGCTGACGGCCAGGAATGACGATATGGATAAAATACTCGGTCTGGAATACGGGGCGGATGATTATATTACGAAACCCTTTAATATCCTGGAGGTGAAGGCCAGGATTAAGGCGATCATGCGCAGAACCGGTAAGAGAAACCAGGGGAAGATGAACGATAAGATGATTGTGAAGGGAAGCATGAAGATTGACTGCGAGAGCCGGCGGGTCGTCATCGGGGAGAAGGAAGTCAATCTGACTGCCAAGGAATTCGATCTGCTGGAACTGCTTGCCATGAACCCGAATAAAGTATACAGCCGTGAGAATCTGCTGAATATTGTGTGGGGATATGAATATCCCGGCGATGCAAGGACGGTAGACGTACATATACGAAGGCTGAGAGAAAAGATTGAGACGAATCCGAGCGATCCGAAATACGTCTATACAAAATGGGGAGTTGGTTATTATTTCCGGGGTTAAGCAATATCTGAAATGGAATATTCTGAAAAGTCTCCGTGTCCGGATCATCCTTCTGGTTATTCTGGCAGGGGTGATTCCGGCGCTGGTCTTAAGGGCCGTTGTCCTGAGCAGTTACGAGAAGCGGGAAGTTGAGATGCGGACTGCGGAGATACAGAATCAGTGTACAATTCTTTGTAACCAGTTAAGTGATGCTAATTATCTGACTGGTGAAACATCCGAAGTGCTTCGCTCAGAACTGGTCCAGATGTCCAACATCTATAATGGACGGGTGATGGTGATCGATCACGATTTCCGCATACAGGAAGATACATATGATATGGATATGGGAAAGACCATCGTATCAGAGGACGTTATCCGGTGTTTCCAGGGAAAGGGAACCAGCAATTATGATGCAGAGAACCGGTATATAGAGGTGACGTCCCCGATTCTTGACAAGGGGACGGCAGAATCTGTCGGCGTTATGCTGATCAGTGTGTCCACGGATATGATTGCCGACAGTGTCCAGGGGTTAGATGAAAGAATTCTTGTGGTATGTCTGACGATCGGGATTGTAGCCGTAATACTGGCTTTTTCGGCCGGGTTTGTCATGGTTCGTCCATTTCAGCGGATCAGCCGTTCCATCGCAGCTGTGACGGAGGGGTATGAGGCTGATTATCTTCACGAACATGCTTATACAGAGACCATGCTGATATCGGACAAAATGCTTGGCAGGATGAAAGTATTGGATGACTCAAGAAACGAATTTGTTTCTAATGTATCACATGAGTTGAAGACTCCCCTTACCTCCATGAAAGTGCTGGCAGATTCCCTTCTGATCCAGGAGGATGTTCCGGCAGAACTTTATAAGGAATTTATGGGCGATCTGTCTGAGGAGATTGAGAGGGAGAATAAGATTATCAATGACCTTCTGTCCCTGGTCAAGATGGACAAGACGGCGAACACGCTGAACATCAAGTCTGAAAATATGAATGCGCTGATTGAGAAGATTTTAAAAAGACTCCGGCCGATTGCGGCGACACGCAATATAGAACTGGTATTTGAGAGCTTCCGCCCGGTGACGGCTGAGGTTGACGAAGTAAAGATATCCCTTGCGTTATCGAATCTGGTTGAAAATGCAATCAAGTATAATAAAGAAGACGGCTGGGTTCATGTGTCTCTGAATGCGGATCATAAGAATTGTCTGATTGAAGTTGCAGATTCAGGAATCGGCATACCGGAAGGGGCGATTGAGCATGTGTTTGAAAGGTTCTACCGTGTGGACAAGTCCCATTCCAGGGAGATCGGCGGCACGGGGCTTGGGCTTGCCATTGCCAGAAGTGCGGTGGTCATGCACCGGGGGGCAGTCAGAGTCTACAGCCAGGTCGGGGCGGGAACTACATTCACTGTGCGTATTCCGCTGACGTATGTATCTTAGGAGGAAGTTCGTTATGGGGCAAAACAGAGTCTGTTACAGGTTTTTCCTATTATGTCTGGCATCCCTTGTGCTTTTTCTGGCCGGATGCAGTATGGGAAAGGAAGCGGGGAAGGAACCGGGCAAAGGCGGGATGTTCGTCTATTACATGAATATGGAAGGTACCACGCTGGTAAAGGCGGACTATACGATGAAAAACGCAACGGAGGAGAAGGTCATTCAGGACTTACTGAATGTTATGCGCAAAGAGCCGGAATCGATTGATAATAAAAGCGTTTTTCCGGCCGGAGTCAGCATTCGGGACTGGGTTCTGACGGATAAGATTCTGGATATCCATTTTAACGGCGGGTATCACAGGCTGAAACCGGAAGAAGAGGTTCTGCTCCGGGCGGCGGTGGTACTGACGCTGTCACAGATTAAAGGCATTGAATATATTGATTTTTTTATCGAAGAGGAACCGTTGACGGACAGCCAGGGAAATGCAATCGGGTATATGGGGCCGGAGGATTTTCTGCAGTATAAAGGGTCTTCCCTTCATCAGTACCAGCCTAAGAAGCTGAAGCTTTATTTTGCAAATGAGAACGGGGACAAGCTGAAACCGGAGGAGGTCAGTGTCCGCTATAACAGTAATATGTCAATCGAGAGGCTGATTGTGGACCAGCTCATCAAGGGACCTTCCGGCAATGGCCTTGGTCCGGTAATTCCGCCGGAGACGAAGGTCATCGGAGTATCTGTCAAGGATACCGTGTGTTATGTGAACCTGGATGATGGTTTTCTGAATAACACCTGTGCGGTAGATCCGGTCGTTACCGTCTATGCAATCGTGAATTCCATTGTAGACGGCGGGGCGTCCAGCCAGGTTCAGATTTCGGTAAACGGGGAGACCAACATCCAGTATATGGGGAGCATGGATCTGAGCAAGCCTCTCTCAAGAGATCAGAACATTGTGGAGGAAAGTGGACAATGAAAGAGAGGGCATGGCGTCCGGTATGTCTGGAAGCCATAAAGAACAGGCCGCTGTTATCCGTGTGCCTGGTGGTTCTTGCGTTGATCACAGCGGCTGTGCTGCGGGGGGAGGAGAGGCTGGTCAGAGAGCTTCGCCCTTCTCCTCTTGAGTCGGCAGTGCCGCCGGATGAGACGGTTACGGTGCAGGGACAGGTGTACCGGATTGAGAACAAAAATGAGATTCAGGTATTATATCTAAAAAACAATTCTATTCAGTATCAGAAGCAGTTATTTCAGGAATCAAGAATGATTATCTATGCAGATCCAGATTTACAGATTGATATGGGAAACAAAGTGAGGGCGGAAGGGAAGGTTTCGTATTTCCAGAATGCGAGAAATCCGGGGAATTTCGACCAGAAGCGTTATTACCAGATCCAGGATATTCATTGCCGGGTGTGGGCAGATACATGCTGGGCGGTGGATCAACGTGTGTGGAAATGGAGAAACAGGCTTGCGGATTTCCGGGAAATGTGGAAAGCGTCGCTGATCTCTGCGCTTGGCAGAGAAGAAGGGGCGGCTCTTTCGGCGATGCTGCTGGGGGAGAAGGCAGAGATGGACCAGGAACTGAAATCTCTTTATCAGGTAAATGGGATTGGGCATATTATGGCGATTTCGGGGTTGCATCTTTCTTTTATTGGGATAGGGATATATAAGATTTTGCGGAGGATTACGGGGTCTTATCCGATTGGCGGGGTATCTGGTATCTTATTTTTGATGCTGTATATTCTTATGATTGGGTTTACCGTATCTGCGGTGCGAGCCTTAGTGATGTTCTTATTCCGAGTGGGAGCGGATATGACAGGGCGGCATTACGATGCGCCGACGGCACTTTCCACGGCGGCAGTCATAGTGCTGGTGTGGAGGCCGCTCAGTTTGTACGACGGAGGGTTCTGGCTGTCCTTTGGGGCAGTGTTTGCGATTCTGGCGGTGGTGCCGGTGGTGCAGGAAGGTATATTTATACGTGCATTATACAGTAATGGGCAGAAGATGAAGACAAAGGCGATTGTACAAGAAGATATATCTGTATATGCATCATGTAGTACAAATGTTTTACATAGCGGTCCGGTGCAGGTGCCAGATAATAGGAGGGGAGAGACGCAGAGTTTTCCAAGGCAGAATAGGAAAGAGGGTTTTCTGTCTGGGTATCTAATGGGAGTCTGGGGGCATGTATGGCAAATAATTATCCAGGGATTGACCGCCAGTGCCGGTATCAATCTGGTCATTCTTCCGATTCTGCTCTATTATTTCTTTGAATTTCCGCTTTATTCTTTTGTTCTGAATCTCTTTGTAATCCCGCTGATGTCGGTACTGTTATTTCTGGGAATGACAGGAAGCCTGTTTGCGCTGTGGTTTGCTCCTGTATCCACCGTATTGTTTTGGATGTGCAGCAAAATTTTGTGGATTTATAAAATAAGCTGTGAGATAACACTTGATTTACCGGGAGCGAGGGTTGTGATTGGAAAGCCTGATTTGTGGCAGATAGCGGTATATTATGGGATTATGCTTTTGGGTTTGCTTTTGCTGAGATATAGTATCTTATCAGTGAAGACGCAAGAAGAACAGAAAGAAAAGGGCAATCAAGCAGATTGGCGAAATCGAGGAAATCAAAGAAAACAAATTGCTGTGTTTTTTCTATGGGCAGTGGGAATTCTGATTTTAACGATTCGTTTTGGAGAGGCAGGGAAGCTTACAACGGCGGTTCTGGATGTGGGGCAGGGAGATGGAATCTTTATGAAAGGACCGGAAGGAGACACCTATCTGGTGGATGGTGGGAGCAGTGACGTAAAGAAGGTGGGACAGTACAGGCTGGAGCCATTCTTAAAATCCCAGGGAGTCGGCAGGCTTGATTATGTGCTGATCTCCCATGGAGACGGCGACCATATGAACGGTGTGGAAGAACTGATTGAGAGACAGGATATCGGCGTGAAGATCGGCACGTTGGTTCTGCCGGTGAAGGAGGCGTGGGATGAGGCTTTGGAGGAATTGGCAGGAAAAGCAAGAAATCATGGAATCTGTGTAGTGGTGATAGAGCCGGGACAGAGGATCCGGGAAGGGGAGATGATGATCATATGTATACAGCCGGGAACTATGGGAATAAAATCAGAGGATATCCAACTACGGCAGGAAAATACCATGTTGAAGTCAGAGTCAGGCGGTACAGAACTGAAATCGGGGAACGAGGCATCTATGGCATTGGCCGTGCAATATGGGGAGTTTGATATGCTGTTGACCGGGGATGTGGAGGGAGAAGGAGAAAGGCAGCTTACAGAAAACTTGGAAAAGCATTATCGGGATTGTACGTGGGAGGTCCTTAAAGTGGCGCATCATGGTTCAAAGAACTCATCGAATGAAGAATTTCTTCAACAGATTCAGCCTGCTTATGCACTCATATCGGCAGGACAAGAGAATCGGTATGGACATCCGCATCAGGAAACGATAAAGAGGCTTGCAGATGTTGGAAGTAAGGTATATTCGACACAGGAAAATGGGGCGATTATAGTAGAGGCAGAAGGCGGAGAAATATTAAGAATGAAGAAATGGAAAAGATAGATCGCAAAAAGGGATGCCGTGTATCGGAATTTCTATGGAAATGCTGTTGTTTAGTTGTTATAATGTATTTGGAAATAGACTATTACAGGAAAGCCCTATAGGTGTAGTATGCTTTAATATCGAATAAAGGAGTATTTATGTTCATTTCAGATTATATTGGTGAATCTAACGAATATGATAAAAAACTCATGTTAGAAGAAAAGAAACCTAAGAGTTGGCTGAAAAGTGTCAGTGCTTTTGCAAATGGCAAAGGCGGCATTTTATTCTTTGGAGTAGCAGATGATGATACGTTAGTTGGCTATTATGTAGGTGATGGGAGCAGGACAGCATTTGTACGTGTTGGAAATGAAAGTGTGCAGGCAGGAGCGATTGAGTTAAAACGTCTGGTACTGCGTGGAAGCAATCGTACTTATGACAGTCTGTCCTCACATTATCCATATGAAAATTAGGCATTTACAAAGCTTCGTTCGGTATATCGGCAGCGAACCGGTAAGGAATTGGAAGAGGCAGATTTTATTTCGTTCGGGTTGGTAGACGAGAAGGGAATGCTTACCAATGCAGGAGCTTTATTAGCAGATGAATCGCCAATGCGTCATTCCAGACTTTTTTGTACTCGTTGGAACGGTTTGGACAAAGCATCCGGAGTAATGGAAGCACTGGATGATAAGGAATTTGGTGGAAGTTTGCTCATACTGCTTCAGGGCGGAGAAGAGTTTGTAAAAAATAATACGAAAAAGCGTTGGAAAAAGACTCCGGATGGGCGTCTTGAGATGCCGGACATACCGGAACGGGCAGCTTTTGAGTGTATTGTGAATGGATTGATCCATCGAGATTATCTGGAATTGGGCAGCGAAGTACACATTGATATTTTTGATGATCGTATGGAGATCTATTCTCCTGACGGCATGTTTGACGGTTCTTTTGTACAGAATCTTGATACGGATCATGTGCCTTCCAGACGAAGAAATCCGATTATCGCAGATGTGTTCAGCCGAATGAATTATATGGAACGCAGGGGAAGTGGTTTTAAAAAGATTAAGGATGATTACCGTAGAGCCGTCAATTATTGTCCGGAGTTAGAGCCTGTATTCTATTCAGATACATCTTCATTTTGGGTGACGCTTTATAATCTGAATTATAATGTTGCGATTGAAGGAGCAGAAGCAGGGAGTCAAAAACAGTTGTTTGAAAATGAAAAAGCAGTTGTTACAAATGAAAAACAGTTGTTTGAAGACGGAAAAACGGTTGTTTCCAATAAAAAACAGTTGTTTGAAAATAAAATAAACGAATCTGGGATTAGTACACTTGCAAAGGAAAAGATCCTGCGAATGTATGAGCAATATAGCGGTGATATGTATTTTTCAAGGGCGGATGTAATGAGAATAACCGGGATCACTTCATCACCGGCAGGAGAGTTGATTAAAAAGATGAAAAAGGAAAAATTGATAGTACCTGTTATTGGGCATGGAAAAGGCAGGTATCGATTTAAAATTTAGACAATACAAGGGATGAGCCTAAGATGTTGTTTGCAAAGCAATTATAAAGAGCTGAGTAACGCTCAAATAAGAAAGGGATGGTATGTTTTGTGTGACTGCCATCCTGTTTTTGGTTGAATTTCAGATTTCTGGGAGGCGAATGTATGGTATTTGGACCGTTTCCAGTTTGACGAAACCCGTTATGATCCGACAAGACCGGTGAGGCGTATTTCATTTTTAGATATAGCAGATAGAAAGAATCGGGAGTATTTGAAGAGATATATAAAGTATCAGCTTGGTGTGACGGGAATCTCTGTCCAAAATATTTGGGCGCGGACATATATTACAAAAGCCTTTCTGCGTTTTCTTGATCAGGAAAAGCTTGCAGTAGATCAACTGATTGCGGCAGAGATTGACTTGTATATGAGAAAGCTGCAGGAAGAATACTATATAAAGCGGGCACCATTGCAGCATCCTTACCGGTCTGTGCCGCAAAATACGGTGAGGGAGATTTTACAGAATTTAAAACGATTGCCGGAAGATATGAGGCTTATGTATCTACATTTATGGTGCCTTGGACTACGGATTAATGAAGTATGCTCTATAAAACGGGAAGGATATTATCTGAAGGAAGGGGTTGCCTGGCTTCGGATTTACCAGCATAAGCTGAAGATGGAGAAGGTCATTCCAATCCCAATGATGCTATACCGAAGTATGATGGTATATATGGAACGAAAGGAGATTGGTTTGGATGCTTATGTATTTCAAAATTCCAAAGGGGGACCGTTTTTTTCAACACATTACTGGCATGAAATGGTGGATTGGTGTAATGAATTAGGAATCAAATGCGGAGATCATGTGTTCCAAACGCACGATTATCGGCATATGAAGAGTATGGGGAGAAATTTGCAGGAGGAGGCAGGAACTGTAAAGTATTTGCGTCTCGTGATCCATTTCTTAGAGCCGGAGGATCAACGGCCGGAGTGGGAAAAGGACATATGGAATCTGGAAAATCTGGGATTTGAGGTCAGGCAGAATCCGATACAGATGGTAAAGACGATAAGTTTTACAGGAATCGGACAGGAGACGATCAGGGAAGAGGTGAAACGGGCGTCTTATATCAGGATTAAATATTTATCTGTAGGTTCGCTCCAGGGAGAGATACGTGCGGTAAGACATTTTTCAGAGTTTCTTAAAGAGAGGTATCCGGAAATTAAGAGCCTGGGCAGTGTGGAGCGGCTGCATATAGAAGAATATCTGACCCACATCAATCTGGAAAGGGGGCAGGAGAGAAACCTAAAAACGGAAATGGCAAATTTAAAGGATATGCTGCGGCAAGTTGGGAAAGTGCTTGAAAAGCCGAAATTAGGAAAGTTGTTTATCAAGCGGGATATGCCGAAAGCACCAGAGGTTACGTTTAAAACTTATTCCGATGAGGAAATACGGCGGCTGAATGAGTATATTGTCAATATGGAAGAACAGACGGCATGCGCACTGATCCTCCATCAGATGCTGGGAGGAAGGATTTCAGATACACTTACCCTGCGTACAGACTGCTTATATCAGGAAAACGGTCATTATATTGTCCGGATGTACCAGGTAAAGACCTCTTATTATGAGAAGCCTGTCCCGGAGGACGTGGCTAAGTTAATCCAGAAATCTATGGAATATACTTATGAAAGGTACGGGGAAACAGAATATATTTTTGTAAATGAGTCAAATCCTTCCCTGCCGTTTCAATATTCTATGCTGAAACACCGCATGTATGCATTGATACATGAAAATGATATCTGCAAAGACAACGGAGAACGGATGGGTTTTGCCACACATTTATTCCGGCACTGCTATGGCATGAAGCTTGTGGAAATGCATCTGGATGATGCAGCCATTGCACATTTATTAGGGCACAGGGGAGTGAGTACGGTTTATCGGTACCGGCGGGCAAGCGGAAAGCTGATGATAAAGGAGACCGAAGAACTAAGGAAAACAATGGATGAGATATTGAGTGAGATTATCAAGGAGTGGGATGGATATGAGCAAGTATTCCAAAATGGTTGAATCCAATCAAAAGGCAAGCAGGGAGAAAATTGATTATGCGATTCGGACAATCAAAGAGATGCTGGAGAAGGAAGAACAGCTCCTGGTCTGTGATCTGGTTCGGAAAACGGGATTGTCTAGGGCTTTCTTTTATAAGAATCCGGTGGTGAGTAAATTCTTGAATGAGGCGAGGCAGCAGCAGGAAGGCAAGGTGTTCCATCAGAAGAAGAAGGTGATTCTGGATCTTGTAGACGGCGGGAGCAGCGACGTGAAGAAGGTGGGGCAGTACAGGCTGGAATCATTCTTAAAATCACAGGGTGTGGGCAAACTTGATTATGTGCTGATATCCCATGGCGACAGCGATCATATGAACGGTGTGGAAGAACTGATTGAGAGACAAGATATCGGCGTGAAGATTGGGACATTGGTTTTGCCGGTGATAGAGGTGTGGGATGAGGCTTTAGAGGAATTGGCAGGAAAAGCAAGGAATCATGGAATCCGTGTAGTGGTGATAGAACCGGGACAGAGTATTCGGGAAGGGGAGATGGCGATTTCCTGTATACAGCCGGGGAATATGGAAATAAAATCAGAGGATGCCGAATCAAGGCAGGAAAATGATGTGTTTGGGACAGGCAAACCAAGACTGGAATCAGGTAACGTGGCATCTATGGTATTGGCTGTGCGGTACGGAAAGTTCGACATGCTTTTGACTGGGGATGTAGAGGGAGAAGGAGAAATGCAGCTTACAAAACAGTTGGAAGAAAGCTATCCGGATTGTACATGGGAGGTTCTGAAGGTGGCGCATCATGGTTCAAAAACTCGTCGAATGAAGAAGTGCTCCGACTGATACAGCCTGCGTATGCATTTATATCGGCGGGACAGGGGAATCGGTATGGGCATCCGCACCAGGAAACAGTAAAGAGGCTTGCGGATGTTGGGAGCAGGATATATTCGACACAGGAAAATGGGGCGATTATAGTGGAGGTAGAAGGCGGAGGGTTATTAAGATTGGAGAAATGGCAAAGATAGATTGCAAAAGGGATGCCATGTAACGGAATTTCTATGGAAATGCCGCTGTTTAATTGTTATAATGTATTTAAAGATAGTTGGCTGCAGATAGTTAGATTTTGGTTGGAAGGAGCGTAAAAAATGGACAGGCGGAAGAAAAAACTTCCTATTGGAATTGAAAATTTTGAAGATATCAGAAAAGAAGATTTTTATTACGTTGATAAAACAGGACTTATTACGGAATTACTTCATAATTGGGGAGCAGTGAATCTGTTCACCCGTCCCAGAAGATTCGGGAAAACGTTGAATATGAGCATGTTGGAGCATTTTTTCTCACTGAATGGAGATAAAAGTATTTTTGAGGGATTGGAAATTTCAAAGGAAACATCAGTTTGTGAAGAATATATGGGAAAATATCCAGTTATCTCTGTTTCACTGAAGGGAATTGATGCACGAAACTATGAAATGGCATTTCAAATGGCAGTTCAGATTATAAAAAGAGTTCCTGCAAAAGTACAGTATCTTTTGGAGGGTGATGTTTTAAGTGAACAGGATAAAGCGGAATATCGAAAGCTTCTGGATGATAATATGTCAGAAGCGGTATTTTGTAATAGTTTGAGAGTATTATCAGAATAATTAGAAAAATATCATGGAACGAAAGTTATCCTGCTGATTGACGAATATGACGTCCCGCTGGCAAAGGCGCATACAAACGGATACTATGACCAGATGATTTCTTTAATCAGGAATCTGTTTGGAGAGGTGCTGAAGACGAATAATAGTTTAAAATTTGCGGTGCTGACGGGATGCCTTCGGATTTCAAAGGAGAGTATTTTTACCGGGCTTAATAACCTGAAGGTGTTGACGATTGCGGATGAACGTTTTGATGAATACTTCGGTTTTACAGACAAAGAGGTGAAAGAACTTCTGGAGTATTATGGCGTGATGGAGCACTATGAGGCGGTAAAAAGATGGTATGACGGCTACCAGTTTGGGAATGTAGGAGTG
>CAJULU010000064.1:0-18348 GCA_910587575.1 uncultured Dorea sp.
AATGTGCCATTTGCGGCAGTTCCCCGAAGGATTATCCTTAAGTAAAGTAAAGCGGGGGTTACTACCCCCTTACCTTCGTTCCGGTTCCGTCTCTCTTGGCCATCTTAAGTCGGCCAAGGGACACTTCCCGCTCTCCCACCGTGACTTTCATCTCCGATCCTTCCTCAAGAAGCCAGGCTTCCTCCACCTCGTCATTCTTACACAGCTTGATTCCACGCACTCCGATGGCGGCCTTCTTCTTCTCCGCCACTTCCTCAGCCGCAAATTTTAAGAAATATCCGTCCTTTGTCTTAAGAACCACGCTCTGGTTCTCGCTGATGACCCCTACGGCAGTCACCATATCCTCATTCTGCAGCTTGGTGGCCGCAATCGAACGCTTTGCCACCTGGAATTCATTGCCGTCCACCTTTTTGACCATCCCCTGTTTCGTGGCAAAAAACAGCCTGGAATAACGCATCTGTTCCGAATCGCAGATATAGACAATCTCTTCCTGTGTGCTGTCATAATTGCTTACATTGTCTATGGGAATGCCCTTGTCCCGGAACTTTCCGTAAGGCAGGTCCAGAACCTTGATCTGATGCATTTTCCCCGTATTGGTAAACACACAGATCTTTCCCGTGTTCATGCAGGAAATGATGTACTTATTCTCAGCGTCCGCCGCCTCCTTATTCCTTCCGTAAGTAGTACCGTCTACCGTCTTGGCATAACCAAAGCGGTCCATCAGGAAGATTACTTCCTGCTCTTCTACTTTCTTCTCTTCGTAGACCGCCTCTTCTGCATTCTCCACCACGGTACGGCGTTTCCGGGCAAATTCCTTTTTCAGCCTGTCCAGGTCTTCGATAATGACCTCTGCCATAGAATCATAATTGTTCAGAATCTCCTCATAACGGGCAATCTTTCCAAGGGTCTCGTCATGCTCCTTCATCAGCGCCTCAATCTCCAGACCGATCAGCTTGTACAGACGCATTTCCAGAATCGCCGTTGCCTGGCGTTCCGTAAAGCGGAGCATGGATGCCATTTTCCTGGAAATCTTCGTCTTAAACTGGATATTCTCCGTCACTCCCTGGGTCAGACAGGCCTTTGCATCTTTCACGGACCGGCTTCCCCGCAGAATCTCTATAATTAAGTCAATCACATCACAGGCCTTGATCAGCCCTTCCTGGATCTCCTTCTTATCCATCTCTTTGTTCAGAAGATTCTGATATTTCCTGGTAGCCATCTCAAACTGGAAATCCACATGGTGCTCAATGATCTTCTTAAGACCCATGGTCTCCGGCCTTCCGTCAGCCACCGCAAGCATATTGACCCCGAAGGTATCCTCAAGCCGGGTCTTCTTATAGAGCATATTCGTGAGGTTCTCAATATCTGCTCCCCGTTTCAGTTCGATGACAATCCTTATGCCCTCTTTGGACGACTGGTTGGAGATGTCCACAATGTCGCTGGTCTTCTTCGATTCCACCAGGGCACAGACATCATTTAAGAACTTACCGATTCCCGCACCGATCATGGTGTAAGGAATCTCTGTAATGACCAGACGGCTCTTGCCGCCTTTTGCGTCCTCCACCTCTACCTTGCCCCGGATCTTGATCTTGCCGGTTCCCTTTTCGTAGATGTCCGGAAGGTCGTCCTTGTTTACCACGATGCCGCCCGTGGGAAAATCCGGCCCCTTGATATAGCGCAGAAGCTGCCTGGTGCTGATATCATCATTCTTCATATGCGCCTTCACCGCATCAATTACTTCGCCAAGGTTGTGAGTCGGGATGCTGGTGGCCATTCCCACGGCAATCCCTTCCGCACCATTGACCAGCAGATTGGGAAGACGCACCGGAAGTACCTCCGGCTCTTTCTCCGTCTCATCGAAGTTTGGCACAAAATCTACGATATCCTTATCCAGATCCGCCAGATAAGCCTCCTGGGTCACCTTGGCCAGCCGGGCTTCCGTGTAACGCATGGCGGCGGCGCCGTCGCCTTCAATTGAGCCGAAATTTCCGTGGCCGTCAACCAGAATCATACCCTTTTTAAATTCCTGGGCCATGACCACCAGCGCCTCGTAGATGGAACTGTCGCCGTGGGGATGGTATTTACCCATGGTATCGCCTACGATACGGGCACATTTCCGGTAGGGCCTGTCGTAGCGTATTCCTAATTCATACATGTCATAGAGCGTGCGGCGCTGGACCGGCTTTAAGCCGTCCCGGACATCCGGCAGGGCGCGGGCAATGATCACGCTCATGGCATAGTCAATATATGATTTCTTCATCACGTCCGAGTATTCGGTTCTGATAATCTGTGAATCCTGCATCTTATTCTCCTATTCTAAATTACACGACAGCCTCCACCAGAAGTTTGTCACCAATCACAATCTCTTTCATTCCAATCTCTTTTTTCTGGTTAAAATTGAAGCTAAGCATATATCCTTTTTTCTGCTGATAGTCATCCAGATAGCGGACAAGCTGTTTTTCACCCCGGTTATTGTATTCCCTGCCATGCCAGATTTTCATCTCGATTACAAACTGTTCTCCATGGTAATCCACAATCACATCCGTACGTCCAAGGCTTCTGGTACGGGATTCAATATAATAGTTTCCGGTTCCATTGATAATCGGACGCAGGTAAAGCAGAAAATAACTCCTCCCTTCCTCTTCCTTGAACCGGTCTTCCCGGTCTCCATAGAGTTCATGAAAATGCTCCACAAATTTCTCAAGGATTCTCCTCATATTCAGATGTCCATCCACAATAAACTGATTCTTATCCTGCAGGGATGCCTTATAAATATCCAGTTTCTGCATTTGAGACTCTGCCAGATATCTGTTATATAAACGCATTTCAAATATCCGGTTTGCAATCTCTACCGTTCCGTTCTGATTTCTGATAAAGCCAAACATCGTAGCCATATCCATATCCGGATTGTCCGAATCATAGGCAATCGTTTTCCCCGTGAACAACAGTGCCCGAAGCATGGAATCCAGCGCCGGATAACGCATAAGCTTACCTGTAAAGGACTCAAACAAGGTATTCTTCTCTGACAGAATCAGCCTTACCGCCTCATGGAATCCAGCTTTGGTCCATGCCGCAGATTTGGTCCCGAATGCATCCTGGGCGCTTACCTCTTCATCCATCAGCTTACACAGCCTGGACACAAGAAACGGGTAACCGGAAGTATAATCTGAAAGCATTTGGGCAATCCCTTCCACATCCATCCCTGTATGAACATCTTCTTCATAATCTGAAAGCATTCCGGCAATCTCTTTCTTTGAGAAACTCATCTCGACCTTAAAATCGGCAGCTATGTTCCACGGACTGTTTACTTTATGCTCTTCCTGGGGACGCAGTTTTTGATTCATATTTCTGATATCGTAAACTCCTGCCAGAATGACTGAATGAAACGCAGGCTGCATAGTGCGCCTGATATAACAAGCCCTCAGCTGTGCCAGAAAATCCAGAAATACCTGGTTGTCAGATACACTGTCAACCTCATCAATCATCAGTACAATCGGTTTATCAGATAACTTACAGATCCCGGTAAGATCTTCAAAAAGCCTTTTCAGCCTGTAGACTGCTTTCGACTCATCGATACAGTTCTGAATTCTGTCCGCAGTCACCTTTAGTTCATTGGTAATAGTAATCTCTGTCTGGAACAGCAAACGCATAAATGTACTGGCAAATGACAAAGCAAACGTATTCTCATCCGCAAATTCTTCATTCCCAAAAGTCTGGAAATCCATGGATACCACATGATAGTCTTTCTGCAGATACTTCTCCAGGGCAATCAGAGTTGTTGTCTTGCCATATTGTCTTGCGCGGTTAATCTTGAAATAATTCTCTCCATCTACCAGAGATCTGATTTCTTCCATCCGCTTATCGAGATTTACCATATAATGTTTCCCGGGGATACACACTGCAGCCGTATTAAAAAATTTGGCCATATTTTCGCACTCAGTCCTTTCTGGTCTTCTCAGATCCCTTAAATATCCAGCTGCGCCTCTGTCGCATTCTCATAGATAAACGTCCGTCTCGGCGGCACTTCTGTCCCCATCAGCATCTCTGTCACCCCGGACGCCATCCTGGCATCCTCAATCTCCACCAGCTTCAGAAGCCGTGTCTCGGGGTTCAGCGTCGTCTCCCACAACTGGTCCGCATCCATCTCACCAAGCCCCTTATACCTCTGCAGCGTAAACGGCCCCTCATGGGTCCTGCGGTATCTCTCCAGCGCCTTATCGTCATAGAGATACTCTTCTTCCCCCTTCTTAGGCATAGCCTTATACAAAGGCGGCATGGCAATATAGACATGTCCCTCAAAAATCAGTTCCGGCATAAACCGGTAGAACAGCGTCAGAAGCAGCGTAGAAATATGAGCCCCGTCCACGTCCGCATCCGCCATGATAATAATCTTGTCATACCGGAGCTTACTGATATCAAAGTCATTTCCATACCCTTCCGAGAATCCGCAGCCAAAGGCATTAATCATGGTCTTGATCTCCGCATTGGCCAGCACTTTGTCAATACTCGCCTTCTCCACATTCAGAATCTTCCCCCGGATCGGCAGAATCGCCTGGTACATCCGGTCCCTGGCAGTCTTGGCAGACCCGCCGGCAGAATCTCCCTCCACAATAAAAATCTCACATTTCTTGGCATCCCGGCTCTCGCAGTTGGCCAGCTTACCATTGCTGTCAAAAGAATACTTCTGCTTCGTCAGAAGGTTGGTCTTGGCCCTCTCCTCCGTCTTACGGATCTTGGCCGCCTTCTCCGCACAGCCGATCACCTTCTTCAGATTCTCAAGGTTCCGGTCAAAATACCGGATAATCTCGTCATTGGTCACCTTACTGCAGGCCTTGGCCGCATCCGGGTTGTCCAGCTTCGTCTTGGTCTGCCCCTCGAACCGGGGATCCGGATGCTTGATGGACACGATTGCCGTCATGCCGTTGCGCACATCGGCCCCCGTGAAATTCGTATCCTTCTCCTTTAAAATCCCAAGTTCCCTGGCATACTGGTTGATCACCGTAGTAAAGGTGGTCTTGAACCCGGTCAGATGGGTTCCGCCCTCCGCATTGTAAATATTGTTGCAGAAGCCAAGAACATTTTCATGGAACTCATTCACGTACTGGAACGCAGCCTCCACCTCGATCCCTTCTGCCTCCCCTTTCAGATACACGGGATCGTGTACCGGCTCCTTCTTGGAATTCAGCTCTCTGATAAACCCCAAGATTCCGTCCGGCTCATGGTAGACAATATGCTCCGCCTCGCTTCCCCTTTTATCATCAAACACAATCGTAAGAGCCGGGTTCAGATAAGCCGTCTCATGCATACGGCTCTTCACCTCATCCGCCCGGAACCTGGTCTTCTCAAAGATCGTATCGTCTGGAAGGAAATTCACCTTCGTGCCGGTCTTCCTCGTCTTCCCGGTCTTAGGAAGCAGCCCGTCCTCAAGTTCAACCACCGGCTTCCCTCTCTCATAGCGGTCGTGATGGACATACCCCTCCCGGCTGATCTCCACATCCATGTAGACAGAAAGGGCATTCACCACCGAAGAACCCACGCCGTGAAGCCCTCCGCTTGTCTTATAGGCAGTGTCGTCAAACTTCCCGCCTGCGTGCAGCGTGGTATAGACTACCCGCGCCGCCGGCACTCCGGTGGCATGCATTCCCACCGGCACGCCTCTCCCGTTATCGATGACCGTTGCCGATCCGTCCTTTTCCAGCGTCACACGGATCTCCGAACAGAACCCCGCCAGATGTTCATCTACCGCATTATCCACAATCTCATAAATCAAGTGGTTCAACCCCTTGGTTGACACGCTCCCGATATACATTCCCGGTCTCTTCCGTACTGCTTCCAGCCCTTCCAGTATGGCAATACTATCTGCATCATATGTATTCTTTGCCATATTATCAGATCCTTTCTTTGTAAATATTTCCACACCTTCCACATCTTAACACAAAATATGGCATTGTTCAAACACAATTTATTTTGTAAGCACCGTATCTAGTACGTCTGCCAGATAAGTTACCGCATTGCGCATCTCCTCCACCGTATTCGTCTGTGCCCCTGCCTCAATCAGAAGGGTCTTTGGTTTAAAATGCATATTGTACCGGTACCCCTTCAGATAAATATGCCTGGTAAACCCCGGGTACTTTTCAAGTGCGGCAAGCTGCATCTGCAGGGAAAAAGCCAGATTGTCCTGGATATACGGGTTGGCAAGATAACCGATATTGCCGTTTGCCTTGGTGCGGCTCATCCCGTTAAAAAACATGATCTGGGCAGTCTGCTTTCCGTTGATTTCCGTCACCAGATGGGTCTGCTCTCCCACCCCGTCCCGGTGAAGGTCAATGACGACCTCGATACTGGGATTCTCATCAAGGATCTTCTGAATCTCAGGCTCTGCCAGATCGTAAGCCATACTCCGGTCCAGTTTCCCGTCCACCATGTCATAGACTCCCTTGTGATGGATGGTCTGGATCTTGTATGTATCATTCAGCAGGTCTGTCAGCAGATTCCCCATCCCCACAATCGTTGTGCTCTCATCCCCCGGCACAGAATCAGCGAACGCCTCCTGGGAATGGGTATGATAGATCAGCACCTTCGGGCCTTTTTTCGACTGGTCAATCTTCATATCCTTTCCCAGAAGGACCTGGGCATTGAGCAGTTCCGGATCTGCCATGGTGCTGGAGTCAACCGTGTAAAAGGTGCCCAGAAGATACTCATAGTTCATCATTTTCTCCATAGATGTGTCAATCTGCGGTGCAGTGGTCTGAACCACCTCCTGCTCCTGTCCATCTTTTGGCACCAGCTTCCCGTTCTCATCCACCATGTTCTCATCATTGGCCTGGTTTGCAAGAATCATCTGGTAGGTCTCCTGATCCTCCACATCGGTACAGGCAGCGGATTTCTCCATCATGTAAGTACCCAGTGGAATCCACTCCATGGCAGTCTGCGTAATCCAGTCCGCCAGCGATCCGCCGTTTCCGTCTTCCACATAAACGAATCCTGTCAGAAATGTCTTCTTGGCCTGCTCCATCAGAAACCGGTTCAGTTTTGTCTGCCTGGCCTGCTCCGGTTTCAGAGGCAGGGAAATGTTCACACAGGTATAGACTGCCAGAATCCCCAGGATGACAGCAATCAATATCTGGCTGATCTGCTTTCTTCGCTCCACATCATCACTCCATCTGCATATTCCTCATGTTATCCTTAACACTATATGACACCCATTTCCTGATTATGTGCATGTCCTTTTGAAAAAAGCATGTTCAGCGCCTCTGAGATGGTGTAGCTGATCCGCTTTACCGTCTCGTCAATATCCTTGGGCGTCACGAACAGCCCGTTCAGATGGGGAGAAATCAGCTCCTTCACCAGTTCGTACTTCTCTGCAGCATTATACCCCTGCATGACCACGCCCACCCCGCGCAGTGTCTCCGAACTTTCCAGGGCCAGGATCAGATTCTCCATGGTATCATTGACAATGGTTGCCGCATCTACCACCGTCGGGACACCGATTGCCAGAACCGGGATTCCTACCGTATCTTCGGTAATGGCGTTGCGGTGGTTCCCCACGCCGGATCCCGGATTGATCCCCGTATCCGTGATCTGGATCGTACGGTTCAGCCTCTTAGAACTTCTTGCCGCCAGCGCATCCACCGCAATCATCATATCCGGCTTCGTTTCCCGGACGATTCCCTTGATGATCTCCACCGTCTCCATTCCCGTCTGCGCCATAACGCCGGGTACAATGGCGCTCACCAGGCGCACATCTTCCTCACCCATGGCATATTTCCCGTATTCCTTCACAATATGCCTGGTAATGTTCAGATTATCCACCACATAAGGTCCCAGGGCATCCGGTGTCACCTTGCGGTTTCCAAGCCCCACCACCAGAATCGAGTAATCCTCCTTATCCTTCTTAATGAAACGGGCCAGAAACTTTGCAAGTTCCTTCGAGATCTCATCATGATAATCCTCGTCGGGAACCGCCATGTTAGGCGCTTCCATGGTAATATAAGTGCCAACCGGCTTTTTCATGACCTTTGCACCATTCTCCGTCTCGATCCTGACGGTCGTCACCTTAATCTCCCGTTCCTCGTCATAGTCCTCTTTCAGAGAAACCCCCTGAACCTCCACGTTGTCCGATTCAAACCGCTCCTTATCCTCCAGAGCAAGATCCGTCCTGATGCTATACTTTTCAATCATCCCTTACATCCTCACTTTATTCTTAGTCTATTAATGATTTATTGCTAGTTTTTACAATATTTTGAGAAATATGTATTGACAGAAACCATTCCTTGGCCTAAAATAAACTCGTGCGTTTCGTTAGAACGTCCGTGTCCGGCTCTAACGAAGTCAGTCATCGATACGAATGAATCGAAATATAAGATATTGGAGGTGGACAAATTGGCTAATATCAAATCTGCAAAGAAGAGAATCTTAGTGAACGAAACAAAAGCTGCCAGAAATAAGGCAATCAAGTCTAAGGTAAAGACTTATGTGAAGAAGGTTGAGACAGCCGTTGCGAACAAAGACGCACAGGCTGCGGCAGAAGCGCTGAAAGCTGCAACTGTTGAGATCAACAAGGCTGGAAGCAAGGGTGTTTATCACAAGAATACCTGTTCCAGAAAGATTTCCCGTCTGGCAAAGGCCGTGAACGGAATCGCTTAAGGACAGCTGCTTGAGAACAATAGATAGGATAAAACAGCCATACCGTCAGTGGCTGTTTTTTTATGCCCATTTGAAAGTTCAGATCAATTTCTAAAAAGCCATCCCAGGTTACACATCACTCCGGAATGGCTCTGTTACCTTCACCAAAGATTAAAATCTCTCCCTATGAACCTTTTCCATCGGCAGTTCGTCCAGAGAATATGCAGCCGGATGTTCCTTCGTCATACCCAGCGACAGCATTGCCGCCACACCATACTGATCCGGTATCCCAAGCAGATCTCTGATGAACTCTTCCGTTGTCCTTCCGTCCGAGGCCTCCCGAAGCCTGCCCTGAACCCAGCAACTTCCAATTCCAAGGCAGTCTGCCATCAGATGCATGTTCGCCATCACCGCCGAACAGTCCTCTGTCCATACATCACTCTTCTTTGTATCACCAATTACAACAATGGCACAGTCTGCATGTTCAATCATGGCCGCCCCGGACGCCCGGCTCTTAGAAAGCTTCGCCAGAACTTCTTTATCACGAACCACGATAAATTCCCATGGCTTCAGATTCTTCCCGGAGGCTGACAGAAGTCCTGCCTTCAGAATCTGCTCAACCTTATCTTCCGGAACCGTCTCTCCTGTGTAGACCCTTACGCTCCTTCTATTCCTCATGACTTCTAATAAATCCAACTCAGAACACCTCTTCCTGTTTCTATGATTTTTCTTAGTATACACCAGACCGGACAGAACATTCAACACTTTCCTGCCCTTACGTGCTTCACCATGCCAAGTACGGTATCGTTCGCATTGACCGGTACAAGCTCCATATCGGGGTATTGATTCTGGAAGACCCGGAATACTTCGTCAGCAAATCCCTGCCCCATGAATTCAACTCCGTCAAAGTCGAACTCAACCTTCCGGAACTGCTCCAGGCGATACAGAATCCTTCGTGCCTGGGAACGTGCAATCGGCTCTCCATACTGGCACACTTCCTTAACTGGTATCATCGTCTGTACAAAACCCTCATCAACCGTTGCGTACATATCAAATACCTCCTTTGCTTTACGCTTTGTCTGATTCTCCAGCTTCATGACAACCATTGTTCCAATCTTCATCAGCCTTGTATAATATGCAATCAGATGGGACTCGGCCAGCTGCTGCCTGTCCCCGCACCCAAAGGAGTAGATTGCAGAATCAGACCAGATCACAAATTCTCTCATCATCCTGGAAGAAAAGAAAATCCCCTCTCCCGAATGGCAGGAACTGTCACTGGTGAATTTTCCTTTATAAAGCTCCAGAATCGCATCCTCTGTGGTTGCCCTCTGCCCGGTTCTCTCACTCAGATGCTCCTTAATATTACGGAAAATTCCAATCCCGTCATCTATAATCGAAACTTCCGTATATAAAGAATCCTTCTTAATATGGCAGCCAATGACTTCCCCTCTTGCATGCTCAATCGCATTATTCATAATCTCCGTAAATACATAGCCCCAGATTCTTTGCGATTCATCAGAAAGGTCTTTCAGAAACGGCAGAATATCCGTATAAAAAATCCTGTCCTCTGACAGCGCTTCCCCGCAGCTGTAATGAAACTCTTTCTCAGATACTCCCAGCGTATACCCTGTCTTCCTGTCTTTTTTCTCCTGCAGGATTCCGTCTTCCATACAGTCTCTGATATATCGCTTTACAGTGGTAACGGAAATTCCGAAATTCTCCACCGTCTTCTGCAGATATTCTGTATCGTCCGACCGGATCTTTTCTAACATATAACGTTTGATACTCTCTCTTTTTTCTTCTTGAAATGACATAGGCTCCCACTCCAAAACTATAAGCAGATAAAATTAAACTTTATTTTCTATATTTAAAACTATATCATCTTATTTCTCAAACTTCAAGTGCCTTTTTACAAAATCTTCCCGGCTTTAATATCCTCTCTCCTTGAGTCCGCTGACCAGTTCCACATAAAACTCCCGTACGTCAAAATCCCGGATGTTCTCTCTGTTCAGATCAATCACGTCTCCATGGGAAATCCCCCTCTTCCCTTTCGTCGTAAGAAAGGTATAATCTTCTCCCCAGCGAAAGGAAGTTTCCGCCACCAGTCCATCATTGGGGCCATCAAAATAACGGACAAGCTGATGAGAAAAATTCAAAGGAAATCTCCCACCCGATGCCACATTCAGTCTGGACCCCACACTCTGGTAATATATTCCCGGCATATCAGGCACATTCCGGTTAAATGTCTCACAGGCAGAAGCCCTGAGATCCGTCACTGCCGCAAGAAAATCCGGAGTCTCGTCCCCTAATTTTTTAAGCGCAGCATTGTAACCGTCCGCCACCTTATCTTTCGCTGCCTGGGGAATCTTATCCAGAAGATAATCTGCAAAAATACATCCTCTGTGTGGGGTATTGACCGTGGTCAGAGATGCGACCAGATCTCCGATTCCAAGGCGGCTGACTGCATATCTCGAATCCAGTCCACCCTTGGAATGGGCGATAATATTAACCTTCCCACATCCGGTCTGTTCCACAATCTCCCTGATACGGGCCGCAAGCTCCTTTCCACTGTCTGCAACAGAGGCGGCCGACTGATGATTTCCATAAAAAATCTCTGCACCATGAGACTCCAGCTCTTTCGGGATCCTCCCCCAGTAATTAAAATATTTAAAATCCCTGAAAAACACGCCGTGTACCATCAGAATCGGATATCTGGTCTCACACAGTCTTTCGTCCTTAAGCTCCTGGGCCTGCATAATCTTCCCGCTTTCAAATTCCCACTCATCCATTGCCATGCGGATGATCTTCACCAGCACAGCCAGATGGACAATGGGGATCCACCCGCAGAGAATCCCGATTGTCCTCCACTTAAAACCAATCTGCGATGATGTCAGATAGACACGGATGATCCCGCACCAGAACACCGAGGCCTCCACCACTGTCACACAGAGCAGATTCAAAAACCATACCATCTTATCCTCCGGAAACGCCGCCGGAATCATGATCAGCAGACCTGCCGCCGACACAGTCACAGACAACAGAAAATATACCAGAAGTTCACAACCGTCCGCACAGACCCGAAGCCTCCTTCCCGGAATCTTCCGGTGGGAAAATGCCGGAACAATATTAAGAAAAACAACTCCGAACACCAGAAGCAGCATTAAAAAAATGCTTCCTTTCTCCGGAATAATCTGATAATGATACAGAAACGGAAGATTTGCTGCCAGAATCACTAAAATTGCACAGCCTGTCCGTCTTATGTACTTCATTCAGTCTCACCTCTTCTTTTCCCAGACCGCCCGTGTCTTTAGTCTTCCTTCCCTGCCAGCACACAGGTCATTTTACCTTCCCCGGTCTCGGATAATACCGGAAGACCGCCTTAGCCAGAATCTCTTCCTTTTTCACATAATGATTCTCCCAGTATCTGGAATCATGTGAATGATTCCGGTTATCCCCCATCACAAAATAGGAATCCTCCGGCACCTTAAAGGGACCGGAATTTCCCCGGGGAGCTTCTTTTAAGTAGATCTCCTTAAGGGGCGTCTCTGAGTCGTTCATATACACCCGGCCATCCACAATCCGAAGTGTTTCTCCAGGCAGCCCGACCACCCTTTTGATAAAAACCTGAGACTCATCATCTGGAAAACGGAAAATAACCACGTCTCTCCGCTCCGGCCCATGGTACAGATACGACAGACGGGAACCGATAACCCGGTCTCCCGGCCGGATCGTATTCTCCATGGAGCCGGAAGGAATCGTTGCATTCACGATCAGCACCTTACTGCAGAACAACGCAAGCAGAACCGGTATCACGATCATATGAAAACATTCTTTGAAAATTCTTTTCACCATATCCCCTGATAGTGACTGCTGCCGGTTCATCTAAATCAACTCCTTAATATCCAAACACACCGTCAATAGATTCATCATCCGCCACCCAGTCCTCTACAAGAATCGTGCGGTATGTCTCCTTCGTATCACGGATATACATCTTCTTGATTCCTGCATTGATAATCAGCCGCTTGCACATCGAACAGCTGTTCGCATTTCTGATATAATCCCCTGTATCCACCTCTATTCCGATCAGATACATGGAACTGCCGATCATCTTGTCTCTTGAAGCACTGATGATCGCATTCGCCTCAGCATGGACACTGCGGCATAACTCATAGCGCTCCCCCCGCGGCACTCCCATCTTCTTACGGATGCACTCCCCGATATCCGTGCAGTTCTTCCGCCCTCTGGGCGCCCCTACATATCCGGTGGAAATCACCTCGTCATTTTTTACAATCACAGCACCATAATGTCTTCTGAGACAGGTACATCTCTGAGCCACCATTTCCGCCAGATCCAGGTAATAATTCGTCTTATCTCTTCGTTCCATCTGTTCCTCCCTTATTTATACCATGGGTTTCTTATATCCTTATTATCCTCTAACAATCTGAAAATATCAAGCGATTCCATAAAAACTGTCAGCAGTCTCTTTGAATTTCCACCACCTTACAGTAGCGCCGCAGCGGATACTCTCCATCGTGAGTTCCTCCTGCCGTCATAGAAGACATGCCGCCGGAACCGGTAATACGGACTACCCCGGCTCTGATGAGCTGCCGTTTCAGCGAAGCATAATCCTTTTCATGACAGAGCAGCCCTGCGGTCTGAAGATATCCCCGGTAAGGCTTTAAGACTTTCAGGATCTCCCTTTCAGGCAGCGGCTTCACCCAGACATTGCAGAACATATGGGACGGTTCCAGTATACGGTCATCTGCCAGAGTGACGCTTACTCCTTTTCCGCGAAGAATCTTCCTTCCGGTTCCCAGCGTTTCCAGTTCCTCATTGTAAAGTTCAAGACCGGTTTTCCCCCGGATCTCCAGAGGCAGCGGTGGATATTTTTTTCTCTCTTCTTCCAGCAGCCCAAGAAAACGTATCCCGAATTTCCTCACCACATCCATATCCTCTGTATCCACAAAAATTCCCTGGCAGGAACTGCACAAAAGCTGATTCGTGATACAGATATGGCCTGCCAGTTTCCTCAGTTCTTCCGGAGAAATATCCGGAGCCGCATATGCAAAACTCACTTTGTGCCCCCAGCTTATGATCTGCGTACAGGGATCCGCCATTTTCCGGACAGCACGGACAGCCTCATCTTTGCCCCAGACGACAATAGCATCCGCCATCCGCCCCAGACTTTGTATCTGCCCCGGAGCCGCAGAGGAAATCTGAAAGGCAATAATATAACGTGCAAGAGGCGGATGTATCTTCACCAGTTCTTTCAGCAGAAAAACAGACAGGCCGTCATCTCCCGACGGAAGTTTCAGAATATTGATATTTCCCACCATAAGCCCCTCTAACACACTGTAGAAGGGAAGTCCTTCTGCATTTCCCGCAGCAATATGGAACAGAATCCCCAGAGGCACATAGTGCCTTTCCACAGACGGATTCCCGCCGCTTTGGCATTCCTCCAGATCTCCGATCTCCGTCTGATACTTCCGCCTTAGATTCTTCCGGCAGAAAAGCCGGACCGTCTCCTCAATCTGCCGCCTGTTCACCCGCCCCTGCTTCAGGACGGCACACAGTATTCCATCATATACGCCTTCCCGGATCCGGTCTGAGAGAACTGCACATGCTTCGATTACCTCCGTAACCGTAATCTCCCCGCCGGCAATCGTCCGGATGCAATAATCCGGAAGCGCCTTTTGCACGGACTTCCATTCTTTGTCCGGCAGAATTTTTCCGTCAAACAGAATCATTTCCCTCTTCCTTCCCCCACACATCCCATCCGTTTTCAGCCGCCACGGCCGCACAAGTCTTAATCCCCTTTACGCCTGTGCGTCCAAGGAGTTCCAGATACGGCGTCTGAATACCGCAGCCACATTCTGTTCCATCGTGCAGGATTCCCAGATCGTCTGTCAGAATACTTGTAACCGGCATACTGAAAAGCCCTGGCGAAATAAGGTTCACCAGTCCGGGCGTACCGTTTTTTACCGGTTCATAGGTTTCTACATCCCTTATTACGACTCTTGCATATACCGGCACATGGAAATGATGGTTCCGGCAGGCGCAGTACAGCGCCGGATGTTCTGCGGCCCCGAAAAACTCCAGGCATTTTTCTTCCGGAATTCCTAAAACGTCCCAGACCAGCCGGTACATGGTCTTTTTTTCCACCTGCCAGGATCCGTGTTGTTTCCAGCCTCCGCCAAATGCAATCAGCGATCCCTTTGGAAGGGACAGACGGATTCCTTCTTTCTTCATCTGTTCCAGAAGCAGAAAGGCATAAAACGGAAAACCTGTGATTCTCACCGGAAACCGCTGACGGTCAAGTCTTATAAGCCGCTTTCTGACATTTTCTGACTGCAGGATATATTTCCCGTTCTCCCCCTGTATGATGTATTGTGCATCGCAGGATGCATTCCGGGTATAGGCAAGTGCATAAGTTCTTGACAACGCCGGTGTAAACCAGGTCTGTCCATATGCCGTTTTCATGACTGCCATCTTCTCATGCCGGCTGTACTCATATCCCAGTATAACATAATGGCTGGGGATCAATGAAAACAGCCGGTGCCTTTTTCCCAGGGTCAGAACCATCCCAAGAGCCGGCCACAGACTTTTCAAGTCATATCCAATCGTACTCTTATTCCCGCTGGTACCCGAAGACGTTGCCATAATCCGGATCTTTCTTTCCGGCACGGACAGCAACCGGTGGCGCTTAAGATATAACGTGGTCAGAAACGGCAGTTCCTGCGCAGATTCCAGGTTCTGAATCCTCTCCTTTGTAAAACCCCGGGCCATCAGCAGTCTGCGGTACTCCTGGCAATGCTCGAAATGGAACAATGCATTTTCAATGATTTTCTGCAGAAACAATGTTTCCGTTCCCCGGATATCATAAGGATCTCTTCTCCAGAATAAGTTCTCCAATCGTCTTCTCACTGATCCTTCCTTCCATCGGCCCAAATGCAGCAGCGTTCAACGCGCCGGCTGCGGCCCCCATCTTAGCTGCAGTCTCCAGGCTTTTCCCTTTCACAAGCCCGGCAATAAATGCACCGTCAAAGCAGTCCCCTGCTCCCGTTGCATCAACCTGGCGCACAGGATAAACGCCTGTTTCAATCACTTCATCCCTGGTATAAATCCTGCTTCCTGCCGAACCGTTTTTCATGGCGATTACTTCCAGAGCCTCGGATTCAAAACATTTTCTGACCGCAGCCTCAACGGACGAAGTGTCTGTGATCTTTAGAAGTTCCTCTTTTCCCGGAAGCAGTACGCTTACGTTCTCCATGACTTCCCGGATCACGTCAGTCACGCCTGGATCTGTAAACAGTTCTTCCCGGATGTTCGGGTCAAAAGAGATCTTTGTCCCTCTCCGGCGCATCATATGCATGGTCTTCAGAATTTCCTGTGCAAACTCTTTACTGGCCATGAGCGAACACCCCATAATATGCATGTATTTCACGTCCCCGAACTCCTCGTTAAGAGGCGCTTTCGCTTCCACGGCCGGAGTATTCCCCACATGGAAAATAAATTTTCTGGAGCCATCGGAATAATAGGTGACAAATGCCACTCCCGTTGAACGCTCTTCGCTTTTTCGTACATGGCTTACGTCAACGCCGTCTTTTTCCAGCCGTTCCAGAATATTCTTTCCAAAATCGTCATTTCCGACACCGCCGATGATTGCCGTACTTACGCCCAGCCTGGCCGCCGTGTCTATAAAGATTGCCGGTGCGCCGCTAGGAAAAGGGCCTTTAAATGTCCCGGTTTCATACAGTTCTGCATTTTCCTGGTCACGCATGATCTCGACAAGCAGTTCACCCATGGTAATGATCTCTGCCATATTCATAATCTCCTTTTGCACTTTCTTCATCTTTACAAATACTTTTTTATTATATTACCATGTCCCATGATTTTACTCAATCATTTATGGTAGGGCTCTCCATTAATAATCCGAAACCCTCTGTAAATCTGTTCCAGCAGTATCACCCTCATCAGCTGATGGGGAAAAGTCATTTTCGAGAAACTCAGTGCAAAATCCGACCGCTTAAGCACTTCTGTTCCCAACCCGATTGACCCTCCGATAATAAACACAACATGGCTCTTTCCCTGAATGCCAAGACTTTCCATCTTATGCGCCAGTTCCTCCGATGTAACCTGCTTTCCCTCGATTTCCAGTGTAATTACATACGCCTCATCCTTCACGAGCTTTAAGATCCGCTCCCCTTCTTTCGAACGGACAGCCCTCTCCTCGGCTTCACTGGCACGTTCCTGCGTCTTCTCATCCGCCACTTCAATCATCTCTAACTTACAATATCTCCCCAGACGCTTTTCATATTCCGCAACAGCGTCCCTGAGATATTTCTCCTTTATCTTCCCCACAGCCACCAACGTAATCCGCATATCAGCCATTCCTTCCAGATCCATTATCCCAACGCAACATCCAGGATCATCATCAGCACAAATCCCGCCGCAAATCCTATGGTCCCGATGTTGCTATGCTCTCCTTCCGCCGACTCCGGCACCAGTTCCTCCACAACCACATAAATCATCGCCCCTGCCGCAAAGGCAAGCAGATACGGCAGAACCGGCGTAATATATGCCGCAAGCAGCACCGTGATCCCGCCTGCCGCCGGCTCTACGATTCCGGACATTGATCCGTACAAGAACGCCTTGCCCCGCCCTTTTCCTTCATTCCTGACAGGAAGGGACACAATAAATCCCTCTGGCAGATTCTGTACGGCAATCCCAATGGCCAGCGCAAATGCACCTGTCACCGTCACATCCGCATTGCCCGTCATAAGCCCTGCAAATACCGCTCCGCTGGAGATACCTTCCGGTATATTGTGGATCGTAACCGCCAGCACAAGCATGGTCGATTTATCCAGCACACATCTCGGTCCTTCTGTCTCTTCAGAACCCACGTGCATATGGGGAACCGCCCGGTCAAGAAGCAGCAGAAACCCAATTCCCAGAATAAATCCCACCGCTGCCGGCGCAAAGGCAAATTTCCCCAGATGCTCCGACATATCCATGGCAGGAATCAGCAGTGACCACACAGATGCCGCAACCATCACACCTGCCGCAAATCCCAGAAGCGCTTTCTGTATCAAAGGCTTCAGTTCATTTCTCATGAACAGTACACAGGCCGCTCCCATGGTTGTACCAATAAAAGGAATCATCAGACCCCAGAAAATCATCATATCTATGCTCTCCTTCCCATATCAGAATACTTTAAAATCAGTATAGCATAGATTCCGGAACCTTCATAGGCTCTTATAATAAGCTGAGGTAACTCTGCGCTTCAGGCACACGGTTGTACAATTACAAAGAGACGCAGCCACACCAGCTGCGTCCCCGCTCTAATCTTATTTACTCAATAACTCATGAATTCCTTTCGCACCGGCTTTCCCTGCGCCCATGGCCAGGATAACGGTCGCCGCACCTGTGACGGCATCCCCGCCTGCGAATACAGCCGCCTTGGAAGTCTGTCCGTTCTCTTCCTCTGCAACAATACATTTTCTCCTGTTCGTCTCAAGCCCCTTGGTTGTAGAAGCAATCAACGGATTCGGCGAAGTTCCCAGCGACATGATTACCGTATCCAGTTCAATCTCATACTCAGATCCCGGAATCTCCACCGGACGTCTTCTGCCGGAAGCATCCGGCTCGCCAAGTTCCATCTTAATGACCTTCATGCCCTTTACCCAGCCGTTCTCATCCACCAGGATCTCCTTCGGGTTGGTC
>CAJULU010000064.1:18358-19765 GCA_910587575.1 uncultured Dorea sp.
CTCTTCTTTCGCATGATGCACTTCTTCCACTCTTGCCGGAAGTTCTGCCTCACTTCTTCTGTATACGATATGTACCTCTGCGCCAAGACGCAGAGCCGTCCTGGCAGCGTCCATCGCCACATTGCCGCCGCCTACAACAGCAACCTTTTTCCCCGCTACAATGGGAGTATCATAGGAATCGTCAAATGCCTTCATCAGATTACTTCTGGTCAGATACTCATTGGCAGAGAACACACCGTTGGCCGTCTCGCCCGGAATCCCCATGAACATCGGAAGCCCGGCGCCGGAACCGATGAATACCGCCTCGAAATCCTCCTCTTCCATCAGCTGGTCGATGGTTGTAGATTTTCCGATTACCACATTGGTCTCAAATTTAACGCCTAACTCTTTTACCTTCTCAATCTCCTTCTTAACGACTTTATGCTTCGGAAGACGGAATTCGGGGATTCCGTATACCAGCACGCCGCCAAGCTCATGAAGGGCCTCAAATACCGTCACTTCATATCCCAGCTTCGCAAGGTCGCCTGCACAGGTAAGGCCGGACGGACCAGAACCGATCACTGCGACTTTATGCCCGTTGGTCTTCTCTGCCTTCACAGGCTTAATATCATGCTCCAGCGCATAATCCGCAACGAACCGCTCCAGTTTGCCGATGGAAACCGGATCACCCTTAATCCCTCGGATACACTTGCACTCGCACTGGGATTCCTGAGGGCATACACGGCCGCAGATTGCAGGAAGTGCAGAAGACTCACCGATTACCTTATAAGCCTCCTCAATATTCCCTTCCTTAACCTTTGAAATGAATACAGGGATATTGATGGATACCGGACACCCTTCGATACACTTGGCATTCTTACAGTTCAGACACCGGGTCGCCTCTTCCATCGCCTCTTCTTTATTATATCCATAACAGACTTCCTCGAAGTTCGTTGCTCTCTCCTTCGCATCCTGCTCCCTGACAGGAATTCTCTTTAATACATCAGCCATTAGTTGTCACCTCCGCAATTACCGCATCCACCATGGTGGGTGTCTCCCTCTTGTAGTTTCAGAATCGCACGGCCTTCTTCGGTCCTGTACATCTGCTGCCTCTTCATCGCATTGTCAAAATCAACCAGATGTCCGTCGAACTCCGGTCCGTCTACACAGGCAAACTTCACCTCGCCGCCCACAATCACACGGCAGGCACCGCACATGCCCGTACCATCCACCATGATCGGGTTCATGCTGACAATCGTAGGAATCTCAAGCTTCTTAGTCAGAAGGCAGGTGAACTTCATCATGATCATCGGCCCGATGGCAACACAGACGTCATACTTGTTCCCCTCTTCCACCAGCTTCTCTATCTTCGTCGTAACCATGCCCGCATGGCCGTATGTACCGTCATCTGTACAAGGATAGTAATTT
>CAJULU010000064.1:19808-22808 GCA_910587575.1 uncultured Dorea sp.
CCGGCCACCTCTTCCATCTCTTTTTCCAGAATCAGCATGTCTTTTGTCTTGGAACCGACGATGACATCAGCGTCAACCCCATGTTCTTTGAGCCATTTCACCTGTGGATACACCGGAGCCGCCCCCACGCCGCCGGCTACAAAGAGCATCTTCTTATTCTTCAGCGTTTCCAGATCTTCTTCTACAAATTCTGACGGACGTCCCAGAGGTCCGATAAAGTCACGGAAGGAATCCCCCGCCTTCATCTTAGACATCTTCATGGTAGAAGCCCCGATCTCCTGGAACACAATCGTGATGGTTCCGGCTTCTCTGTCGTAATCACAGATGGTAAGCGGAATCCTCTCGCCTTTTTCATCCATCTTAACAATTACAAACTGTCCCGGTTCACAATGTCTGGCAACACGCGGCGCTTCCACATCCATAAGATAAATCTTATCAGCCAGTTTTTCGGCTTTTAATATCTTGTACATCCTACGTTCCTCCTATCAATTATACTCTTATCATAATAATGTATCTGATGAAAAATATCAAGTCTATCCAGGAAAATCACAGTTAGTAAATTTATCTGCTTTGGAAAAAAAGAGCAGATGCCTTTTACATCTGCCCTTATCCGGCCATTCCTCTGGCCAGTATGTCCGCCATACCTCTACTTCACAGGAAAGCTTTTGTCATTTACAATAATTTCCGCAATCTCATCCGTATCCACCAGCCGGTTGAATACCGTCTTATACCATACATCTGCGCCTAACACATATCCGCTGTTCTCAATCAGATTCTCACTGTCTGAGACAATATAACTGCTTCCGTCCTTATACCGGATCTCCAGATGCTTCATAAAATACGGATCCATGGTCTCATCGCCGGAAAGCCCCATGCCTTTGGACATATCCACACGGATGGCGATGGGCGAATAAACCAGATGGCCGTCCGCCCCCAGATCAATACTCTTGTCAGGAACCTGCCCTTTCTCTGATAAATCAATCACTTCCGTCTCAGTCTTAGCCATCGCCTCATTATATTCCTTGTACAATGCTTCATCTGCTACCTCTTCTTTCGACATGCCAGTCAGGTCCGGCCGCAGCTTATCGAGTTCCTTTAAAGTATCCGGATATCTGGTAATCACCAGCTTAGGAATATCTCCCTCTTTCAGATTCTCTGACCAGAGCAGATAAGAAGTGCAGTATAACCGCTCCTGCGTACTCTTCTCCAGATCGACATAAGTGTTGTCGCCTGCAAAAATCAGGTCTTCTTCTTTCTCATCCTTCCCCCCGCACCTGACATCGAAACGGAAATCCACATCATCCGTGAACATGGCTCCTTTTGCCACATTGGTATCCTCATCGCCTCTGAGGGCCGTTACCCCGCCTTTACGTTCCAGCGTATAATACATCACTGCCCCGGTGCTGTCATAGACAAAGCTCTCAATGGTGAGCGTATGCTCTCCAATCTGCTTTACGACTGGTTCATCCATTACCCACTGTCCGATCTGTTCATCAGCCTTTTCCTCGTCCACCGGCACAAATTCCTTGGACGGAATGTCTATGGCAGTCTTACTGCCTTTGCCGTTATCCACCTCCGTATGGATCACATCCCATGATTTCTTCGTCGTATTCCCAAACATTCCCTCGAAAAATCCCGCCTTCACCGATGCGTACACGGCGCTGGGTACTGCAAGGCAGACAACCGCCGCAACCGCCGCTGCAACCCGCAGGTTCTTCCCTTTACACTTTCTCTTACCCGATGTCTCCTGTTTTCTCTCCAGAATCTTATAAGTATCACAAAGCCTCTGGTTCACCAGGTCCGACACCTGAACATCCTGACCTAATATCTCCTTCATCTTCCTGTCTTTTTCTTTCATCAATATAACCTCCTTCATCCATATCAGATTCCACCTCTAATAACACAATACCTGCTTCAATCTGTCCCTGCCTCTTCTTAACTTACTCTTCACCGTATTCTCATTCATATCCAGAATCCGGGCAATCTCCCTCGTGTGAAATCCTTCCCCATAATAAAGGAGGAACACAGCCCGGTAATCCTCGGGCAGCTCACCCACAAGCCTGTAGAATTCCCGGTCACTCTCCGGCGCCTCCTGTGTATTTTCCGGCAGCTGGCCGGAAACCAGATACCGCTTCTGCTGCCTTAAAAGATCTTTGCAGTGGTTAATCAGAATCCTGGTCATCCATGTCTTAAAATACGACACGCTCTTTAACTCCTGGATATGTTCGTACACTGACAGCACCGTTTCCTGCATCACATCTGCCACATCTTCTTCACTGCTCAGATAACTCTTTGCCACCTTATAAAGCCCTGTCTTATGCTTCTCCATCAAATCTACAAATGCATCCATGTCTCGCCTCTGTGCGCGCTTCACAAGCAAAACATCCATCATCCGTCCTCCTCTCTGTGTATCGTCTTTACATCTATTAGACGGACAAAGCACCCATATGGGTGCAGACAATCTTAATTTTTTTACGAAATCCGTCTCTCAGAATCAACCGCCCCGCCGCAGGCAGAAATAGATTTGGCATGCGGCTGTTTTTATGCTCCCCAGGGGGGCAAAGTACCCATGCCGGATCAGACGTCATAAAACGAAAAAGGGCAGGCATATGCGCCTGCTCTCATAGATGTGTCCCCCGTTATGTGGGATATGTAGAAAACGGAATGCCCATAAAGTCTCCGTTTGATAACCGGACAGGAAACCCGGCCAGAAGCATTCACATTTTTCTTCTCCGAAAATTCTCTCATGTATCTGTAACACATCATATCACTTTCTGACGGAAGTCGCAATAATTTGTCTGATTTTATTTGAAAACCGTTCGACAGCTTTTTCCAAAATAATTTATTATCATACAAAATATTTCTTACACATGAAATCTGGGGCAGCGCAGATCTCACATCTGCACGCCCCAGTTTCATTTTCATTTCTCAATTACAGCCGCATATTATTTGCCAGCCATCTGCTTCTCCTGCTGTTCGATCATCTTCTTAACCATATAC
>CAJULU010000065.1:0-19989 GCA_910587575.1 uncultured Dorea sp.
GCCAGTCCAGCTTATCCAGGTCATTAAGCAGCCGCTCCGCATACGCTGTAATCTTCAGCATCCACTGACGGAGGTTCTTCTTCGTGACCTCGGCGCCGCAGCGTTCGCATTTGCCATTCACGACCTCTTCATTGGCAAGACCGGTCTTGCAGGAAGGACACCAGTTAATCGGGAATTCCTTCTCATAGGCAAGCCCTTCCTTGAACATCTTCACGAAAATCCACTGGGTCCACTTATAGAATTCCGGGTCAGTGGTATTCACCTCCCGGTCCCAGTCATACAAAGCCGCAATCTCATTAATCTGCTTCTTGATATTCTTCACATTCTCAGCCGTGGAAATCGCCGGATGCACGCCCATCTTGATGGCATAGTTCTCAGCCGGAAGTCCGAATGCATCCCAGCCCATAGGGTGGATGATATAGTATCCCTGCTGCAGCTTATACCTGCTCCATACATCAGAAATCACATATCCTCTCCAATGCCCCACATGAAGCCCGTTCCCGGACGGGTAAGGGAACATATCCAGACAATAGTATTTCTGACGTTCTTTCCCATTCTCACCGACCTTGACGTTGACCGGGTTCTTCTCCCAGTTCTCACGCCATTTCTTCTCAATTGCCTTATGGTTGTAAGGTATCTTCGACATGATATTCTTTCCTCTCCTTCTATAAAATGATTCCATTTTTAAAAAGCCTTCGCATCTCCAACGAGACGAAAAGGCTTAGGATCTGCACACTTCTTCATCTGCTCTATTTCCTACTTATTATATGAAGAATGCAAAAATAAGTCAAGTAATATTTTTCTTATACAAAACTCACAATTTTAGTTGTTCCATCCGCCTCTTTAGTGTATAATAGTTGTACACAGATCATGCTGATGATTTCAGTAAATTCAGAATACATAAAAGGAGAGGTTTACAATGGTAAATTTATTGACTGGCCCAAAAGGGAGCGGAAAGACACAGAAAATGATCGAACTTGCGAACAAGAAAGCAAAGGAATGCAACGGCAACGTTGTATTTATCAAGAAAACTCATAGAGACACGGCAAGTGTTACATTTGATATCCGTACAATCTGTATGGACGATTTCACCTCCATTACGAATACGGACGAATACATAGGTTTCTTATATGGTATGTACAGTTCCAACCATGATATTGAATGCGTCTTCATCGACGGTGTTATGAAGCATGCCGATATCTCCCTTAATAACGTGCCGGATTTTGTGGAAAGACTGAAGAAGATCTCGGCAGAGTGCGGGATTGAATTCTTTGTAAGTCTCAGCGCTGACAAGAGTGAACTGACCGGAATCCAGGAAGGCGGATACAGCTATCTGAATTAATTAAGAGATAAAAAGGAGCATCACAGCAATGGATCTTCGCAGGATACGCTGTAATGCTCCTTATATTTCTAAGGAACTGTATGAAAATAACCTGTGACAGCTGCGCTGGATTTTTGAGCTATTCTGTCAGAGAAAGGAGGATTCATCAGATCCTCCAATGTGATTCCATCAAAATATGCATTGGTAATCCGGTGGAGTTCGGTCCACATCGGCAGCGTCCTGCAGTTTACGGCCCGCTCACATGTATTCGTCCCGCAGCTTAAGCAGGCCACCGGGGCAAGATTCCCCTCCGTAAGCCGAAGGATTTCCCCCACGCGGCAGCTGCCAGGCCTCACCGCCAGGCGATAACCGCCGCCCTTTCCCTGCAGCCCTTCAATCAGCTTATTCTTTGTAAGAACCGGAAGAATACGTTCCAGATACTTCAAGGAAATATTCTGTCTTTCGGCCACTTCTTTCATAGGAATATAACCTTTTCCATCATTCTCTGCCAGATCGATCATCACCCGGAGCGCATATCTGCCTTTCGTTGAAATCATCATAGAGATTCCCTCCTACTCTGCAAACAGGGGTGTAGACAAATATCTGTCACCCGTGTCAGGAAGAAGTACAACAATTGTTTTTCCTTCATTTTCAGGACGCTTCGCAAGCTGAATCGCCGCAAAAGCCGCCGCACCGGAAGAGATGCCCACAAGAACTCCTTCCGTTCTGCCAATAGACCTTCCCGCTGCAAACGCATCTTCGTCAGAGACAGGTATGATTTCATCATAGACTGCCGTATTCAGAACTTCGGGAACAAACCCTGCGCCAATCCCCTGTATCTTATGCGGCCCGGCCGCACCGGCCGAAAGTACGGGGGAGGCCGCCGGTTCAACCGCAACAATCCTGACAGCAGGATTTCTTGATTTCAGGTACTCGCCCACACCGGTGATGGTGCCGCCGGTTCCCACGCCTGCAACGAAGAGATCCACTTCCCCGGCCGTATCCTCGTAGATCTCCGGCCCGGTACTCTCCCTGTGTGCCTTCGGATTGGCGGGATTCTCAAACTGCCCCGGAATGAAGCTGCCGGGAATCTCGCCGGCCAGTTCCTTTGCTTTGGCAATGGCCCCTTTCATGCCTTCTGCGCCACCTGTAAGTACCAGTTCTGCCCCATAGGCCTTCATAAGCTGACGGCGTTCCATGGACATAGTCTCTGGCATCACAATGATAATCCGGTATCCTCTCGCAGCCGCAACTGCCGCAAGTCCAATACCAGTATTACCGGAAGTCGGTTCGATAATCACAGAGCCGGGTCCTAATCTTCCCGCTTTCTCAGCTTCATCAATCATTTCCTTTGCGACACGGTCTTTTACAGAACCTGCAGGATTCAGGTATTCCAGTTTCGCAAGGATTCTTGCTTTCAACCCATATGCTTCCTCTATATGGGTCAGTTCCAGAAGCGGTGTTCTGCCGATCAGCTGATCGACAGATGTGTAAATGTCTGACATAACAGTCCCTCCTATCTTACTGCATCAAAGCCATTCTGCAGATCGGCTATGATATCGTCAATATGTTCCGTACCAATGGAAAGCCGGATAGTATTCGGCTGAATCCCTTGATCTTGAAGTTCTTCCTCCGTAAGCTGACTATGGGTCGTAGTCGCCGGATGGATGACCAGACTTTTCACATCGGCAACATTTGCAAGCAAAGAGAAGATCTTCAGACTGTCAATAAACTTGTGTGCTTCTTCCACGCCTCCCTTAATCTCGAATGTGAAGATGGAGCCTCCCCCGTCCGGGAAGTATCGCTGATACAGTTCATAATCCGGATGTCCAGGTAAGGACGGATGGTTCACCTTCTCAACCTGGGGATGCGCTTCCAGGAATTCCACAACCTTCTTCGTATTTGCCGCATGGCGTTCCAGCCGCAGAGATAAAGTCTCTACCCCCTGCAGAAGCAGAAATGCCGCAAAAGGAGAGATTGTCGCACCAGTGTCACGAAGTAAAACTGCACGGATATAAGTCACAAACGCAGCAGGGCCTGCCGCTTTCACAAAGGATACGCCGTGATAACTGGGATTTGGTTCTGCAATCGCCGGATATCTTCCTGAAGCAGTCCAGTCAAATCTGCCCGAATCAACGATGATTCCGCCAAGCGTCGTACCGTGTCCACCAAGAAACTTCGTTGCTGAATGTACAACGATATCTGCCCCATGCTCAATGGGACGGATCAGATACGGCGTCCCGAACGTATTATCTACCACCAGAGGAAGACTGTGCTTATGTGCAAGCTCTGCCAATGCCTCAATATCGGGAATATCGCTGTTCGGGTTGCCAAGGGTCTCAATGTATATCGCCCTTGTGTGATCCTGAATCGCTGCTTCGACCTCGGCAAGATTATGAATATTCACAAAGCTGGCCGTAATGCCGAACGCCGGAAGCGTATGTGCCAGCAGATTGTAGCTGCCTCCGTATATCGTCTTCTGTGCAACAAAATGACCGCCATTCTGACCAAGGGCTTCCAGCGTATATGTAATTGCCGCCGCACCCGAGGCAAGAGCCAGCGCTGCCGCACCGCCTTCTAAGGCCGCCACACGCTGTTCCAGTACATCCTGTGTGGAATTCGTCAGTCTGCCGTAGATATTGCCGGCATCCGAAAGGCCAAAACGGGCCGCTGCATGGGCAGAGTCCCTGAACACATAAGACGTGGTCGCATAGATCGGAACTGCCCGGGCATCGGTTGCAGGGTCTGGATTCTCCTGGCCTACATGGAGTTGTAATGTTTCAAATTTGTAATCAGGCATAATCGGTTCTCCTTCCTTTTTCCAATACCTACCATTTAGGTTGGTATTAGTATATCCTACATTGAAGGAAAAGTCAACCGTAAAACTGACTCGATTGTATTGCCAAATGCCATATAAACCTCCCATGTCTATTTCATCACCTTCTCCATCAGCGATGTATAGCTGTCCACCACATCATAGACAACATTATCACCACTGATGGCCTTGAAGTGCTTTCTCGCACAATGAATCTTCGATTCCTCAATCAGTATCTCGATTGTGAGATTATATCCGTTGCTTCTTCCTTCCAGCTTATTGGATGGTACAATCTGATTTGCCCGCTGGATTTTCCGTAAATGCTCCAGGATTAACTGATCATTCAGTTCCGGAACGATTCTCTGATTACTCCATCCGGTAAAATCAACATCATCTGTAAAGCTCTGCTGAATGTATCTTGACCCTTGATCTATCATATAGGTTGGAGTCTCTACAACAGCCTTTGCCGCATCGGCTTGAAATTTTTGATGCTTGTACTGTATTCTCATAAATCTCTGCCTCCATCCTCGTCGGAAAGATGCTCCTCCAACAACTCCCTCAGCGCATCTTTGCTTGGCAAAACCGTCTCATATTTACTTGCGAAAATCTGAGAATTATCCTCCGGCAGCGTCATTTCTACAACTGCATTGTTCTTTTCCCGACAGAGTAAAATGCCAATCGTTGAATTTTCCTCCGGAAGTTTCACCTTGCGATCATAATAATGGACATACATCTGCATCTGGCCAATATCCTGATGCTTCAGTTCCCCGATTTTTAAATCAAAGAGAACAAAACAACGAAGCAACCGATTATAAAAAACCAGATCGACCATAAAATGCTCCTCATCAAAAGTGAAACGTACCTGCCGCCCAATAAAAGCAAAACCCGTTCCCAGTTCCAACAAGAACTGCTGTAAATGGTCAATAATGCGGCTTTCCAATTCGCTTTCGGAATACTCAGGAAGCTCCGGCAAACCAAGAAATTCAAGTACATACGGATCCTTAACCGCATCCTTGGATGTTTCAATCTTCTGCCCTTCCAAAGCAAGTCGGTAAACCTTTTCCTTATCTGTACTAAGTGCCAGCCGTTCATAGAGTGCGCTATTGCACTGGCGTTTCAATTCACTGAGACTCCAGTCATTTTTAACAGCCTCAATCTCGTAAAAATGACGTTCTTCTATATTGTCAATCCTCATCAGTTTCAAATAATGCGACCAACTCAGGAAAAACTTCCTTCCAGTACTGACTGCAGGCAGATTTTCAAATTGGGTAAACACTGTTTCCCCAATCTGATCCCGGGAATAAACCATATAAAATCTCCGCATCAATTTTAAATTTTCTGCCGAATAGCCTTTTCCATGTTTTTGCGTTAAAAATTTAGATAATTCCTTCAAAAGCTGCTTTCCATAGGCGGCACGATTTTCTCCATTCTGCTCTTCCTCAACAATCTTCCGGCCAATCTCATAGTACGCATAAACCATAGAAAGGTTGACAGCTGTTTTGGCGTTTTTCCGTGCTTCTTCCAGTATGTTAGATATGCTCTGAAAGAAATCCTCATTGATAGAAAACGTTAGTTCATTCTTGTCCATAGCTGCCCCCTTAAATCACCTTTACCCTGGTATCCGGCGCCAGCATTTTAAAGATTTCACCAACATTAATTTTTGCCGGACTCCCATTAAAACTGCTATCGCGGAACATGGCACGAAGCGGCTGACGACCAGATCATAATTGCCCCAGTTCAGGCGATCCAGATCAAGACCGTTAGACACACCGCCAGTCCTGGACAGGTCAGTATGGAATAATACATCATAATTCAGCCGGTCAGATGCGATTGGATTATTGACGTAATTACCCTTGTATGTATTCCAGTTCTCAGAAAGCTTTTTCGGGCAAAGCACCAGAACCGTCTTATTTCTATTCTCGTAATATTTAATAACAGCCAACGCCGTAAAGGTTTTACCAAGGCCGACGCTGTCTGCCAAAATACAGCCATTATAACGTTCCAGTTTATTGATTATCGCAAGCACCGCATCCTTCTGGAAATCATAGAGCATGTCCCAGATCTTGCTTCGCTTAAACCCTGTATCTTCATTTGGAAGCACATCTTCAGAAATATCAGCCAGAAACTCACTGAAAACGTTATAAAGCGTCATGAAATATATGAACTCAGGAGAGTTTTCATTGTATGCTGTGCTGATATTAGAGATGATCATCTCCGTTACATCCTGCATTTTATCTTTATCATTCCAGATCGTATCAAACAGCTGCATATACTGTGTTGAGAATGGCGCTTCCATGCTGTTTACCATGTTATAGCTGTTATTTCCGCGTTCACATCCGATATCAACTGTAGTAAATCCATTGATGGGAAGATAAGCCGTCTGCACCGCATCAGAGGCAACGGTCATAAATCCGCCCATATACTCCCCAGTAACATTCGATTTGAACTTTGCCTTCTTTCGGATCCATTCTGCGCATTCTCTGGCAATCGCCTTCTGCGTCATTTCATTACGCAGCTTAATCTCAAACTCCGTTCCATAAAGGCTATTCTCACGGCTCAGGCGCGGAATATAGAACTTCCGCTTCTGCTTCTCTGCACTTTCCTTGATGAATGTCGGGGACGCGAAAATAAAGCGGAACTCCTCCACCTTCTCCAGCTGACTCTTCAGCTCTTTATATGCATACATAGAGAAGCAGGCCGCCACAACGGAGACCCGACTTCCGGGCTTTATCTTTTCCTTCAGGTCATCCCGTACTACCTTGGTGATGTTATCAAATATCTCCACAGGAACTGACCTCCTTCCTTGTCACTGATTTACTCTGATTTTCAAATTGCGCTAATCAGATGCGACTCAGCCGCCGCCAATCGTATCATAGTAAATAAAGGTAATGTCCTATACAACGGACTTATTGTTTTTCGCTTCTGCTGCTTCATCCGGAACGATTTCTGCAATATCCGAAATATCACAATTCAAAGCTTCACAAATTTTCACTAGCATCACCCATAATTTTTTATACGATAATTTCATCGTGCCGCCTTAGGAATGTCCTTCCTCCAACTTGGCATAAAGCCATAAATGTGACCATCTCCTTTTCACAAACTCGCCAGCACGTCCATCAGGATCCATATGTAGTTTTAATTCTTGCGCTATATCATAAAAAAAACAATGCTGGTCAGCATAAAGAAAACGCTGAAAAAGTTCTTTTCGAAGTATAACACAGAAATCAGTGTTTTGCAATTCAACTCACATTATCGCCTATATTTGCTTTGCAAACGCAAATATAAATTTTAGCGAATAATGTGAACCAGTATTTCCGGAGAATCATCGCCCTTAACTAAGGAGGATCTCATCGGCTCTGGAGATATAACCAATAGCACGACCTGCCTTATGAGACAGCTGGCCATTCAGACAAACAGGAGGAAACATAATTTTCAAGATTTGCAGCCAGATCATTGATTGATATAAAAGTGAATAGGCCGCACAATATAAATGACATTGATCCATTTTAATTATATGTAAATCCATTGTCTTACCAGCTATTTTTTGATATAGTGATCACAGGGCATTTCGCAAGGCAGTCCAGAACAGAAATAAGCAGGATTATTAAAAAAACCATCCATAAGGTGAACACACATGATCAAAACACAATTTGGTATTATCGACAACATAGAAGAAACCCGGAAATATTCCTACAATCCGGAAAAATATCACTGCGTCTCCATTGACGATACCCTCTACATCGATGACTGGTGGGACAGGCTGGCGCTTCTGAAAACATATTTCCACAGTCTGGACCGTCCGGCCTCAGGACTGGCAAGATACGGAATTACACTGATACCGCCGGAATCCTTGCTGGAATTTCAAGATATCGTACTATCCGACCAGCGGATCCGCCAGGATACACACCTTGTCAGATTAGCCGATACGATACAGTCTGCAGTCAGTCAGAAGAAATTCATGATACATTTTGGAATCTGATTTTTGTATAAAGTAAAAAAGAGATGGGAAAAGGCATAACCTTTCCCACATCCCTTTTTCTGACTGCTATTCATCCTCCTGGTCTGTCCCGTCTCCGTCCGCACGGCTTCCCCGTATTTCCAGCGACATGACAAGATTCGCCTTCTCGTCCTCCTTATACTCCATGGTAATCTCCTGCCCCACTTCACAGCGGACAACATCAATAAAATCTACCACAGAGATATCGAAGATATCCTCCGAACCTTCTACCATAAGATAGTAATGGGACGTTCCGTCAATCACCGCCTGGGCAATCTTCGTGATACTTCCCGTAACCGTCTTCACTTCCCTCGTGTCCTTTTCTGCTTCTTTGACCCCGTTACTGAACAACAGTTCCAGATAATTATCCTCACACTGGCTCACACTGTCACCGATTGCTACAATCTGATATTTCTGCACATTTACCATGGCATACTTCTTCACCAGACCCGCATCATCCTTCAATGCGATAAAATACGTCGGCTCATCCGAAATATTCAGCAATAACGGGAACGTTGCCTTATACTTCAAATTCTGTACCTGTCCCTCCGCTGACGACATGGCGGAAGCCTCCGTTGCACCCTCAACCTTATAATATTTCGTCTCCATTGTCCTCTGGTTTGACAGCACGAAACCAACGTTAGACTGGTCGCCGTTCACCGAAGTCACTCCGGTGTACATCCATACGTCATCATCCAGCGCCAGATAATTATACCCGTCCGTAGTCTTAAGGCAGTCCTTCTGGCTCAGAATACTGTTGAAGAACCCATGCTTTAACGTTCCGTAATAGTCAAACAGCTGCACCAGAAGATCCGCAGAGTAAGCCCGGTCCACCCATTCCGGAACGTCTTCAATATCATATGTCTTCATGTCCCCGGTCACGGCATTGCACAGAACCACCTTGCCAACCGTCTCCCCTCCGAAAAGCCCGATGTTAAACTTCTTAACCGGTGCAATCCAGTAAGGGATTCCTTCCTCATCAATCTCAAAACTCAGTTCCCCGTAGATATAGGTGGGATGCGCAAACCGCAGATGCCGGTAAATGTTCCGGTTAAAATGTTCGCTGGTCGTATAGCGTATCCCTTGTTCCAGCTTCACCAGTTCCGTTGTCTGGGTGGCCATATTAATACGGATATATGCCGGAATACCATTGGAACGGTTGGTAAGCCATTTGATCAGGCTGGCATAGCGAAGGGGCGACACACGGACCGGATTATCCTTATAGTTAATCTGGCTGTAGATACTGTCCACCTCAAACTGAGACACCATATCCACCATGCTCCCCATCTTCCTGTCACCCAGAATCTCTGCGGTATCCTTATCCAGAAGCGGGATCTTATCAAAGGAAAGTTCCTCTACGTCCTCCGTAAATTCACCCTCTTTCACCGTAAGCAGCTTCTGGTATTTCTTCGCATTGACAATGGGCGAAGAGAGCAGGGAACCCAGCAGATACACGATTCCTGCCGCCAGAAGCAGAATCCCGAAGAACTTCATCACCTTACTCTGTCCCAGTTCCTTCCTTCCCAGTTTCTTTCGCACAGCGTAAATGACCGCCAGAGCCGCCAGCAAAAATATGACGAAGAACCACGTCTCAGACGAATGAATGTTAATCGCAGGCAGCGCCGCATAGTAATAGGCGCCCGCTGCCAGAATCAGGGCTAACACAATCAATAACTTTTTCTTAAAATTCATATAATCTCCTTTTTAAAATTTCCGGTTCCATGCCGAAGCGGTAAACAGCATCAGGAATGGGAAAATCTCCAGACGCCCTGCCAGCATATCACAGCAGAACACCAGCTTTGACAGGGGTGAAAAATCTGCGAAGCTTCCGCTTGGTCCCACCGCCTCAATCCCCGGTCCGATATTGTTCAGCGTCGTCAGTACCGAACTGAACGTTGTACCGAAATCCATGTTATCAACAGACACCAGCAGCACCGAACCCACGATAATCCCCATATAAGCCATCAGATAGACATTCAGTGTTCTCAGCACATCCGGGTCCACCTTCTTTCCGTTCATACGGATAATACTGACAGACTTAGGATGGACCATCTGCAGAATCTCACGTTTGATACATTTCATCATCATCATGAAGCGGGCAACCTTCATACCGCCTCCTGTGGAGGACGCACAGGCGCCCACCATCATCAGAAACAGCAGCACACACTGGGAAAACATGGGCCACAGCGTATGATCCGCCGTTGCATATCCAGTCGTAGTAATGATCGAAGCCACCTGGAAAATCGCATACCGGAACGCCTTCCAGGGACTTCCGTATAACTGGCTGATATTAATCGTGATCACACAGGCCGCCGACAGGATCAGAATCAGATACGTCTTCAGCTCTTCATTCTTCCACACTGGCCGGAAATCCCTCAGCAGCAGAAAATAGTACAAGTTAAAGTTAATCCCGAACAGAATCATAAATACCGTGATCACGCCATCAATATATGCACTGTTAAAGTGCCCCACACTGGCAGAATAATTCGCAAATCCTCCGGTCCCCGCCGTGCCGAAGGAAAAAATCATACTGTCAAACACGTTCATTCCGCCAAGCAGCAGAAGGATCACTTCAATCGCCGTCATCCCAAAATACATTCCATAAAGGATTCTTGCGGTAGACATGGTCTTCGGCACCAGTTTATCCTTCTCCGGCCCTGGTACCTCTGCACGCATCAGGTACATGGTATTCTTCTTATCCAGCTTCGTAAGTACCAGCACGAACACCAGAACCCCCATGCCTCCGATCCAGTGGGTAAAGCTTCTCCAGAACAGCATTCCCTGGGGCAGAGACTCAATATCCGTCAGAATGGTAGACCCTGTTGTCGTAAAACCGGAAACCGTTTCAAAAAACGCATCCAGATAATCCGGAATACTCCCGGAAAGCGTGAACGGCAGCGCCCCGATCAATGACCAGAGGATCCACGCACTGGCAACGATGATCATGCCCTCCTTCCCGTAAATGTTCCGGTTCTCGGGCTTTCTTACCCCTGCCAGCAGAAACACCGCACCTGCGATGACTGCCGGAATCAGAAAATACACTCCGCTAAATTCCCGGTAGATCAGAGACACCAGCGCCGGAAGCAGTAAAAGCACTGCCTCCACTCCCAGCATTTTCCCCAATATATACCGTATCATCTTCGTATTCATAGTCTAATTTCCGTCTCCCCTAAGCAAGTATGTCAGTAAATTTATTAATAATATGCTCTTTCGTAACTACGATCACACTGTCTCCCACTTCCAGATAATCATCGCCGCCAGGAATGATTATCTTACGCTTTCTGCCGATACAGGCAATCAGATGATTCGGTTTCGTCGGCAGATTCTTAAGGGGAACATTGGTGAAATCACATGCCTTTCTGATAATAAATTCCATCGCCTCCACCTTGCCGCCAAGCAGCCGGTAGATGGTCTCCACCTCTGCATTACTGTAGGAATTCTTTCTCGCACGTACATAATTCACGATCTCATCCGCCGCCGCACCTTTCACGGAAACAATACTGTCGATTCCAAGCCCCTCTACCATCTGGGTGCGTGAATCCTCATTCACCTTGGCCACAATCTTATTGACTCCCTGGGCTTTGGCAAACAGTGACATAATAATATTCTCCTCATCCATACCCGTCAGCGCAACGACCGCATCTGTATTCTGAATTCCTTCTTCCAGCAGCAGATCATGATCCGCCGCATCTCCCTGTATGATCGTGGCTTTCGGAAGCAGTTCGCACAGATACTCACATTTTTCCTGATTCCGTTCGATAATCTTCACCTGCATTCCCGCCTCCAGAAGCTGCCGTGTCAGATAAAAACTCAGATTCCCGCCGCCGCAGATCAGAACCCTTCGGATCTTGGTGCTCTTACGCCCCAGGGACTTGAAAAACGACCGCAAATTCTGATGCCCCGCCGCAATATGCAGCCTGTCGTCCGCCTGCACTACGAAATCCCCGTCCGGGATATAGACGGATGTTCCCCTCTTCACGGCACAGACCAGGATATTGATGCCGAATTTCCGTCCGATCTCCGCCAGGGAAAGGCCTGCCAGCGGACTGTCCGGCTTCAGAACATGCTCTACCAGTTCCACCCTTCCCTTCATAAAGGTCTCCACCTTGCTCGCCTCAGGGAACAGCAGAATTCTGGCAATCTCGTTTGCCGCCGACAGTTCCGGGTTGACCGCCATACTTAAGTGCAGATCCTCCTTAAAGAAATCAATCTGCCTGTAGTAAATCGGATTGCGCACTCTGGCAATGGTATGCTTCGCTCCCAGCCGCTTTGCCAGCAGACAGCACAGCATATTCATCTCGTCCATGGACGCACATGCGATTACCAGGTCGGCATGAGGCACGTCCGCCTGCTTCTGCACCTCCATATCCGCACCATTTCCCGGAATACAGAAAATATCAAGCTGGTTCACCGCCTCTTTTAGTTTTCCCGTATTCTGATCAATTAAAACAATATCATAGTCCTCTTCTGATAACCGGGCTGTCAGCTTATGCCCAACCTTACCGTCACCAATAATTACTATCTTCATTTTTTTGATCCTCATTCATGTCTCTCTTGTATTTACCATGACATTCCGTACGAAACCCGGTATCTTCATTCCATGCCCTGCATGATTTTCTTCCACATGATTCCATACTCCACATGGCAAAAGAGATTATAGCACTTTTACCAAAAGAAAAAAAGCCCTTACGGGCTTTTCTTCTATATCTTAAGTATTTTACCACTTTACCGCTATACAGTGTCTTCGCCGAAAACCTTACTCTTCCGCAGCCCTCTTGGCAATCTCAGCCTCCTGGACATCAGACGGAGCCTGCTCATAGCGTGCAAACTCATAGGAATAGGTTCCTCTTCCGCCTGTCATGGAGCGAAGTACCGTACAGTACCCGAATACACCTGTCATCGGGATGTCAGCCACAATCTCCTGCAGTCCGCCTGCAATCGGGTTCATGCCCAGGACACGTCCGCGCCGCTTGTTCAGATCACCCATAACATCTCCCGTATAATCATCGGGAACAACCACCTTAATCGATGCGATCGGCTCCAAGAGCACAGGGCCTGCTTCCATAAATCCTTTCTTGAATGCCTGGATGGTGGCAGTCTTGAATGCCATCTCGGAAGAATCTACCGGATGATAGGAACCATCGTACAGCGTAGCTTTCACACCCACGACCGGATATCCTGCAAGCGGTCCTTTCACCACGGATTCCTGAAGCCCCTTCTCCACTGCCGGGAAGTAGTTCTTCGGAACTGCGCCGCCGACTACCGTCTCTTCGAAAATATACGGTGTATCCAGATCGCCGGATGATGCGAACTTCATCTTAACGTGACCATACTGGCCATGTCCGCCGGACTGCTTCTTATACTTGGTATCTACGTCAGAATTCTTCTTAATGGTCTCACGGAAAGCAACCTTCGGCGTCTCCAGTGTCACTTCGCATTTATATCTCTCAAGAAGCTTGCTTACCGCAATCTCCAGATGCTGGTCACCCATACCATAGATCAGCGTCTGGCGGTTCTCACTGTCATTCACTGCCTTCAGAGTGATATCCTCTGCCATCATCTTCTGGAGGGCCTGGGAAACCTTATCCTCATCTCCCTTGTTCTTAGTCACATACTTCATATATGTATACGGCTTGGAATACTCGGTCTTTCCGAACAGCACAGGCGTAGTCTTTGCCGAAAGGGTATCGCCCGTCTTCGTGCTGGTCAGCTTCGCAATCGCACCGATATCGCCTGCAAATAATTCCTTCACTTCTACCGGTTTATTTCCAACCATCGTGTAGATCTTGCCCAGCTTCTCATCCGTCTCGGAATCTGCATTGTAAAGCGTATCCTCACCCTTCAGTACACCGGAACATACCTTGACAAAGGAATACTTTCCGATAAAGGGATCTACCATTGTCTTGAATACATAAGCGGATTTTGCCTTGGCAAAGTCATAGTTCGCCTCATAAATCTCATTGGTCTTGCGGTTAATTCCTGCACATTCTCTCCAGTCCGGGCTTGGGAAGAATCTTACGATATCGGAAAGCAGGTTCGCAACGCCCTGGGCCTGTACATTAGAACCCATGGCTACCGGAACAATCCGTCCTTCCATTACCTCGGTACGCATCGCCGCACGAATCTCTTCCACCGAGAACTCCTCGCCTGCGAAGTAACGCTCCATATACTCGTCACTGATCTCTGCAACTGCCTCTAACAGCTTCTCACGGTAAGTCTCAAGGTTCGGCTTACAGTAATCCGGGATCTCACATTCTTCTCTCTGGCCGATGCCGGTGTAACGTCTGCCCGCATTCTTGATTACGTTGACATAGCCTACCAGCTTCTCATTCTCTCTGATCGGCTGGAAGTGCGGTGCAATCACCTTGCCGTATCTGTCGTTCAGATCCTCAACTACCTGGCGGAAACTTGCATCGTCCACGTCCATCTCTGTCACGTAGATCATACGGGGCAGATTGTACTTGTCACACAGTTCCCATGCCTTCTCGGTCCCGACTTCCACGCCGGCCTTGCCGGAAACCACGATAACCGCCGCATCCGCCGCACTCACCGCTTCTTCCACTTCTCCCACGAAATCAAAGTAGCCAGGAGTATCCAGGACATTGATCTTCGCCTTCTCCCACTCGATGGGTACCAGAGCCGTGCTGATTGAAAATTCTCTCTTCTGTTCCTCTTTATCGAAATCACTGATCGTATTGTGGTCTGTAATCTTCCCCATACGGTTCGTTGCCCCTGATACATAAGCCATCGCTTCAACAAGGCTTGTCTTTCCGCTCCCTCCATGTCCTAAGAGAACTACGTTCCTGATCTCGTCAGTTCTGTAAACCTTCATATTTTCGGTGCCTCCTTAATATATAGTAAAATCTCATGTTTACATTGTACTAAAAAATCGGCAGTATTACAACTCTTTTATGCAGATTTTACAGCCATTCTGTTTTTATCGGGAAATCAGAACCTTCACCTGCTCCCAGATATGGTCCGCAATCTCCTGTACGCTTCTGTTCCCGTCGATCACCAGAATGCGTTCCTCTTCTTTGAGCTTCTCAAAAGCTTCTAAATATTTTTCACGTACTTTTACTAACCGGGATTTTTTTTCAAATAATTCCTGATGATCCCTGTTCTTTGCAATTCTCTCCATTGCCGTATCCGGATCCGTATCGATAAATATCGTTGCCGTAGGACGCAGGATACTGCTGCTTTGCCCATTCGCCTGTATCACCCAGTCCATGGGCATATCAACGCTGTGATATGCGTACGATGAAAAATAATAACGGTCTGTCAGCACGGTTGTGCCTTCGTTGATCTTACTGACGATTCCATCGACGTCATTTAACAGATGATCTAACCGGTCAGCCACGAAAAGAGCGGCAATGACTTTATTGTCTGTTCTGATCCGTCCTGTCATAATCTGATGAATCAGAGAGCCGATCGGGGAATCTGTAGGTTCCATTGTGGTATAACAGTGAATTCCTTCCTTTTTCATCCTCTCATTCAGTATTCTGATCTGTGTACTCTTGCCGCTTCCGTCAATCCCTTCAAAAGCGATGAATTTCCCTTGGTCTGCACTTTCATTGTTTTTCATTGTATCAGCCATAATTCTTAGTCTTTCTCCCCCTTTTATGTAATCTACTTTAATCTATACTTACCAAATGCCTTTTCTTCATCTAAATGCACATCCCGAAAAAAGGCGATAAGCCAGATGATACCCGAGAGAACGGCCGCATTCTGCGAGGCAGTCAGAAAGGACAGAAGGCTTCCGCTGCCTAAGATCACCGCCCACAGGACGAACGCATTTCTCTGATCCTTGCTCATTCTCTCTGTATCATACTGCTTTCTCTGTTCTTTCGGCATCGTATTAAATCCGGCGATCAGAATAGCCGCCTTCCCTTTCAGAACAGCAAAGAGAAGCGCCATTCCCAGGAAAATAACACTCCCTCCGCCGCACACCGCTGTCCATGCTGTCATGCTTCTCTCCTTTTCCAGCCGTTTTCCTTTATTTTACATAGAATCCGCCTACCTTCATGTCCTCGTCAAAGGATATGGTAAACTGCGCTTTACGCTTCTCATACTTTACTTTTACCACTGCCACTGCGAATTCCTGCTCCGTGTCCTTGTCCCTGCTTCCCGTCACCGTTTCCTTATCGAATTCTTCAAATGCACCCAGATCTTCCACAATCGGAAGCACCTGTTCTGTCATCATCTCTCTGCCTGCCATGCTCTTCATCACAGAATTCCACTTCTGATCCACAAGGGTATCTATATCCCCTTCATTCAGAATCTCTATGACTTCCTCTGCCGCAGCCTTCACCTCTTCTTCATCGAATTTGTCCGATAATTTCTGCTTTCCTGCACATCCTGTCAGGATCACCGCCAGGATCATGACCCGAATGACATACCCTGTCCATTTTGTTTTCATAATGTCCTCCCATCTGATCAGGAACTGCTAATAAAAAACTTTCGCAGGTTATTTCTCAGCAGTTACCTGTAAACACATACTCCAGATACTTTCCCGCCGTTTCTGCAAGCCGGTACACCAGTTCCACATCCGTTGCCGCCCGGTCTGTCATACGGTACTGCGGGAAAAAACGTGTAATATGGAGCGGTATCTTCTTACCGGCCGACTTCTCCAAAGAGGCAATCCAGAAAGCCTCTTCTTCCATCTCCTCTTCCTGATCATTCTCCCCCGGCACGATCAAGGTGGTCAGCTCCACATGGCAGGCCCCCGCCGCCCGGGCAATAAATGCTCTGACCGTATCCAGATCCCCTCCATACTTCCGATACGTCTCCTGCCGGAACGCTTTCAGATCAATATTCATGGCATCCATATAGGGAAGAATCTCCTCCAGGACTTCAAGGGAAGCCGTCCCGTTTGTAACCAGGACATTCTCCATACCATAATCTTTGACCAGCTTCGCCGTATCACGTACATACTCCCAGCCCACCAGGGGTTCATTATAAGTAAATGCAACTCCTGTCTGGGGCATTCTCCTGCTGTACAGAAACGCTTTCTCTGCCAGTTCCTGCGGCGGGAGAAAAATCATGTCCACACTGCCGTCTCCCTGTGCCTCTGGTTCTTCCTGTTTCCGAAATGCCATGGATATCCCGTGATTCTGACAGAAAGGGCAGCTCAGATTGCACCCGTAGCTTCCTACAGACAAAATCATGCTGCCCGGCCGGAACATTCGCAGCGGTTTCTTCTCAATCGGATCCAGGGCCAGGGATGTAATCTGCCCGTAATTTTCACACACAATCTTTCCGCCCTCATTCTTCCTGGCTCTGCATAATCCCCGCTGCCCGGGTTCCAGACTGCATTGGTGCATACATACCTTACATATTGTCCCCATGATTTCCCTCCTTACCAGAACCGTATCCAGATCAAAAGATATCTGCTTTCTTGTACCTGCCATATTAGTATACCGGTTCTGCGTAAACTTTTAAAATATCACAATTTTCGCCTGGCTCATCATAATCCAGCCATTTCCAAGATGCAACCTGGCTTCTGAAGCCTTCCATATCAGCCAGATCTGCAACGCCAAGATCCAGACATGGATACGCTTCTTCATCTCCCTCAAAAATCAGACAATAGGGTTCATTGCTGCTGTTTCTGACGTTTCCTGCCCGGTTTACAAAGGCACCCTCCGCTATTTTTCTAAGCCTTGCCAGACTCTCTTTACTGACATTCTTCTTCAGCTCAATCACTGTGCTATACATTACCTTATAACCTCCTGCTAATAATGCCGGATCACCTCGAATCTTTCCAGCTGCGCTTCTTCCTGCTCCCCAATTCCCGCCTTCTGCTTTGCAATCCGAATCTGATCTTCCACCGTGTCAATCCCATCAAGGTTCGGAAGCAGCAGCCCCCGGCGGTATCCTCTGGTTACTACCACGCCGTACCGTTTTACATCTAACTGATCCGGGGAATCTATCTTCTGCGTTTCTCCCAGCACATCCACACTGATGGTCAGCTTCTCCAGTTCCTCCGGCCCGACCGGGGAGAATCTGGGGTCGCTTGACGACGCACTGACGGCATTCTCTACAATCTCCTCTGCAACATTACCACGTACCGCCTGAATCGTGCCGATACATCCCCGGAGCTGTCCTTCCTTCTTTATGGAAACGAATACCCCTGCCCGGCTTTCATACATCTCACCCGGCAGTCCTTCCGGTATCTTTCGTTTCTTTCCGGTACGCACATACTCCTCGATGGTCTGTCTGGCCAGCTGTACATACTCATCTTCCCTTGACCTCTGTTCCAGAATACGTTTCCGTTCCTTCTCCTCATACTGATCCTTAAAATTCCGCTCCGGATTCCTCCCCTGTATCTCGTATACACAGATTCCATAGCCCACGCCAAAGGGTCCTTCATAGGAAAGCCGCTGCGCCTTCACACCGGTTCTGTCCAGCACTCCCGCCATGACCGTAAAGGAACGATGCCCGCACTCTCCCGCCTTCTCACAGAAATCCTCTGGGAATTCCAGAAGCTTCCCAAAGTCCCCGCTTCCCATCACTTCCATAATCCGGCGGTCATATTCCGGGCCTTCTTCCTTATATCCATAAGGCCCTTCCGGGGTAAGCCTGTGCGACAGATCCCCGCTGGCAATCAGTACCGCATTCCTATCAAGAACTTCTGCGGTTTCTTTGATACGCCGGCCCAGCTCATAATGCGCTGCAAGGGAAAGCCCCGACAAACCGATTCTTACCAGACGATATTCCAGCCAGTACTGATTCACGAAATACAATGGCACCATGGTTCCATGATCCAGTCTCCGATCACGCTCTCCGGCTGTGCCTGCAGGAATGTCACCCGCCATGGCAAGTTTACTGAGATTCTCTGTGAACTCCGTGTCATAAGGGATCTCCATCTTCACCTGACCGGCACGGAACTGTCCGAAGTCTCCTCTTCCAATATTCCCCGGTGAAATATGGAAATAGTCCGCATACATGATCTGATGAGGGGAAACCAGCACAATCGTCTCCGGTTTCAGCCCTGCAATCCTGCGTCCTACCTCATGGTATGCGCAAACCGTATTCTGTATATGGCCTTCCTCACCCCTGCCTATCTCCGGTATGATCAGCGGCGGATGAGGAACCATAAAAGCTCCTGTGATCATTTTTATGGCCTCCTTTAACATAGAGTTTTCATCTCTTTCCACGTAATCAGTTTATCATAGAAAGACCGCTGAATCTATTCTTTTCCAAAATTCTTTTCGTACTTCTCTTTCAGCCTTCGGATTCCTATCCCGCAATGGATGAACAGCCCCATATATAGTACGAAAAGTACACCAAATATAACCGTCAGTGCCTTTGATGACACGTGCCCCCACTCCATCCAGCTGAAATACTGAATGAAAAGCTGCGGCACCAGGCAGCACAGGAACACGCACAGAAGCGGTATCATTCTCCGCTTAAAAATGCGCTGGACCATCTCAAGTCTTGACTCATTGTCACTAAAGATCTCCGTATCCTCCTCCATGCTGCCGGCAGGTTTCCGAAAATAACTGAATCCGTTTACCTCGAACAGATATTCCCATCCATAGTCATAGTACATCTGGAGATATCCTGTTTTCTCCCCTCTTACCGCCTGGTCAAAATCCAGCCTGTACACCACATTCTCTGGCGTACATCTGTCAAAGAGGTAAAAACCTGGAAGTACATATCTTTTTATCTCCCATCCCTCCCTATGCTGCTCTGTCAGAAACTGCTCTTCCTTCTCATAATCCGTAATCGTCCAGAAACGAAACAAGATTCTATCTGCCATTCACATACACTCCTTTACTATTCTGATATAATCTTTCAATCCTGTGAAGCTCTATGTCCAGAATCTCCCTTCCAAGCTCCGTAATCAGATACCGCTTG
>CAJULU010000065.1:19999-20644 GCA_910587575.1 uncultured Dorea sp.
CCATCCGGCATTACTTCCAAAATGCCGTGAGCCGTAATGCCGCTGTCCAGATCTGCCGGGTACTTCTCTTCTTCCCTTACAAAGCGGATCAGACCATCCTTCTCCATCTTAGACAGTGTTCCGTACATGGTTCCGGGGCTGATCGTCACCTCCCCGCCTGTCATCTGCCTGACCTGCTGCCCGATATTATATCCATGCATCTCGCTCTGCAGGCAGTATAAGATGTAGAATCCTGTCTCCGTCATCGGAATATATACTCTCTTAACCCTGTCTGTCATTCCCTCACCCCCTTTTTGCTCTCTGATTCAAAATGCTAATAGATATCAATACGATATATCAAGATACTATATATCGCACTTCGTTATATATTTTATATCACACCTCGATACACATGTCAAGTAACGATCAACAGAACCTGATCTTCCCCCGCAATGTATGCCCTTTGAAGTCTTGCATTCCGGCACTCCCCCGGGTATAATCCCGTCTTTGACACTTTGAAAAAAATAAAACTGCTACACCCCTTGATTTATAAGCGTTGTAGCAGTTTGAGTCCAAGTTTTAATATATAGTAATATTTCCAATTCTGTAATTTTTTAGTAAACCTTGATATTATGCGGAATTATAAGATAAAGCGTTCATGCCAGT
>CAJULU010000066.1:0-19338 GCA_910587575.1 uncultured Dorea sp.
AAATTCTGTAAATTTTTAGTAAACCTTGATATTATGCGGAATTATAAGATAAAGCATTCATGTCAGTATATATGAGTATATTACATTTGCAACAGGAAAATATCAAGAGATAACTGACATTACTATATCTGCATTCATCAAATTATATTGCCAGACCTTCAACAATCCGATGATACACGGAACTTCCATCCAGCACGGTTCCAAACGTATCCACCCAGCACGGTATATAACCGCATCTGTTCGCCACCATCTGTGAACCGATATTGGTAACAGATGCAGAATAAAACGGAACAATATTTTTTGCCAGTAATTCTTCCGTCAGTTTTCTTACCAGATGTGTTCCCAATCCGGCGTTTCTGTATTCTTCCCTTACATCTACACCGATTTCCCACACATCATTTATCATTGATTCTGCCGCACCTGCCACTCCAATGATTCTATGATGATCCTTTGCCACATATACTGCTTTTGCCTCTGTAAATCCGTTCTCATCAAATACCAGAGAATTCCCGAACCCCTTCAGTCCGGAAAGGGGTAGAACCTCTTTGCCAAAAAGGCACTCACACTCAAACGGACTATCGTACGATAAGGTATCCCCCAGGGCACATCGTGATGCTGAAACCAGGCAATCCTCTGTACAATCATGAGCCGGAACAAAATGTATTGTCTGCCCATACACGAGCGGAAGTTCAAAAATCTCATCTCTTGTTTTGTCTTGCAGCAGTTCTCTCACTTTAGAACTCAACTCCTTGGATGAACAGACCACTACACAGTTTCGGTAAGCGAGTATTTTGATATAAGGCTGCTTTGTGTCAGAATTGACAGAATATACTGTCGTTTTTTCATTTAATTCTTCCAGACTGCAGTAAAATTCTTTTGATAATAATTCTTCTATTCTACTTTTGATAAGCTTTTTCATTACAATTCTGTTCATAAATCTCCTTCAGATCGTCAATGGCCATTTCAACGTCAAAAGTATGAAAACCAGTCCAGCATTCATTCATTGTTCTGGCATCCGCAATCTTATATATTTCATAGCTATTTTCATTTGTATAGTAATGCCAATAACGATAGATATACCCGGTCCAATACATTACTTCCAAAGAATACCTTGTACCAGCCTTTTTTAGTCCTCCGGCTTCATCATCCAGCTCCTCAAGAATATATTCCTCACCCGCCCATTGTAACCGGTCATAGACATCATCAAGAGCCAGAGCCGATTTGCTGTTCATAAAAGATTCAATAAATGACGGACAATCCAATCCGGTTTTTTGCGCAAGTTCAAACAACCTTCCTTGTATATCACAAAGCTGGCGCTTTTCAAGAGTAAAATTTTCCAACTTATTCACCTGCCTTTAATATCTCGTCAAAGAACCGGCCTTCACGGCGATATTTCCGGCAAATTTCTTCTGCCATTGCAATGCCTCGGGAACGATTGACTTCACTTTGTTGTTTTAATGTATTACGGTCATCCTCTGTAAGCCCGTGTTCACCAAGAATTTTTATTCTTTGGCAGGCTTTTTCTGTTAAAGCTGCATATTGTCTGCCAAGCTTCAATGCAGAAAGACTGTGAATGAGTGCCGTATCCGTAATCTCTCCGTTGAAAAAACGGTCCAGGACAACAAACATTCTATCATTAGCTATATAACCAATAATCATGTCACAGCCATTACTTAAATTCGCAAAGCGATTATAGATAACTGAATGTTTTACAGATTCCATTTTGCCGCGGTTATATGCAATTAGCAACGCCCAGTCTAATCCTACTTCCACATCAAGAATTTTGAGATCTGACAGATTAACGCTTAATGTGTATATTTTGGCATTAGGATAATTGCAAATTAACGTAAGCGGCTGAATCCAGTCAGTTCCCATGTAAAACCCTTTTCCAAAATCGCAGCGTTCCCGGCTTATAGGGGCAATCGTATCACGAATTCCAGATTTTGAACCATGATACAGGGTTACAATCTCTTTCGTTCTAATAATGTGGTTTCTGCGAATTTCTTTTACAATTTCGGAATTTTTCATATTGTTCCCCCACACACAGCTTTACCTATAACATTAAAACGATTCAATTATAACATATGAAATAGCAGAAGACAATACGAGTGCCTCCTGTTGAAAATTACAAATTTTTGCTTTTATTGACATATTATAATCTTTGTATCTACAATTTACAATACTTAAAGCAAGATATTTAATTATTACTTTCTGCAATTATAGTACATACTTACAACATAATGGTTCAAAAGTAGATGAAAAAGATGGCCATTGATTACAAACTTCTAGGCGAACGGATAAAAATGCAGCGTCTTTCCAAGGGAACGACACAGGAGCATTTTGCAGAACATATGAACGTATCAGTCGGATACATCAGCCAGATGGAGCGGGGGATAACGAAGATCAGCCTGGAACGGCTGTCAGCGATTTCAGAATATTTAGATTGTGATATGGTGCTGTTACTGGAGGGAGCAGTTCTGACAACGACAGGTATCTGTCAAAAGATTTTGATGCATTATACGGACAGCTTTCTTCCGCTGAGAAGAAAATGCTGACGCTGCTGTCAGCCTATTGCCTCTTCCTTCTCCTCCATGTTATACTAAGTGATATGAAATCAGTCATAAAATACGGCTGCCAAAAGGAGTGAAAAGATATGGGCGTTTACCTTCACAGTAAAAAACCATTCCTGTTATTTCAGGAAATGGCATCTTCAACTTATTTTGTTGACAAGTCTGAAATTATAAAAGACCTGATCCCCATGATTGATCACACAGTGCCTGCATCTGGCAGTACTTTAGCGGAATGCGGCAAAGAACACAAATATATCTGCATCACCCGGCCGCGCCGGTTCGGGAAAACCGTCATTGCGAATATGATCGCTTCTTATTTCGGGAAGGGTTCTGACAGCCTCTGCGTATTTGAGAATCTCGCCATATCTTCTTATAGCTGGTTTCGGAAACATCTGAACCAACATAATGTCATCCACATTATGTTGAATGAAATGCCAGACGAATGTACGACTTATGCACAATACATTTCCCGGATCAAAAAAAGGCTGTTAAATGATCTCATACAGAATTTCCCCGAAGCCGGTATCGATGCGGATGATTCTTTGTGGGATTCATTAAACCGCATTATTGAATTCGGAAATGGAGAAAAATTTATATTCGTGCTGGATGAATGGGATTTTATCTTCCACAGAAGATTTGTGACTTCTGAAGACCAGGCTGCATATATTGATTTTCTCAGTAATCTTCTGAAAGACCAGCCTTATGTGGAACTGGCCTATATGACTGGTATTCTGCCCATTGCCAAATACTCCAGCGGTTCGGAATTAAATATGTTTTTTGAATACACCATGGTATCAAAAGAAAAATACAGTGATTATTTTGGCTTTACACAGGAGGAAACAGATCTTCTTTACCAACGCTACCTTTCCCTTGAAAAGAAGCGGAATGTAAGCCGCAAGGGACTGGCATTATGGTATAACGGTTATCAGACAATAACCGGAAAGAAACTGTATAATCCCCGTTCTGTAGTAGGGGCATTAAGTGACAACCAGCTTGGCAGCTACTGGACAAGCTCCGGTCCTTATGATGAGATCTTTTATTATATCAAGGCAGACACAGACGCTGTCAGAGACGATCTTGCGCTGATGATAACCGGAACCTGCGTACCTGCAAATGTTCAGGAATATGCGGCAACATCCATGAATCTGACAACAAAGGATGAAATATTCTCCGCAATGGTGGTTTACGGATTTTTAAGCTATGAGGATGGCTGTGTTTCCATTCCGAACAAAGAACTGATGGACCGGTTTGCCGATATGATACGCAAGGAAGCCTCTCTTGGATATGTGTACAGGCTTGCAAGAGAATCCGCACGGATGCTTTCTGCCACGAAAGCCATGGATACCGGCACTATGACAGAGATTCTGGAATATGCCCATAACACAGAAAGTCCTTTATTCAACTACAGTAACGAAGCTGAACTGGCCTCAGTCATCCGGCTGGTTTATCTGGCTGCCAGAGATACTTATGATGTGGAACAGGAGGACAAGGCAGGTACTGGTTATGTTGATTTTATCTTTTACCCTGTCAGAAAAAATGATGACTGTATCATTCTTGAATTGAAAGTGGATCATACTGCTGAAGAGGCAGTCCGTCAGATTAAAGAACGGAACTATGCACTCCGTTTTCAAGGGAAGCTGGGGGAACACTCCCCCTATACAGGACGGATTCTGGCGGTTGGAATTGCCTATTTCAAAAAAAATAAAAAGCATAGCTGCAAGATTGAAGTCTTACGTGATGCAGATGCCGGGAAAGAGAGATCCACTTAATATATTTTTGCTTTTTTATTGACATCCCCCCGTTTTAGTAGTATAGTATTTGTAGCAGATAAAGGGGAGTAGCCGAACATCTTTTAACGGATGTATTTGAAAGCGTCACCCGATACCGAGAGGTATCCGTATCAAATGAGATGTGCAAGACTTTTATCGTGGCATTTGTCATGATAGAAGTCTTTTTTATTTCATGACTGTATCGGCAAATCATTGCCGGCATATGATATGACAACTGCTGCGAACACGATATACATTTTATAAGTCTGTAGCACACAAAGAAAGGAGGAATGATACCATGGGATGTCTGGGCAATATACTCTGGTTTATCTTCGGAGGTTTCCTAAGCGGCCTTAGCTGGGCGCTGGCCGGCTGCCTCTGGAGTATTACCATCATCGGGATCCCCGTAGGAATGCAGTGCTTTAAGCTTGCATCCTTGTGCTTCTTCCCATTCGGAAAAGAAGTCACCTACGGCGGCGGTGCAGGCTCCTTCCTGCTGAATCTCGTATGGCTTCTGGTCTCCGGTTTCTGGCTCGCCGTTGAATCGGCGGCCATCGGAGTCCTGCTCTGTATTACGATTATTGGGATCCCCTTTGGTCTGCAGCAGTTCAAACTCGCCAAACTGGCATTAATGCCCTTTGGCACAACCGTTTATTAAGAAACCATATCAAATGATCAGAACAGAAAAAGGAGAAAACAGAATGGAAAGACAACAATATGTATGCCCGAAATGCGGAAATATGCACTATGAAAGCGATCAGTTCCAGGCGACCGGCGGAAATTTCGCCAAAGTCTTCGATATCCAGAATAAGAAATTCGCTACTGTTACCTGTACACGCTGCGGTTTCACAGAATTGTACAAACGGATGAATTCCGATGGATGGGATATTATCGATTTCCTGATCGGATAACTGTTCCGCTTCCAACTAATGCTCCATCCGGCCAGACCTTTCAGAAGTTCAGTTTCTGGCCGGATGGACTTTAACCACATTGGTAATACGGACAATGCTTCTTCAGGCACTGCCCATTCTCTCCCGAAAAATCACAGGCAATCTTCTCCGGAATCTCCATCTCCACTCCCAGTTCCTCTTTCACAAATATCACCGCTTCCTTAGCCGCCGTAAAAGAATCCCTCTTACAACATCTTGGACCTCCCAGTTCGGCAACTGCCCCCAGCGCCCTGGATGTCATCTGATTGGAAAGCCGCCAGGAATTCCCGGTAAGCGGTGTTGCTTTCGTAATAATACTCATAAAAATCCCGGTACTTACCGCAGCGCCGCAGCAGCCCCAGAGCCCGCAGGCACCCCCCGGATATTCACTTCCTCTTGCCCGCATCTCCACAAGAGCCTCCTCAAACGCTTCCCGCCCACCGCAATTTTCGAATCCGCCGCAGTTATGATAAGCCGTAAGCAGTGCTGCGCCCACCATGACATGATGCTCCGGCCCATGCATATATATGTACGGGTCTTCCATCAGTTCCTGCATAATTGCAAGAGGATCTTTCTGCGCACTTGCCCGGCATCCTTCCATAATTACCTGTATTCCCCGCCTGGCATGACAGTCGTCACAGACATAATGCCCCTCCTCACAGCTTGCATGGCTTTCAAACTCTCCATGGCACATGACACACTCCATCTTCTGCGCCCTTTCAAAATAAATGATTGGTCTGCCGCATACCAGACAGGCTCCCTGGTTTCTTGCCATCGTTTCCTCCTCCATCTTTTCCATCTCTTCCGGCTCTTCCATCTCTTCCGAATCTTCCATTTCTTCTGACTCTTCATCCGGTCAGAAACCGGACTCACAGACTGTCTGCCCCCCCCCCTCTCATTGCCAGGCACAATTTCACCGGCAACGAGAGTATGATATACCAGATACAGGCAGTCCACAAGTTCCATTTCTGTTGCTACTTGCAAAAGCGAAGTCCCGCTCTACCGGATCTTCACTCCATCCTTCACCACTGCCCTTAACTTCAGATCCGCATCCAGCAGCACAACATTGCCCTTCTTCCCCGGCTCAAGTGATCCGTAATCCTTCTCAATCCCCAGGCACCTGGCCGGATTCCTGGTTGCACAGGCAACTGCCGTCTCAAGCGGAATCCCCATCTTCTGAACCACGGTCTTCATACATTCCATCAGGTTCGTGGCCGAACCAGCCAGCGCACCGTTCGATACCAGGGTTGCACGGCCGTCTGCCACATTCACATCCAGCCCGCCCAGGGTATACTGCCCGTCCGGCATTCCGGTGGCGCGCATACTGTCACTGATCAGCACAATCCGGTCCGCCCCCAGCATTTTAAATGTTGCACGCACCACAGACGGATGGATGTGCACGCCGTCACAGATCATCTCCGCATTCACATGGCCGCTGTCCGACACTGCGCCTACAACTCCCGGTTTCCTGTGGGTAAATGCCGGCATGGCATTATACAGATGCACCGCATGATCCGCCCCCGCATCAAATGCCGCCATGGCCGTATCATAATCCGCATTGGTATGGGCAAGAGAAATATGAACCTTATCCTTCATATTCCGTATAAACTCCGCCGCATTCGCATTCCTCTCCGGCGCAATGCCCACAAACTTCACAAGTCCTCCGGATGCCTCCAGAAACCGCCGGCAGACGTCTTCATCACAGGTGATAATATTCCTCTCGTCCTGTGCGCCTTTCTTTTCCTCACTGATAAACGGCCCTTCCATGTTCACGCCTACCAGGTCTGCCCCACTGGCCGCCTTTCCGGTTCCGCTCTCTGCCTGCGCCTCTTTCTTATAATCCGCCGCAACCGCCAGAATCTCTTCCAGTTCATTGACCGGAAGCGTCATGGTCGCCGGGGAAATGGCCGTCACGCCCACAGAAGCCTCATATTCTGCAATCTTTCCAATGGCCTCTTTCGTTCCGTCACAGAAATCATACCCTTTGCATCCATGGAAATGCAGATCAATCAGTCCGGGAATGGCAAAACATCCTTCTCCGTCCAGTATCGTCTCTGTATCCATCTCATCCTGTCTGGTAACAGCCGGACCTGCTTTCTCAATCCGTCCGTCATGAATCACAATCTCCCCATCCACAAACTCTTTGTCTTCCGTATAAACCTTTACATTTCTGATAATCATGAACCTACCTCCTGATACTACAATAAGCACCCCTGGGAATGTGATACACCGGCAGCCCGAAACCAGCCGCCGCACCACATTCCCCAGGCGTACTTTTTACATTTCTATCATATTTTACTCCAGCATCTGCCGCCGTCTCCCGCTTCCTTCCTCCAACGCCCGCAGCGTATTGTCATGCAGGATTTCCTTCACAAACTTATCCTGCTCTACATAATAAGAATAGATGATATCAAGCATCACCAGAATCGGAAACTGCGGAGAAATGACATTTCCATGATTCAGATGCCTGAGAGACGGCAGAAGGACGATCTCATCACAGAATTCTTCAAAAACCCCTTTATTCTTTGCCGTCAGAAGCACCGTTTTTGCACCTCTGCGGTGCGCCTCCCGAAGCAGATACAGTACGTCCTCCTTCTCTCCGCTGATACTGATTCCGAACACCAGGCTTTCCCTGTCCTGGAACACCGCCTGCATCCGCATAAGATCCGCATCCTTGACGGAATCAATGTCAACGCCAATCCTCATGAACCGTGACTCCATCTCCTCGGCCGTAAGCCCCGAACTTCCGATTCCACATACAAAAACCCGGTTGGACTGGTTTAAATATCTGCCGATTCTTGCAATCTGCGCCTCATCCACAAGATTATAGGTCTTGTTCAGAAGCTCCTGGTAGGCGTTCAGCACCATACGGGTATTGCCGGTCATGGATTCCTGTTTCTCCACAAAGGTTTCTTCATACTGGTATACGAATTCCCGGTAGCCCCGGTAACCGCATTTCTTGGCGAAACGGGACAAGGAAGCCTCCGACACATACAGTAATTCGGAAATGGATTTTGCAGAAAAATCCATACGCTTGCGGTTCCTAATAAAGAAATCGGCAATCGTCCTCTCCACCAGCGTAAAATTATCATAATTCGACTCAATCATCGGCACTACAGATTTTACATAATACTCCATCGCATTTCATCCTTTTTGCTTCCAGGAAACAGACTGCACAATCAGCATGGTTCCTTCCACAGAGACTGCCGCTGCATGAAATGGTAGAAAGCTCCTAACATACCGGCATCATTCCTATGCTTCGCAAATGCAATCCTGGTACGGTCTGCCATACTGGGAATCAAGTATTTCTCCACAGCCTTCTCAATCCTGCCCTTCAGATACTCCTCCTGGGCCATGATGCCGCCGCCAAGGACCACTACCTCCGGATTCAGCACATAACAGATATTGGCAATTCCCTGTCCCAGAACATCCGTCATCTCATCAATGGCCCGGATGCAGAGTGTGTCCCCCTTCTTCGCCTCCCCGAAGATCCGGTATCCGTTCCAGTTCTCCGTCGGCTCGTTCTTCCACTCTGACACTTTTCTGGAAAGAATACTGGCGGCTCCCAGGGTCTGGAAATCACTCCCCGCCATATGCATATACCCCACCTCGCAGGCGCTGTTACTAAACCCATGGAACACCTTGCCGTCTATGATGGCACATCCGCCGATCCCCGTCCCTACCGTCAGCATAAGAGAGGATGTACTTCCCTTTGACGCCCCGGACACCGACTCGGCAAGCCCTGCGCAGTTCACATCATTTTCCACCTCGCAGGGAACCTGGAACCGGTTCTCCATGGTCTCCTTGAACCGTGTACCGGCATACTCCGGAATCAGAGGAGCCGAATGGAAGATCTCTCCCTTTTCTGTGTCCACCATTCCCGCCGTCGAGATACAGATACCGTCCACGGCTTCGGCCTCATGATACCGTTCCACGATGCCCACAGCCTTTGCCAGAATGGAAGCGCCGCCCCTGTAACTCTCTGTGCGCATCTCGCTTCGACATACCAGTTCCCCGTCTCCGTTCAAAACCCCGTATTTGACCGCCGTCCCGCCTATATCAATGCTTACATATCTCTTCATATCTGTACCCTTCTGATTATAATATATTCTTTCTATTTCCGCAATCCGTACGCCGGAACCTGTTTATATACGCACCTTGAAAATCGCCTTTTTAATCTTCTGGGATTCCTTCGCTGCCACTGCCGTCCGGTGGGCATCAGCCGGATAGCAGATCAGGAAATCCCCTTCTCTTAATCTCACGTCTCCGTTTTTTTCGCCCTCCATGGGCAGGAAATCATCCTCCGGTACATAGTCCTTTACATCCATATTCTGAATGAAATTCATGTCAATCTGCTCTTCACCCTTAAGCATCAGATGAATATCCAGATAATCCCTGTGTGCTTCCCAGAAACGTTTCTCCGCCTCCACAGTTTCGTATTCCACGATATTCACAAACAACCGTTTCCCATCTATCTCATGGCTGCCCTTCCCGAATTCATTCAGATCGTGCTCCTTCGCATACCGGAAACACTCAAACACTGCATCTTCCAGAAAGAAGTATTCCTTAAGATTCTGAATATTACCGAAAATCATACGCTTTTCTCCTTTTGCAAAATAGTATGGACTAATTTTTATAAATCGTTGTGTCAGGCGCCGGCAGGGATGTATCCCCTTTGACCTTCCTGTAGATCATGCTTGCCGGGATTCCTACCACCAGGGATACTCCGATTGAAATCAGAGAGTAAGACCAGATGGTGACAGCCTCTGCCGGAACGAAATACTTGATTCCCACCATCACAATGGAAGCCGCAATGAATGCCAGGGTTGCTCCAAATGTATTTGCCACCTTTGTAAACGCACCCAGAATGAAGGTTCCGATCAGAATACCAAGTACCAGGCCCATAAATCCGTTAAACCACTCATATGCAGATTTGACGCCGCCGTTTGCCAGAACCATGGCCACTGCGATGGAAAAGATTCCAACAATCAGAGACACATACTGGCCAATCTTCGTCTGGGTCTCGAAACTCAGTTCCTTCTTGGTAAGTCGTGCCTGGATATCCAGAGTCCAGCTTGCCGCAACCGAGTTAAGCCCGGTGGAAAGGGTGGACTGGGACGCTGCGTAGATTGCCGCCAGAAGCAGTCCCGTGATACCTACCGGAAGTTCAAAAGCAATGTAGGATGCAAAGATCTGATCCTGCGCTGCTGCCGGCGGAAGTTCATTCTGCTGGTAGAACACATACAGTCCGGTTCCGATCAAATAGAACACAGTGGCAATAAAGATGGAAAGGGCACCGTTTGTCAGCATCATTTTATTTAACTTCTTCGTATCCGTCGTGGTGGTAAAACGCTGCACAATATCCTGGCTGGACACATAGGAACCCATGGTATTAAATCCGGCGCCTACAATCAGAATAAACACGCTGTCTTTTAAAATATTAATGTTGAAAATCGGCTGATCCGGCGCAAGGAATTTGTTCTCTGCGGAAAGTGCATGAAATACTGCCCCAACTCCTCCGTCAATATGCACCAGAAGGAAGATCAGCGAGAACGTGACCCCGATCAGCAGAACGGATCCCTGAATAAAATCTGTCCAGAGTACGGATTTCAATCCGCCTGTGTACGAGTAAATGATTGCAATGACGCCCATGATGATAATCAGTATGTTTACGTTGATTCCGGTCAGGCTTCCCAGCACCATACAGGGCAGGTACATGATAATTGACATACGTCCTACCTGGTAGATGATGAACATCACGGCTCCCAGGACACGAAGTCCTTTGCTCCCGAACCTGAGCTCCAGGTAATGATATGCGGTGTCAATATCCAGTTTGCTGTAGATCGGCAGGAAAAACCGGATGGTCAGCGGAATGGCAAGCAGCATACCGAGCTGGGCAAACCACATGATCCAGGTTCCCGCATAAGAGTTTCCCGCAAGGGACAAAAAGGAAATCGGGCTTAAAAGAGTCGCAAATATGGATACGGATGTGACCCACCACGGAACGGTTCCATCGCCCTTAAAGAATTCTTTCCCCTGCATATCTTTTTTTGCAAAATGAAGTCCGGCAAATAATACTGCTGCCAGATATACTACCAGAATAACCAGGTCTATTACTGTAAATCCTTGCATTTTCTATCCTCCTCATTTGTATTCCCGGAATCTCTGCTTCCCATTCCGGGAGTACACTTTTCTAAAATCATTCCAGATACCTCTCCTTCGCACTGCGGATCATCTGTGCGGCTTCTTCCACAACTGCCATGTCGCTTTCCACCAGAGACGGCAGCGGCTCTCTCACGCCTCCCAGATCCAGCCCTTCATTGATCTTTAAGACAGCCTTGATGACTCCGTACATATTTCCCCGTGCAGAACACAGCTTGTAGATGATCTCATTGACCGCATACTGAAGTTCTCTTGCCCGTGCCAGATCTCCAGCCTTTACATATTCCTCAAGCTTCAAGAACAGTTCCGGCATTGCGCCGTAGGTGCCGCCGATGCCTCCTTCGGCTCCGATTGCCAGGCCGCTGATAAACTGCTCGTCCGGGCCGTTAAACACAATGTAATCCTCTCCTGCCGCCTGCTTGAACATCTGGATATCCTGCACCGGCATGGAAGAGTTCTTTACGCCGATGACTCTTGGATTCTTACGCATCTCATCGAACAGTCCCATGGTCAGCGCAACGCCCGCAAGCTGGGGAATGTTGTAGATGACAAAGTCCGTATCCGGTGCTGCAGAACTGATATCATTCCAGTACCTGGCAATGGCGTACTCCGGCAGGCGGAAATAAATCGGCGGAATCGCAGCAATCGCATCCACACCCTGGCTCTGGGCATGTCTGGCAAGTTCCATACTGTCTTTGGTGTTATTGCACGCCACATGGGCAATGATCGTCAGCTTTCCTTCTGCTGCTTTCATCACATTTTCAAGGACAATTTTGCGATCCTCTACGCTCTGGTAGATGCATTCCCCGGAAGAACCGTTTACATAAAGGCCCTTCACACCTTTTTCCACATAATACCGTGTCAGTGCCTGTACTCCCTGGGGACTGATATTGCCCTCCTGATCATAGCATGCATAAAATGCCGGGATCACTCCTTTGTACTTACTTAAATCTCTCATTGCTTCTTCTCCTTCTTCTTTCCTGATTTTGTATGTTTTTCGTTTCCTTCTGCCATGCGTGTACTATTCTGCCAGTTTTTCTGCAAATGTCTTTGTGATCAGCTGTGGTCTTGTGATGATGGAACCCACCACCACACAGAAAGAACCAAGTTCAATCACACGTTTTGCTTTCTCGGGCGTATCGATATTGCCCTCTGCAATGACCCGATGCTTTACCTGGGCCAGTATCTTTCTGATAATCTCAAAATCATCTGCCTCAATCCTGTCTCCCTGGCTCTGCTTCGTGTATCCCACCATGGTTGTTCCGATAAAATCAAATCCCAGTTCATCCGCATGAACCGCTTCCTCGATGGTGGAACAGTCTGCCATAAAAAGCTGATCCGGATACCGTTCTTTCACCTGGGCAAAAAACGTGTCAAGCGTAAGCCCTCCTGGCCTTAGCCCTCCGGTTGCATCCATGGCGATGATCTCCGGCTTCACATCCATCAGTTCCTCAATTTCCTTCATCGTAGGCGTAATATAGATCCCGCTGTCTTCATAATCTCTCTTCACGATTCCTATGATGGGAAGGTCTGTCTGTGACTGGATCTCACGGATATCCTCCCTGGTGTTTGCACGGATTCCTGCCGCCCCTCCCTGTTTCGCCGCCAGCGCCATCCGTCCCATGATGAAGGATGAATGCAGCGGCTCGTCAGGCAATGCCTGGCAGGATACCACCAGTCTGCCCTTTAATTGTTCTACACATTCTTTCATACTCTGCTCCTTTCCCGCCGCAGAATGTTTGCTGTACTTTTGTTTCCTGGTTTCTGCCACCCAGTATACGCAGTTGCGATTTTATTTTCAATAGGTTTTACCTGTTCTGAAACTTCTTTCACCATTTTCAAAACAGACTAGTTTATCGGATAAATTTTACCTGGATTTTTGGTAATGTTGCACAATGGAAGGTTACTTCTTTCCAACTGTGAAAGTACCCTCAGCGTAAATGAATCAGATACGCTGAGGGTACTTTAGTTATTTGTAGTTTTTGAAAAAGTATACCTTATGTAATACATTCCATGTATATCATGTATCATAAAAACAGCACTTGACATAATGATACTATATATAATACTATTTAATAAAGAAAGGAGTATTCTGTATCATGCCAAGTATATCCAAAGTAATTGACAAAATGAAACGTCAACCTAACGGAATACGGCCAGAAGAAGCAGAACGGGTACTGAACGCATATGGATACACCCCAGTGAGACAGAAGGGAAGCCACAGACATTATCTGAACAAAATAACTGGCGATCTCATCACAATAAAACAGGAGTGCCCGTTAAAGAAAGTGTACATAGTAGATATTCTATTCAGAATCGGAGAATCATAATCCCCGAACAAAAATATAATAGAAGATGAAAAGGAGTGCCTGTAAATGGAAATAAATGACTATATGAAATTACCCTATACTCGATTAGTACAGGAAATGCATGACGAAAGCGGAGATTATTTTTATGGAAGAATCTTAGAACTGGATGGATGCCAGAGTACCGGCGGGACATTAGATGAACTTTATAAAAATCTTAATGAAGCCATGTCTGGATATCTGGAAGTAAAACTTTCACATCATCTTCCGATTCCGATACCGGAAACCGCCAATAATTATAGCGGGAAATTCGTTGTAAGATTACCCAGATCGCTACATCAGCGATTAGCCATAGAAGCTGAAAAAGAAGGCGTAAGTCTGAATCAGCTTGCCTTATACAAACTTGCTTTATAGCATATCCGATTTGAATGAAATCCTGTCAAGGCAGCAGACTCTCACCTTGACAGGATCCGGTTTCATGATAGTTTTTTAGAAAAATATAACACCAGATCATCATCATTGCAGCAGGCACTGTACGGCTCACAGATCCTGCCGGCATACCATACGCCCGAACCATCCGGGACATATCCCCGCTTTACATACATCCTCTGCGCACTTCCATACCCTTGATGAAGACCCACTCCCAGGCAGACTGTATCTGCATATCTTCCGGCGATCTCCTCCGCCGCATCCATCAGCTTCGTTCCGATTCCATGCTGCCTGTACTTTTGAAGGACACCAAAATCCACGATTTCCGGTAATCCACTCCCCGCAAAAGGTCCTCCGGTACAATTATAGTAGATATTGATATATCCCGCAGTCTCTCCCTCATACTCAGCAGCCAGGGCAACCGCCCTGTCTGCTTTTGCATCTTTCAGACGAATGTGATACTTGTCTGCCGATGCCTCCCATCCCTGTGCCCTTTCTGCAGCCGCAATCTTCTCTGCATCTGCTTCTTCCAGGTCACGGATTCTGATCTGATCATCCTGATAATAATCCACTTTATTCCTCCTGTATCCAGACTCTCATCTGATTTTCCCCCCGGTTCGTCCATGCGTAATAAGGAATCGCCGTAAGCACTGCCTTTTCTTTCACCGGTGGTTTTTCACTGTATAGTTCCCTGCTTCCTACCATGCGGAAACCGTCTATTTTCAGCAGCGTATTTCCTTTCAGAATTCCTTCTTCGCAGGAATAGGGCTCTGCCCTCATTTCTTTCGGGATACGCAGGCTCTGAAGCAGTTCCCCGTTATCTGTGCCTTCCAGGCAATAGACGACCGGCCCCCGCAGGATGGCAACGCACCCCGCATCCTCCCGCACATGCTGGTTGGCATACACCTTGCGCACCTCCATGGGAAAATGAAGGGACACGGTATCTCCTTTGTTCCATTTCCTTGTGATATATGCGTACCCTTTCTTCATCAGTGACCGCAGATTCCGTTTTTCTCCATTCACCGTGAGACTGGTTTCCTCCCGGTTCAGATCCACATAGTATGGTATATGGACAGCCAGGGTGAATTCCTCCTCTGTCTTTGGCATGATGGAATACTCTGCCTTTCCTTCCCATGGATAGCTGGTCTCTACCGTAATGTCTGCCTTTCCAAGCTCTGCCTTCTGTCCGATCATCAGATGGGAATAGATGGCAGAATCACTTTCACTAAAGCAGTATTTCCCCAGAGATGTAATCAGCCGGATCAGATTCGGGGGACAGCAGGCACATGCGTACCAGCCCGGCCTGGTGGGAAGTGCGTGCCTGTAACCAAAAAGTCTGCCGGACACCCCGGGCTCACATTCCAGAGGATTGACATAGAAATACCGCTTCCCGTTCAGCTGCATTCCGCTGATGGTACTGTTATACAATTCTTTCTCGATGATATCCGCATAAGCGCCGTCCATATCCATTTCCAGCATATGGTGTGCAAAAAATATCATTGCTATGGATGCACAGGTCTCTGCATATGCCATGTCATTGGGCAGTTCATAGTTGCCTGCAAAGGCTTCTCCTTCGGAATCTCCGCCGATTCCGCCGGTAATGTACATCTTCTGGCTGACGATATTATCCCACAGAGTCCGGCAGGCCTGATACAGTCTGTCATCTCCGTCTGTTCCTGCCAGGTCTGCCATGGCTGTATACATATACAGGGCGCGGACCGCATGACCCACGGCTTCTTTCTGCTCATAAATAGTCTGATGAGCCTGGTTGTAACTTACGTCCAGTTCTTCCGTGCTGTACTGTCCCCAGTGGGACCATCCCCTTTTGATCTTTTCCTCATAGAAATAATCCGGGTTCTTTCCTCTCTCCTCCAGGAAATACCTTGCCATATCCTTATATTTTTCTTTTCCTGTCACATGGTAAAGCTTTAAGAGTCCGATCTCCACTTCCTGGTGTCCGGGGAATCCGTGCTCTTTCTCGTCTTCCGGCCCGAATCTTCCGATAATATGATCTGCCAGCCTTTCCGTCACATGAAGAAGCCTGTCTTTCCCTGTCACACGATAGTAAGCCGCAGCCGCCTCCATCATATGGCCGGCGCAGTACAGTTCATGGCATTCATGAAGGTTCTGCCAGCGATGCTCTGGTTCTTTGATAATAAAATAGGTATCCAGATAACCGTCCGGCTGCTGTGCTTTTTCGATGATTTCTATGATTCCGTCCGCTCTTGCTTCCAGTTCGGGGTCTGGTCTCACTGCCAGAGAATAGGCAACGCCTTCCAGCCACTTTGCTACGTCACTGTCCTGAAACACCATTCCGTAGAACTCTCCCTGGCTTAATCCCGCCGCAATCCGGAAATTCTCAATGGCATGGCTCTTCTCCACACCGGGAACTTCGTCATGCAGTACCTTCTCCTGAAATGGTATGACCACATCAATGACCTTCTCCTGCATCCGTGACCAGAATGCGTCTGAAATCTTTACCTGGCTTTCTTTGATTTCTGTTGCTGTTTTCTTCATCTGACCTTGTCCTCCTTTTATGATACTTCTTATGATACCTCCCGTCATTCCCGGGTTCTTTCCGGGACGCAGGGTTCTTTTTCAATGTGTACAAATACCAGTATTTATAGATTTTCCAATTGTCTCTTTCCATATTTTATGTTATCATTTTCATAGTATTTCTCAACACACAGTTTCCAAAGAAAGGTGGACAGATCATAGATGTTGTATGTAATTTCCGATGCCGCCACGCCGGTTCAGTTTTCAACGGCCGGCAATCTCACCAATGAGGATCAGTTTCTTCATCCCAGGCGTACCATAGACTCCTATGAATTGATCTCTGTGACCAGGGGCGTCCTGCATATTCAGTCCGGCCAGCGCAGCTATCATCTCCCGCCCGGTCAGTTCGTGCTTCTGTTTCCCGGAGAATGCCATTACGGGACACAGCCTTCTGACGGGGAATTATCCTTTTACTGGACTCATTTCTATTTTGGCGCCGGTGAGGTCGAAGTAAGAGAAGACCGGCAGGCCGCCGTTTTTTTCAAGGAGAAGGAAGCTCCTCTTTACATTCTGCCGGAGACTGGCACTCTTTCTGCCAACAGCCGGGTCAACGTCCTGTTCGTACAGCTTCTTGACCTGTCCAAACGTCTCGGCAGCCTTTCCCTCAGGCAGTGCAGTTATGCCCAGAGTACGCTGCTGCTGGAACTGACCAACGAATGTTTCTTCCAGCATCATCTTATGCAGCAGAATGAAAAGATCCCTTACAGTATCGCAGAACTGATGGAGTGGCTGCAGCTTAATTATGACACAACGCTCTCTGTTGCCGGGATTGCGATGAAATTCGGGTATCACCCTGCCTACTTAACCTCTGTCTTTAAGCGTTACAGCGGATGTACGATTACCGAGTATCTGAACCGCCAGCGGATCCGGGTTGCAAAGAATTTTCTGACATCAGAACCGAAACTTACCCTGGCGGAGATCAGTGAACAGGTGGGGATTGGAGATGAGAAATACTTTATGCGTCTTTTTAAACGCTATGAAGGGATTACTGCCACATCCTACCGGAAGGCATTTTTTCAGAAGAAAAAGAACCGTATTTAATTATTGTAACAGATGTTTAAACGTGTTACTGTCTAAGAACGAAAAAGATAGTGAATACAGACTCACTACCTTTCTCTAAAAACATTTAAACGCTCTGCTCTCTCACAATTCCGCTTCCCAGATTTTTAACCGAATAATTCTGATTTCCTTCTACCCGGACTGTAATCTCATCCCCCTCACGCTCTGCCCGGACTCTCATTACGATCTCTCCGGAAGTATCCGGTATCTCTGCAACGGCACAGCCTCCGTCCGTAAATTCCGACAGCACCAGAGTTACGCCATCTGCATAATCATAGACCGTATCATCTTCCTTCTTTCCCATAGGAAGAATCGTATTTTCTCTGATCATCAGAGGCAGCGAATGATAATCATGGACTTCCTTCTGCCAGCTTCCGCCTTCTTTCTTCTCCCCTGTAATCAGATTGATCCATGTACCCTTGGGAAGATAGTAATCCACTTCCCCCGATTCTTTGAAAACAGGCGCCACCAGAAGCGCATTTCCCAGCATATACTGGCGGTCCAGCGTATCACAGCCAGGGTCATGGGGAAATTCCAGGAACATGGGCCTTAACACCGGCCGGCCTAAGGTATGCGACTCTGCTGCCATTCCATACAGATAGGGCATCAGACGGCATTTCAGATTGACAAATTCCTTCAGGATCTCACAGGACTCTTCATCAAACTCCCACGGTACACGTAAGGAATCTGCGCCGTGGAGGCGGCTGTGGGAACTTAAGAGGCCGAACTGGCACCACCTTTTATACAGATCCGGCGTGGCCGTCTGCTCAAATCCGCTGATGTCGTGGCTCCAGAATCCATAGCCGCTTAAAGACAGCGACAGGCCGCCCCGGAGAGTCTCTGCCATTGACACATAGGAGGCCGTACAGTCCCCGCCCCAGTGAACCGGAAAACGCTGGCCGCCGATACTGGAGGATCTGGCAAAGACCACTGCATCTCCTTTTCCCCGTTCTCTCTGAAGCAGGGAAAATACGGTCTGATTATAGAGTACCGAGTAGTAATTGTGCATTTTCACCGGATCGGATCCGTCATGCCAGACAACGTCCCGGACCGGAATCCGCTCTGCAAAGTCCGTCTTAAAACAGTCCACACCCATGTCCATCAGAACTTTTAATTTCTCCTGGAACCATGCACAGGCATCCGGATTGGTAAAATCAACAATGGCCATTCCCGGCTGCCACAGGTCTGTCTGCCAGACGCTTCCGTCTGTCCGCTTCAGCAGATATCCCTTTTCTTTTCCTTCTGCAAACAGACAGGACTTCTGGGCAATATAGGAATTAATCCATACACAGACATGCAGGCCCTTCTCATGATACCGTTTCAGCATCCCCCGGGGATCGGTTGTCACCTTGGGATCCCAGGTATAGTTGCACCATTCCAGCACATCCATCCAGTAGGCGTCAAAATGGAATACCTGTAAGGGAATCTTCCGCTGTGCCATTCCGCTGATATACTCCGAGGTGGTCTTCTCGTCATAATGAGGCTTGAAAGACGTTGACAGCCACAGGCCGAAAGACCATGCAGGCACAAGGGCGGGCCTTCCGGTCAGTTCCGTGTA
>CAJULU010000066.1:19348-20293 GCA_910587575.1 uncultured Dorea sp.
TGTATTTCTCCACCGTCTTCATGGGGCTGCCGCCGCTGATCAGATAATATTCCAGACATTCTCCTTCCACGGCAAACTGGATGCGTTCTACCTTTTCACTGCCGATCTCATAAGCCACATCCCCGGTATGATTCACCAGCACCCCATATCCCTTATTCGTAATATGGAAGGGAATATTCTTATAGGCAATCTCACTGGCCGTTCCGCCGTCTTCGTTCCACATCTCAACCGTCTGGCCGTTTTTGACAAAAGGTGTAAAACGTTCTCCCAGTCCGTATACATACTCATCCACGTCAATCAGATGCTGTTCTGTCATATAATTTCTGCCTGTATTGCCATCCTTCATATAGGCCAGATTATGATAGCCTGATTCTGTCAGAAAACGGTCTCCATCATAAAAGGACATCCTGTAATTCCCAGGCCTTTTGTCAATCACTGCCTTCAGATTCCCGCTGCAGTAAATCAGCTCTTCCTCTGTCTCCAGAATCTCAATCTGAGGATTCCCTGTCTTCATCGGTACAAACGGCCCCCGGACCACTGTACCGGCATGATGCACTGCCGACACTTTAATAATCCCTTCCAGGGGACCAGACAGCGTGACTGTCAGCATCGAAATATTGATAGGGTCACCCCGGCCGGCAATGTGCTTTGCCGGCAGATAGACCGTCAGTTCATTGTCACGAACCATATGTCCGCCATACTCGATGGCATATGCAGGCACAATCCCGTCCCGCATAGCCCAGAATCCGTTCGTAAACTTCATTTTCTTTTCCCTTTCTATATTGGTACTGTAAACTTGATTCTATCTTCTTTTTTATCCCTGCTTTATCTATTTAAACTCCGCAGAGGCAGCATTATAACTCCGGCTCACTCTCCCTAGTACACCGAAAAATAAGTTCCTAGTACATCATTGCATTAATCTTGAAGTAATAGTGCTCGATATTC
>CAJULU010000067.1 GCA_910587575.1 uncultured Dorea sp.
TACCATGATACGGGAAGCGGCAAGTATCCGAAGCTGGATATGGAATATAAGGGAACTGATCTACATGCACCGGATCGGGCGGAAATGGAAGAGTTTGTCCGGCTCTTTCAGGAAGCCGGATTCCAGAACACAAAAATAGGAGGTTAGATGGACATGGCAAAGCGCGGCATGAATGAAAGAATTCAGAAACTCCGGGAACTCAGTGTGACGACACCGGTACACATTGACCTGGAAAGGGCAAAGATTGAGACGGATTTTTACAAGGAAAATGACGGCAGATACTCTGTTCCGGTGATGAGGGCCATGGTTCTCAAGGAGTATTTTTCTAAGAAGACTCTGTATTTGGGAGACGGCGAACTGATTGTGGGAGAGAAGGGCAGGGATCCCCAGGCTTCCCCTACATTCCCGGAACTTTGCTGCCACAGTGTGGAGGATATGACGGTGATGAGTGAACGTGAACTGGTATCCTTCCATACCACAGAGGAAGACCGCAGGCTCCAGGCAGAGGAGATTATTCCCTACTGGACAGGAAGGAGTATGCGGGAGAAGATTCTTGCCAGAATGACTCCGGAATGGCATGAGTGTTACAGTGCAGGTATGTTTACAGAATTTATGGAGCAGAGAGGGCCAGGCCACACCTGCGGCGGCGAGCAGGTATTTACCACGGGATACATGGATTACAAGGATCAGATTCATAAGACCATGGAGGAACTGGATTACATCAATGATCCGGAGGCGGTAAATAAGTGCGAAGAACTGAAGGCCATGGATATTTCCTGCGATGCGGTGATTATTCTCGGAGAGCGTTACCATAAGCTTGCCTTGGAGATGGCAGAAAAAGAGACCGATGAGACGAGAAAAGCAGAACTTCTTCAGATTGCAGCAAATCTTGAGGTAGTTCCTGCGCACAGGCCCAAGACTTACTGGCAGGCAATCCAGTTATACTGGTTTACGCACCTTGCTGTTACTACGGAACTGAATCCCTGGGATGCATTCAGTCCGGGAAGGCTTGACCAGCACTTGAACCCATATTATGAGAGGGATGTAGAAGCGGGTATTCTGGATGATGAGCGTGCGCTTGAGCTTTTGGAGTGTCTGTGGGTGAAATTCTACAACCAGCCGGCTCCGGTGAAGGTAGGAATTACCTTGAAGGAGAGCGCAACTTATACGGATTTTGCTAATATCAATACAGGAGGCGTGACACCGGACGGACGTAACGGTGTGAATAATGTAAGTTATCTGATTCTGGACTGCATGGATGAGATGAAGCTGGTTCAGCCTAACTCAAATGTAACGATTAGTAAGAAGACTCCGGCGAAGTTTTTAAAGAGAGCCTGCGAGGTTTCCAGGAAAGGCTGGGGACAGCCGGCATTCTATAATACAGAAGCACAGATTATGGAACTGATCAATGCAGGGAAGAATCTGGAAGATGCACGCCGGGGCGGGTCTTCCGGCTGTGTGGAGACTGGTGCATGGGGAAGTGAGGCATATATCCTTACCGGATATCTGAATATTCCGAAGGTATTCCAGCTTACGCTGTTCAATGGATTTGACGCGTATTCCGGTAAGCAGATTGGTCTGGAACTGGGATATGCAAAGGATTTCAAGACTTATGAGGATCTGTGGGAGGCATTCAAAAAGCAGTTGGCCTATATTGTGGATATCAAGATCCGCGGCAACAATGTGATTGAGCAGCTCTATGCACAGGAGATGCCGGCGCCGTGTCTTTCTGTTGTGACGAATGACTGTATTTCCAATGCAAAGGATTACAATGCGGGCGGTGCAAGATACAATACCAATTATATCCAGGGAGTGGGGATCGGTACGGTTACGGACTGCCTTGCGGCTGTAAAATATAATGTGTATGACAAGCAGAATTTTACCATGGAAGAGTTGATTGAGGCCATGGAGCATGATTTTGAAGGTTACGATGCCATCTACCGTATGGTTCATGACAAGACGCCGAAGTACGGGAATGACGATGACTATGCAGATGATATCATGCAGGAGGTATTTGAACTTTACAGAAGCTCCATTACGGGCCGTCCGAACATGAAGGGCGGAAAATATGGCGTAGATATGCTGCCCACTACCTGTCATGTATATTTCGGCGACGTAATTCTTGCGACACCAAACGGAAGAAAAGCTCATAAGCCGGTTTCAGAAGGGATTTCACCAGAGAAGTCTGCGGATACGAACGGGCCGACAGCGGTTATTAAGTCCTGTTCAAAGATGGATCATCTGGCTACGGCAGGAACACTTCTGAATCAGAAGTTTACACCGGATGTGGTTGCAGGAGAGGAAGGCCTTGACAATATGGCCAGCCTGATCCGGTCGTATTTCTCTATGGACGGACATCATATTCAGTTTAACGTGATTGACCGGCAGACACTGATCGAGGCGCAGAAGAATCCGGAGGAGTATAAGGATCTGATTGTGCGTGTGGCGGGATACAGTGACTTCTTCCGTAATTTGAGCAAACCTCTCCAGGATGAAATTATTGAGAGAACGGAGCAGAATTTTAATTAAACGAAAACTTTTGTGTTGTTTGTGGCAGGAGGCTGTCAGAAAATGCTGTATTTCTATGTTATATCATAGAAGCGGATCATGTCATTTTCCGTCAGCTTTCTGTTTGGTTAAGTGACCTTTTTCTTGCTTTTCTGTCAAAAAGCAATTACAATGGTGTCAAGTACGAAGATTTGCATAAGGGTTCATAGGGGGATGGTATGGCAGAGATACGAAAACATCTGGTTTTCCATGGAAGAGTGCAGGGAGTGGGGTTCCGGTATACTGCGAAACATCTGGCGGATTCCCTGGGGCTGACCGGGTGGGTCAGAAATGAATATGACGGTACTGTACAGATGGAAGTGCAGGGGCGTGAAGCCATGATTTACAAGCTGATGGAAGGGCTGAACCGGGGGATGTATATCTCGATTGACTGGATTGACCAGAAGGAAGTTCCACTGGTGAAGGAGCAGCGCTTTCACGTTCGTTAGTGTATGTGTAAATGAGTGTGTCTATAAATGGGAAGTAATTGAAACATAGCAGCACAAGAGGAGACGGGCATGGAAAAAAAGGATAAAAAGAGCGTAAAAAGCCGGATCGTGTCGGCTGCGTGGCAGCTATTTTACGAAAAGGGATATAACGGTACAACGATGGATGATATTATTGAATTGTCCGGTACGTCCAAAGGATCTTTTTACTATTATTTCAGTACAAAGGATGAACTTCTGAATACGCTTTCCATGATTCTGGATGACTATTATGAGGAACTGGAGGCAAAAATGGATCCGGAGATGAATAGTTTCTCCAAACTATTATATCTGAATTATGAGACGCATACTATGATGGAGGAGAAGATTCATATTGACCTTCTGTCATCCCTGTACTCTACGCAGCTTGTATCAGAGAAGCAGAGTCACCTGCTGGATCGTAACCGCAACTATTACAGACTGCTTTACCGCATCGTGGAGGAAGGGCAGAAACGGGGGCAGATCCGAAGTGATGTCCCGGCCAGTGAGGTGACACGGTATTATGCCATGTGCGAGCGGGCGCTGGTGTCGGACTGGTGTCTGAATAAAGGAGCGTATTCGCTGGGACAGTACAGCAGGGAGTGTATGCCGTATATGATGGAACATTTCAAAGCGTAGTTCGTAAAAAGGCGGAAAAGGAGGCTGATTGTATGGTGATACAGGGCCTGAAGAAGTTTTCGTTATTGGATTATCCGGGGAAGATGGCCTGCACGATATTTACGGCAGGCTGTAATTTCCGTTGTCCATACTGCTATTATAAACCACTGGTGATGGATACCCATGAGAACCAGAATATTCCGGTGGAGGAAATATATGGGTTTCTTAAGAAATATCAGGGAATCCTGGATGGTGTATGTCTGACCGGGGGCGAGCCGCTGATCCAGCATGGCGTGGAAGATTTTCTGGGACATATTGCGGAACTGGGATATGCGGTAAAGCTGGAGACAAACGGGAGCTTTCCGGATAAGTTAAAACGTCTGGTCTCTGACGGACTGGTCAGTTATGTTGCCATGGATATTAAGAATTCCCGGGAGAGTTATGGAAAGACGGTGGGAATCCAGGGGTATGACGTGGAGAATGTAAATAGGAGCGTGGAATTTCTCCTTGGCGGCAATGTTTCCTATGAATTCTGTACCACGGTCGTCCTGGAGTATCATCAGAGATCTGATTTTGAATCCATCGGAAGATGGATTGCAAAGGCAGAACGGTACTATCTTCAGAGATTTCTGAATTCGGAATATGTGATCCGCAAAGGGCTTCACAGGTATAATGACTGCATTATGGAGCAGGCGCTGGATGTAGTGAAAAAAGAGATCCCGGCGGCAAAGCTGCGGAAATGGTAGGCCTCCCTGCCGAAAGCCTTTACGTGATATATCTGCTGCGGTCTGCCCTTAAGGCGCTGTCCCGCCCGGTCTCAAAATGGTCTGCTTTCAGGATGGCGAAGGATTCTTCGGCATCTCCTTTTCGCATATATTCAATCATCTTCTTCAGATTCTCGTTTGTTCTTGAAATCTCCATTCCGTTTCGGACAGAAAACTGTCCGATGCGGATCAGTTCACATAGATTATTTTCATAGATCCTGTTAATCCGTTCGTTTTCAAAAATGCTTATGATTTCCCTGTGCATGGCAGTATCGGCAACTTCCCATTCGTAGATATTCTCAGCGGCTGCAGTCATGCGGACGATTTTTTCTTCAAGGCGGTAAGAATATTCCTCATTCCGGCCGGAGGAGAAGATCAGCCGGAAAGCGGCGCCTTCTAACAGTTCGCGGATCTGGTACAGTTCAATGATATCCTTATCGGTAATCCCCCTTACGGTCATGGATTTGTAATAGTCGGATACGATCAGTCCCTCGGCCTGCAGCATCTGGATGGCTGCTCTGACCGGGCTACGGCTCATGCCGAGTTCGGCGGTCAGCATGGCTTCCGTGAGCGGCATATCAGGGGGATAGGTCAGATTCAGGATTTTTTCTTTGATCTTATCGTATGCCTGTGTGGTAAGGGATACACTTTTTTCAGCCATGGTTGTCCTCCTTGATTAATGATACCTTAACATACATCATATGTTTTCATATTATATTCAGTTTAACACGGAGCAGACAGACAGGCAAGCAGCAGAATAAAAAAATTTATAATATGGGTTGACAAATCATATTATACGAAATATAATATATGTATCGAAACAATATGAGCAGATAAATATTATTATATTTAAAGCAAAGGAGTGAGAACATGGTATTCAACACCGGAGCAGCCCTCCTTGATGCTATCGTACTGGCGGTCGTATCCCGGGAGAAAGAAGGAACCTACGGATACAAGATTACCCAGGACGTCAGGACGACGATTGAAGTATCGGAATCCACGTTATACCCTGTGCTGCGAAGGCTCCAGAAGGATGAGTGTCTGGAGGTATACGACAGGCAGATTGACGGTCGGAACCGGCGTTATTATAAGATAACGGTGAAGGGCACGGCACAGATGGATCTGTACCGCACAGAATGGAAGAATTATTCCAGTAAGATTAACGATTTGTTTGAGGGAGGGATATCTGTATGAACCGCATAGAATTTATGACAGAGTTAGCCGCATTATTACAGGATGTTCCGATAGAGGAACGAAGAGACGCAATGAAATTTTATAATGATTACTTTGATGATGCAGGAGAAGAGAATGAGCGGCAGGTAGTCGAGGAACTGGAAAGCCCGGCGAAGGTAGCGGCAACCATTAAGGCTGATCTTGGAAGTTTCGCCAGGGAGCATGGGGAATTTACGGAGACGGGTTACACAGATTCCAGGTTTGACCACAAGGATATGCCGGCAGGCAGAGGTGAACAGGAAAGCAGTTACCAGTATGGGCAGAACGGATACGGGAGTGGATCCTGGGACGGCAGTTATGACAGCGGAGGGTATCGGGGTTATGACAGCCGGAATGATCACGGAGGCAGTTACGGGGAAGAGGGATACCAGGGACATGGCTACACCAGTGACGGACAGACGCCGCCGAGATCAAACAGTGTACTGAAGGTCATTCTCATTATTATGCTCGTGATCGTGGGTGCGCCGATTATCATTCCGGTTGGAATTGCCTTGATTGCCGTCGTGTTCGCACTTGGAATTACGCTTCTGGCGGTGTTTGCTTCCCTGGTGCTTACATCCATTGCAATTGCATTTGCCGGTGTGTGTGTGTTCATAGCCGGGCTGGTAAGCCTGGTGCCGCAGATTGCGGTTGGATTTGCACTGATCGGAACCGGAATGATCCTGACGGTGATCGGAGTAGTGGCAACGGTAGCCAGCGTAAGGATCTGTATGATCGTACTTCCGGGAATTTTCCGGGGAATGGTGTGGGTTCTGGGAAGGCCGTTTCAGAGAAGGGCGGTGGTATAGATGAGAAGAGGATGGAAGATTTTCTGGATCGTGTGCGGTGTGGTCGTGATAATTGGATTTATATTCTGTGCAATTGCATGGGCAATGGGAGTGACAACGAATATGGTGTATGACAGGTTCCCCGATGGAATCGGATGGGTAAGTTCTGATTCGGGACCTTCTGCAGAGAATATCCACGAGACTTATACCGGTGTAAAAGAGATTGACATGGATCTGGCTGCCGGGAAGGTGGAGATTGTGGAAGGAGAGGGCAGTGAGATTCGTGTGGATACGGATCATCTCAGCAAAGGGCTTGGATTTCAGTGCCGTATGGAAGGCAATGAGTTAAAACTTACCAGTAAGAAACGGTTTACCGGTGTGAATAATATAGGAAGAGGGACGATTACGATCGAGATTCCAAAGGAGATGACTTTTGAAGAAGTGTCTCTTAGTATGGGGGCAGGAACGCTGGATGTGAGAAGTATTTATACCAGAGAGCTGTCGGTAGAGATCGGAGCCGGAGAAGTGAACCTGGACCGGTTCCAGGCGGATGAGGCGGAATTCGAATGTGGTGCAGGAAGCATTACGGCAACAGGAGATGTCCGCAGTTCGGCGGACATCCACTGCGGAGTAGGAAGTATCGTCTTTACTGCCCTGGGGCGTGAGGAAGAATACAACTATAATATCCAGTGCGGAGTGGGAGAAGTGATGTGTGGAGACGATACCTATTCGGGACTTGGGAAAGAACGGCATATCGGTAATGATGCAGACAAAGACATCTCTGTCGAAGGAGGGGTCGGATCTGTAATCATTGATTTTAAATAGTCTGAATCATAAAGAGGGAATGGAGGAGAAAATATGGAACCTAAAAAATTATATCGTTCAAGAGAAAACCGCATGATCTGCGGAGTATGCGGAGGCGTGGCAGAATATTTCAATGTAGATGCGACTTTAATCAGACTGGTGCTGGCAATCTTTGCTTTCACCGGAACCGGTATCTTTGCCTACATTCTGGCGGCAATCATTATCCCGGATGCGCCGGGAAGATACTGATCCGCCCGTTATGTCACGGAACCGGCAGTCATGAAAAGAACGGCGGAGGCTTTCCAGGCCCCGCCGTTCTTTTCATACCCCTGTATATTCCCGTCTGTTTCTGTCAATACTGATTCAGAAGCTATTTTATGAATCACAGGAAAGGGGAATATCCATGGCAGCTAAGAAAGACAAACCCATCAGATTAGAGGAACTGACACAGGAAGAAAAATTAAAATACGAGATCGCTGAAGAATTAGGACTTCTGGACAGAGTGATGAAAGACGGCTGGCGTTCCCTTTCATCCAAAGAAACCGGACGGATTGGCGGAATGATGACGAAAAAGAAGAAAGAACGGAACAACGCCTGACAAAAAAGTAACAGAAATATTAAATTTATTAATTAGTATGAACATTTTATGATAAAGGTTGAAAAGAAAAGATCCATTTGCTATAATCGACAAGCTGGTAATAATCATTGACAGGTGAGAATATGGACAGTAAGATTAGCGTTTTGGATATAGGGATAGATAATTGTTCAGCGAAAGAAGCGATGAAGAAGACCATGGAGTATATGGGGACAGATCCGGTGAATGTGGTGGAGATGGCCACGGTCAACGGGCTGATGCAGATGGACGGCATGGAACAGCTTAAGGAAGACGTCTGCAGATTTGACATGGTTCTTGCAGGGGATAAGACGATTCTGGAAGCAGCGGACATTACGGACCGGAAGTATCTTCAGGAGACGGAAGGACGTGTATTTCTGCGGATGTATATGAGATATCTGCATAAGAACCATAAGAGAATCTATCTTCTGGTAGAGTCTGAAGAGGAAGGGCAGAAGTTCTTTGACTATCTTCAGAGGAATTATAGCGGTATCCAGGTGGTGGGACTTGCCAAGGTGTCAGCCCTGAACCGGGCGGATGATATGCTGGTGAATGACATCAACGGCGGAGAGGTGGACTGTATCCTTGCAGCCCTTACGTCCCCCCTGCAGGAGGAGTTTATCGTGAAGAATAAGAGCCTTCTGGATGCCCGTATGTGGCTTGGACTGGGGAAAGAGAACATACCGGTGGGAAGAACCGGTATCGGACAGTGCAGGCTTGCTCAGTTTTTTGTGAAATTTATTTTCAAAAAAGAGATTGAGAAAAGTAAGCGCAGATAAGTATTCGTCACTATGCATATGTCTGCAAATCAAAAGAATTTCTTAAAACATGAGGAAATCAACAAAAATGTATGATTTCCTCTTTATTTTTTTGTCTAAATATATTAATATAGAGTCTAGTGATATGCATTATAACCAGATACGCCCTTTTTTTGTTGTGAATTATGCATATTGAAATGAGGGGAGGATATAGAATATGATATCTAATCAAATACTTCAGAATACGATTGAAGGCTTGAAAGGAATTACCCGGATTGATTTCTGCGTCATGGACACGGACGGCAAATCTCTCGCAACGACATTTTCAGAACAGCGCAATTATGAGGAAGAGGTGGTCGCATTTGTTGAATCCCCGGCAGACAGCCAGGTAGTACAGGGGAATCAGTATTTTAAGATTTTTGATGAACACCAGCTGGAATATATCCTTCTTGCCAATGGCGGCAGCGATGACGTATATATGGTAGGCAAGATTGTGACCTTTCAGATCCAGAATCTGCTGATCGCCTACAAAGAGCGGTTTGACAAGGATAATTTTATTAAGAATCTGCTGCTTGATAACCTTCTGCTGGTGGATATTTATAACCGGGCCAAAAAATTACATATTGACACTGAGGTAAGACGTGTTATCTTTATTATTGAGACAAAGCATGAGAAGGACAGCAATGCCCTTGATAATGTACGCAATCTTCTGGGAAACCGGGCCAAGGACTTTGTGACGGCGGTTGACGAGAAGAACATTATTGTTGTAAAGGAATTAGAACCGCCCGACGGTCATGCAGAATTGGAGAAGACTGCGCAGAGCCTGTATACGCTTCTTCTGGAAGAGGGGGAGGAAGAGGTTCTGATTGCATACGGAACGATTGTGAACGATATTAAGGAAGTGTCGAAGTCGTACAAAGAGGCGAAGCTTGCACTGGATGTGGGCAAGATTTTCTTTGGGGACAGAAGCGTGATTGCGTACAGTACCCTGGGGATCGGCCGTCTGATCTATCAGCTGCCGATTCCGCTTTGCAAGATGTTCATACGGGAGATTTTTGAGGGGAAGTCTCCAGATGACTTCGATGAGGAGACGTTGACGACAATCAATAAATTCTTTGAGAATAATCTGAACGTATCAGAGACATCCAGACAATTATATATCCATCGGAACACGCTGGTGTACCGGCTTGACAAGCTGCAGAAGAGTACAGGGCTTGATCTGCGGGTGTTTGAGGACGCCATTACGTTCAAGATCGCACTGATGGTTGTGCGGTATATGAAATATATGGAATCGATGGAGTATTAATCACCAGGAGGAAAGTATGATTGAATTAAGAGAAGTAACGAAAGAATACTCAAAAGGGGTTGCCGCCCTGAACGGCGTGAATCTGAAGGTAGAACAGGGTGAATTTGTATTTATAGTAGGAGACAGCGGTTCTGGAAAGTCCACGCTGATCCGTCTGATTATGAAGGAACTTGCGCCCACGTCCGGGTCCATCGTTGTCAACGGACAGAATTTAAACCGGATGAAGCGCAGGAAGATTCCTATGTACCGGAGGGGAATCGGGGTTGTGTTCCAGGATTTCCGACTGTTGAAAGACAGGAATATTTATGATAATATTGCATTTGCACAGCGTGTCACAGAGACGCCGACAAGGATCATTAAGAAGAAGGTTCCGGCTGCCCTGTCACTGGTGGGGCTTGCCCAGAAGTATAAGTCCTTCCCCAAGGAACTGTCCGGAGGAGAGCAGCAGAGGGTTGCCATCGCCCGGGCGATCGTGAATGAACCGGCGCTTCTTCTGGCGGATGAGCCGACCGGTAACTTAGACCCTACAAATTCATGGGAGATCATGAAGCTTCTCGAGGAGGCCAATGACAGAGGGACGACGGTCCTGGTGGTGACACATAACCAGGAGATTGTGAACGCAATGAAGAAGCGGGTCGTTACAATGAAGAAGGGAGTCATTGTAAGCGACGAGAAAAAAGGTGGGTATAAAAATGAGAATTAGTACATTCGGATATTCAATGAAACAAGGGGTTAAGAACATAGGGAGAAACAAGATGTTTTCCATTGCGTCCATTGCGACCATGTCAGCCTGTATCTTCCTGTTCGGCCTGTTTTTTTCCATTGTGGTGAATTTCAATTACATTGTCAAGAAAGCAGAAGAAGGTGTTGCAATCACCGTATTTTTCAATGAAGATGCCACACAGGCGGCAAAGGACAAGATCGGAGAGCAGTTAAAGAATGCAGAAGGCGTCCTTGAGGTGAATTATGTCAGTGCCGAGAAAGCCTGGGAGACATTCAAGGACGATTATTTCAAAGACTCTGTAGACCTTGCGGACGGATTTAAGTCAGATAATCCTCTTGGCAATTCCGACAACTATGAAGTCTATATGGCAGATGTGTCGAAGCAGAAGGATGTGGTGGCATTTGCAGAAAAGCTGCCTGGTGTACGCAAAGTGCATAAGTCAGACATTGTTGCCAAGACGCTGACCAGTGTCAATAAGCTGGTGGGATATGTTTCGGTTACGATCATTGCGATCCTGCTTGCGGTGTCCGTGTTCCTGATCAGCAATACGGTCACCATGGGTATTACGGTAAGGCGGGAGGAGATTGCGATCATGAAATATATCGGGGCAAAGGACGGGTTTGTCCGGGCGCCGTTCGTTATCGAGGGTCTGCTGATCGGTGTTGTGGGTGCGCTGATTCCGCTGGTGCTGCTGTATTTTATGTATGACAAGGCGGTTACCTATATTCTTACCAAGTTCAGCCTTCTGAACAATATTGTGGATTTCCTGCCTGTGTTTGACGTTTATAAGACATTGCTTCCGGTGGGAATTGCCCTTGGAGTAGGAATCGGTTTTGTAGGAAGTTTCTTTACCATCCGTAAGCATTTGAAAGTATAAGGGATGATGTATAAAATATCTGGAGGGGACATATGATATTTAGAAAGAAAGCTGCCGGTCTTCTGATGGTATTGGCGCTTTGCCTTGGAACGGCAGTTCATGCAGATGCCTCGGAGATCAGTGAGACGGAGAAGAAAGCAGAAGAACTGGAGAATCAGAAGAAAGCTGCAGAAGGGGAGAAGGCATCTCTTGAGAATCAGCTGAACGGGATTGTCAGTGAGATGGATAAGACGAAGTCAGAGATTGAGGCAAAGGAAGCCGAGATCCGTACAAAGGAAGAAGAACTGGTCCAGGCGAAGGTTGACGAGAACGAACAGTACGAAAGCATGAAGAAGAGAATCAAGTATATGTATGAGAACGGGAACTCACAGTTTATTGAGATCCTGTGCGAGTCCAAGAGTATCGGCGAATTCCTGAACAATGCAGAGTACATTTCAACAATCTCCCAGTATGACCGGGATATGCTGGTGGAGTTCCAGCAGATTGTCAAGGCCGTGGAGGAACAGGAGAAGACGCTGAAAGAAGAGTATGCAGAACTTGAGAGTATGCAGAACAGTCTGATTGCGAAGCAGGAGGAACTGAACGAACTCCTGGAGAGCAAGGCCGAAGAACTTGAGAAGATCAGTGCAGATCTGGGTGCGACAAAGGAGAAGCTGGAACAGTTAAAGGCAGCGGCAGCCGAGGCGGCCCGTAAGCAGGAGGAGCAGGCAAGGTTGGCGGCGGCCAGCGCCAATGCAGGTGCGGGAGCAGGAGCGGCCGTGGTCTCAGGCAACGGGATGTTTACCCATCCGTGTCCGGGATATTCGAGGATTTCCAGTGAATTCGGATGGCGGGAGGCGCCGATTGCAGGAGCGGGCAATAACCATAAGGGAATGGATTTTGCTGCTTCCACGGGGACGCCGATTTATGCGGCGGCGGCCGGAAAGGTTACGATTGCCAGATCCAGTGCGACTGCGGGTAACTGGGTTGTGATTGACCATGGAAACGGTCTGCAGACATATTATATGCATGCCAGTGCGCTGTATGTGTCGGAAGGACAGAGTGTGAGCAAAGGACAGAATATTGCGGCAGTGGGTTCTACCGGACAGTCAACGGGTCCACATCTTCATTTCCAGGTTATGCAGAACGGATCCCCGGTAAATCCGCGCAGTTATCTGTAGAGGTATCATGACGAAAAGGTTGAGGGCAGATGAAGAATAAGAAGAGTTTTATACAGGGGGCGCTTTGCGGCGCCCTTGCTATATTGTTAGTTGCAGGGCTGGTGTCCTGCGGGCTTAGGGCACACAGCCGGGAGAAGGCTGCTGACAACGCCTCCGGGAAACTTGGCACGCTGCGGCAGCTCATTGATCAGACGTATATGGGCGATGTGAAAGAGGAAGATCTGAGGGAAGGCATTTACAAGGGATATATCAGCGGACTGAATGATCCTTACTCTGTGTACTATGACGAAGAAGAGACAAAGGCCATGATTGAGACAACGGAAGGCGAGTATGACGGAATCGGCGCTGTGCTGAGTAAGGATATTGATACAGGAATCGTGACGCTGGTACGGATTTACGAGGGGTCGCCTGCCATGGATGCGGGACTTATGGATAATGATATCCTGTATAAAGTGGAAGACTTTGAAGTGACGGGCAAGGATCTGTCGGAAGTGGTGTCCCATATCAAGGGGGAGAAAGGAACGGAGGTTGAACTGACCGTGTACCGCGGCGATGAACGGGAGGAGGTCACGGTAACGGCGGTGAGGAATACCATTCAGGCTGAGACGGTTGCACACCGGATGCTGGATGGGGGAATCGGGTATATCGCTGTATCCGAATTCGATCTTGTGACCTATGACCAGTATAAACAGGCTCTGGAGGATCTTGAGAACCAGGGAATGAAGGGGCTTGTGGTGGATCTTAGGAATAACCCTGGCGGAAATCTGAGTACAGTATGTGAGATGCTGGATCTGATGCTGCCGGAAGGGATGCTTGTCTATACGAAGGATAAAGAAGGGAATAAGGATGAGAGGCGGTCGGATGATGAGCATCAGTTCAATCTGCCGCTGGCAGTGCTGATGAATGGAAACAGCGCCAGTGCATCGGAGATTTATGCCGGAGCAGTCCAGGATTACGGAGCCGGTACGATTGTAGGGACTCAGTCTTACGGCAAGGGCGTAGTGCAGCAGATCTTTGACCTGAAGGACGGAACCAGTGTGAAGCTGACCATTGCCGAATATTTTACGCCGAAGGGGAGAAATATCCATGGCAAGGGAATTACCCCGGACGTGGAGGTAGAGTATGAGAAGAACGAGGAGAATCCGGAGGCGGATAATCAGTTAGATAAAGCGGTTGAAGTGCTGAAGGGGCAGATGTAGGGAATGTGATTGGGCATTCCCTTTTTTTGTCCGGTATGATAGAATAGGATACAGGTGCAGTAAAGAAAGAATCAGGGAAAGGACAGGGGATAGGATGATTTTAATTCAGGGAGGACATGTTGTTGACCCGCTTACCGGGAAGGATGGATGTTATGATGTGCTTGTGGAGGATGGAAGAATCAGAGAAGTGGCAGAACGTATCGAGGCAGATGCGGATCGTGTGATCCATGCAGAAGGCTGCTATGTGCTGCCGGGACTGATTGATCTGCATGTACATCTCAGGGATCCCGGGCTTGAATACAAGGAGACGCTCTCAACAGGGGGAAGGGCAGCGGTGAAAGGCGGGGTGACGACGGTATGTGCCATGCCGAACACGAAGCCGGTCATGGATGACCGCAGTAAGGTTGCCAGTGTGCATGAACGGGCAAAGGGGGAGTCCCTGGCACATGTGATTCAGCTTGGTGCGGTAACAAAGGGTCAGAAAGGGGAAGAACTGGCGGATATTCCGGGAATGGCTGCAGAAGGCTGCCATGCCGTCAGCGAAGACGGGAAGTCGGTTATGAATGCATCCCTTTACCGCCAGGGAATGAAAGTGGCCAGGGAGTGCGGCATCTCTGTGTTCGCCCACTGTGAGGACCAGACGCTGGTAGAGCATGGGGTGATGAATGCGGATGAGAACGCCAGACGCCTGGGACTGAAAGGGATTACGAATTCTGTGGAGGACGTGATCACTGCCCGGGATATTCTGCTTGCGAAAGAGACCGGGGTACGGCTTCATCTCTGTCACTGCTCGACGGCAGACAGTGTGAAGATGGTGCGCATGGCCAAAGAAGAGGGACTTCCTGTAACCGGAGAAGTATGCCCCCATCATTTCATCCTGAGTTCGGATGACATTAAGGAGGATGACGGGAATTTCAAGATGAATCCGCCGCTCCGTACCAGAGAAGACGTAGAGGCATTGCGTCAGGGGCTGAAAGAGGGCGTGATGGATGTGATTGCAACGGATCATGCACCCCATTCCAGTGAGGAGAAGGACAGATCCATGGCAGAGGCTGCGTTTGGAATCGTGGGGCTTGAGACTTCTGCGGCGCTTACGTTCACTTCACTGGTGAAGACAGGAGTTTTAAGTATTATGGACATGGCGGAGAAGATGAGTTACAATCCGGCGAAGATTCTGGGACTTGAGGACAGAGGCAGCGTGTCGGCGGGAAAGGCGGCGGACATTACAGTCTTTGACCCGTCAAGGACCTATCGGATTGATAAGAATATCTTTGTCTCAAAGGGGAAGAATACGCCCTTTGACGGGTTTGAAGTGACGGGTGAGGTGGTGTGTACCCTTGTGGACGGCAAGGTTGTATATGATGTACTAGGGAACCAGGGGAAATGCTGACTTTGCAGAATGCGGACGGGAGACTGGAAAGACAAATTAGGAGGACAAGTATATGATTAATAAATTAGTGGAAAATATTAAGAAGACCAGGGCGCCCATTGTCGTGGGGCTGGATCCCATGCTGGATTATGTGCCGGAGCAGGTACAGAAAAAGGCTTTCCAGGAATATGGGGAGACGCTTGAGGGAGCGGCGGAAGCCATCTGGCAGTTTAATAAAGCCATTGTTGACCAGACGTATGATCTGATTCCGGCAGTGAAACCACAGATCGCCATGTATGAGCAGTTCGGGATTCCGGGGCTTGGCGCTTTCAAAAAGACGGTGGATTACTGTAAGGAGAAAGGGCTTGTGGTGATCGGAGACGTCAAGCGGGGCGATATCGGCTCCACCTCAGCGGCGTATGCGGTGGGACATCTGGGACGAATTAAGGTGGGGGGAAGATCTTATGTACCCTTTGATGAGGATTTTGCGACCGTCAATCCCTATCTGGGTTCTGACGGGGTGAATCCATTTCTTAAAGTATGCAGGGAAGAGAAGAAAGGAATCTTTGTGCTGGTTAAGACGTCCAACCCCTCCAGCGGAGAGTTCCAGGATCAGCTGATTGACGGAAAGCCTCTGTATGAACTGGTGGGCGCAAAAGTTGCCGCCTGGGGAGAGGAACTGATGGGAGAGGAATACAGCTATGTGGGCGCAGTCGTAGGCGCAACCTATCCGGAGATGGGGAAGGTTCTCAGAAAGATCATGCCGAAAGCGTATATCCTTGTGCCGGGTTATGGCGCACAGGGAGGAAAGGGGAAGGATCTGGCACATTTCTTCAATGAGGACGGGCTGGGCGCCATTGTGAATTCTTCCCGGGGGATTATTGCGGCCTATAAGCAGGAGAAGTATGGGAAGTATGGGGCAGAAGCATTTGCCCAGGCATCCAGGGCGGCGGTGGAAGATATGATTGCGGATATCAGAGATGCGGTTCAGCTGGGGTAAACCGGTGACCGGTATAGAGAGAATGACCAGTAACCGAGAGAATGACAGGAGGAAGAGATGGCAGAGAGGAAGAAAGAGATGGCAGAAGTAGCAGCCCAGGAATTCCTGGCAGACGGTATCTGCAGTATGTGGATACGGACCGAGGCTTCCAGGAAGGCCAGGCCAGGGCAGTTTTTGTCCCTGTATACCGATGATCCAAGCCGGCTGCTTCCAAGACCGATCAGTATCTGTGAGATTGACAAGGCGGGGGAAAGGCTGCGGGTGGTGTACCGTGTGACGGGAGAACATACAGGAACCGCACAGTTTTCGAGACTGCGTGCAGGTGACAGGATTCTGCTGGTCGGGCCATTGGGAAATGGTTTCCCTCTGGAGGAAGCGCAGGGAAAGCGTGTGTTTCTGATGGGAGGCGGTATCGGCGTCCCCCCCATTCTGGAACTGGCGAAACAGGTCGTATGTGTGAAGAAGCAGATTGTGGTTGGATATCGGGATTCGCAGACGTTTCTGAAGGAAGAGTTCGAACAAAACGGAGAACTTTACATTTCCACGGAAGACGGGAGCGTAGGAACCAGGGGGAATGTATTGCATGCTATACAAAAAAATGGTCTGGAAGCGGATATGATCTTTGCCTGTGGCCCGACTCCAATGCTGCGGGCAATCAAGGAGTATGCCGGAGAAAAAAAGATTGCATGCTATCTGTCTCTGGAGGAAAGGATGGCCTGCGGGATCGGGGCCTGCCTGGGATGTGTGTGCCGGACGAAGGAGCGGGATCATCATACGAATGTGCATAACACCCGGATCTGCAAGGATGGGCCGGTATTCTTAGCGACGGAGGTGGAGATCTGATGAATATGAAGGTGAATATAGCGGGAACAGAGTGGAAGAATCCTGTGACCGTAGCTTCAGGGACTTTTGGTTCCGGAGCGGAATATGCGGATTTCGTTGATCTGAACAGGCTGGGAGCCGTTACGACCAAGGGAGTATCAAGCGTTGCCTGGCCCGGGAATCCCACGCCCAGAGTGGCGGAGACCTGGGGAGGCATGATGAATGCAATCGGGCTTCAGAATCCGGGGATTGAACTGTTCTGTAAGCGGGACATTCCCTTTCTCCGGAAATATGATACCAGGATCATTGTCAATGTATGCGGGAAATCGGAGGAAGACTACTGTAAGGTGGTGGAACGTCTGGGAGACGAGGATGTGGACATGCTGGAGATCAATATCTCCTGTCCTAATGTGAAAGAAGGGGGAATCGCTTTCGGGCAGAACCCCAAAGCGGCGGAGGATATTACCAGAGCGGTTAAGAAGTATGCGAAACAGCCGGTGATTATGAAACTTAGCCCGAATGTGACCGACATTGCCGAGATGGCGAAGGCCGTGGAGGCAGGAGGCGCTGACGTGGTGTCGCTGATCAATACCCTGACCGGGATGAAGATTGATATCCGCAGAAGGACATTTGCTCTGGCGAACCAGACCGGAGGTGTGTCCGGGCCTGGGATTCACCCCATTGCCGTGCGGATGGTCTATCAGGCGGCACAGGCGGTGAAGATTCCGGTCATCGGCATGGGCGGGATTGCGTGTGCGGAGGACGCCATTGAGATGATGCTGGCAGGGGCCAGCGCTGTGTCGGTGGGGACGGCGAATTTCCATAATCCGGCGGTGACGATGGAGATCGTGGAAGGGATTGAGGCATATCTGCGGGAGAACCAGATGGAAGATGTACGGGAACTGACAGGGGCAGTGCGGGCGATGTAAGAAAGAGGAAAATAATGCGGGAAGCCGGTTTGTAAAAGGTTTCCCGCATTTTCTTCCAAACATTTATAACGTATTGTAGCCTTTGTATATATTTGCTATACTTTATGATAATAAAAGGAGGACGCCTATGGAAGCCATAAATATCCCTGTCGGAATCTCGAATTTTCATGAGATTCGAAGGAAAGGCAGCTATTTTGTTGATAAATCCGGTCTGATCGTGCAGCTGCTGAAAACACAGAGTACAAAGGCAACGTTAATCACACGGCCCCGCCGTTTCGGAAAAACACTTTGTATGAGTATGCTGTCAGAATTTTTTGATATACAAAAGAATAGCAGACATTTATTTGCCGGGCTTTCCGTTATGGAAAATGAGGAACTCTTAAGGCACTGGATGAATCAATATCCCACATTATTTCTGACATTCCGAAGTGTGGACGGACTGAACTTTTCCAGTGCATATGCACAGCTTGTATCAGTCATTGCAGAGCTTTACAAAAAGCACATTTATCTGGCAGAAAGTGAGCGGATTCATCCCCTGGACCAAGAGCAGTTTTACAGGATAGCAGCGGAGAAATCGGATCTGAAGGATATTAAAAACAGTTTGCTGAAACTGACCCGGCTTATGGAATTATACTACGAAAAGCCCGTGATTCTGCTCATAGATGAATATGATGTTCCTCTGGCGAAAGCAAGCGAAAAAGGGTATTATTCGGAAATGCTGGATGCAATAAAGGGGATCATGCAGGTGATGAAAGACAATGATTCATTAGAGCTTGCAGTGATCACAGGCTGTCTTCGGATTGCAAAAGAAAGCATTTTCACTGGAACGAATAATTTTGTATCGGATACTATTTCCGATACGCAGTTAAACGAATACTTTGGCTTTACTCAGGACGAAGTGAACCGTCTGCTTCTGGAAACAGGACTTACGTCTTATGCGGCTGAGATTAAGGAGTGGTATAACGGATATCATTTCGGTGATTTCGACGTTTACTGCCCCTGGGATGTCATGAACTATGTACAGAATCTGCTCTTGAATCCGGACTCAAAGCCTGAAAATTTCTGGGAAAATACGAGCGATAATGCTATCATTCGTAATTTTTTAAAACGAACGGATTTTGACGTAAATGACAAGTATGAGACATTGCTTGCAGGGGGATATATCGTAGAACCCATTGAGGAAAATCTCACCTATGATGTTCTGGAGGGATCAGAAGAAAATCTATGGAGCCTGCTGTATCTGACAGGCTACCTGACAAGGATGCGTCCGGAGGAGATTCCGGATCTGCAGATGTTTCCAGACCGATATGCGTTGAAAATTCCCAACAAGGAGGTTCTGGGTATTTTTAAGAAAAGTGTCAGAACCTGGTTGATGAAAACTACCGCACAAAAGGACCGGAGGGAATTATTTGCGGCGTTATGGGAAACGGATGCCAGGCAGCTGACTGAATTGATTTCAGATCTGTTGTTTGACACCATCAGTTATCATGATTATGCTGAAAGCTTCTACCATGCATTTCTGACTGGTCTGTTCTCTAACGCAGGATATCGCGTGGAATCCAATTATGAATATGGACTGGGGCGCTCTGATATTGTTATAAAAGACCGGAAAAACCGCAGAGCTGTTGTCCTGGAGGCAAAGCGGTCTTATGAGGAAGATCAGATGGAGAGTGACTGCGAAGAAGCGCTTGCACAGATTCAGAAGAAACAATATGCAAAAAAGGCAGAGTGCGATGGATATCAGAATGTAGGCAGGCTGGGGGTTGCATTTTTTCAGAAGAGATGTCTGGTGAAAGCAATGTGAAAAATTTGTCCCTCAGAGGTAAGAGGGACGGGAAACCAACGCAGCATCGGCTCTCTTTTTTGTGCAAGGAAAGAGAGGAAAAATGAAAGCAGAAGCCTTATAATGATAAAGGCAGATTGGTATTAGGCATAATATATGCGAAAAGGAGGGATCTTATGGAATGGGCCTACAGACTAAACCAGAGCATGGATTATATCGAGGAACATTTGACAGGTGAAATTGACTATGAACAGCTCGGGCGGATTGCCTGCTGCTCCGCTTACCACTACCAGAGGATGTTTACTTATATGGCGGGAATCACTCTGGCAGAATATGTCCGAAGAAGAAAGATGTCTTTAGCGGCAGTCGACCTGCAGGGTGGGGATGAACGGATCATTGATATTGCAGAGAAGTACGGCTACCGTTCCCCGACTGCATTTAACAGGGCGTTCCAGTCTTTTCACGGGATAGCCCCATCGTCCG
>CAJULU010000068.1 GCA_910587575.1 uncultured Dorea sp.
CATCAACTTATTAGTTTTCGGACAGTCTCCCCCTATATTTTTGTCAATTTCCCGTGTCGTATAGTTCCGAATCATAACGTTATCTGACTTATTTTATCTGACTTACTTATTTTATCTGGCTTATATTGTAAGAATTCTTTCTATGAATCATTGCCGGATACAGGCAGAATCTATTAGAAAAAGGATGAGGTCAGAAGAAATCATACTTCTTCTGACCTCATCCCCTTATGACTGGATGGTTTTACGATATTCATTCGGCAGCATGCCATACCTCTTCCGGAATACCTTCACAAAAGCCTTCCCATTCGCAAACCCGTTTTTCTGTACAATCTCTCCAATGGGAAGCCTGGTATCCGCAAGATCCTTCACCGCATGCTCAAGCCGGATATCATCTAAACACGCCTTGTAATTTGTCTTCGCATACTTCTGAAACATCCTGGACAGATAGGTGGGCGAATACCCGAAGATCTCCGCCAGGCTCTCCAGCGAAATATCCTCCCGATAGTTTTCCTTCATGTAAGCCGTGATCCGGGAAAGCCTGTCTAATTTCCGGTTATTTCGGATTACATTCTCATTAACATCCGTCTTCCGGTACTTTGTCACAAGAATATACAGAAGCATATAAAACTGGCTCTGTACCCTCAGTTCATACCCCCATGGCTTCTCACAGTATACATAGTACATCTCCCGGACCAGCTTCATGACCTCTTCATCATGAAGCCTGGAACTGTGGGAAAAATAGATAAATTTCTCGTCCGTGTAGTATTTTTCAAAGGTAGCCAGAGGGATCTGCAGCACTACCGTGCGGTTGGGTTTGGGCGAAAAGACGGAGTGAATCTCATTTGAGTTCACCAGCATGAATTCCCCCGGTTTCAGCGGATACTGCACCTCGTCGATATAGAATTCCAGGCCGCCCTCAAACACGGCAAAGATCTCAATCGACCTGTGCCAGTGTTTCTCCCGTACATAATTGCCGTCCTTTCCCTCGAAAATAAACATCTTGAAAGGAATATCGTCATTGGGCAGGATGATTTCATGTGAATATGCCATGGCATGCTTCTCCTTTTCCTTTACTACGATTTGCTCCGGTTTTACTGTGTAATCTGACTGATCATATTTTCTCTCACCAGCTTCCAGGCCGGGAACATTACTGCCCCCACTGCAATCACCACGTTTAATCCCATAATTCCCATCAGAACCAGATTCGGAACGTCCGCCGTCAGGTGTAAAAACTGCACGATATGCGTCATATAATAATCCATCACTCTGCGGAGAACAAGATGGTAGATCAGGAAAATAAACACATCCGCCAATACTCCATACAGAATCCCGGTCTGCAAGATCATCCGATAAAATCCGCTGTCTGTAATCCCCATGGCCCGGATAATCCCGTATTCCCTTCTCCTTGCAAAAATGGTGTGGTTCATACTGTTTACAATATGGAACAGACTGATAACCAGGAGAATCACTGCAATGCCGGAAAAGAAGATCTGCTGTTGTTTCAGGTAGTTCTTCTGTGTCTCGATTGCTGCCGAATAATCCTGCAATACCGCTTTAGGGACATCCCGGATCGCCTGTAATAACTGGTTCGTCACTTTTTCTGGCTCCATGCCTTCTGCCGGCGATGCATGGATCAAGTGATAACCGGTGATACCAAAATAATCTTTCATCTGCTCATTGGTCATGATGACACTGGGACTGTCATCCCACACATCCGAATTCAGGAACTCCTGCTCCCTGGCCAGCGTGCGGCTTACGATTGCGGCAATCTCAAATTCCTGTTCGATGTAACATTCCTCATTCCCCTGGAAGTCCAGCAGTTCATCGGTATATCCATCTGTTCTGGGAACACGCAGGGTAACGGTATCCCCCGGTTTCTTTCCGTAAAAGGAATAATTTCCCTGACCATCCATATTAGCCACTGCGGCAATCTGGTTCCGGGTCTTCATTTCTTCCGGGTCAATCTCCCCTTCCAGAATAAAATCTCCAAGCTGTTCCAGAAGTTCCTGGTCATAGCCGTACATATCGTATTTAATCCTGTAGGTTCCATCGTCCTGCCGGACGCAGATACCGCCAAATCTCTGCTGAAAAGATAAGACCTGATTCTGCTGGTCAAAATAGTGCTCCCATTCTAATTCTTCTATCTGAATCATCTCGCTTAACGTATACTTTGTAGCATAGACATGTTCCGTTTCCGGCATACTCTGAATCTGATCCGCCACCGCTTCCGGGATCGTGTCGATGAGGGAACAGGATTTCAGTGAGATCCGGTATTCCGAGCCAAGTCCGTCATCGGATTTCAACGAAAGTTCTGCATGAATCTTCAGATTTTCCACCATGTAAGTCGTACATAGGAAGATACAGCCTCCCACTGATAAGGATATAAGAATTCCCGTCACTTTCTTTTTATTGGCAAACATAAATTTCCGTACCACCACCCCTGCCATTGGAACCGGATGCAGTGCATATATTTTTCTTTTTTTCGTAAATGAAGTGTCTCCGCTCATTGCTTCTTTCAAGGAATACTTTCTCTGAGAGCGGACTACCATCCACGCTACGGCCGCCAGTGAGATCAGCAGAAATACAAAGCCGGATATCATGGCAGACCATGACACCTTCTGACAGACCAGACTCACAATCCCGTTTCCAGCTAAGCATCCCAGCGGATACCCAAGGAAAAACAACATCCAAAGCTCCAGAAGCAGTGTTCCTCCAATCTGCCTCCCGCTGATCCCCAGGGTCTTAAGCATTCCATACTCCGAAGTCCTCCTGGACACCGAGATACTGAATACGCTGTATACTACAAAAAGGCTGAACAGGCACAGGAAACCGATCATTCCGTTGTAAGCCAGGTTATAGTCACTCTGCAGTTTCAACAGGATATAGGTAAGATTGCCTTCTTCGTCTGTCAGGCCAAATTTTATAATCTCGTAAATACCGGCAGGCGCTTCGCCGCCAAGATACCTGGTTACCTCATCATTTCCCACGACAGACTCTGCATCCAGCCGATAAGCGTTCAGAAAGGCATCCAGCTGCCGATACAGCTTCTCCTCCTCATCGAATCTCAGATATAAAAACTGCTCCCTTCCGGGCTTCACAGCAGAGCTGCCTAATGTCTGAGCGCCCTCTGCTTCTTCTGTTTGAAATGTATCACTGACAAAGATCTCCATCTCTCCTGCATCTGCCGCCCACCGGCTTTTCAGAATTCCTGTCACGACATAATCCCGTCCTCCGATCTGAATGGAATCACCGGGATTTCCGGAAAATCCAAGGCTGCTAAGGACGAATCCATCTGCCGCAATCTCATTTTCCTTCTCCGGGAACGTCCCCTCCAGGAGATCTCGGTGCGCCATCTGACGGTAAGCAGCGTCTGTCTGGATAAAACGGATAACAAATTCTTCTGAAACCACATCCCGGATTTCCATCTTTCCGCATTGTTTCAGATCATATCCATTCCCCGTCTCACCGCTGTGTATGGATTCATACAATTCCTCATCCGCTTCCACATAGTAATGCCAGTCTCCATAAATGGTCTGGCTGTTTGCCAGATCGCTTTTCTGGCTGCTGTATATCAGAGAACTGATTCCTGCAAGCAGCGCCGCTGTTAAAACGATACTTGCAAGAATCGCCAGAGTCTGGCTTCTATAATACCGCATATATTTCCATGCCAGTTTTAACATAAGGCATCACCGCCTTTTACCGGAAACTTTCTTTTTCCAGTGACAATCCGTCCGTCTTCTATACGGATCACCCTGTCGCAGGTCTGTGCAATGGCTTCGTTATGAGTGACCATAAGAATCGTCTGCTGATACTTCCGGCAGCTTGCTTTTAATAATCCCATCACCTCTATGGTGGTAGCGGAATCCAGATTACCCGTGGGTTCGTCACAGAGCAGTATATGGGGTTTATTGACCAGCGCCCTTGCAATGGCTGTTCTCTGCTGCTGGCCGCCGGATAATTCATGGGGATATTTTTTTCGTTTCTCCCAGATTCCCAGTTCCCGAAGCAGTTCTTCGATATATTTCCGGTTCAGATGCCGTCCCCGGTCAAATGTGACAGGCAGGGCCACATTGTCATACACGTTCAGTACCGGCATCAGGCTGTAATTCTGAAATACAAAACCAATATTTCTTCTGCGGAAAATGGTCAGTTCTTTTCTGGACAGAGAAGCAATCTCTCTGTTTTTCACAAAAATCTTCCCTTTCGTGGGATTGTCCAGACCGCCGATGATATGAAGCAGTGTAGACTTGCCGGAACCGGACGTGCCTACGATGGCCGCAAACTCACCTTCTTCCACCTGAAGGCTGATATCCCGCAGCGCATACACCTGATTTTCTTTCTCTCCGTATATTTTTTCTACATTGTGCAATTCTAATATACTCATCCGTTATCGCTCCTTTTTTCCTGATACGTTCAGTATAGCTTCCGTATCTTGCAATTTCTTTACAAACGGATGATTAGTTCTTACAGTTTTGTAAGAACACCGAGAAGCAGCTTCCCTTTCCGTATTCGGAATCTGCCGTCAGATACCCCTTCTCTTTTTCCAGTATCAGATCAGACAGATACAGGCCAATGCCGGAACCTTCCATGTTCTCCACTTCCGGGCTCCTGTAAAACCGCTGAAAAATATCTGTCAGCTCTTCTCGCCGGATTCCCCGTCCATTGTCCGAAAACTGGATTTCCGTATACATTTCATAGGTTCTTACACGAATGGAAATGAGGCCGCCTCGTTCTGTGTATTTGACCGCATTTTCCAGTAGATTTACAAACACCTCTGCCGTCCACCTGCGGTTGTGATATAACGGCCTGTCCTCAAAAGGCTCCATGGTCAGACAGATTTCTTTTTTCTCCAGTTTTTCATAAACCGTGTCAATTGCATCTAAAATGGTCTGTTGGATCTTTGTTTCTGTTACTTCAAATCCATCAATATTCTGTTCCAGTTTCACCATCTTAGACAGAGAATCCACAATCCAGTTCAGCTTTTCCACCTGTCTGTGCATTTTATCCGCAAATTCTCTTCTCTGCTTTGGTGAAATCTCCCCCTTTTCAAAAATATCCGCATAAAGGGAAAGGTTTGCAAGAGGGGTTTTCAGCTGGTGGGACATATTGGACACCAGGCTCTTCACCTGTTCTTTTTCTTTTCCGGCGCTCTTTACATGGCCATCAAGCACTTCCTGTATCTGCCTGATCTTACTGACCAGAGCAGAATATTCCCCTTCTTCCAGATCAGAATATGGAATCATTTCCTGGCTTAATACACTGTCCAGCAGACGGTCGATCATGCGGTAGGTCCTTCTCTTCTGACAGATACCATAGCTGACCGCCAGACATAAGAGTACGAATAAAGTAACTGTAATCCACATGATTTTATTCCTTCCAGATATATCCGATTCCATGTACGGTTCTGATCCGTGAAGGCTTCGAACTATCCTCTTCTATTTTTGCCCGCAGCCTGCTGATGTTAACAGAGACGGTATTCTGATCCACGTATTTTCCGTCACTGTCCCATATCTTCTCTAAGATCTGTTCTTTGGAAAGGATGTGGTTCTTGTTTTCCATCAGATACAGAAGCAGACGGTATTCTATTTTACTGAGCGGAATTTCCTCTCCGTGTTGATACACCTTGCAGCTCCCCGGATCTATGGTTAAGGAACCGGAAGCAATCTTCGCAGCCTCCGTTTTTTCCTGCAGGATCCGCTTCATTCTGGCCTTTAATACACCAAGGGAAAATGGTTTTGACAAGTAGTCGTTTACCCCTAATTCCAGAGCCTTGATCTCGTCCATTTCCGTATCCCTGGCAGTCAGCATGATGATGGGAACATTACTGTAACTGCGCACCTCTCTGCAGAGTTCAAAACCTGTTCCGTCCGGCAGATTACAGTCGAGAAGGACCAGGTCACAGCCGCCTTTTGCAATGGCCTTAAGCCCTTCCTTTTTCGTTCCCGTCTCTGTCACCTCATATCCGTCGCCAGAAAAAGAAAAGGATAATCCTTCCCTCAGATCCATATCATCTTCTACAATCAGTAATTTCATCTTCCCTCCTTAAGATCCATTCTGTCGCACCCGTCACAGCCACCGCCCTGGCGCCGCATTCATTCCCGTATTCTGCACATTCCCGTAAGCTTAACCCTTTCGACAATGCGTAAATAAATCCCGCCGCAAAGCTGTCCCCTGCACCCGTTGTATCCCTGCACAGGACCCCTTCTTTTGCAGGCACCAGATAAGATTCTTTCCGGTTCCTCACAAGACAGCCTTCCCTGCCGCACTTTACTATCACATTTCCCACACCTGTTTCCAGAATCGCTTCTGCCGCCAGGGCCGCCGTCTCCTTGCCGGTCAGCAGCATCGCCTCCTCATCGTTTGGAAATAAGTAGTCAATATAAGAAAATGCCTCCGCCATGTCTTCTAAGGTCTCTTTATTCTTACATTTTGTCATATCCGCACACACGATCTTATTCTGCCTCTTTGCCTGTGCAAAAATGCATCGAAGTTCTTCTGCTCCAATCTGGGGAAATACGAAGATGCTGGCAAAGCAGACGATCTTCACCGGATCCGGAAACGACAGAGGGATATCCTGAAGAACCAGCTTCCGGAGGCTCCCTCTGGCATTGGTAAGAAAACTGCGCTTTCCGTCCGGCGACACCAGCACCACATTGATGCCTGTCACCAGACCTTTACGGATACAGCCGTCCACAAGAAGAATTCCTTCCTGCCTTAAGTGTTCCAGAAGATACCTTCCCGCCTGATCGTCTCCGATCACCGTCACAAGTTTTACCTTCTTTCCGAGACGGGCAAGGACCGTGGCCTCATTCAAGGCATCCGCCCCCACTGACATGCGGATCTCCTCTGCCGGAAAAGAGCCTGTCCGAAATACCTCTTCTCCTGCCGGACGCACGAGCACGTCTATGATGGCTGCACCTATGATCAGGATTTCCGCTTCTTCTGTCTTCCGGTTATTCCCACTGTCATTCATGCACATTCCTGTCATTTCCATCTCCTTCTTTCATGCATACCTTATCATTATCTTTTTCCGGATTCCTCTCTGGACGAAACTTTCTCGCAGGGGGCTACATCCAGGTTAATAGAGGAAACAGTCTACAACCACGGACGCTCCTGTCCCTTCTTCCTCGACTTCCGCTTCCGCCCGCATAGAAGGATCCACAGGACACAATACCGGCTGTACCGCCAGTTTTTCCGAGATCAGCTTCCCGCTCCATTCTGCAATGTCGTTCTCCTCATCGAAGAACTGCATCGTCACGCCCCCGGTCACTCCCTGTGGTACAGGCTGCTGAGTCTGTACTTTCAGCGCTACAATCCGGTAATCCGTAAGAGATTTTCCCACGTCAGTCCCGGCATTTTCAAGCACACGGCAGGTCCGCCGAAAGAAGGGGTAAATCATTGCCTCCAGATAGATTCCATCCACCTCTGAGGTAATCTCCACAGCCCCCGCAGGAAATGCGGTTTTCAGCATATCCATCTTAAGATCCGCCACGTCTTCCTTATATGCGGCAAGGAAGTTCTCTTTTTCCTGGGCGGACAGCTTCACCGCTGTTTCCGTCACCCCGTCCGTCCATAGGATCTGGGCTTTTTTCAAGTCTGCCGCTTCCGCCAGAGGATATGCACGTTTCTTATACTCTTTCGTCTCATAGACCTGGGCAAAGGAATCCAGAGCCCTCTGGTCCAGAGGGTAACGCCTGTAGCATCTGCTTCCATCCTTTAAATGGCAGCACACCGTCGCCGATGTAAGCTGATCTGCACCCGGACCGTCCCCCATCCCGGCAAGCACTTCCTCTATCCATGCCAGCCCTGCATCGATACTCTCCTCCTCTGCCAGCGAATACCAGAGCAGCCGCTCTTCTGCCACAGAATCATCCCCGTCTTCCCCGCGGACAAACTGTTTCTGTTTCATGTCAATGCCGCCTACACTCACAGCCACCTCTTCCACGCTGGCTCTCTCTGGCAGATATCCGTCAAACCCTGCCTTATTTCCCAGAAAAATGCATCCCACTGCAAATGCACACACACCCGCCCCGCACATCTGCCATCTTCTCCGCCCAAAGGCGGTTCCCGGCATCCGCACAAGACACTCCGTCAGCAGATGGATGCCGCAGGCGCCTGCCATACCGCTGACACCGAGCAGCACCGCAGTCGCCGCACCATATTCTGCCGTCCCGGTCACATCCATCAGAAGGATTCCAAGCCCCATTCCCCCAGACAGGGAAACCGCCGCCTGGATGGCGCGCTCTGCCAGAACACAGGTAAACGCACGCCCCGTCCGTTCTGTTCTCCGGCTCCTGTGCGCCGGAACCGACAGCGCCAGAAAGATTCCCGCCCAGAGAACCGCCGCACAGACCGCCTTTCCTTCCGGCAGATACTCCCACACCTCCTGCCAGTCATAAAGGCCCGTCCCCATCAGCCTTTTTGCAAGGTTCAGAGGAACCAGCAGCTCCTGTGCTTCTTCCAGAAGGGGACTCCGATAGAAATGCCGGTAGAACTCCTTTACATATCCATAGAAAATATCCTGTATCACCACTTGAAAATAAAACAGAAACACTGCTGCCGCCGCCACAGCAGTAATCACCCTTCCCGCTATGACCACGGCAAAGATTCCCGTATGGTAAAAGACCAGAAACACCAGCAGGGCGCTGCCAATGCTTCTTCCCACATAGGCCCCTGCACAGGCCGCAAAATTCTGGCTGTTCACAGCCTCATATACCCCAAGGACAATCTGGGTCAGCAGAAGCGGCGCCAGGAACTGGCAAAGCCCGTGCACATACCTGCTTAAGAATATGGTGCTTTTCTTCACAGGAAGACTGTAATAGAAATCCTGCTGCCGGGCATGAAACAGATAGAAGAATTCAATCATTGCAAAGGCAAGCCCAAGCCCGGCGCTAAGGCCGCACAGTTCCATGCTCCCCAGCCCGAAGAAAACATACTCCGTATCTGCGGAAAGATCCACGATAGTCATGACCATATAAAGAGACAGCAGTCCCCAGGATAAGCCTCCGGCAAGGTGGGAACGCTCTGCTTCACGCAGCCATCTACTGAAATACTTTGCCGACGTCATAACCGTTCCCCTCCATTTCCGCAAGAAAGATCTCCTGAAGCGTCATCGGAACCTCCCGGCAGAACACCGGGTTCCTGGCCTGTATCTGCTCTAAGATCTCTTCTTTTGCACCCCTTGCAATCAATGTGGTGAAATACCCTTCCTGACGGAACCGGACCAGATCCAGACATGCCCGAAGTTCCTCTTCTGCCGCCTTACTCCCGTCCCCGTCAAATACGCACTGGATCTTGAACACCTCTCCCGCCCTCTTTCGCATATCTCCGGCAAGCAGTATCCCACCTTTGTGCAGGATTGCGATATCCTGGCAGAACTCTTCCAGATCCTTAAGCTTGTGGGCGGCAACCACCACCGTAAGGTTTCTCTCCTCCATTTCCTTTCGGAACAGATCTTTCATGACTTCCGTCACCAGAGGATCCAGCCCGTCAAAGACCTCATCGCACAACAGATATTCCGTGTCTGCACACAATGCCATGATCAGAAATGCCTGCCGCTTCATCCCCTTGGAAAATGTACGCAGAGGCCTTCGTATGTCCAGTTCCAGACGTTCTGCCATGTAAGCCACAGATTCCGGATCCATGCCGGTATACTGCCGGCGGTAAAATCCGGTCATTACTTCCATACTTGCATTGGGGAAATAATACGGATCGTCCGGCAGGTAAAAGAACTTCTCTTTCCCCTCCGGATGTTCGCCGCAGGGTTCTTGGTCTATGAGAATCCTGCCTGCGTCACACGCAAGAATCCCTGCCATTACCCTAAGCAGCGTGCTCTTTCCTGCGCCGTTGGTTCCCAGCAGGCCGAACATGCTGCCTCCTGGAATCGTAAAGGTCACGTCATTCAAGGCGGTAATATTGTCAAACTGCTTCGTTACATGCTGTACCTCAATCATAATGCTCCTTTTCTGTAATATCCTGTAAAGATATCTTCATTATAGCATTTTTTACCTGGGTGTAAACGTAAATTTCTCTCTTGATAACTCTTGATGACATTCTGTTTTTATGTTATTGTTTCAACAAATTAATTATTACGATTGGTAAATCATGAATGATGGAGAACGAATATGCTGGAAACGAAAATATTATTAATCGAAGATGACCCTGCCATCGTGGAAAATCTGTCGGCATTCTTGAAAGAGGAAGGATTTGAGGTCATTTCCGTAAACGGACAACAAAAAGCCCTGGAACAGCTGGAAATCTGCCGACCCCAGCTGATTCTTCTGGACGTGACCCTTGCGGAAGGGAATGGATACAGCGCCTGCACTGCCATCAAGGCAAAATATGAGATTCCCATTATCTTTCTCACCGCCCTTGGGGATGAATTCTCTGTCGTAACCGGACTTGACATGGGAGCGGATGATTACATCAGCAAGCCTTTCCGCCCCCGGGAACTGGTTTCCCGGATGCGTTCTGTGCTGAGACGGGCCGGGAAATCCGGCGGAGCCGTATACGCAGGGGATCTGAAGGTAGATACAGAGAAAGGGGTTGTGACACGCTCCGGGGAAGAATTGTTTCTTTCGGCTCTGGAATACCGCCTGTTTCTGGTCTTTCTGAATCACCGGGGAAAGATCCTTTCCCGGGGACAGCTTCTGGAAGAGATCTGGGATGTGGCAGGAGAGTATGTCAATGATAACACGCTGACCGTCTATATCAAACGGCTCCGGGAAAAGATTGAGCGCGATCCCCAGAATCCAGAGATGATTAAGACGGTCCGGGGACTGGGGTACCGGATGGAAGTATAGACACTGATTGCTGTCTTTTATGGGCAGCCATTTATCAGAGTCGGATTTTTATGGGTTCCGGGATTTCATACCTTAATGGACGGAGTCCACCCGCCCGAAGGGCATGCATTACGGTGTGCCCTTGGGTATATGCGGAAAGAGACACAGGAGGGACGATATCATGTGGAGATTTCGTAACAGGGAATTTGTACGGCAGATCGGATTATCCGCAGCCGGAACGCTGCTTGCCGGGCTGGCTGCGGGTATTCTGTGGGGAAGGAACGCTGCCGCTTCGGCGCTTCTTTGCAGCCTGTTCTGGTGCGTGTTCCACCTTCGCCGGGAGAGCAGGCGTTACCAGGGTATGCGGCTTCTTGCCGGGCAGATTGATGAATTGCTGCACGGCAGTGACATCCCGGAATTCAGACATTTTCAGGAAGGGGATCTGGAAATCCTGCGGGATGAGATCTACAAGATGACCATCCGTTTAAAAGAACAGGCGGCTCTTCTGCAAAAGGAGAAGACTTCTCTTGCAAACGCACTTGCAGACATTTCCCACCAAATCCGCACACCCCTTACCGCTCTTCACATCCTTCTGGAACGTCTGAAAAGCCCGGAACCTGATCTGTCTGCCAGAAGGCAGCTTCTGCGGGAGGGAGAATCACTGCTGGCTAAAATCGAGTGGCTGGTCACGGCGCTCCTTAAGATGTCCAAGCTGGAGGCCGGAAGCATTGCCCTGCAGAAAGAGACCATTTCACTTCCGGAATTTCTGGCAGACGCCCTCTCTCCCTTTGCCCTTGCCATGGACATTCACAGTAAGACCTGTACCGTCAGAGGCGCAGAGGGAATCACCTTTACCGGCGACTATGCCTGGACCCTGGAAGCGGTGCAGAACGTCATAAAAAACGGACTGGAATATACGCCGGACGGCGGCGGGATGACTGTCTGCTGTGAAGAAAATCCTCTTTACACAGAAGTCAGGATTACGGACAGCGGCCCCGGAATCCCCCCAGAGGATCTGCCTCATCTTTTTGAGCGGTTTTACCGGGGCGGGAATGCAGGAAAGGACAGTTTTGGTATCGGGCTGGCGCTTGCTCAGATGATTCTTTCCCGGGAAAATGCAGTCATCCAGGCACAGAATGCACCGGGAGGCGGGGGAGCGTTCCGCATTCGGTTTTATAAGACGATGGTATGACCGATAATTTCGTTAAATGACAATTTTGTTATAAAATAGTCACAGCCGAGTAATATAGATGGCTTATACTGATAAGCACATCAGGATCATATCCATGCACAGTATCATCTGCATGATTCTGAAAGTTCATTTTAAGAAGGGGAATCATATGGAAATATTAAGGATTACGGATCTTTGTAAGGTTTATGGAGAAGGGGAGAATGCGGTGCATGCACTGGACGGTGTGTCATTTTCGGCAGACCGGGGAGAATTTATCTCCATCGTCGGTTCCTCTGGTTCTGGCAAATCCACTCTTCTGCATATGATCGGCGGTGTGGACCGTCCCACCTCTGGGAGGGTGACGGTAGGCGGCGTGGACGTCTACGCACAGGACGAAGAGGAACTGGCCATCTTCCGCAGACGGCAGGTAGGGCTGATCTATCAGTTTTACAATCTGATTCCCGTGCTGAATGTGCGCGAGAATATGTCACTTCCCGTATTGATGGATGGCCGGGAAATTAATGAGAAACGAATGGAGGAACTTCTGGAACTGCTGAAGCTTTCCAATCGGGAAAAGCATCTTCCCAACCAGCTTTCCGGCGGGCAGCAGCAGCGGGTTTCCATCGGAAGGGCGCTTCTGAATGCCCCGGCCCTGCTCCTTGCAGATGAGCCTACCGGGAACCTGGACAGCGAAAACAGCCGGGAGATCATGAAGCTTCTGCGCTATTCCAACGAGGTCTACCATCAGACCATTATCGTAATCACCCATGATGAAAATATCGCTCTCCAGGCAGACAGGATTCTTGCCCTGGAAGACGGGCGGATCGTGAAAGACGAGGTGATCCGGCGATGAATATTTTCTCAAAGATTACGGCAAAAACCATGCGGGCCAACCGGGTCCGTACGATTGTGACCATCATCGGCGTCATTTTATCTACTTCCATGATTACGGCGGTGGCAACTTTTGGCACCAGCTTTCAACGGTTTCTGGTAGACTACAGTATTTCCACAAACGGAAACTGGCACGTCGCTGCCAGCGGAACGGATGCCGCACAGGCCGGCGCTCTGGCAAAACAGGAGGATGTGGCTAATGCAGCAATCTTAAAAACCCTGGGATATGCCTGGTTCGAGCCAGTCACCCAGCAGTCGCCCTCCATGCCCTATCTGTATGTACGGTCCCTTTCCAAGGAAGCCCTTGCAATGCTTCCCGCTCAAATGCAGGAGGGACGGATGCCGGAAACAGAGGACGAGATTGCCGTTCCTTCGTTTCTGCTGGCAAATGAAGCCGAAGGGAATGAGACGCAGGTCGGAGACCGGCTGACGCTGGATCTGGGAGAAAGGTCATACCAGGGAGAGCGTCTGGATCAGCACAATGAATATATGGATGACGAGTATGAAGACGATGAGACATTTACCCCTCTGGAGACCCGGACATTTACGGTGGTGGGCATCTATTCTGCCTGGCCGGACGTTTCATTCTGGGCTCCGGGATATGATGTGCTGGCAGGGCCGACTGACCGGGAAACAGCATACCAGGATGTATTTATCGAGTTAAAGAATCCACGGAAGGTCTATGATTTCGCCGATGAGAATATTACGGATGAAAAAGCAGGAATCCTGTATAACGCTTCTCTTCTGCGGTGGCTGGGTATCGCAGATAATTCCAATCTGAATGTTGTGCTGATGGGGCTTCTGATTCTACTGATTATCGTAATCATGGCCGGTTCCATCACGCTGATCTACAATGCATTCTCTATCTCTCTGCGGGAACGGACGGTGCAGTTTGGTCTGCTGTCCTCAATCGGAGCAACCAAAAAGCAGCTTCGAAAGGCCATGCGTTATGAGGCATTTTTTGTAAGCGCAGTGGGAATCCCTTTGGGAATCCTGGCCGGAGCCGGCGGGATTGGTGTGACCCTCCGGTATATCGGCGGCGGTCTTTCAAACTGGATCCACGGCACAAAAGCGGGAATTCCGCTGTATGTTCCCCTCTGGGCTGTGGCGGCGGCGGCGGTGATTGCATTTGTGACAATCATGGTGTCTGTGTGGATTCCATCCAGGAGAATCCGGAAGATTACGCCCATGGAAGCAATCCGTTCCAGCACTGATATCCGGATTAAGCCCAATGAAGTCAGGACAGGAACATGGATCTTATCCCTGTTCGGGCTTGAGGGGATGATGGCGCAGAAGAATTATAAGCGGGACAGAAGGAAATACCGGGCAACCGTCATCTCTCTCACCATGAGTATCGGACTGTTTACGGCGGCAGGGCTGTTCAATCTGTATCTTCTGCAGACCGGGGCATTCGTTCTGGAAGCGCCGGATACAGATGTACGGTATACCCTTTATGCAGATGTGCAGGAACAGGAAGAGGATGTACAGCAGGTTCTGAAGCGGACGGAAGGAATCGACTCTGTCTCGAAACACTATGTGTCATCTCTTGATTTCGGAATTCCGAAGGAATGGGCCGGAACCGGACTCCTCAGCCTCTATTCCCAGGAACTGCCTGCGAAAGACGGCATGGAGGAATCTTCCGGAGAAACCCAGGAGAAAGAGAAGATGCCTTCCGCTGGAAACAAGGGGGCAGATTCGGAAACCGCCTGGATCCATGCCACTATGATTATTCTTGGAGATGAGGATTTTAAAACATTTGCCAGGGAGCAGAATGTGAAAGCGTCCGCCTATCAGAACAGTGATCATGTGAAAGTATTGTATCTGAACTGTACGAAAAATTTTAATACGGAAACCGAGCGGTACGAGAAGCAGGATATTTTCCCGGAAAAGACAACGGAACTGCTTCCTGCCGGATATCTCGAATATGACGAAGAGGGAATGCCAGAGGGCTTCCACCAGACCATGCAGTTTGAACTGGCTGACGCTGTCAGTGCGCCGCCGGAAGCATTTGCAGAATACTCGGACCGGATTGTCATGTTTCTCCCGGAGAGCATGTATCTGCAGTTTATCGACAGCTTCCAGGAAGGCCTGCTGAATGCGGTGTATTCGATCCGTTGTGAAAATGCGGCCGATACGTTCCGGGAACTGGAAACAGGTTTTTCTGAACAGCATTTGTCTGATGTGGGTTATCTGGAAAATGTGCGGGAAGAATTTGAGACGGACCAGAATACGCTGGTTGCGGTCAAGGTACTAACCTATGGATTTGTAGTGCTGATTTCTCTCATTGCAGTGGCAAATGTGTTCCATACCATTTCCACCAATCTGATGCTGCGGCGTAAGGAATTCGCCATGCTGCGTTCTATGGGGATGTCGCCGAAGGGGTTCCGTAAGATGATGAATTTTGAGTGTCTGATCTATGGGATACGCTCTCTGATCTATGGATTCTTATTTACCGGTCTGGTAAGTGCGGCGCTGCACCGGATCCTTGGGGCTGGGACGGACGTGGAATTCCTGATTCCCTGGGGATATCTGGCGACAGCGGCGGCCGGGGTGTTCCTGGTGGTGTTCCTGACGATGATGTATACCATGAGGGTGATTCAAAGGAATAATATTGTGGAGGAGCTGAAGATGAATTAGCCGATCTGGCGTTTAAAAGGGGAATGAAAAAGCAGGGGTGGTTGTTACTCACTCCTGCTTACAACATCGTAAATATCTTTTCCAGTTTTCTGTTCAAAATATTCTTTCAATCTTATATTCGTATCCCATTTTTCTTTCGGATAGCAACCGTATCTTTTCTTAACATCTCCCATGCGTTCCTCTATATCGAGGACTCCTTCACTCCCTGCCAAAGAATCACATAACTGAATCAATCTGTCATAATCGTCAAAAACAGTTTTCGTCAATGTGGTTTGAATCAGTTCCATTTCCTCATCGGAAGTATCAGATTTTCCAATATACTCTTTCACAGACTGATTGTTAAATGAGTGTGTAAGACAGATTTTTGCGGCTTCATCATATCCTAATGACATCATATAGGTATAGCCATCTGATACATGTCCTAAATGTCTGACTCCAAACTTTCTTCCAATATCATGCAGCAGACCTAGTACATATGCCTTTTCAGCATCTAACCCTTCACATAATCCGGCTATTTTTTCAGCACAATGTGCTGCAATCCGGCTATGATTTCCCCAGGGTCCGGGATTGCATTGTTCGGCTTCTCTTAATAATCTTTCAGCTTGTGTTCTTGTAGGTATCATATTTTTTGTTCATCTCCTCTGATTCCTGTATATCCTTCGGATTATAATCAGTCCCTTGTCTTAATATATACATAAGACTGCGGTACATAACTGATTCCCATCCTTATTAATTCTACAGGGGTTTCATACCGTACCGCTTTTCCTAACTTATAGGCACAGGCACGACTCTGGTTTTTAAAATATTCTTCAAAAAACTCCTCCGAAATGCCGGACTCCTCGCAAGTTTCTTCCCATAATTTTTCTTTTTTCATAGAATATTTTTCAAGTATTTCAACTTCACCAACAACCTTTTTAACAGGTGATGTCGCATACAAATAGATTTTGTCTATATTCTCTGTACAAAGCTTTTTCCGAAATTCATATTTCTTTTTTCCTAAAGTAATTTTCTCTGCATAAATTGGATTAACGGGAAGAATTAGACTTTTCCCAAATTTTGTCTGACTTTCAATATCATTCGACACTATTTTATAGTCTAAATCCAGATTACCTGCTAATTCCTTAGCATATTCCATTTCTTTTTCTTGAAATAATTTTACAAACTGCTCATCCCAAATAATTCCATCTCGTTGTTTCATTCTTTCCTGTATTACATATGGTTTGTCCACCAATACAATCAGCAAATCAATATTTAATGCATAAATGACTTCCTTACTTATTAATTCTATCTTTCCCTTATGATTCAATAAACATAAATGCCCATCCAGAATGAACTCTGCCCCGGTACTTCTGATTGCCTCAACCTCCTCAATCAGAAAACTTTGATTTAATCTGATATTATCAACTTTTTTTTGATGAAAATTTTCTTTCCCTTTTTTTAATATTAACTGACTGGCCGAAAAACATTCTATACCTTTCTCTCTACTTAAAGACTTACAATATTGTGTTTTTCCCACTCCATGAATACCACAGACAAAAATCATATTTTCTCCTAAAAAGGCTATCTTATATAAAAGACAGCCTTTAATAATTCAACATTTCTATTCTTCTTTTCCATTCACAGTCATAAAATCTTCCCATATATTCAATAAACTCTTTTAGGTTATTGCTTCCTGTCTTAAAATTCTCATACCAGAAATCAATATCCTTAATTTCTATCTTACTAAAGAATATTTTCTTCTTAGTAAGAATACCATTGTATGATAACTCTGTACTAAATATATTGTAATAATTCCACTGTGCCTGCTCTAATGCAAAGCCATAATATTCTAATAAGGCAGTAAACTGATGTTGTTTTGATTTATGCATTGTCATTAGCGGCTTATCCTCCTGAAGCCACTCGAAACTCATTTCCATTAATTTTTTACCGATTCCTTGCCTTTGAAACGGCGATGCTACGCGCAATGTACAAATCTTTTTTTCCTCTTCTGTTGATTTTAAGATCGCAACACCGGCGATACGGTATTCCTTTTCACAAATGATAATTTCTCTATCATTCCGCAATTCTCTATTTTCTAAAAATAATCCATGATACCACTTGGAAAAACCAGGATATTCAATATTCAGTCTTTTTAAAAAATTATATATCTCACGGTAGTATAATGTTTTGTTAAAATCGGAGAAAGTAGAATATATACGATACTGTTGATCTTTATTTGATTGATTCATAACTTCCTCCTTTCTTTAATCATATTATTATACCTCTTATCTTATTCACTTTCAATACATTTGTTCATATTATTTTGATTTTTTCTTTCTATATACACCTGCAAGGACAATTCCAACTCCAACTACAATACAAATTAGCATACTGGCTAAATTATACGGCAAATGCGAAGCCAGAATACTAATCCCAGTCACTATAGCACTGCTTATAATCCCAAGCACTACCACCAAAAACGCATACATCAAAATAATGCTCCCTTTCGTTTTCGAATAATTCACTTTCACCAGACAGCTAAAGTTCTTCGAACAACCTTTCGTTTTCCAATGGTAGGCTAATATATGCCCTTTAGCAAAATCAATTTTTGCCCCCAGATAATCATCCCACAATCCTTCTTCCAGTTCTCTGCAACTCATTTCTAAATCATCAAAAGAACTTACATCATAAGCAGATGGCTCCATAACCAGAAAATGAACTCTTCGGAACCCGGCCATTTCTTCATGATTTACTATAATTTCCGCTCTTACCTTTTCTTCAATATTTCTTTTTTCGTTTATTTTAAAGTCAATCATTCTTGTCCCTGAAAAGGCGCTTTCAAATGATTTATTTAATGGCTCGCTATCAAAATAAATATTATCAGCCAATGCATTTCCATTTATTCGAAATCTGATATAAATTGTATCAAATTTCTCCAATTCTTCATTAGAATTGACATATTTCTGAAAATTTTGAAATTTAAACTCTAATTTCGTTCCGGTACCAAATTCTATCGGTTCAACGGAATATACCTCTTTGATAACTTGATCCAACGGGAATACCAACAGTTTTTCTTCCCCGACTTCAACAATTGTATAATTATCTTTTGTCTGGATTTCACAATCTGTGTTGAAAATTATATTTGCATTATTCTTGGTGGTCATCTTCTCCGCCAGATCTCTGATATTATTTTCGCTTATTTTAAATGGACAAAAAAATGTCAACTTATCTATTAGCTTATATCTGCAAATCTTTATTCCAATATCCAGACACGGAATATTTTCACTAACAATATGTTTGTAATCTTCTAAAGACCAAAAATTTATATGTAAATCAAACTCTGGTTTCTCATTTTCTTCTTCTGCTTTTTCGTTTACTGTACTTAATTCCGACTTTTTCACACCGGAACCAACCTCTGCAGTATCGTCCACTTGACCATTTGCCAGATACCATAATCCAAAGCTTTTCATTATTTATTCTCCATATTTAAAGTCCCTATTCTCTAACTTAATTATATCATTGAACTTTCTATTCGTCCATATCATTTCGTACCTTATCAGCTTTGACGCTTAAATTTATGTTTACTTTCTTAGAGCACATTGGATTCCATT
>CAJULU010000069.1 GCA_910587575.1 uncultured Dorea sp.
TCCCTTAATTTTTTCAATCCTTCCCTCAATCTCTTTAACCGGCAATCTGACTTTACCGCCATTAAATTTTCGCAATTTAACCAGACATTCTAAATAGACATCTTCTTCAATATACTCTCCATGATATAGCCGGTCCAACACACCAATTGTCCCTATAACCGCAACTTTTTCTATCTTTGCAGCATTTCTGAGCGCACCATCTCCCGTCATCAACACTATATTACGGCATTTCGCAATAGACAATGCAACAGAATCATATACAGACAGTTTCACAAAACGTTCCACATATTCCCCAGCCAGGAAAAATTCTTTCTCAGTTAGTTCTGTTTCGGCTAACCCAAGTGATAGCAGATTTTTTCCTAATTCCGGCGGTGACAGAAGTTCATCATGTACTGCGTCTATATTCATCAAATACGTGTATGGCAGTTTGAAGGGTAATTCCAGATGTCCAATTGTAACAAAATCCAACCATACATTTGTATCACTGCTAATATATTCCATTCCTTCCCTCTTCTCCCGCAAAACATTGCTCCACCACAAATGAATACGGCCTTTTCAACAACTCTGCCCCTTTCTGTGCGGATATCTCATTCTCACAAACTGCTCGGAACACTAACTGCATAAAAAGTATGGGTTCCTCCTTCTCAATCCGCGAAGGCTCATTCTTCCTCCAGCCCGACCGTCCAGCCTTGATATAAAAATCCTTTGCCGCATTATCCTTCACAATACCGCAAAGATTCGCCCTCTTAACCAGCAGATACATTGATATCCCATATTCCTTACATACAAGCGACATATCTCTGGTAACAGAAGTCCTCCTAATTCCCAGCTCCCGCTTTGCATCATCCGCTGGAAACAAAAAGGCTTGGCTGATTGCCGTAACCATTTCTTCCGCTTTCTTTTCTTGTAGCTCTTCCGGCCATTCAAACAAAATATGCGCCATTTCATGTGCAATCGTGGATCTGATTCTTTCCGGACTCATTTTTCCATTCACGATAACATAAGGTCTGCCATTTACTGTTCCGTTCATCCCAGAAAATGCATCACTTTCAATATCCGTCACATACACAAGGATTCCCTTATTTTCAAGAATCCCAATCAGATTACCCACGGGACCGAACTCCGAGAGATGAAGATATCTACGCATGGCAAACGCATTTTCTTCCACATCCATGCTAAGCCTGATTCCACGACAGACAGGCGCCTCAGGTAAAACCTCGCCGCCAAGCAGAGCAACCACACAGTAAAATCTGCTCAGATATTCTTCTACAGATTCCCTTATATAGTCTTGTTGTTTCACCGACAACCTGCTTCCCTTTCGGAATTCTCCATGTGAAAAGATAAGATTATGATTCCGGCTACTCAAAAAATCCGTTACTTTGACATCCAATACCTCTGCCAATGCCTTTACAGTTTCCATCCCCGGCTTCCGCTCACCGCTTTCGTAATAACTGATGGTCATTGGAGATACCCCTATGGAAGAAGCAAGCTCTTTCATGGACATATTACTTTTTAATCTATAATATTTCAAATTCTTACTAAACATAGGATTCCCTCCTTCTGTTTATATTTTATCATTTTTTTACCAAAAGTAAACACTTGAAACTCCCTAATCTAGTATTACTTCTGGCAAAATATCTGTACTGTACAAAAAGCTGACGAACACATCTAATGCCGTCAGCTTTAATTAATCTATACTTCCGCTAATATTTTACAAATTCTGAATCAAATAATATACCGCCCCAATCATCCCCGCACGATTTCCAAGCTCAGCCGCCCGCAATTCAAGCCCTTTTCTAAAGTTCGGCATCACATGTTTCATGACTTCACTCCGTAACTTTGCTATAAACAATTCTTCCTGCCCACTAACACCCCCGCCTATCACAATAAGCGACGGATTAAATATATGAACCAGACTGACGATTCCCACAGAGATATCACAAATCCATGTATCCACAATCTGCGTAATGCCTTCATCCCCCAGTGCAACAGATTCAAAAATACTCCTGCCATTCACTGGCTGATTCCTAAGACGTCCGGAAGCCTCTGTCCCAGCCGCCGCATAATACTCACTTACAGCCCTGACCAAAGCCGTCATGGATGCATATTGCTCAAAGCAGCCCCGATTATTGCAGGTACAACACTCCCCCTGCTTATGGATAGAAAAATGTCCCACCTCGCCTCCAAAGCCCGACTGCCCCAGAAGAATCTGATCATTCACGATAATCCCCCCGCCAAGGCCGGTGCCGATAGTGATGACAATCACGTCCTTTGCATTCCTGGCGCTTCCAATCCATTTTTCTCCCAGTGCAACGCAGTTTGCATCGTTTACAACCGTAACGGGCAGGCCATACTTCCAGGCAAATGCATTCTTTAAGTCAGAACCGTCCCAATTGCGGATATTTCCGCCGCTGCCAGCCACAATTCCGTTCAAGGTATCAATCTGTCCCGTAGCAGAAATCCCGATCCCGCCAAGAGTATCCGGCTTTATCTTATTTTCATTGAGAAATACCTCTGATTCCCTTAAAACAGTTTCCAGAATCGGAGTCTGATAATGGTCAAAGGCCACCGGCGCCTCATAGGCGCACAATATGTTTCCATCCTCGTCCACAATCCCCATTTTCACGGCAGTACCGCCGATATCAATCCCCAGATATTTGTTTATAACAGCAGTACCGCCTCTATCACAATTTTTCTTCATTTCTGTATTCCTTAATCTTATCCACAAAACGAGCTGCTATTTCAAGCGGCCTGGTGATGGCGCCTCCTACAACAACGGCAAAGGCGCCGGCTTCTAACATCTGTACGGCCTGATCGGGCGTATGAATCTTTCCCTCTGCGATCACCGGAATTTCCAGGTCTTCGCTAAGCCTGCGCACCAGCTCCGTATCCGGCCCGTCCTTTTGGGGAGAATAACTGGTATATCCGCTTAAAGTTGTACCCACAAAGTCAACGCCGCATTTCCAGGCATTTACCCCTTCCTCATAAGTAGAGATATCTGCCATTAGAACAATGTCGGGATATTTTTCTTTTATCTGTGCGATAAAGTCATTAATCGTGGTTCCGTCTCCGCGGTTCCGCATAGTGCAGTCAAGTGCGACAATATCAGCGTCCGCAGAGGCCAGTTCATCCACCTCCTTCATGGTAGGCGTAATGTAAGAATCATATCCGTCATAATTAATTTTGATAATGCCTATGACGGGCAGTCCGGTTTCCTCCTTTATGGCAGTCACATCGCGAATCCCGCTTGTCCGGATACATGGAGCCCCTGCTTCTTTGGCTGCTCTTGCCATCAGATACATGACGGACTTTTCCGGCACATACAGAGGCTCTCCGGGAAGCGCCTGACAGGACACGATCAGCTGCCCCTTTAATCGGTTCAAAAGTTCACTTTTTGAATATTTCATGATTATCCCTCCATTTTGATTTTAAAAACTATCTTTCTCACCTCTGCCGGCCCGTCTTTCATCATTGCGACTTTATGAGCGTCACCGGGAAAGCATACCATAAACCGACCCGGCTTCAGCTCATAACACCCGTCCGCACTTCCCGTCAGAAATTCTATGTCCTTCTCCGGCGCATAGGGATTGGCAGGAGTCAATGAACCGATATCTGCCGTCGCAATCCGCTCTACGCCGCTGACAATAAAATGCACATCAATATAATTGCGATGCGCTTCATAGAGACACTGTTCTTCGGGTTTTGAAGTAAAGGTAACAAGATTACAGAACAGCCGGTCTTCATCAAGAACAACATTGGGGGCTGGAAGCTCCCAGTCCGGCAGACTGTCAAGGTAGTTCAGCGCATGGTACAGGGCTGGGAAATATTTATAGTTGTCTTTGTTTTTTAAAGAATCAAAAATCATAAGAACCTCCTTTTATTTTTTCTTCATTATAAGACACAGAAAGCGAAAAAAAAACATGTACAAGCCCTAAAAATAGCACAATATGATTGAAATATAAGAAAATTATAGAGTATAATATTGGTAAGGAACTGTTGCTGTGTACATATGAGGAGGCAAAGGAATGAGCAGTGTTGTTGATAATGTGAGGTTTAATTTTCTGTATATTGATACATATTCATTTGGAAGAAACTGGGTCTTTCCGGAGAGCAGGATTCCCTATAATATGCTTCGTTATATAGAATCGGGAGTGGGAACGTTTTTTATAGATGATGAAGAAGTAGTTGTACATAAAGATCAGATCGTTTATATTCCAATGGGAAGCAAGCTGTCCTGTTATGCGGTGGAAGACAATTTTTCCTTTACCAGTATTCGCTTTACGACATCTGTGTATTTTGAGGGCGGGGATTTTCTTTCGGATTACTATGGGATTCAGAAGGTAATGGAATACAAAGAGGCTAAGACCTATTTTCAGCAGATCTATCACTGGGTCAAGGAGGATAGTCCGGCAAAAATGTATTTTGTAAGAGGCTATCTCGAAATTCTAATCGGCACTCTCATCTCCAAAATGAGTACAAAAGATAATAGTAAGGAGACTCCCCAGATTACGGACGATAACTATAAGCTTGAGAAGATCAGGCGGCGGATACGGAAGGTCAGCAATAAAGTGGACCCCCGGATTCAGGTGGTAATGGATTATGTGGTGCTGCATCCGGCAGAAAAATATACGCCCCAGAGCATGGCCGATATGGCTGAGCTGAGCAGGCAGAGATTCAGCTGTCTGTTTAAAGAACAGGTTGGGAAATCACCGATGGCATATATTAAGGAACTAAAGATGACGACAGCGGCAAGAAGATTATTGGTATGCAATGAGACTGTCAGCGAGATTGCATATGAGGTGGGATATGAAGATCCGAACTATTTTATCAGAGAATTTAAGTCAGCATTTGGGTATACGCCGAACCAGTACCGGAAGGCGGCCAAAGAATAGATTTTAGATGTATTGTACTATTAATAAGACTTTTTGTCAGAATTGTCAAAAAAAAATCAATTTATCGTAAAAAAAAGAGAAGGCGTATGTCCATATTTCACGGGCTGCGCCTTTGTTTTTCTCTATTTCAGGAGATAAAACAAAGCAATATGAAAAGTTTATACTACAAGCATATTATGCTATTATTGAGATTCTTTACTGTAGAATTACACAAAAAAAAGTCGTAAAATCTATCTCAGCAAAGCAAAAACAACAAAAAAAAAAGGAGGTAACTTTATGAAGAAAAAAATGTTGAGTGTTTTGTTAACAGCACTTATGGTTGTATCCATGTCTGCAGGATGCGGAAAAGATTCCGTCTGGTTTATCCGATTTTTTCAAGCCTTTATTACAGTTTAACAACCAAACATCTGATAAAAGCGACCTATGACTTTATTGGATTTGACAATTATATCAAAGTATTGACAGATCCGGATTTCTTTAAAGCGTTTTTAACGTCTATCTTATGGACAGTTGCTTCCCTTCTTGGACAGATTATCGTGGGATTTACGGCTGCGCTGGCATTGAACCGAGTGAATCATCTGAAGGGAGTATATCGGATTTTAATGATTATACCATGGGCGTTCCCGTCTATTGTCATCGCATTGTCCTGGAAGTGGATTCTTAATGGTGTGTCGGGATTCCTTCCAAATCTGTTATATGACATGGGGTTTGCCTCGGAATTACCGCAGTTTTTGAGCGACAGCGGCCTTGTGTTCGGAACGCTTATTTTTATCAACATATGGTTCGGAGCGCCGATGATTATGGTAAACGTATTATCTGCTCTGCAGACTATACCGCAGGATCAATATGAGGCGGCGCAGATTGACGGAGCCAGTAAATTACAACAGTTCATGTATATTACCGTGCCGCATATCAAAGTAGTCGTTGGTCTTCTGGTTGTCTTAAGAACAATCTGGGTATTTAATAACTTCGATATTATCTACCTGATTACCGGAGGCGGGCCTGCAAATGCAACAACGACGGTTCCCATCGGAATCGAGGAAGCGGCCCGTGTTGACGGCGCTAATAAGATGGTTACATTTGTCAGAATCGTGCTGCCTCTGGTAGCGCCTGGAATCGTAGCGACCGCTATTTATACGTTTATAAATGCATGGAATGAATTCCTGTATTCTTTGATATTGATAAACAGTACGGATCTGATGACCGTTTCCGTAGCGCTTCGGTCTTTGCAGGGAGCCGAAATACTTGATTGGGGAAGTATGATGGCGGCTTCAACATTAGTCGTGATTCCATCGGTAGTATTCTTTATGTTTATTCAGAAATATATTGCCGGCGGTATGACGGAAGGTTCAGTAAAATAATGATTTCATAATATTTAGAGGAGATGTCAGAATGAAAAATATAGGTTATGCAGTAGTTGGTACAGGTTACTTTGGGGCAGAGCTTGGACGGATTATGAAGGAACAGGAAGGAGCGGCCATTACGGCAGTATATGATCCGGAAAATGCGGATGTGATTGCAGAGGAGCTGGGATGTGATGTAGAGACAGACCTGGATACACTATTTAGCCGCGAAGACGTAGACGCAGTGATTGTTGCATCGCCGAATTATTTGCATAAGGAGCCGGTCATTAAGGCTGCAGAGCATGGGGTACACGTATTTTGCGAGAAACCCATCGCATTGTCCTATGCAGACTGCGACGCAATGGTAAAAGCGTGTGAAAAGCATGGCGTAACGTTTATGGCGGGGCATGTGATGAACTTCTTCCGCGGAGTCAGACATGCGAAGAAATTAATCAATGAAGGGGTAATCGGCGACGTCCTTTACTGTCATTCTGCAAGAAACGGTTGGGAAGAGCCCCAGGAATCCATCAGTTGGAAAAAAATACGCACAAAATCAGGGGGACATCTGTACCATCATATCCATGAACTGGACTGTATCCAGTTTATTATGGGAGAGCCGGAATCTGTAATCATGATGGGCGGAAATGTGGCGCACAGAGGCGAGCAGTTCGGCGATGAGGATGATATGCTGTTCATTAACCTGGAATTCCCGGGCAGAAAATTCGCAGTCCTTGAGTATGGTTCCGCATTCCACTGGCCGGAGCATTATGTGCTGATTCAGGGAACCAAGGGTGCAATCCGGCTTGACATGGCAAACGTAGGAATGACGGTAAAAACCGAGACGGGAGAAGACCATTATCTGGTTCATGAGACGAAAGAAGAGGACGACGATCGTACAAGGATCTATCATGGAACGGAGATGGACGGGGCTATCATGTATGGAAAGCCGGGTAAGAAGCCGCCGATGTGGCTGCACAGCATCATGAAGAATGAAATGAAGTATTTCAATGAAATCATGCACGGCGCAACCGTTGACGACGAATTCAAACCATTATTGAACGGTTCCGCAGCGCGGGCGGCGATCGCAACGGCAGACGCCCTTACTCTGTCGGTTAAAGAGAACAGAAAGGTAAAAGTTGCTGAGATTAAATAACAGGAGTGAACGAAAAATGAGAGATCTTGAAAAATATAAAGGAATTATACCTGCTTTTTATGCCTGCTACGAGGACGACGGCAGTGTAAGTCCCGAAAGAACCCGGGAATTTACCCGGTATCTGATTAGCAAGGGGATTAAGGGTCTGTATGTCTGCGGTTCCTCAGGTGAGTGTATTTACCAGAGCAAAGAGGAAAGAAAAGTCATACTGGAAAATGTAATGCTGGAAGCAAAAGGGAAGATTACGATTATCGCACATGTCGGATGTAATAATACGGCGGACAGCATGGAACTGGCGGCACACGCAGAGAGTGTGGGCGTTGATGCGATTGCGTCCATTCCGCCGATTTATTTCCATCTTCCGGATCATGCGATTGCAGAGTATTGGAATGACATCAGTTCAGCGGCTCCGAATACGGATTTTATTATCTATAATATTCCCCAGCTGGCAGGAGTGGCGCTGAGTATGCCTCTTTATCGTGAAATGCTCAGGAATCCAAGAGTAATCGGCGTGAAAAATTCTTCTATGCCGGTTCAGGATATCCAGATGTTCAAGGATGTCCGAGGTGATGAGTGCGTCGTTTTCAACGGACCTGACGAGCAGCTGGTAAGCGGTCTGGCAATTGGCGCCGACGGCGGAATCGGCGGTACTTACGCCGTTATGCCAGAGCTTTATCTGAAGATCAAGGAGCTTGTGGATGCCGGGGAAATACGCAGGGCGAGAGAGATTCAGAACGATGCCGACAGGATTATTTATGAAATGTGTGCATGCCATGGGAATCTGTATGCGGTCATGAAGGAAATCCTGAAAGACCAGGGGCTGAACCTTGGCGGTGTCCGCAAGCCGCTGGCGGCGGTCGTTGACGAAGATCTTCCGCAGATTGAAAAGTGTAAGAACTTGATTCAGGAGGCTGTTCGCAGAATATAAGGCCAGAAGGGGGCAGCCCCTGGTCTGAAACAGAAAAAAATATGGAGAATGAAAAATCTTCGGTTCTTTATGCCTATCAGAAATTATTGAACGAGACTTATAATCTTGTAGATGATGCCCAGATTGCAAGAGTCGGCAGATATCTGAAAGAAGCAGAACGGGTACTGGCTTGTGGTTCAGAAGGTTTTCATCTGATTGTCCGCGAGATGCAGTTTCGGTTCATGCAGGCAGGCGTGAACATTACAGCCGTCCGGAATCTGGATATGATAAAATTACGCACTGCCTTTTTAGACCAGTACAGCCTGGCATTCGGGTTTCTTATCAGAGAAGATGTGAACGATATCCTATTTTTTCTGAAAGAAGCACATATGAAGGGAGCTAAGACGGTACTCCTGACAACCGAAAGCAGAAATGTATCTGATGAATACTGTGATGAAGTGATATGGATTCCGTCGCTTACTGATTGGGATTATGGCAGTATCATTTCGCCAATTTCTCCGTTTCTGGTGGTATTGGACATCTTATATTCTTACTATGCTACGTCAGAAAGATAGTCTGGCGCATGCGGTAAGGAAGCAGGAATACGGCGGGACAACTTGTTCTAATGAAGTTGTCCCGCCTTTTCTCAAATTATCTCTTTTAATCGCTGCAATAAAATGCATGATTTCAGCTGTACTATAATTCTTCTAATAAATTCTCCCGGTGTTACCAACGGCAGCTCATTCCTGCCCTTAACGCTGTGTTTACCATTGCCTTTTCCTCCAATTCAAATTTTATTTTTTCTGACCATAACAAAAAAGGACACTTCTCTAAAATTTCTTTTAGAAAAATGTCCTTAAAGTGCTTACTGTATGAAGTTGGCTCATGTCCCAATCAACGCATTATCAAGCAACTGGTCTTTTCCGCCAAGCGTTTTCATTGTCTGGAAAAAATATCAGGTTCTTTCAAGGGCATCTAATATTTTCTTAAAGCAATTGCAAAAAGAGCTGGCGGCTTTCCTATGATCATATACTATATCCAAAAAGAAACGAGGGGCATTGCGGCTATCCGCCCCCTCGCTTAAAATATATTTTTGCTGCCTGGCGCACTGCTTCGTGGGAATAATATAAAATATTACCGCTTAATATCATAATTCATATTCATTAAGTTACGAATCGTTGATACATCATCCGTAATATTTGCATCACCCCTGATCGTATGTTTAATTGCACTGCTTGCCACGGCAAAATTTATAATGTCCATTGCCTTGTAGTGTTTCATCATAGCATATATCAATCCGCTGGCAAAAGCGTCCCCTCCGCCGACACGATCCAGAATATGAAATGTAAATCGTTTGCTCTCAAAAGTATGTCCCTCATACCACATAAATGCTTTTAAGCTGTTTTCACTTCCACTATGCGCATAACGAACATGCCTTGCTATACATTTTAAATTAGGATAGCGTTCAATAAATATACGGAAAATTTCATCTTGCTGCTCGTAACTCGGCTGTAACGGAATATCATCTTTTACATCCCCCTTACCGTGATCCGCATCATCTTTCCACAAATGATAGGGTTCAATTCCTAACAATACGTCTACATACGGTAAGCACTGCGTACAAAAATCTCTTGCCGCTTCCCATGTCCACAGCTTACTTCTGAAATTCCCGTCAAAACTTATTGTCATTCCTTTTTCCTTTGCTATCCGCAGGCTATTTAAGATTAACTTTTGACATCCTTCTGACAACGCAGGTGTAATCCCACTTAAGTGTAGCCAGGTATAACCATCCAATAATTCATCCAGATCCACCAAATCAAAGTCAAACTCTGTCATAGCACTATGTTGTCTGTCATAGATCACTTTACTGGCACGAATCCCAAATCCGGTCTCCAGATAATAGCTCCCCAGCCGATGGGACGGTGTCTGTTCTTTCGTACTCAGAATTACCGGAGTACAGTGTACATCATTGCTGCGGAGCATCCGCACGGCACTTTTTCCAAGGCTGTTATTTGGTACTACGGTAAAAAAAGTACTATCTACACCCAAATTTGCCAAAGCCAGCGCAATATTAGCTTCACTGCCTCCGTAACTGGCCTCAAAACTGCTTGCCATGCGGATCTTCTCATAATTAGGTGGAGTCAGCCTAAGCATAATCTCGCCAATCGTAATAAATTTATTTTCTGTATCATTCCCACAAAGTAACGGATTTGCATGTTCCATATAGAATCTCCTTATCTCTGTACTCTTGCTAAAGCGCCTCCCATAATCGCTTCTACTTCTCTTTTATTTGCCATTGTAGTATCCCCAGGCGTTGTCATAGCCAGCGCTCCGTGTGCCGCGCCATAATTTATGGCAATCTCCGCATTTTCAGTGGTCATGAATCCATAGATCAAGCCGGATGCAAATGAATCACCGCCTCCGACACGATCCATAATCTCCAGTCCCCTATAATCTTTAGACTTATAGATTTTGCCATCTGCCCAGCAGATTGCCCCCCAGTCATTCACCGTTGCCGTCTTTACTGTGCGAAGGGTTGTTGCAACCGCTTTAAAGTTTGGATAGGTTTCTGCTGCACGGTTTATTATCTTTTTATATCCATCCAGATTTAATTCTTTTAAAGCTGCATCGTTTCCTTCGATTTCAAATCCGAGACATGCTATAAAATCTTCTTCATTTCCTATCATAACATCTACATACTTTGCAATCTCTTTGTTTACTTCCTGAGCTTTTTCCTGTCCTCCAATTGCATTCCACATAGATGGACGATAATTCAAATCATAAGATACAATCGTTCCATATTTTTTTGCTGTTTTGATTGCCGAAAGAACCGTCTCACAGGATTGTTCCGAAAGCGCCGCATAAATACCGCCCGTATGAAGCCAGCGCACTCCAAGTTCTCCAAAAATATATTCAAAATCAAAGTCCTCCGGCTTTGCTTTGGAAATTGCGGTATTCGCACGGTCTGAACAGCCTACCGCTCCGCGTATACCAAATCCCCGTTCCGTAAAATTGATCCCATTTCTACAGATACGGCCAATCCCATCTGTTTTCATCCATTTAATGAGAGATATATCAACCCCTCCCTGCAAGATAAAATCTTCCATCAGCATTCCGACTTCATTTTCTGCAAATGCGGTAATTACGGCAGTGTTCATTCCAAAGCATCTGCGCAGCCCGCGGATCACATTGTATTCTCCGCCTCCTTCCCACGCACGAAAACTTCTTGCTGTCCGTATTCTCCCTTCTCCCGGATCTAAACGAAGCATGACCTCGCCCAATGATACGGCATCATATTTACACTCTCTTTCCTGACGTAAATTCAAATTCATTTTTTTCCCTCCCATTGTAACACTCCAGCCATACAGGCCGATTTCTATGCTGCACGGCTGAATTGTTACAGACTATCAACTACGTCTCACTGTTTCTGCTATATTCACATTCTTACTTTTTTTACTAGTTCCACTGCTTCTGCAGTTAGCTCACATATTTTTTCAAATTCTCCGGCTTTTATTAAATCACCCTTAACCATCCAGCTTCCCCCGCAGCAGACAATCTTATCACAACCTAAATAGTCTTTTAAATTCCCGGCATTCACCCCTCCGGTAGGCATAAATTTTATAGTCATATAAGGGGCTGCAAGTGCTTTAATCGTATTTACCCCTCCAAACTGTTCTGCTGGGAAGAATTTCAACACACGCAGTCCCCTTTTTACAGCCTGCGCTACTTCTGAGGGCGTAATACATCCCGGAAATACGGGAATCCCTTTCTCCATACAGTAATCTACAATCTCTGCGTCAAATCCCGGGCTTACGATAAACTTAGCCCCAGCGTTTACCGCTTTGTCTACCTGTTCGACCGTAAGAACCGTGCCTGCTCCTACCAGCATATCCGGATATTCTCTTGTCATGATCCGGATGGATTCTTCGACTGCATCTGCGCGGAAGGTTATTTCCGCACAAGGCAGCCCTCCTTTCATCAGCGCATCCGCTAACGGTTTTGCATCTTTCACATCCTCTAAAACGACTACCGGCACCACGCCAAACTCAGCAATTTTTTCATTCATTGTACTCATATCTTCCTCCCTTATACTCCTGAATATGCAGCAAATCCCGCATCAATCGGTAACGCAACCCCTGTAATTGCGCTGGCGGCTTTCTCATCACATAAGAAGAATACGCCACCAAGAAGCTCTTCCCCATCTACAAATCTTCCCATCGGTGTTCCATTTAAGATCTTATGGGAACGTGCAGTCGGCGTCCCGTCCTCGTTGAACAACAGCGCCTTATTCTGCTTTGAAATCAGGAAGCCCGGAGCAATTGCATTACAACGGATTCCCGTTCCTGCAAAATGTGTTGCCAGCCACTGTGTAAAGTTAGAAATGCCCGCCTTTGCCGCAGAGTATGCCGGAATCTTTGTCAATGGCGTATAGGCATTCATGGAAGAAATATTTAAGATACACCCTGCTTTTCTCTCTACCATGTCTTTTGCGAATACTTGGGACGGAATCAATGTTCCCTGGAAATTCAGCTTGAACACGAAATCCACACCCGACGCATCCAGGTCAAAAAATGTTTTCTGCCCTTCTTTCGCCTCATGCTGATACTCGTTATCCGTTGTAGCCCTTGGATTATTTCCGCCTGTTCCATTTACTAAAATATCGCACGGTCCAAGATCCTGTAAAACAGCTTCATGCACTTTCTCAAGGGCTTCCGTCTCCAGTACATTTGCCTTGTATCCTTCGCAGATATACCCTTCTGCTTTACATTCATCAGCAAGCGCCTTCACCGCATCCTCATTCAGATCTAACGCCGCTACCTTTGCTCCTGCCTGGGCAAATGCCCGCGCCATTGTCCCGCAAAGCACGCCGCCCGCACCGGTAATTACTACTACTTTCCCTGTAAAATCAATATTTAATGGTAAATTCATCTTTTTTTCCTCCTAAAATTTTATACTTGAAATCCAAAATAGTTATTTGTATTGTTATAGCAGATATCCTCTACTAAACTAATTAACTGCGGTTTATCTTCCGGATACTGGCCGCTTTCTACCCATTTTCCAATTAATTCACAGAGAATACGGCGGAAATATTCATGTCTTGTATAACTCAGAAATGAGCGGGAATCCGTCAGCATTCCGACAAAACATCCAAGCATTCCGTTATTCGCAAGTTCCGTAAGCTGGCTGCGCATCCCTGTCCGGTTATCATTAAACCACCAGCCGCTGCCCTGCTGGATCCGTCCGGCTATGCCGCCGCCCTGGAAACATCCGGCAATCGTGACAAGCGCCGTATTATCGCAGGGGTTCAGGGAATAAAGGATCATTTTCGGCAGTCCTTCATTTTCTGCAAAAGCATTCAAAAGCGGCGCCACATTTTCCACTCCCGATCTGCTGTTTACCGCATCATACCCGGTGTCTGCCCCGAGAAGCGCAAACTGTCGTTTATTATTGTTACGAAGGCATCCGAAATGAATCTGCATCACCCATTTCTTTTCCACATACTTTTTTGCACACGCAATAGTCACCATAGTCTTATATACATCTGCTTCTTTCTTTGCAGGGCATTGATGTTCCATAGCTGTCTGAAACGCATGGTCAGCCATAGCTTTATCCGGCTTTTCATACATACAGTAATCCTGTCCGTGATCGGCACACGGACATCCGTGACTGGCAAAGAAGTCTATTCTCTCACATAATGCTTCTGCCACATCTTCCGTACACTGGATTTTCCTGCCTGTTATCTGTGATAATTTACAGATATAATCTGCAAAACCTTCTTTTTCAATATTAATTGCTTTGTCTGGACGGAATGCAGGCAGGACTTTGATTTCCATTGTTTCATCACCGGCAATCACCTTGTGCCAATGGAGGTCGTCACATGGATCGTCCGTCGTGCATACCGCTTTCACATGGAATTTGCGCATCAGCTCTCTGGCAGAGTATTTTGATAACACCTCATTGCATTTGTCGTAGATTTCATCCGCATTATCTGCGGTCAGAGGTTCCTCAATCCCGAATACACGCTTTAATTCCAGATGGCTCCAATGGTACATTGGATTCCCGATGAGTTTTGGCAAAACGGAAGCAAATGCGCGGAACTTTTCTCTCGGATCGGCATCCCCGGTAATTACATTCTCCGGTATTCCCCCAAACCGCATCTGCCGCCATTTATAATGATCCCCGCCAAGCCATACCTCGGATATATTATCAAACTTACGGTCCTCGGCTATCTCCTTTGGACTAATATGGCAGTGATAATCAATAATCGGCATTTTTTCCGCTGCCTCATGATACAGCCATTTTCCGTAGGCGTAGATAACAAAAAATCCTGATCCATAAATTTTTCCATCTTACTTTTTCACCTGTCCTTCCGTCTTCTCAAGCATATCCCAGCATCCCCACAGATACATGATTCCCAGCGCCCGGTCGTAAAGCCCATACCCCGGCCTGCACTGTTCGCCCCATATATGCCGTCCGTGATCCGGACGCACATAACCGGTATAACCACAGTCATGGTAAGCCTTCACAATATCCAGGATGCCCGTATCCCCGTCACAGTCCCTGTGGGAAGCCTCCGTAAAGTCTCCGTTCGGATAACGGCGTACATTCCGGATATGTGCAAACGCAATCCGGTCACAATAGGTACATACAATATCCGCAACATCATTTTCTTTATTTGCGCCAAGAGACCCGGAACACAGGCAGAGACAGTTATACTCATCATCCACCATCTTAAGGAAACGTCCTATGGATTCTTTATCACATAACAGACGAGGAATTCCGAAAATATCCCACGGCGGATCGTCCTGATGAATTGCCATCTTAATCCCGGTCTCATGGCAGGTCGGCATGATTGCTTCCAGGAAATACTTCAAGTTTTCCCACAGCTTTTCCTTTGTTACCGGACGGTATGCCTCAAACAGTTCATCAAGCTTCGCCATTCGCTCTGGTTCCCATCCAGGAAATGTCATTCCATGAAGATTATTCAGAATATAATCTGCCATCTCCTTATAGTCATCCTGTATACGGTCTTTCTCGTAGAACAGCGCTGTAGAACCGTCCTCCAGCGGATGAAACAAATCCGTCCTCGTCCAGTCAAAGATCGGCATAAAATTATAGGTTACGACCTTCACGCCAAATTTTGCAAGATTCCGTAAAGTCATCTTATAATTTTCAATGTACTGGTCTCTTGTAGGAAGCCCGATTTTAATGTCATCGTGTACGTTCACGCTTTCTACCACTTCCATGTGGAAACCAGCGCCTTCAATCTGACGCCTGGCTTCTTCAATCTCCTCGACTTCCCATACTTCTCCGGCCTGCTTATCATGCAGCGCCCACACAAGGCCGGTCACTCCCGGAATCTGCCTGATCATCTCCGGAGTGATACTGTCATTTCCTTCCCCATACCATCGAAATGTCATTTGCATAAATTTCTTCCTCCTTTTTTATATTAATCCTGCAGCAATTGGTAAGCCGGTACTTAAAAACGGAACATATGTAATAAGTAACAGACCAATCAGAATTGCAGCATAATACCACAACATATACGGAATTGTTTTCGCCAGCGATGTGTTTCCTACTTTAATTGCCACAAAAAGCGTGTTTCCTACCGGCGGCGTAATATTCCCTATGCACAGGTTGTAAACAAGAATCAGCCCAAAGTGTACCGGATGCATTCCAAATGTCTGCACAATTGGCAGGAACAATGGCGTAAAGATCAAAATTGCAGGAGTTACATCCATAAAAGTACCGGCAATCAGAAGAATCACATTCATAATCAACAAAATCAAAATATAATTATCTGTCAGTCCCAGTAAAGCGGCTGAAACTGCCTGCGGAATCTGCATAAATGCCATTACCCATCCAAGAATATTTGACACGCCGATAAGAAAAACCACCATACCGCTCATCTTTGCACTGTCTACTACGATATTCCAAAAGGATTTTACCGTAATATTCTTATAAAAAATCCCCAGTACCAGAGCATATACTACGGCAATTGCCGAACCTTCTGTAGCTGTGAAAACACCAATTACAATGCCTCCGATTACGATAACAATCAGGGATAAAGCAGGTAATGCCCTAAGCGTAGCCATGCCAAGATTTTTCCAGTCATATTTCCCCTCCGCTTCTTCTTCCGTCTGATGCTGTTCATTATGTACCTGAATCCTGTCATAAATTGGTTTCAGATCCGGATAACTTTCTAACATTTCTGTGTGCATTGACTTACAAGTTTCCTAAAATGGCTTCGTATCAGGATAAAGGAAATTAACTCCCTGCTGATTTTCATCCTTATCCTTTGCCGCTTCCACAGCCTTTACCCATTCCTCGCGCTCTACGGAATTAATCAGTTTGAACCCTTCTTCAAATATCTCCCGTTCATCTTCTGACAACGCATCCATAAATGCACAATTTCCAATCAATATGTCCGGTATCATCTGGTGCATATCATAGGAATAGTATTTGCAGACATCTCCATGCCCATTAGATGTCAATGCCATTTCATTATTCTCCGCCCCATCAATAACCTTAGACTGCAATGCCGTATATACTTCTCCAAATCCCATGGTTGTGGCCGAACCGCCCAGCAGATCCATCATCCGTACATTCGTAGGCGATTGCTGGACACGTATCTTTAATCCTTTCAGATCCTGTGGAGTCTCAACGGGCACGGACACTGTGTAAAAATTCCGTGTGCCTGCTTCAATCCATGTAACTGCTTCAAAGCCAGCCTGTTTTGTCGATTCAAAAATAGGATCGACAATTTCCAGATCATCCATGGCCTCATGGTAGGCGTCTGCCGAGGAAAATAAATAGGGCAGGTTAAACAAAGTATAATTCTCTGAAAATGTTTCCAGGATAGAATTACTTGCCACACAAAAATCAACGGCGCCTGTCTGTGTCAATTGCACCATGTCTGTCTGTGAACCGAGCAGCTCGCTGGGATATATCTCTATGTCGTATTTATCTCCAAGCTCACCCTCGATGTATTTCTCAAATTCCAACAGTGCAATATTGGTAGGATGGTCTGTGGCCTGATTATGTCCGATCCGGACAATCTGCTTATCATCACCCCCATTCCCACTACAGCCGGAAAGGGCTGCCGCCAGTATTCCGGCGCTGATGATCACAGGAAAGATTCTGCGATACCGTTTCATTTTCTCTTCCTCCTTTTTGTTTTTTAAAACAAAACCGGCTTTGTTTTTGATGGTTTTAGTATATCAAAACATTTCATTTATTACGTGGTAGTTGCGGCTTGAAATATGGTGATTCTTGCTATATAATATTTTGTATAGTCATATACTTTGTTGCTTTTGCACAATTTTGATAGAGGTGTTTTGTGTATTATGTATAAAGAAGAATTTAATCCCAGTCAGCTTATGAGTGAAAGATACTTTGAATTTCACCATACATACAATGAGACGCCGCCAGAGGTTGAATTCCATCAACATCCTTTTTATGAAATTTTTTTCTTTCTGTCCGGAAATGTGAACTATATCATTGAAGGGAAAAATTACAGCTTACGTCCCGGAGACGTGTTATTAACCGGCAGTTCTGATATCCATCGTCCGGATATTCAGCCTGGCAAGCCTTATGAACGAATTGTGATCTGGCTTTCTGATGATTTTTTTGGACATTTAAGAGACTTTTATGGAGAAGATCTGACAACCTGTTTTACAGATGCCGCTTTAAAGGATTACCGGCTGATACGCCCTGACAATCAGAATATTCTTCATCTCAAACAGTTATGCGCACAAATCTCTGAAGCAAAGCATAGCCAGAAAATGGGGAGCTATGCGCTTGCGTCCGCATATCTGACAGAATTTCTGGTACTGGTCAGCCGCGCCTACTATGACGCCCCTGATTCCATTCAATATGATATTACGGAAAACAAAAAGATAAATCAGATTTTGTCATACATTAATGAAAATCTTACAGACGAATTGTCTTTGGAACATCTTGCAGCCAGGTTCTATACCAGTAAATACTATTTAAGCCGACAGTTTAAACAATTTACCGGCCTGTCGCTTTATCAATATATTATGAAAAAGAGATTAATCGTATCCAGAGATTTGCTGCGCAGCGGGAGTTCTGTCATGGATGCGTGTTTTCAATGCGGTTTTGGGGATTATTCCAATTTTCTGAAAGCATTTAAAAGGGAATTTGGAAAAACACCCAGCAAATATTTAAATGCAATGCATTCTGTCATCATAAAAACCTGACAATCTATAAGTAATAATATGATGAGTGATAAAAAAACTCATCCCAAATCCAAAATAAATGCCTTAGAAATTATTTTCGGACTGACATAAAGGGAAACTGACATAAAAGGCAAGATTCGCCTGAGTTACGGGGAACCCACTTCGTGGATTTTGCTTACCCGGCAAACTTGATGGGGATTCCGTCTACGCTCCGCTTCGGTCTGCGCTAAACGGACATCCACTGGATGTCCAGCGCCCCCATGCCCTCGGTTCTGGCATATTTTTCAAATATGCAGATTGGCTCCTATTAAAAATAGTCGCAGCGTGATTATCCCAATCACGGAGAAATCTAAATATTTCTATAAAAATCCTTCTTTCATTTCCCATTGGCGTTCCCTAATCGGCTTATATTATAGGAACTCTTTTTAAGTCCCTATAATCAGGAAAGAACGTAAGCGTTAAATAAGAATGTGTAGTGAAATCCCTGATATTTTCCTGTAAAC
>CAJULU010000070.1 GCA_910587575.1 uncultured Dorea sp.
CAAATGCCCGCAAATACAGTGTTTCCGGGCATTTTTGGATAAGAAATAAAAGTTTATTATAAAAATCTATATCTATTGCCTTATACATCGGCAATAATGACGGTTCCACCAGAAGCTTTAGTAACTGCGACATTCTTTTTTCATCTTTAAAATGGTATGCTCCATTTCCCAACAGAGAACGAATAACCCTGTCATATTCTTCCATCAGTTCCTGATAAAGAGCAGCATATTGCTTTTTGTCATATTGCCGAATAGCGTCATGCCGGAAATAACCGATGGGTTTTTCAAAATCCATATTTTTGAAATCAGCATTATATTCATAATCCTCAAAACCAATGATTTTTTCTGTCGGAAGTTCCATGGTGATTGCATAATGGATTGGGTAAATCAAAGTTTTATCCACTTCCCCGGTGATCTGATATTTCAGATATGGAAATATAACACAAAGGCTTCCATTCTTCACTTGAAGAACGGGAAATCCATTCCGATATCCCATCGGGATTTTACAACATAAGAAAAAATCGTCTGATTTCAGATTCTTTTTTATTTGTTCAATAGATATCATCCGCATCTTACTTCTCCTCCGTTATCTGCACGAGATCATCTGGCAGTTTCCGTCTTCCCATGCATCCAGAAACACATCAAGCGGAACCATCTCTCCACATCCCTGAGGGTTTCCAGAATCGTTTAAAATCACCATCGGTTCGTTGGAATCTGAATGATCGATCCCGATTACTTCAACCGCATGATTGGCTCCATCCCCAGGCGTGAATAAATCATCACTTTCTCCATACCAGATTTCATCGGCGTCTATGGTTACAATCGCTTTTCCTCCCGACTCCAGGCAGTTCTGCAGATCAGATATTTCATTATGGAAACTCATCTCGCTATGTATGCCATAATAGTCCAGGATCTTATCCATATTTAACAATGGAGTTCCGCTACTTTCGCTGAACCAGCCGTTTCCTTCTGCCAGGTCAGCCAGCTCTTCTATATCAATCTCCTGATTGGTTAACTCCTCAATCACAAACTTCTGGGAATATAAGGCACATCGTCCTGTATCACCCTGGTACTCCCATTCTTTCATGGATTGAGCCGGATCACCAGAAACGGCGCTCATATCCGCTTTCTCCGGATCGAAATTACCTAAATCATCTATACACACACCCGCAATATTTCCAGCTGCCTGCAGCGAAGGATGATTGTCAATGCCATATACTTCCTCTGATCCATATATATGATACCTGTCCAAATCTGTATGGACATCATATGTGTCTATGACTCCGTCGCCGTCTTGATCCGTGTAATTTCCTTTCATACACAGATCTTCATTCCCGTCGCCATCCAGATCCTGATAAGTCGTAATATCATCGATAATTCCATCACCGTCAGAATCATATCCCTTCACTACTGTTTCAAATACGCCATCATGATTATAGTCATGATAAATAGTCTGACTTTCTATTACCCCGTCTTGATTATAATCATAACTTTCCATGACCATACCATTCATTTCCGTATGATAGGTATCAATGACACCATCGCCATTTGAGTCAATACCGACTGTATCCATAATACCATCGCCGTCAAAATCAAAATTATACATTTCCTTCCCTCCTACTCTCTCGTACACCGCAGTCCGTTCAATCCATACTTGTAAAGCGCCTCATTAATTTTAAATAAATTGTAATCCTCATTCTCTATAAAATAACCGATGATCAGATCGAACTTACTACTGTCTGTTAAAATATAACCCGCTGATTTCAACAAATCCTGTGTTTCATCAAGATTCAGCTTCATGGAAATAGCCAGGGCAAGAATCGTATCTTTACGCGGTGTGTATCCATTTCCTTTTCTTATCTTTGAAAACAGTTTCCGATCTATCATTGCGCCTTTGTACACCTCCACATCCGTCATGTTTCTTTCATCAATATAGCGAAATAATTGCGTTACAAAAGGCTCTTCCATCCGGCTCATTAACTCGTCAAGTGTATTCAGTTTCACCAGTCCGTCAATATATGCTTCGGGACTGTCTTTTAACATATCTCTGATCATCCTTTGCCCGTTTCCCATCAGATGAGAATCTGCTTCAAATAAGGATTCCGGCGGTGTGTATTTTCTGTCTATATGTTCAGACAAATCATGAAAAAATTCCTCTTCCATAAACGGATTACGGTAAAACGGTACAACCAGATAAATCGTATAATCATAATAATCAAGAAATTCCAGAATCATGTCTTTTGCAAGCTCCGTCACCTCCGGACAGGTCAACGAACTTTGAAAATTCCAGAGTAAAGGCAATTCAAGAGAATCATATTCAAAATCCGCCGTTTTCAGCAATATCTCCCTATAGCCGTCACAAATTGCTTCCCTTTCCTTTTCTCTGTCATTTCTTTGTTCCTCTGAATGTAGAACAACCTGAATATCATTACACAGATCGCCTCTTGTGCCAACCAGATATTCAAGCGTGTATAATACCAGCGGCAAAGATTGCTCTATACTGGTCTTCTTTATCCTTACTTTTATATCCGCATTCGTCCGTATAATATCATCATTTACTATGCAGAAAGGCATTGCTTATCTCCCCTTTGATTTTAGCCGTAAATTTCTTCCGAAAGCATTCCATGGAAAAAGGGCGAGAAGAAATCTGTCATCTTATAAGACAATCTGTTTCTCTGTTCCGCCTGTTGAATATCCTCCTGAATTGCCGCAATGCTGATTTGACAATTCTCTACAAATACTCTTGCTGATCTGGCATTTTCAAGTTCTTCCAATAAATCTGGTTCCCCTTTCACTTCATTCACAGCAGTCTCATAGCGATCATCAAAAGCAGAAAAAAGTGAAGAAAAAAATGTCTGGATCCTATCCCGTACCACCACAACCGGATTTTCCATGAGGGCGCTTATACAACTCTCGACACAATCATTACGAAACTGTTTAAATCTTGCTTCCGGAAAAAACAGCGGCCTCGAGAAATTTCGATACCAATTTGCCTTTCTCCATACGACCCAGTCAACTAACACAAGACTTGCACCATCTGATTCAAAGATAGAACCCTGGACAGCTTCGTAAATCTCCTTATTCCCTTGTTGGATCAGCTGAGCCATACGGCCTTTAATCCGCTCCGACGAACCATTCACAAAACTCTTCTCCCATCCCGAAACGCTTTGATAATCAATAAGAATCTTTCTCCATGCGCTTTCATCCTGAATGGCAGACTCAAGGCTGTTTTGAATTCGCCTGCACCTATTGACACAGAACTGATACGCTTTTACAATCTGCTCCCTCTTCCGTTCAACATCTTCTTGTATCAGCCTCTGAAGCTCTCTTATATTCTGCTCAATTTCTTCTATGTCTTCAGCGATAATCTCATTCCATTCCTCTTCTAACACCAACGACTTGCCTTTTTTAGTTTCATTCATAATATCGATTCTGATTTCTTTCTGGCTGCATATACGGATAATCTCATTTAAAAGTAATGATATATCTGGATAATCCGTAGAAGCCGAAGTAAAAAATACGTTTCCGTCAGGAAAAAACCTGTTATGATACCTTGCTAATGCATGATTTACGGTTCTGATAACAGCCTCCCTTTCATCACTTCTCAGAGAATCCATATGATTTACAACAAAAATAATATTGCCGTTCATCAATTTGTCCAATTTGGAAAACAGTCTTTTTTCATACTGTGATAAAACCTGGTTCGCATGCATGACATAAATCAGAAAATCGCATTGGTTTATGGCCTCCATTGTAATCCTTGTAAGTTCCGGATCATCTTCCAGGCCCGGAGTGTCCCAGAATTCCACTTTTCCATATTTCAAAAGTTTTGAATATGATCCTATATAGGCACATCTGGCATCGCTGGTTGCTATTCCATCCAGGCTTTTATCAACAACAGATATATAATCGTATAACTCCTGCACTGAGGCACTTTTAATCTCTTCACTTTCCATTTTTACGGCGGAAGCATTGCCATAAACGATTTTGGTTACAATTCCCGTTGCCGTAGTGGATCTGACAGGCAGGTTTGTTCCAAGCATTAAGTTCAGCAGAGAGGACTTTCCCGATTTAAATTTGCCGCAAATGGCAATTCTTAATGCGTGGTGGCTGTCCTGCTGTATTTGTTTTAAGGATTTCATCTTTTGCACATACAGTTGGCAATCCATCATGTACTCCCTTTTCCCCAAAGCATTTATAAAAGTCGTTTACACAAATCCAGGAGTTTTGCATACAGCTTTTCAATCTGTTCATTGTACAGCTGCGCAGACTCCTGGCACGATTTTCTTACAGCGTTATCATACAGTGATTTTATAATGCCGCCCCCGACTGCGGAAAAGACAAAGATACCAATCAGAATAACCGGAATATTTCCCAGATGTACTTTCAGATAATTTGATTCCGGTAAAATATGACCGATGATTCCTCCGGCCGCAGCCACGATAACTGTTCCTCCAATGGAAATGGCAGGAGAAACTTTTTTCGTGTTTTCAGGTTCTTGGAATTCAAATTCGTGAAGGATCGATACAAAATCTTTTTCCAGTTCAGGAAAAACAGTTTTCCATTTACTCAGGAAACCGCATTGTACCCTCGTCGGATCCTCCCACATACGAATCAGCCGGTTATAGAATGATTGCAGGCCATCCAGTTCCGTGAACTTATTCCCGGAAGTATTTTTTGCTATATATGATATAATCTTATCTTCAAACGGTTTCCAAGCTAATTCAAAATCTGTAATTAATGACATACATTCACCCTCTTATTTCTTCACCTCGCTATTGCCTGTCATAGCTGCCACCTTTTCCATATCCGCCAGTTCTAACCGCCTATTGAAAAGAAGCTGATAAACCAGATTGGTACGTTCATATAAAGCGGCAAGAATCAGAGACTGACGTTCCGCCTCTTCTGCAATCTGGTTCTTTTTCATCCGGGCCATGCTGATAATATCCTCCTGGTGCTGCTTTTCATCATGAATCAGGCCATATGCAGATGAAGTAATTTTGTTTTTCTGACATTCAAACTGATTTGCTATATCGGCGCTGATTACAGGTCCTTCATTCATCAGCTTATTGCCAATCTCCGGAAACAGCTTTTCAGCAAACCCGTTAAGCAGCCTGTTGCGGGCAGAACCGGCATTCAGCCCCATCTGTACCGTCTCAACAACCGCAAAGGCTAACAGCCCGGGAAGGCCGCCCCCTATAAGGCTTGCAATCATAATATTAATCACGGCCTGGACGATATACTTCTTGAAAAACTCGCCCCAGGAAAAATTACCCCCGGCATTATTCTCAACCGCAACACTGATATCGCCCTGTATCAGGCTAAGAGCCAGCTGCAGCTTGTTTGCACCTTCTCCTTTCCAGCTTGAGGAATCCGCACCGGAAAAGATTGCCCTGGCCTGATCCAGTTTCAGATCAAATCCGATACTCTTATCCTTCAGCTCATCCTGCATGGCAGCGATATCATCTGCAATAAGAACCGGAATTCCTTCTGACCATGTTTCAAGCTTTTCCTCAATATAGATGTTCACGAAGAGTACCATCGGCGCCAGAATCTCCTGCTTGCGTTCTTCGCTGACGCCAAAGGGCATTGCCAGTTTAAGCATATCGCTTATGCCGAACTGGTCATCATACTTTTCGGCATATGCAGGCCAGTCATTCATAAGGTCAACCTTCCTGCGGAATAAACTTATTTGTAGTTTTCGTTCTTGCCACAGCTTCTCCAAGCCCCGGAGAGTCAATAAACTGCACCCCGTCCTTAAAAATCTCAAAGTCACTTTCAAGCTCAACATATTCAATATCCTTAAACCGATCCGTACTTCCTTCATTTTCAATCTTAAGGATATCTTCATCTGCGAGACGGTATTCTTCCATAAATCTTTCCACAGAAAGTGGCTCAGGCTTTTCTGTGTTTTCGCGGTAAATATTTACGAGATCCGTATTTTTCCCATAGACTACCTGACTGATCACGGCTGTCGTGGCCGTAGCGCCTACGGGCAGCAGATCTCCTCCCAAAAGAGCGTTTATCGTAGTACTCTTACCATTTTTAAATGTACCCATGAAGAGAATTTTGAACAAACTTCTGTCTTTTAATCTGGCCGCTTCGCCGTCCAATGTCTTAGAATAGGTAGTCATCCCCAGACCTGCCTGTACATCCACCCCTCTGACCTTCTGGTGGCTTTTAGCGCCAATCAGCACACTGCATTCAGCAATGGCATGCTGAATATCATTTGTCTTTTCCTGTGCTTCATGAAATCCCATGATTTATCCCTCCTCGTTTATCTCCCATATTTCATATTGTCTCTAAATCAGCATTGACTGAAGCCATATTTTCATCCAGTGTCTTTGCTTTTTCCTGATATAGCCGGATCATCTGATTGATTGTATCAATCATTTTGGAATAGCACTGTTCCACGGTAACCTCTGTTCCAACTTTAATGCGTGCAATCAGTTCCTCCAGGTTGGATTGAACTTCTTTCAAATATTCATAATTCAGTTTTCTGCCCGCTTCAACAAGCTGACTCTGAGCCTCTTCGATCGCATCTTTATTCCCTTTAAAGCCCGCTGCCATCAACAGCGCCCCCGGAAGAACCAGGCTGCTTAATATGGCGACACCGCCCAAAGCCATAAGGCATTTGGGTAATACTCTTCTAAGCATTGTATTCTCTTTCTTCTCCAACGGAGTATTCCCGGATACTGATTCCGCTTTATTTTCTGAAATTCTGCTGCCGCTCACTGTGCTGCTGATAATCGTACTGATATGTTCCAATTCTTCCTGCGTAAGCAATTCCTTTAAAAACAATTCCACTTTCTCATCCACATATTCTTCAATCGCAGGAGCCAGTATCTACATTTACCTGAATCTGTGCGCTTAAATCTCTCTCCACAAATTCTGTCCAGGCGCCGGCAATATAGTTTGGCAGTTCCTCCTGCAGTTCTTTTATATTTCTCTCCTCCCGGATTCCTTCAGCAATGTCGTCATTTAATTTTTCGTAGAAACAAAGAATTTCGGATGTTGTATTTGTCTTGACTCCATCAATGTAATTTGTATAAACATATCGGATCGTCTTTTCCTGATACGTTGGTATTTCGTTCTTTGCTGATTCCAAATGCGCCGCAATCTGATGGACAAACGTGCTTTCACAGGATATGGATGACAGTTTCCCGCAAATCGCTGAATAAATAATCGGCTTAAAGTAGATATCCACTGCCGCAATTCTGTTCTCACGGATATTGGAAGCAGTAATCCAAGAATCTAATATGGCATCGGAAGCGCCGTTATCAGGAATCATGCAGCACTTTTCTCCATCAGACAGATACGGGTCTACGAGAGACTTAATATGTTCGCGTTCTTCTTCATGGATCATATCAATGTCACATAAGAAATAACATTTGGCTATATTAAGAGGATTCTTAATAAAATTCCGTTCTTTTATAGAGAGCATATGTGTTGCCGATAATGCTACGGCACATATATCGTTACTAAGAAGGACTTTGTCTTCGAGTGTTTCTGAAAGTGTTGCACCCAGGATTGTCAAATGATTCAATACCGGATCTGGCAGGATAATTTCACCTTCAAATATATGATCCTCCTCTTCCAGGCCGCCCATTCCCTGCATTTTCTGCGAAAACCCGCTAAAAGAAAGCGCTTTCCCATTTCCTCTTTCCATCTGTTTATATTCTTTATTTTCTCCATACTGTAATTGAATGCGGAAATCTCCCGGAAACAGGATTTCCTTAAGTTCTGGTATGTCAAACAGATCTTCAAGAACCTTAAGCACCGTCTGTCCTTCGCCAAATATCCCCACCGAAACCGGCCTTTCATCCAGCCGGCCGAATGCCTGCACATAATCTTTCCGCAGATCATCCAACCCGTATTTGTCAAGAACCTCCTCATATTTAAATTTATCGCTCATAATCTGGCCTCCTCATAATATCTTAAGCAGTTTACTGGTTTTCGTATGGAGTTCGTCACTGCTCAGCAGACTGAGATCTTTAGGCGGAATCTTATGTACGGCACGGTAATAAACCTCCGAATGATAGAATAATTCCAATGCCTTTAGTCTCTTATGGATCATCGGATGTGTCTGGAAATATTCACCGAGTTTTCCCAATGGCTGCGTGTTTTGAAGCGAACGGCTCTTTGCAATGTATCTTTCTACATCGATATCGTCAATCTCGGTATATCCGCCGACGATCTTCAGTAATGCCGTCTGTGCAACATACAGATCCTCACAGCAAATCAGACCAATACGGTCTGCTGTTATTTCCGAACAACGGTTCCAACAATTCAGCGGGAATACGACTGTCTTTGCCAGCACTGGGCCGATGACCGGAACATAACTGCCTGCGGCCGCCGCTAAGGAACCTGCCGTGTGGTATACCATATGTTCCATGGCTATATGTCCACATTCATGCGATATGATAAACTGGAGTTCTTTAGGCTTCAGGAAACGGGGAGCCATGTTGCTGATAACAATAAATGCATGGTTATCCGTTCCTGTCGCAAATGCATTAATCCCACTCAATTCGTTGCTGACTACTGTATAAGGCATCTTGATTCCCAGACGTCTGCAGGTGTTCTGCATTAAACGATATAATTGTGGGAAATTCTTCTCATCCAGAGGAATACCCATAGCAAGAAGCTGTCCATAGTTCGCCGCAACCAGCTGCTCCAGCGGAGCATTCAAAATATCTCTGGCATGGGCTGTTTCTAAAACCTTAATCAACATCTTGTCAACCGGATGGGCTATTTCCTGAACATCTAATGCACTTGTATTGGAATTCTTCCAGGACCTTCCCCTTTCGATAATATTGATTTTCTTTCCCATGCTGTTCACCCCCATGTGTATCCTTATGCTGTAATTATACTTTTTCTGAATTTTTCAGAGGTCACTTCAAAATCGACATTATTAATTTTATTTCAATTATATCATTTATACGTTATATAATCAACGCTAATTCGATATAACTCAGCATTTATCGACAACAAAACTACCTTCTGACCGCTATATCCAGATATTTCCTTAACCGTCTTTTTTCCTCTCTATTTTTTGTTTCCCGATAGTCCCTGCACATCTCCGCATAAGACTGATCGTCAATCACCATCTCCTTTTTCGAGAAAGCCTTATGACACAGAAAATATCCTTGCTCATCCCCCATCTCCGCCGCTTTTTCCAGACAAAGCCTTGCAAGTACCCTGTCCCTCCTGCACAGTTTCCCCTGCAGAAATATTATCCCAAGCTTCCGATATGCCACACTGCTCCCGCACAAAGCCCTCACCCACAGATTCCGTATCCTCTTATCCATAATGCCCGCCTTTCTCTGGATATCCTATCGTATTCTTTCTATATTTCCTTTTTCATCATAGATAGTAACACAGTCTCATTTCTGCATTTGAAAACCGTTTCCGGTATTTTCAGAAAAAAGAAGAGACATAAATATGCCTCTCGAAATGTAACGACAAATACTGTACAATTATTTTAACAAGGAGAATAAGGATGTATCACATTATGGAAAAACAGCAACTTTGAAAGCTCCCGATCCAGTCAATGCTGATCTAATGACCGAGATACAGCTGCACACAAAATTCCAAAAATGCACTTGATATTCTGCCAGAGCGTTTTCGAATTATGGATTCAAAAAAATAAAGGGGCGGCAAACCCCTTTTTACAGCCCCAGATACCACCCCGGTGCAAACGTCACATCTTCCCCGTCAAAAAGCAGCGTAACCGTCCCTTCTTCCACACGAATCTTAATATCATAGCCTTCCATCATAACAAACCATGTATCTGACCCTTCCTCCTTCTGAATCCCCTTCGCAAACCCCTTGATTCCTTCCACATAATTTCCAGTCTCCTCCGCAGAAATCCCTTCCATCTGCACATATACCCCATAAGAATCATCTGTCAGCTCCTCTCCCGATTCCGGATAACTGACATCCCCATCCTCTCCGGCAATAAAGCTAAGATATTTCGCCCCGTCCGGCTGATACCACGCAGGCATCGGAAGCAGTTCCGGGGTATTTTTTATCTCAAATGCTGATTCCCTCCATTTGTCTGCCTCCTGATTCTCAACAGCCTCCCGCATTTTATACAAGTCCGCCTCCATTGCCGACAGCAGATCTGCCTGTCTCAATGTAATTTCCTCAATCCCGTCCAGATACTGATCCATGTTCTTCTGCAGCTCTGTCTCACTGTCATTCCAGTCCTCCGTTCCCCTAAAGAGCGTCGGATAATCCTCCCGGAAGGCTTTCCAGTATCCGTTTCCCTCCTGTTCTTCTCCCAGCGAAAGCAGCAGATAATTCGTGGTGATACCTTCACACTGACACAAATCCCCAATATATTCCTTGTGGAGCGAAACCGCCTCCCGCAGAAATTCCATGTCACTGGCAAGAAATACTCCCGCCTCCACCGACTCCAGCATCCGGTTCCTCATAAACATATGCTCCTCTTCAATCCCGGATGGAACGGATTCAAACTCCACAGACAGAAATGCAGTATCCGCTCCGTTCTCTGCCAGGACAACATATTCTTCGTCAGAAAGATCTTCTTCCGACATAGAAAGTTCCGCTATAAACTGTACGGATGCAATACAGGCGGTTCTTGCTTTCACAAGGTCATCCCAGTCTCCGGTATCCAGATAGGTTTCCACATAATCCAACGCCCACAGTTCACTTGCATACAGTTCCTCCTGTACCCGCAGATAATCAGACCATACCCGCATCAGATGTTCCCGGGCTTTCTCTGCCTGTCCATCATCCCGGACACTGCCGGAATCAGCACCGTCTCCCTCCGGCGCCGAACATCCTGCCATAAAAAATGTGAATATTGCCATAAAGAGTAACATATACTTTTTCATTTGTTTTCTTCCTCCTCTTCTTCCACCAGATGAATCACCGGGTTCGTCCGGAACTCCCGCCATGCATTGGTGGAATTCCTCTGATACTGCTCAACCGGATAAGCATCGGTAAGTTCCGTCATCTCATTCTGCCTGGGATAATCCGCCATTGCACTGGAATACAGTTTATAAGCCGTAACATCTTCTTCCAGGCTGCTTCCTTCCATCCTTTCCAGTTCCGGTTCCATCACTTTTTTATAATATTTTCCTGCCAGGCAGGCATCACTCTCGAGAGCCTGTCTGAAATCCGCAGCATAAGACTCTCCAAACTCCTCCCACAGCTTTTCATCCGCAATTAAGCTCTCCAGGATCTCCCCATACTTCCGGTAGTCTGCCGCCCGTTCCACCGGAAGGGCAATCATCTCCTCAAAGGCCTCCACATCCAGCGGCTTCTCAGACCAGGGCATTACATCGCCGGTGGTTACAAGATTTTCAGCGTAACGCTTCCCCCGCTCCGTGTGATCTGCCGACGCCGCATCCAGATTCTTCCATAACTGTGTAAAACAATATTCCAGCTCTTCCCTGTCAATCCTGGCAGTTCCACCAGCTTCATCCGTTCCATCCGTTCCATCATTCTTGCTCTCCTGCAGGCTGTCCAGTATCTGAATCAGCGTTTCATACGGCCTTGCCAGACCGATATAAGCCTGAAAGGCTGTATCCAAGACATTTTGAGCAGGCTCCCTGTCATACGGCTCCTTCATTTCCTCACTCTGCATCTGGAAATGGTTCTTATACGGCAGATATCCACACCGCCAGGAAATTCCCACCAGCACTGTCAAGGCCACCACTGCCGCAACGCCCCTTATCTTCTGCCTGCGGCGCACAAATCTTCGCTCAGATTCTGAACAGATTCCCGCCAGATATTCCTCAATCATCTGATGGGCAATCCGGTAATCTCCGTCTTCCTCCCGTATCAGCAGCCCCAGCCTCCGAAAGAGAATCCCGTAGACAATCACCCCATACCATTCCTCTGCTTTATCTATACCACCCCGAATATCCGCCATATGGCCGATCCATTGGGGAAATACTGCTATTAACTCACTTTTTGAAAGCCTGTAGAAACATTTTGCAACCAAAGGCAGAAGCTCTTGATTCGAAAGTGCAGTTCCCCTGCTTTTCATAAGCTCCGCTATCCTGGGAAGGACAAAATACACTGCCGCTTCCATCTGCCATCTTCTTGCAGACTCCTCCGGCATACCCCTCTCTTCTTTCTTAAGCATGGAAGACAAATATTCTGCAAGCAGCCATTCCTGAGGTTTCCGGGCATTGGCCGCAAGAAAGGGCTGCTTCTGCCCATCCAAAGCCGTTTTTATAAATATCGACAACATCATCGGAATCCGCAGCAACTGGCTCAAGGATTCATTTTCAGGTGGAAGGATTCCATTCTTCGCAAGGATCGCAAGTACTTCCTGATCTTCAAGCTGCCTTAGCACGATTTCCCGGAAACCAGGCGCCGCCACAGGGCTCCGGCTGGTAAGCAAAACCTTAACTCCCGGTAAAGCAGCCAGCTCGGCCAGCTCTTCCATCAATGGTTCCACTTCTCCTAATACCTCGTTCCACCCGTCCAGAAGCAGAAGCATCCTTGGCCGCTCGCCCAGACGGGCATGTACAGGCGAAGACAGCAGGCGGAGAAGCTCGTGTCTTGCAGTTTCCAGGCTGTCCGTATTTTGCCTAAACCTTAAATTCTCCAGGATTTTATTCTTAATATCATCTCTGCCACCGTTGTGATATCCATATAAAGGCATGTAAATTACCGCCGGTTCATTTTCCGAATACCTGGAGTTCTGCAGATAAGCCATCCGCAGAAGCGCAGTGGTTTTTCCCGTCCCGCCGCTTCCCAGCAAAACCACCGAACCGCCTTCGCATGCGGACAGATAGTGGTACAGACCGGACAGCATGACTGTGTTTCCGTCCTCCCAGGTACAGGCTATGGGATAAACCTGTTCTTCCTCACGGATATACGCATAAGCCGGATTCTCCTTCACCATGTGCAGCACGCCTGCCCTTCCGGTTTCCCACAACGCCCAGTGGGTGATTCCCTTCCCTTCCACCCGGTCCTTCAGTTCTTCCAGATCCCGGCGCATGGCAGATACATTCTGATATCTCCGGCTGACAGACACGGCCAGTCCCCGGGCCAGAATCTGCTGCACCATACGGATGACCGTTTCCGGCAGTCCTCTCAGGCATTCTGCATTTGATATATCCGGAATCGTTTCGCTGACCACCTGCCGGGGCATCAGCCTGCTGCCCGTAATTAAACGGTACAGTACCGCCGTCAGCGAATAGAGATCCGAGGCATATCCAATCGAAGAGATTCTGCCCCTGCGGACTTCGGCCGACGTATACCCTTCTTTTGCGCTGTAGTAAAGACATTCGCCATTTTTGATCTCCTTAAGCGTATGCACACTGTTATAGTCAATCAGGCTGACCCTCTCTTTCTTTCCGTCCCCCAGAAGCAGGATATTTTCCGGGCTGATATCCAGATGCAGATATCCCGACCCGTGAAATACCTCCAGGACATCCAGGACGCCCTCCAGCCTTCGGATATGCACAGTCAGCGGCGTCTTACCAGACCAGGGCAGATCCAGTTCATTGTCAAGACTCCGGCCGCCGGAAAACCCCAGTACGGAATACAACGTACCATTCAGGGAAAATGTATTGATATTATAGTCAAGTTCTCCCGGATGGCTGCCCTGCACCCGGATATGTACTTCGTTTCCCCTTTCAAAACTGATACGGTGAAGCTCCATGGTATGCCGCCCATCCCCGGACACACAGATCTGCCCCTTATCGTCCCGGTAAATCCCGCCCCCGGGATGATAAGGGAATAATTCTTTCACCAGTACCCGGTGTCTCAGATCCGTCTGCTGCCTGTCCGGATAGGAAGCCAGATATACAATGGCGTCTGATCCTTTTCCCACCAGATTCTCTACCGTACATGGCATTCCCTCAAAATCCAGACAGGCTCCTTCTTCCAGTAATCTTCTTCTATCCATAATACTCTTCTTTGCTCCTGCACTCTACTCATTTTCTATACATTACTGGACGGAGTCCACCCGCCCGTCAGGGCATGCATCACGGTGTGCCCTTGGGTATACATTACTGGACGGAGTCCACCCGCCCGTCAGGGGCATGTATTACGGTGTGCCCTTGGGTATCATATCATCCCCTCTCCCGCTGTCTTGAAATTCATTTCCGTTTTCACTCTCTTTACGTTCCCCGAACATTTCCTTAAAAATTCCTTTCATCCGGTCATCCACCTCCCACATATCATCCACACAGATGCAGTATAGAATCAGCCAGTCAAAGGGCGAACGGGGATCCAATTCTGAAAATCCGCATAAGGACAGCATATCATTCAGCCGGATATACAGGTCTTCAAATGCCTCATCCCTTGTGACGTCACCGCCCAGATCCTCGTCCGGTTCCATCCCCTGGTCTGTGGCAAGAAACAAAAGGATCAGAACCTTGCGGGTCACATCCGCCTTTCTGGATTTCATCCGGGACAGCGTAGTTTCATCCGGCCAGCTCGCACTGACCTGTTGCTGGACTTTCGTAAAGACAAAATCTTTCTTACCTGTCCGTTGCATTTCTCTGGCATAGAGAACGTTCTTTTCATACAGGTATTCCCGAAGAACCGCACGTACCGACAACGTCTCGTCTTTTGCCAGGCCTGCAGATTCAAGCCATTTGTCCACAGGTGCCTTTTCCAGTCTGCTCATCCGGTCCATAAATATCTCATACGCATTATTATGGTATCTTCCCAGCCTGCAGGCAGCCTGTTCCAGATAGTCTGCCAGTTCCTCCTTCGTCTGCAGCGCCATGACCTCTGTCCGGATCAAAGGTGTAAATGCGTCCTTCATAGGCTTCCTGGTTTCTTGTGCCGGTGAAAGAACTTCTTTCATCTGTTCATTCAGTTCCCGGGCTTCCTTATAGGACATTCCGTGCTGCAGGGCAAAGACAGACACAATCTCGTCCGGGTTCCTGTAGTGCAGCGCTTCCTCTGAGATCATCGCCACCAGCCGGTCTGCTTCTTCCAGGGAAAGCTTCAGAATAAAACAGATCTCAATGGCATCCTGCTTTTTGATGGAACTGATTCTGTTTTTGTCACTGAGTCATCCCCTCACACGCCTTTCCACCGCATCTTTTTTCCGCTGGGAATCATGTTCAAGAAGTCCCTGGACCAGAACCTTACGCAGATCACATCCATGGCTGAATCTCTCCAGTTTTTCCCGCAAGGTACGGATCCTGGCCTCTTTTTCCAGATACCTTACTGCATCTTTCACCGTCAGAATGTCCGATTGGGCTGCGTTAAAAAATTTCTCGGATAATTCGGTCATCTCTGTTCTCATCACTCTTCCTCTTTTCTCTTTATTTCTCTCTTCTTTGTTTCTCTCCTTCGCCGGTCTCTTCTGCTGATTTCTTCTATGCTGTTCTCTTTTATTCTCATTTCCTTATCTCTTGAATCTTTTTCCTTCTTATATTTTCTCTTTCATGTTTATCCAGGTTACTTCCCGGGAAAATTATCTACATACGGATTCCCGTTGTATTTATGGCGGTTAGTATAAGCTTCTATTTTTTGCTTCGATTCGCTACAATCAGAACTATAGAAACAGAAAGGTGATTATAATGAAAAAGATCGATCCCTTAGACAGAATCCAGGAACTCTGCCAGGAGCGGAACTGGTCCTATTACCAGTTATCCAAGGTATCCGGCATTGCATATTCCACCCTGAGCACGATGATCAACAAACACAATATGCCATCCCTTCCCACACTGCAGCGGCTTTGCGACGGATTTGGCATTTCTATTACTGATTTTTTTGAACCAGACAGAAGCAGTAACTCTTTAACGCCGGACCAGGCAGACCTGCTTACTCTTTTCACTGCCCTTTCTCCCGCAGATAAGAAACTTGCACTGGCCTATCTGAAAGGTTTGTCAAAAACCATTTAACTCTTGTCTCTCTTCTTATAGGTCAATTATATCACTCAATCTGATTTGAAACAATAAAACTGGCTGATTGCCCACTGTCAGAAAATCTGATAAAATAGAATTGTATTGATCAATCAGGGAGGATATATAAGAGATGAACTTACAGCTGCTTGAAGACCTTAAGAATAACATTTCCAGAGTCATGATCGGAAACGAAAGAACCATAAAGCTTGTGATTACCGCAATCCTTGCCAGAGGCCATGTGCTTTTAGAGGATGTGCCGGGTACGGGAAAGACCGTGCTTGCCAGATCCCTGGCCCGGTCTGTCCGGGCGCAGTTCGGACGTATCCAGTTTACCCCCGACCTGCTTCCCTCAGACGTAACCGGCCTGAATTATTTCGATTCCCGGAAAGGGGAATTCCAGTTCCGGGAAGGCCCGGTATTCTGCAACATTCTTCTTGCTGACGAGATTAACCGGGCCACACCGAAGACACAGAGCAGCCTGCTTGAATGTATGGCAGAAGGACAGGTAACAGTAGACGGAAAGACCCGGGTCTTAGACACCCCTTTCTTTGTCATCGCTACTCAGAATCCCCTGGAAACACTGGGCACCTTCCCTCTGCCGGAAGCGCAGATGGACCGCTTTCTTATGCGTATCAGTATGGAGGCCATGACGAAGCAGCAGGAATTTTCCATGGTTGAACGTTTCCTCACCCAGGAGCCGCTTGCCGCACTTAAAAGTATCTGTGAGAAGTCAGAACTGGTCAGACTCCAGCAACAGTGCCGTGAAATCTATATCCACAAAGATCTGCTCGGATACATGATTGAGATTGTACATGCCACCAGAAAACATCCAAAGATCATGCAGGGCGCAAGTCCCAGAAGCACCCTGGCCTTTGTCCGTGCCGCACAGGGATTCGCCATGACAGAAGGACGTGAATTTGTAGCGCCGGAAGATATCAGAAATGTCGCAGTTCCGGTTCTGTCACATCGGCTCACCCTGTCCGTCTCTGCAGAGGGTGCAAGGTACGAAGAAGAAATCCTTCGGGAAATCTTAAACTCGGTTCCGGTTCCTTCTGAAGACTGGGACAAGCGGTAAAGGAGAGTCTGTCATGTTGTTTTTACTGTTAGCAGGAGCCGGGATCTTCTATCTGCTTCAGCATTTGATATATAAGAAATACTGGAAGACAGGGCTTGACATCGCAGTGGATTTTGAATCGCATTCGGCCTACGAGGGAGACACTTCTTATCTCAGAGAAGAGATTACCAATGACAAGCGTCTCCCGCTGCCTGCCCTGGAAGTCAATCTTGCCATGGACCGATCCCTTCTGTTTTCGGGGGAAGCGAAAGAAAACGCCAATGTAACGGATCAGAGTTACAGAAGGGATATTTTTTCTCTCTTCACACGTCAGAAGGTCATCCGGCGGCTTCCTTTCCTGTGTGAAAAGAGAGGTTATTATGAGATTACAAACGCCGATGTGATCGGATATGATTTCTTTTTCCACAACAGTTATCACCAGAGCCAGGCGTTAAAAACCGCCCTCTATGTGTACCCGGGACTGGTGGACACCCGCCGGATCACGCTTCTTTGCAAAGCGGTGTCCGGTATGATCGTGACGCAGAACCGGCTGTTCCCGGATCCGTTCTGCTTTTCCGGAATCCGGGATTACCATCCGTCAGATCCTATGCACACCATCAACTGGAAAGCCTCTGCCAAAGGGCAGGGACTTCTGGTAAACCAGTATGACTCTGCCACCAGTATCCGCATGAGAATCATTCTGGATACGGAAGATTCTGGCATTCTCCGCCAGGAAGAACTGACGGAGGAAGGGATCCGCATTGCGGCCTCTCTGTCCTTTCGTATTGTGAAGGAACGGATGGAACTTACCGTCACAGGGAATGGAATGAACACAATCTGCTTAAAGGAAGGCGCCGGACAGATACAGACCCTCTTCCAGGAACTTTCCCGGATCAATATCCGTAAACCCGTAAAAAGACTGACGGAGGAATTGAACACCGAAAGAGAACATCTGCAGTCAGACATGATCTATGTCATCATTTCCATGAACCAGGATTCAGAAACTGTCAGAGGGATTGCTTCCATGGCAGAAAAGGGAAGCCGGATCTTATGGGTCATACCAGTACAGTCCTCTGCAGAATATACCGCCGGAACCATCAAGGGCGTCAATATTTTTAAATGGGAGATGAATGCATCATGAAAGAAAAAAGCCGGATTCTCATACTGCTTTCCTGGATACACGATATTCTGTTTTTTGAGGGAATCTATGTGCTTGCCGCCGCCATCCAGAACAGCGAAGGACCGGAACTTGCCGCTTCCCTTCTTAACGGGCTGTTCCTGCTCTTTCCCGTAATCCTTTCCTATATTGTGGTGTGCAGATGCCGGAATCTATGGATCTTCCTCGTATTTTCCTTTGCCGTAACCTGGGGAATGAGAACAGTCAGCGGGAATCTCTTAACCGGACTGCTCACAGCTTTCATCTTTGCGTTCC
>CAJULU010000071.1 GCA_910587575.1 uncultured Dorea sp.
CATCTACCTATTAGTTTTATTCATCAACTTATTAGTTTTCGGACAGTCTCCCCCCCGGATCTTCCACAGATAAAAACTCCTGCTTTCTTTTCTCCCTTTGTTCCTTCCTGTATATTGATACTGCCCTGTTCCGCACGATTGCCGTCAGATATGCTGACAGGGAAGATTTTCCCGGAACAAACTTATCTCTCTGAAAATAAAATTCTGAGAACGCATCATTGACACATTCTTTTATATCCTCTGGATTCTTCACATACAGCGAACTTACATGCCAGACCAAAGCCGTATATTTCTCCATCAGATGCACCATTCCCTTCTGGGGGTCCTTCTTCAGGATATCCAGTATCTTGTCATCCTCCAACATCTGTACTTCCATCTTTCTGATTCCTCGCCCTGTTCTTCCTTTTCTTTAAAAATAGCATAAGATACAGAATGCCTCCCTCAGCACGATTTCCAGCATCGTAACTGCAGGAGGCATCCCGTCTTATCTTCCTTTAATTCACATACTTCTGAATGAGATTCCAGACCTCAGGACTTTCCTGACCCAGCGCCCATGCGGATACTCCCGCAAGCTGATACTCTTTCATCAGCTTCAGTTTCTCCTCAATCGACTGCTCATCCTCCAGCCAGATCTCATAAGTCGTATTCTCAACAGTCCAGGTCGCATAGTTCTGCTTCAGTTCATCATTCCATGTCAGTTCTGCGCCCGCCTCATCAACCTTCGACCTGGCGGCCGCCATGCCGAACGCCTGGCTGTCCACCTTCATCTCATACTCTGCTTCTTCCGTCCCTGCCTGGGCCGACAGTTCTTCTGCCGTCTTAGGAGTCTCTTCCCATAGTCTGGAGAAGAATGGAATTCCGTTGATTACCTTCTCTTTGGGAACCTCTTTCAGTGTCTCTTCAATTCCTTCCTTCACAAACTGGTAAGAAGCCACCGGTCCCGCCACGGGAGAACCGCCATAATGTTCGTCATATCCCATAATAATGACATAATCAGCGACAATTCCCTGCTCCTTGCGGTTATACTGCATATTGTATCCCTTCGGCACATAGTTATCAATTGACAGCACGATTCCGTTCTGCCTGCACCTTACGGACAATTCCCGGATAAACTGGATATAATGCTCTCCGCACTCTTCGGAAATCTTCTCAAAGTCAACGTTAATTCCGTCAAGCCCCACTCTCAGCGCCTCGGCCATCAGCTGGTTGATCAGATTCTCCCTCCTGGAAGTATAACGCAGCATCTCATAGGATTCCTCATAAGAATTAATTCCTCCGTCAAAATCCCGGATTGTAGCCCACACTTCGATATTCGCCTGATGAGCATAATTTACATAATCCTCCGAGGCAATGGAATTCATACCGCCATTCGTATCTGCCACATGGAACCATGTCGGGGCAATGGTCGTCAGCCCCTTGCTGTCCGCAATTCTCTGCAGGACGACACTGTTCGCCTCGTTATTCGTTACATTATGCCATGCCATGTTAATGGTATAATCCTTCTTGATATTGGTGAACTCCTGCTCTTCGAACGCCCTGGTAACCTTCTTCTCCTCTTCTTTTCTAAGAGCCTTACTCTTGACGTACCCGATAAATCCGTCTTTTGTACGGACCTTCTTCCAGTCACCTTCGTTCTCTAATATCGTAACTTCATCCTTCTTCTTAATCTGAGTCAGAACCGGACTCTTCACCCCGCCCTGGTAACGTACCTGGGTATTCTTCTTCACTGCCGCAACAGTCGTCTTTCCCCATTTTGTCACAATCATCACGCGGTTCGGATCGTTGTACAGTTCATACTCAATATTCGTATACTGTTGTACAAAATCTAATGCGATATATGCCGTGCTTCCCTCTGTTTTCAGAATGACGTAGTCTTCGCTCTTCTTTTCCTTGGATACATTATAGTCCTTGCTTCCCACTTCCACAGTGACCATATCTTTCGGAAGGGTATATAAGAGAACATTCTCATTGGAATCCCAGTAAAACCGGCTGTTAATATAATCCCTAACAATATCGTACTGGACATAAGCCTTGCCGTCCGCAATCATTCCATGAGGTTCTGTCACCTGGTTATCCACAGTAATCGCCAGCTGCCCTTCTTTCTCAATCCCATAATATTTATTCAAATCATATTCTTTCTTTGAAGGACTGTATTTCTTCCACAAAAATACTGCTGCGACTGCTGCAGCCACTAAGATTACCAGCATGGCAATCTTGATTCCAAGATTCCTTTTTCGTCTTCTCCTGGACTGCTGCTTTCTTGCCGGCGGCTTCCGGTTCCCCGGCCTTCCTGGCTGCTGCCTCCGAATTCCCGATCCTTTGGATCGTTGTCTTCCGGCAGTCTGACTTTCGAATCTCTTCCTTCCTCCCAGGTCTTCACCCGGCCTCTGTCTTCCGGCAGCCTGACTTTCGAATCTCTTCCTTCCTCCCAGGTCTTCACCCGGCCTCTGTCTTACAGCCGGATTTCTCCGGAATTCCTTGATCCGGCTCCTGTCATTCCCCTGCCCCTCGCTTTTCTGTCTCCCAGCCTGCTCTTCTGCTGAAATACGGCTTCTTGTCCCATCTATATTCTTAGGCCTTAACACGCCTGTATTCCCTCTGCGGTCTGAAGTTGTGCGGCCTCCTCTGCCTTTCTGATCCATGCTGCACCTCCTACTCGACCTTATTATAGCAAAACCCTTGGCGGACGTCATTACTTATTTCGACATTTTCTTGTTTTTTACGGGGTATTCGCAAATTTCTCGTTATTAGTTACTTTCAATGCTGGTAAACCACAGCTCCTTGATATCGCCTTTTTCATTCAGTACATAGTCCCTCATATAAGCAGATTCTTCACATATCCCATGTGCCTTTACAATCTGCATGGGACTGGCCGGTATCCCGTCAATCCTGAGATCCACATGGTTCTTCTCATATCCTGTCAGTTCTCTGAACATCTTCTGTAAATCAACCTCATCCCCCACGTCTGACCTCCTTATATATGCCGGATGATAACTACGGCTGAGATTTGCATATAAACAAAAGGAGATGCCGTGATACAATTCCCTTATACGCCACAGCTCAATATAATATAGAAGATAGTCCCGGCATTCTGATAAAATGTTAATAGTTCATGTGAAAATTGCCCGAAACGGCTGTTTTCGATTTTTCTCTGATCTGTCTCTGATAGATTCATAGATTCTCTGTATAAGAAATAATATTAAATAATTAAGAAATTCTCCCTCCTCTGTTCTAAGAACGTAGTCATCAGGGAAAACTATCTTCTAATATTCTATATTATAATAGATAAAAACTCTTTACGCAAGCACTTTTTTAGTTTATACTTATTTTATTGAACATTCAAGGTTTTCTATGCTATACTACATTAGAAGGAAGTGATGAATATGAAGATTGAAAAATTGAACGACAATCAGATCCGCTGCACTTTGACTCGTGCTGATCTTGCTGCCCGCCATCTTCAATTGAGCGAACTGGCCTATGGAACCGAGAAAGCTAAGTCACTTTTCCGCGATATGATGCAACAGGCTGCCTTTGAGTTCGGTTTCGAAGCTGAAGACCTGCCTCTGATGATCGAGGCCATCCCTGCTTCTGCCGACTCCATCGTGTTGGTAATTACCAAGGTCGAGGATCCGGAAGAACTGGATACCCGTTTTTCCAAATTCGCCCCGTCACCTGGAAGCGATTGGGATTCTTCGAGGAAGGAAGTCCTTAATAAATTAGAGGGGGCTGATACATTACTGGAATTACTTGATAAGGTGAAAGAGAAGCTGGGTAATTCCGTTGTACCAGAAGGAAAAGAAGAATCATCTGCGGAACCTCCTAAGAATGTTCTGCGTCTGTTCTCGTTCCCTACGATGAACAGTGTTCTGAAAGCAGTTCATCTGCTTAGTTCCATTTACTCCGGTTCCAATACATTATATAAAGATCCGGAAGAAGATGTGTACATCCTTGCTATGACACAGTCAGATCATACGATTAATGATTTTAACCGTATCTGCAATATGTTATCAGAATATGGTTCCATGGAAGCATCCTCAGGAGCTACCCTGGCATTCCTGGAAGAGCATTGCGATATGGTTGTTTCAGACGCAGTTCAGACTCTTGCAGCAGTCTGAACAATCTGCGCAGCAGTCACCTGCAGTTAATTCAATTCTGCTATCAGAAGGGACTGCCAGAGTACAGACGAACGCTCTGTACCCTGGCAGTCCCTTTTATCTTTTCTTACAGCAGTATCTTATCTGGCAACCCCCTGTTAATCCATCTGTCCGGAAACCGGACTTCTGAACTGACTGGACGGAGCACTAACCTGCCGCCTGAATCGTTGCATTGAGTTTTTCAATTAACAGATCCGGATCTATGCCATGTCCCATTGCACCTTCTTCGATGGACTCCATCTGGGAGTGCGGGCATCCGATACATCCCATTCCCGCTTCCACCAGGACATCTACGATCTTCGGACACTTCTCATAATATTGCTCAAGAAGCTGACCAAAAGTCATGTCTTTAGAAACCTGTGCCATTCATAACGCCTCCTTTTCTCTTCAGTGTTTCCATTATAATCGCTTTTTATCATTGTGTAAACATTTTCATAAAATTTCTTCTTGATATTTGACTTCTCGGATGTCAACCCATTTTCCCTTTTTTTTCGACAAATTCTTATTTTTATTATTTCTTCACAAAACATCCGTTCTTTTCTTACCTTTGAGTAATCCCCCAAATTCGCCACAATCAATGTGGAAAATGTGGATAAATTCCTAAAAACAGTGGTTTTTCCCCCTTTTTTTAAGGTTTCATTGTGGAAAACCTGGAAAAAAGAAATTTCCATTTTTTTACATAATTTTACATTTTTGAGCAATTTGTATATTTTGTCTTTTATGATTCGACAAGATAAAAAGCCCGGGAGTATTTACCCGGACCATTTTCTCTTCTTAAATATTCTGTATATTTTAAATAAGTCTTCTTACTGTTACAATACTCGTGTAAGTGGCCGGCAATATCCCGATTCCCTGTGCACTGTTGATCGCATTTACAATCTGACCATTTCCCATATAGATTCCTACATGTCCGTCATAGAGAATAATGTCGCCTGGAATCGCCTGGTCATAGCTGACCGGGGTTCCGACACTGACAAGATCTCTCGTTGTACGGGGAAGACTGATTCCAAAATTTGCAAACACTGACTGCACAAATCCCGAACAGTCTGCTCCATTGGTCAGGCTTGTCCCACCCCACACATAAGGATTTCCAATGAACTGACATGCAAAGTCTACGATAGCCTGTCCGGTTCCTCCTCTGGCCGCAGCTTCTTCCTGCGCCTTGTTTTCAGCCTCCTGTGCTTCCCGCGCAAGTCTCGCTTCTTCCTCTTCCTTGGATTCCGCATAAGTAAATGCGTCCGTCAGATTTTCAGCCTCTGAGTTCTGAACCATCTCCTGAGCCTTCTGTTCTGCACTGTTTCCGACTATAATATATTCCGAGCATACATAGCCGGTTACTTCGCCGGATTCCACCTTCGTCCATTCTCCCACCGGGCCGAGGATTCTCGCAGCATAATCGGGATATAACTTGCCTACCCACTCGCTTTCCCGTGTCGGTTCGCTTCTTATATATAGAAACGTATCGACATCGGCAAACGCCATATCTAAATACTCACCCTTCTCTGTCGGTACCAGATAATCTTCTACTTCAATCTCCTTGTCAGACGAATAGCAGTGATTCAGTACCTCTTCAATCCCCATCTGCGGCATTACGTCATCGGTTGCTGTATCGGAAGCATACGCCGTAGCTGGAAATGCTGTTATAGCTCCTGCTGTAGTAACTAGGAACAATCCTTTTTTCAGAATAGAATCCATAAACTCCCTCCTTTATGTTTTCTTATCTTTCGTAAATATTACAGAATTGTTACATTTGTTACGTTATTATTATATCATCTATATTTTACGTGTCAACCGGTTTTATTCATGAATTGTACGTCAAATTATGTATTTAAACTGGAAATTAATACATTTTTTTACAATTTAATTGTTACGAATTGTTACATTTATAAATAAATCGTTGACAAATAGTACACCTTGCTTTATACTAATTTTGATAACTGTTATTATTATTGAAAGGAGCAAAAGATGGCAAATATGAAATACAGCAGACAGCGTGCCGCAATCAAAGAATATTTAGGACGCACTCTGGAACACCCTACCGCTGATACAGTGTATATGCACATCAGAAAAGAATTTCCCAATATCAGTCTTGGCACGGTATACCGTAATCTGAATCTGCTTGCAGATACCGGAGAAGCCATCAAGATTTCTACTCCTGACGGGGGAGACCGCTTTGATGGCCGGGTTGACCCACACTATCATGTCGTATGCAGATCCTGCGGCAAAGTCTACGATCTCATTCTCGACGAAAATCATATACATTCCATTAATGAATTTGCCAACCAGCATTTCGATGGAACCATTGATTCACATATGACCTTATTCTATGGAATCTGCGGGTCTTGTCAGAAGCAATTGAACCATTCACTGGAAGATGAGGAAAATGATACTGAAAATAATGATTGACATTGTTCTGTAACTATGGTAACTTAATATCAGTAATTGTTATTGATATTAAAATATATTTCAAATAAGAAAAGGAGAGATTTGCTATGAAAAAATTTGTTTGTACAGTATGCGGTTACGTTCATGAGGGAGATTCTGCACCAGAGAAATGTCCACAGTGCGGTGTTGGAGCGGACAAGTTCAAAGAGCAGACTGGTGAGAAGACATGGGCTGCAGAGCATGTTGTAGGCGTAGCTAAGGGTGTGAGCGAAGATATCGTTGCTGATTTAAGAGCGAACTTTGAAGGCGAGTGTACAGAGGTTGGTATGTATCTTGCTATGGCCAGAGTTGCACACAGAGAAGGATATCCGGAGATTGGTCTGTACTGGGAGAAAGCTGCTTTCGAAGAGGCTGAGCATGCTGCGAAGTTTGCTGAGTTACTTGGAGAAGTTGTTACAGACAGCACCAAGAAGAACCTTGAGATGAGAGTTGACGCTGAGAACGGCGCTACAGCTGGTAAGTTCGACCTGGCTAAGAGAGCGAAAGCTGCTAATCTGGATGCAATCCACGATACTGTACACGAGATGGCAAGGGATGAGGCAAGACATGGAAAAGCTTTCGAGGGTCTGCTTAAGAGATACTTTGGCTAATCCGATATGGCGTAAAATAAGGCTTTTTAAGAGGAATGGGTGGAGAAACACTCATTCCTCTTTTTTGGTTGTTTACACCTTTTTTACACCCCTCATTTGGCATGATTGTGGCATGGAAAAAAGCATATAGAAAAATGACTTGCCGTCCGTCTTATATCTTCTCTACCTCCTCCGGCGTCATCTCCCTCTGCTTCAATTTTAAGTACACAACCTCTCTGAACAATGCATACGCCACCGACACAATCGGAATAAAGATCAGCATCCCGACCACTCCCATCAGACTGCCGCCGACGCTGACTGCTGCCAGCACCCAGATAGAAGGAAGTCCCACCGAATTTCCCACCACATGAGGATAGATCAGATTCCCCTCAACCTGCTGCAGTACCAGGAACAATACCACAAAGATCATCGCCTTGACCGGATCCTCAATAAAAATCATAAACACCCCGACTGCACATCCTACAAAAGCCCCGAAAATCGGAATCAGCGCCGTAAAAGCAATCACAATTCCAATAAGCAGCGCATACGGAAGCCTCAGCACAGCCATCGTCACCACGAACATACTTCCCAATATCACAGCCTCCACACACTGTCCGGTCAGAAAACTGGAAAATGTATTATAAGTCAGCGACAACACCTCAAGAGTCGCCTCCCCGCGCCCTCTTCTGACGAATGCGAACAGCACTTTCTTCGCCTGCAGTCCTAATTTCTCCTTCTGTAATAAGATATAGATTGCAAAAACGAACGCAATAAAAAACGTCGTAATACCGCTTACAATACTCTTTGCCGCCGTAATCGTCGAATCCAGCACACTCCCGGCCCCGTTTTTAAAGAAATCAATTCCCGTCTCCATAATTTTGTTCCAGTCAAATTCCAGGTCATTCACCCACTCCATAATCTCCTGGTTGTTATGGAAGATGTCTTCCGCCCATTCCTGTACCCTGGGGATAAATTCCTGGATACTTGTCCCCAGATTTGCAAATGTGGTTCCCAGTTGTGGAATCAGCACAAACATCACAACCGCCACAATTCCTAACACGCCAAAGATAACAATCAGCATACTGACCGGACGTGCTATCTTCTGTAATTTTTTCCCTTTTATCTTATTCTCATGAAAAAGATTGCGCTGCACAAAATTCATAGGAACATTCAGCACGAATGCAATCGCACCTCCAAGAACAAAAGGCAGTATAATATGAAACACAAAAGCCAGCGCCCTGACCACCACATCATATTTCCACAGACACGCAGTAGTCAGCGCCGTAAATACAATCAAGCCTCTAATCTTCCTTACCGTCTCATTACTTAATTCCATAAAATCCTCCTTATCCTGTCATCTTCCCCACATCTGCGCTGCCTTGCAGTGTAACCTCTCCACTGGCATAACCCAACTACTGCGTAACCATATGCAACGCCTGCCTTATACGGCAGTCCCCGGATTCTTTCGTACCTTTATCCACTTCAGCGCCTGTATCACCGGCAGATTGAGAAATGCCAGACCATACACCGCCAATAACTGCCCAGGATCCAGCGTAACCACTTGAAAGATTCCCTGCAGTCCGGCAGTCAGAAGTACACCCGTTATCAGAAGCCCTCCGATGAAAAAAGCCCCAACTAAATAGATATTATTACATATCGCAGATGAAAATACAACCGGTCCTGCTGATTTGCAGTTAAAGCCATGTACAAGACGGCTGACACACAGCGTCCCAAAAGCCATTGTACTTGCAAGCGCCGCACCGCCGCTTCGATACCCTGCAAGAAACCCGATGCCTGTCATGATTCCGATACACAGCCCCTCCGTTCCTATGGTAAACAGATAATCCTTCGTCAGAATGGATTCCTTCACCGCCCTTGGCCTCTGCTTCATCACTTCTGATCTATGAGGTTCCAGCCCCAGTGCAATCGCCGGAAGGCTGTCTGTGAGAAGATTGATAAACAGAAGATGAACCGGCTCAAAAGGCACCGGAAGCCCGGCCACAGAGGCGAACAGCACCACCAGAATGGCTGCAAAATTACCGGAAAGCAGAAACTGAATGGAATTCTTAATGTTCTGGTAAATATTTCTTCCATTTTCCACTGCCTTAATGATGGTGGCAAAATTATCATCCGTCAGCACCATGGAAGCTGCGTCTTTGGACACTTCACTCCCTGTAATCCCCATGGCAACCCCAATGTCCGCCTGCTTCAGCGCCGGGGCGTCATTGACACCGTCCCCGGTCATTGCCACGATATTGCCCCTTTCCTGCCACGCACGTACGATCCGGATCTTATGCTCTGGAGAAACCCTGGCATACACAGAGATTCCCTCCACAAACTCCCGAAGTTCCTCATCCGGCATATTTTCAATCACCGCACCCTCACAGGCTTCTGAATCATCCTTAAGAATCCCGATTCTTTTTGCAATTGCCGCAGCCGTAATCTTATGATCCCCTGTAATCATTACCGGCTTAATCCCTGCCTGTATACATCTGCTGACCGCCTCCCCGGATTCCTCCCTCGGCGGATCCATCATCGCAATCAGCCCTAGAAATGTCAGCCCTTCCTCATCTTCCAGAGACAGTTCCCTCTCCTCCTCCATTTCTTTATAGGCAAATGCCAGCACACGCAGACCGTTTTCGGAGAATTCCAGATTCTGTCTCTCAATCTTTGCCTGGTCTTCCCCGGTAAATGTTCTTACCAGATCACCGTCCCGGACAAACGCCATTCTCTTAAGCAGCACATCTGCCGCTCCCTTCACCACCATTACCGTCTGCCCGTCCATCCGATGCTCCGTGGACATCCGCTTTCTGTCACTGTCAAAAGGAAGTTCTGATACTCTGGGATATCTCTCTCTTACATCCACTGCGCTTACGCCAAGACGCTTTCCAAGATTCATCAAGGCTGTTTCCGTAGGATCTCCGATCTCCTGGCCATCCTCACTGGACGAATCATTACAGAGAATACTGCACCGCAGCAACAGTTCCTGGCCGCTCTGTCCCAGATCAATGTCCTTCGCAGGAATCCTTCTGCCATCCACATAATAGTCTTCCACCGTCATCTTGTTCTGGGTCAGCGTACCCGTCTTATCCGAGCAGATCACGGACACACTGCCAAGTCCTTCCACAGCCTGCAGTTTTCTTATAATCGCATGCTCCTTCGCCATTTTCTGCGTACCAAATGACAGTACAATGGTAACGATAGAGCTTAAGGCTTCCGGAATCGCTGCAACCGCAAGGGCAACGGCAAATAGAAATGCATCCACGAAAGAACCGCCCCTCAGGATACTCATCACAAACAGAATCCCGCAGAACACCAGAATAATCATTGACAATTTCTTTCCGAATTCATCCAGACTCACCTGCAGAGGCGTCCGCTTTTCGGAAGCCGTATTCAGCAATCCTGCAATTTTTCCCACCTCCGTCCCCATACCGATCTCTGTCACTTCATAGCTTCCTCTGCCGTAAGTAACAAAACTTCCAGAGAACACCCGGTTTGTCTGATCCCCAAGAGCCGCCCCCTTTGGCGGATTCTCCAGAGACTTTTCCACCGCAAGACTCTCACCGGTCAGCGCACTCTCATCCACCTCCAGGCTCACACAACTGAGCAGTTTCCCATCGGCCGGGATACAGTCGCCCGCCTCAATCACCACCTCGTCGCCAACCGTAACCTCCCTGGACGGAATCTGCTTCAGACTTCCATCTCTTACCACCTTGGCTGCAGGCGCAGACAGCTGCTTCAATCCTTTTAATGACTGTTCCGCCTTCACCGTCTGCACCGTTCCCAGAACCGCATTCATGGTAATCACCACAAGGATCACGATGGCGCTCTCCACATCCCCCAGAAATCCCGACACCATCGCCGCAATCATCAGAATCACCACCAGAAAATCCTTAAACTGCTCCAGAAAGATCCGAAACGTGCTCTTCTTCTTTCCCTCCGCCAGCTCATTAAAACCAAACCTTTCCTGATTCATTCTTGCCTGTTCACTTGTCAGCATAAACATTTCCTCTCTTTCTTATCATTTCACATCACGGCCGCATAATATTAGGATACCCATATTTTAGTCAATACAGGCACTTTCCTTCCGGAAAACTATTATGCAGACAAAAAAGAGACCCCTATTGCATATAAAACTATGCAATAAAAGTCTCACCATTTCATTACGATACGGATGGATAGTCAATCATCGTACTGACGACATCGTAAACGCCCCGGCACTCCGGACTGCGCAAGTTACTCCCTTTTATCTGATATCCAATATATACCAATTTTTACATTCTGTCAAGAAGCGATTGTTTTTCCTTTTTCTATTTTTATAATCGTATCCGCATAATCCAGATATTCCAGCTCATGGGTACTAAGCAGGACTGTCGTGCCGGATTCACTGATTCCTTTTATCATTGACATTACCTTATGGGCATTCTCCGAATCCAGATTGCTTGTAGGCTCGTCAGCCAGAAGTACCTTAGGACGGTTCAGCATGGCGCGTACGATGGAAACTCTTCGAATCTCCCCTCCCGAAAGATTTTTCGGATATTCATGCGCCAGCTCTTCCAGTCCGGTTTCCTTTAAAAGTTTCATAGCCCGGTCCTTAAATTCCGTCACACTTCGGGACAGATACGCAGGCATACAGATATTATCCATAATCGTAAAATTATTCAGAAGACTCTGGCTCTGCACCACATATCCGATATTCTCATTTCTGAAAGCTGCCTGTTTAGCCTCCGGCATCGAAGTAAATTCCGTATCCCCAATAAAAACTTTTCCGGATGCAGGGCGGATAAGCCCTGCTATCAAATTGAACAACGTGGTTTTTCCGCTTCCCGAATGACCGATCAAAGCCACAAATTCCCCTTTTTCAGCTTTCAGCGACACATCCTTTACTGCGTCAAAATTCTTATGATTTCTTACAAAATTTTTTGTCAGATTCTCAACCCGTACCATTTACTCACACTCCCTGATTAAACCGTATATTTCATTTCTGCTTATCTGGTATACAGAACACATTGCCGCAATGATTCCGGTTATGACGGCAATCATCATACAGACACCGGCAACAGGAGCCGTCTGCCCGAGACTGATATCCAGATACGGAATGCCTAATTTCACACTGATGACATTCTTAAAAGATGACACCAGGTAGTATGAAATCAAGACTCCAAGTATCCCTCCGGCAGCACTGATAACCAGAGCCTCCCACAAGATAATTGCCGTAATCTGCCTTTTTGCAGCCCCAAGCGTATATAACACACCAAACTCATATTTTCTTTCATTCATCGTAATAATAAAGATGCTTATCAGGGAAAGAGCGGTGGATATCGTTAAGATAAAGGTCAGAATATTCCCATATCCAGACAGTTTCTTTACCTGTGAAGCAATCCCGCTCATCAGATCATCCGCTGAACAGGCATACATAGCCTCTCCGGAATTTCCTGCCTTCTGAATATCTATCCCCATCATTTTTGCCTTCTTGCTGTCTATATCATCTGAGATATCTATCATCAGCATAGACGCAAATCCCTCCAGTTCCTCAGAAGGAAATCTGTCCTTCGCAACCGGAGAATCCATCAGCATATTTGCGGTTTCATAGGTCATAAAAACAGAATCATCGTAACCCATTCCTGCTTTTTCTAACTTCCCTGCAACCTTAAAATTCACTTCATAGAATTTCAAGGTATCCCCCACATCAGCAATCACATTGTTTCCAATTACAATCTCCCCTGTTTTCAGATCCAGTTCCCCGGCTTTCTCAAGCCATGGTTTCACAACAAAATCCGTGTCCATATCAAAGGCAATCAGCTGGACTGCAGCGTCACAGCAGGATTCTGACAAGGTTGCAACATAGAGCTGGGATGACACACGCTCAACTCCCTCTACCTCTTTCACAGCCTGCTCCCAGGAACGGTCAAACATAATAGAACATGGCGTCCCCGAAAATAATGATTCTCTGATATGTTCCGTTCCCTCTTTCGGTACCAGAATAAAGTCCGCCCCCATCCGGTCCGTCGTATTCACAATCCCCAATTTCATATTTTCCATTAAAATAGTACTGAAAAAAAAAGTTGCAGACATAAGCAGCACAAAAAACATCATGAATACTGTTCTGAATTTTTTCGCCTTCAGATTCTGTATTGCCATACAAGGTATTTTTAATTTTTTATCCCCAGCCATTACTCTTCTGCACCTTTCTTTACTGCCAGAACTACGGAAACAGCGCCTAATACCAGTTCAGCCGTTGCACTGACCTTTACAAAAGGCGCAGTCATCTGGCACGCCATGTCCGGATTTGCACAGATGCCAATTCCCATCGAATCATGAAAGGTTACGAAAATCAGGACTGCTGCCGCAATCGTCATGATGCCGCATGACATCCTCTGCTTTGTCAGAAGACACAGCACTGCGCTTATAAACAGAAGTACAGCAAAAAAAACAAATGCAACACCCGCATAATAACATTTCATATGCACCTGCTTTCCCGATGCCAGTTCCAGCATACCCGGGCAAACCGGTGCGATTACTTTTACCGCCAGAATCATAAACAATGCGATGGCGGCCTCCAGGACAGCTATGACTGCTCCTGCTTTTTCATTCGGATTCTTCATTCCCCTGTCTCCTTTTCTCATAAAAATCTTATGAAAAAATCATATAGCGGCAATGTGTCATTCGTGTGTCATTTTCCATGATTTACTGGAATTATAAAAGAAAATTTAGTCCCTTTTCCCTCTTCACTGTACAGCCGGATCTCAATTCCATGATGCTTTGCAATATTTTTCATAATAGCAAGTCCAAGTCCTGTCCCATCTGCTTCTTTTCCTGAAGAACGATAAAATCTGTTAAACACATATTTCTGTTTCTCATATGGAATACCACACCCTTCGTCACGGATAGAAATATAATAATATTCCCCTCTTTCTTTTGCCTCTATCCAGATATTCCTTCCGTTTTCCGAATATTTCAGCGCATTGTCCAGAACGATCAGGAACATCTGCCGAAGCCTTCCATAGTCTCCGGTACAGTTCCACTCCTCTCCCGGCTTTTCACAGTGTACCTTGATCTGACGTTCTTCTGCAATCATACGGATACTTCTTACCGCATCTTCTAATACCATCAGCAGATCCATTTCTTCCTTCTCAATCAGAAATCCGTCATTCTCCAGTCTCGACAATTCCAGCATATCATCTACCAGCCTCTGGAGGGAAATGGTCTCTGTCATCATCTGTCCGTGGTACAAGGAAATCTGGTCTTCCGGCACCATTCCCTCATACAAAGCTTCTATTGAGCTTCTAAGTACCGTAACCGGCGTGCGAAGTTCATGGGATATATTTGCAATATAGTCTTTCTGCATCTGTTCCATTCGTTCTTCTTCTTTGCTGGCATACGCAAGCTTCTCAGCCAGCAGATCAGTCTCCTGGGCCAGAATCCCGATCTCACTGTTGTCATTAATTTCCGTCTTTACCCCATAATTTCCGCTTGCAAGTTCATTTACCGTAGAGGCAATTTTGTGAATCGGCGCCATAAATCGTTTTGTCAGGAAGGAAGCAAGAAAAGCGGAAATAATGAATGCAAGACACAGGCAGACGGCCAGAACACCAATTGATAACCAGAAACTTCCCTGGTCAATATCAAAACTGTCAACAATTGCAACAACCGCTGTGGTCACACCTTCTTCTTTCACCGGTATCCCTGCTTTTTCTCAGAGTATACTCTCCTGACCGGAAGATGGCGTTTGCAAACTCTTTCACTTCCCCGTCCGGCTCCTTTTCAATGACAATCGTATTATTACAGGGACATGAACAGGTGTAAGACTTTCCGTCATGGGTAACAAAATACGCATCTGCCATAGAAATATCGTCCAGAACCTTCACATATGCCCCCAGTTCCTGTGTGGCCACGCAGCTATTCATAAATGATTCCAGACGCAGCTTAATCGTCTCCGCTCTCCTGTGAAGCTCCATTTCATGATGCTGATAGCTATAGTGACGAAAAATCCCATAGAATCCTGCAAATACAATTACCGTAAGAACAGAGGCAACGGTCATAAAATAGAAAAACAGTTTTTTCGTGATCTTATTCATTTTATTACCTCAAATTTATACCCGATTCCCCGTACGGTTACTATATCCCAGTCTGGATGGCTGTAAGGTTCAAGTTTTGCCCGCAGACGCTTAATATGGGTATCCACAACCCGGCTGTCTCCAAAATAATCGTATCCCCATACGGAGTCCAGAATCTGTGTCCTTGAAAATACCAGTCCTTCATTTGCTGACAGCAGCAACAGAATCTCCGTTTCCTTTTTTGTCAGTTCCACCTTTTCTTCGCTGACATATACCTGAAACTCATTCTGAAGGATACGCAGACTCCCTCTGACAATCCTTTCTTTTTCTGCCGTATCCGTCAGATCCATATCCACACGCCTTAAGACCGCCCGTATTCTTGCCATTACTTCAGAAGGTGAGAAAGGCTTAAGAACATAGTCGTCTGCCCCTATGTCCAGCCCCATAATCCGCTCATAATCTTCTCCTTTGGCGGTAATCATAATAATCGGCACCATTGATGTTTTCCTGATCTCCCTGCACACTTGAAATCCATCTATCCCAGGCATCATAACGTCCAGCAGAACCATATCGTAGGTGCGTTTATGAAATTGTTCGAGAGCCTCTTTTCCGTTGTAAGCAGTATGAACCTGATAGTTCTCTTTTCCCGCATATCTTTCCAGTACATCGATGATTTGTTTATTATCATCTGCAATCAGAAGTGTCTTCATATCTTCACCTTATCTCCTAATGAATATCATTATATTTTATCACTTCAGACAGACGCATAACAAATTGAAAATATTAATATAGGGCAGGCATTCATAGATAGATTGATAAGATATAGAAAAATTTCTAATAAATATTGGTAATCTTTTCTATTTTTTGTACGATATAATATATGTAGGAATGCTTTTTACAGAAAGGAGGAATATAGATGAGCAGAATTTCCGCAATCAGCAGCACAACACCTTATTTATACGGACATATTTCCAGTGCTAACAGGCTGATGTCTGCAGCGGACGGTGCAGCTGAACTGGCGATCGTCGAGAATGAAAAAGCCCAGGTTACCGGCTATAATACAGGTACGAAGAATCTCGGTGACGGTACGAATATGCTGAATACCTCTGATTCAGCCTTAGGCAGCATCACCAGTCATCTGCAGCGTATGCGTGAACTGGGACTTCGTGCTTCCAATGCTACTTTGAATGGAACAAACCGGGCAGATATTCAGAAAGAAGTCGAACAGCTGAAGCAGGGTATTGAATATATTGCCACACAGACCCGCTATAACGGAATGAATATGCTAGACGGCAGTATGAGTAAGGGCGTTCAGCTTGTGTCGGATGCAGGGGGCGGTTCCGTTACCGTTAATCATGCTGCGAACTCCACTTTACAGGCGCTTGGTATCGAAGACTTCGATGTTACGAAGGATTTTGACTTACAGTCCATCGACGATGCTTTAACGAAAGTTACCAGCAACCGCAGCACTTTTGGTGCACAGTCGAATTCTCTCGACCATGCGATTAACTATAATGGATATGCGTCAACCAATCTGACTGCGGCTCAGAGCCGGATGGGAGATACGGATATTGCCAAGGCAATCCAGGAGCTGACACATCAGCAGACAATGCAGAGTATATCCATGATGCTGCAGAAGAAGAAAGCAGAACAGGAAGGTCAGAAGACCATGGGACTGCTGTTTTAATATTTTATTTATAAGGGGATGTCCCATTAACTCGAAAGCTTACGTTTCGACGCAAGGTATTTAGCAGGGTTAATCGGACATCTTTTTATTACAATTACTTTCTGATATAAAAAACCCCACAAACCTCGAAAACATAGGGTTTGTGGGGACTCACAACCTGAGCGTGCGGGGATTCGAACCCCGGACAACTTGATTAAAAGTCAAGTGCTCTACCACCTGAGCTACACGCCCTTATTATTTTAGATAAACAAAATGCCCAGAGCCGGAATCGAACCAGCGACACGAGGATTTTCAGTCCTCTGCT
>CAJULU010000072.1:0-6526 GCA_910587575.1 uncultured Dorea sp.
ATATCTCCGATTCCGTCTGCATTGGTATCCGCAAAGGACTGAGGATAAATCTCATAAAACACTGCATTTTTTAACCATTCAACCATATCTTTCTTTTCTCCTTTTATTTTCGTCCTTAGTGGCAGATTGCCATCTCGGTATCCTTATCGAAGAAATGTGCCCTGTCCATATTTGCAGCAATCTGATAAGGTCCCTTTTCCGGCTGTTTTCCCGATGCCGGAACCTTCACGATCACGCCCACATCGTTCACATACATATACAGATTATAATCTGCACCTAACAATTCGCTGAAGCTCATCTCTGCATCCAGCGCATTATCAGCGGTCAGCTTATCCTGTGTCAGAAAATCTTCCGGCCTGAATCCCATGACCACGGTCTTCCCCGCATAAGAAGCCAGAGCTCCCATCTTGCGCTCCGGAATCAGAAGCCTGCTCTTTCCAACCACTGCATAGAGCTTCTCTCCCTTCTTCTCAATCCGGGTATCCAGGAAATTCATCTGCGGACTGCCGATAAAGCCTGCCACAAACAGATTCACCGGCTCATTATACAGATTCTTCGGCGTATCAAACTGCTGGATCACACCTTCCTTCATAACCACGATACGGTCGCCCATGGTCATGGCCTCTGTCTGGTCGTGCGTTACATATACGAACGTAATGTCAAGCTTCTGATGGAGCTTTGCAATCTCCGTCCTCATGGATGCCCGAAGCTTGGCATCCAGATTGGACAACGGTTCATCCAGCAGGAAAACCGCAGGGTTTCTTACCATGGCACGTCCCAGGGCAACACGCTGTCTCTGGCCGCCGGAAAGTTCCTTGGGCTTGCGGGTCAGCAGATGCTCCAGATCCAGGATCTTCGCCGCCTCGTGTACACGGCGGTCAATCTCAGCCTTATCTTCTTTGCGCAGGTTCAGTCCAAACGCAATATTCTTATATACGTTCATATGAGGGTACAACGCATAATTCTGGAAAACCATTGCAATGTCCCGGTCCTTTGGCGGTACTTTGTTCACCATTCTGTCCCCGATGAAAAGTTCGCCTTCCGTCACACTCTCAAGCCCTGCGATCATACGCAGAGTCGTTGACTTTCCGCACCCGGATGGCCCGACCAGAATAATGAACTCTTTGTCTTTGATCTCAAGATTCAGGTTCGGGACAACCGGCTTGGTTGCGCCGTCATAAGTTTTTGATACATTCTTAAAACTAATCGAAGCCATACTCATTTCCTCCAACTGTTATTTTCACAGCATTCTCTGCTGTCTGGCTATCTCTCATCTGGCACGCTCTCATTCCCTTTTGGCTTACGTCTCTGCCGGTTCCAGTCCGGGTGGGAAAACGTACTCTCCTGATAAAATACTTCTGCCGTCCGGTGTTCTTCATCCGTAAACAACGCTTCTTTCGGAGCCGTATGCCGTTTTACTTCCATCTTCTCCGGATCCATAACCCGGAATGCCCTGCGAAAGAAGAAGCTGTTCAGATACGCAACCATTCCAAAGCCTGCCATTCCCCATAAGAATACCGACATATTGACGCCCGACGGATTCATGAAGAATGACAGATATACCGCAAAAATTACCAGGGCAATACTTAAGATCGTCCACGGCAGTGCGGCAATACTCAGAAGCCACGCATTCCTTACGGTATTCTTCACCGTGTTGCAATATCTTGCCTGTAACGGGAAAAGATACTGGAACCCGAAAAGGAATACAATACACATCAGAAAGAAACTCACCCGGTACATCTTCCCTGCCGCACCACCCATGCTGCTGATAATCAGATAGTAAACGCCCAGAAATACAAACACGAATATACAAAGCAGCCAGATAGCCGTCGCCTGCTTAAAGTTCTGTCTGAATGCATTCCAGAACTGCTTTACGATCACATCCTCCTCGTCATCTTCTATGACCGCCTGCATACAGACGTATAACGCCGTAAGCGCCGCTCCTGCCGTAAACAAAGGCAGCGACAGCAGACAGAACATCATATTGCACAGGAAGATATTCGCCAGCGTCCGGAGCGCATTCATAAGAGGACCATTCATGTCAAATAAGCTCATAATTATTTAATCGCACCTTCTACCATACCGTTCATGATCTGTTTCTGAGCAACCAGGAAGATAATTACCATAGGAATAATCGCCAGTAATGCCGCCGTAAGGATCAGATCCCACTGTTTTACATAAGAACCTACGAATGCCTGCACTGCAACCGGAAGAGTCTTTACCTTACCGTTCTGTCCTAACATCAGAGAAGGAAGAAGGTAATCGTTCCAGATCCACATCCCGTTCAGAATCGTTACCGTGGTAATTACCGGCGTCAGAAGCGGGAAGATGATGCGGAAGAACGTTCCTTCCGGAGAACATCCGTCAATCGCAGCCGCTTCTTCCAGTTCATAAGGAATTCCCTTGATAAAACCGGTCAGAATAAATACGGTCATGGCTCCGCCGAATCCACAGTATGCAAACACGATTCCCGGAATGGACTGCAGAAGCGGAAGCCCTACAAAATTCCCCACGTCACGGAACGTGGAAATCAACGGAAGCATAACAACCTGGAACGGAATGATCATAGAAGCAATGAAAATCATATAGATGACCGTAGACCATTTTGTCTTATTCCGGCAGATGACCCATGCCGCCATACCTCCGAACAAAGCCAGTACAGCCAGTGAAATCACGGTAATGATTACCGACGTACCGAAAGCATACCAGAAGTTAAAGTTGGAGTTATTCACAACAGCGGACAGATTTGACATCAGCTGTGAGAAACTTACGCCCTCAAGACCTACCGGGTTGGCCACGATACCGTTGGCATTCTTGAAGGTATTCATCACAACCAGATAGAATGGAAACAGCGTATAGACTGCAACAATGATGCCAAGCACTGTCAGGATGATTTTTTTGGATTTCTTCATTTCCATTACATCTCAACCTCCTTCTTGTTAGAGATCCGGACCTGGATAATGGATACCGTAGCCAGGATGATAAAGAACAGAACCGCTTTTGCCTGTCCAAGCGCATAATTGTTCTTTGAAATCGCCGTATTGTAGATGTTCAGCGCCAGCATCTGCGTACCATTAGTCAGATAGCTTCCCATGAAATCTGCCACAGATCCTGTACCATTCGTCAATGCCATATTCACATCGAACTGCTTAAACGCAGATGTCAGTGTCAGGAAAGTACAGATTGTAATCGTAGATGCAATCATGGGAATCTTGATCTTAAACAGAGTCGTCAGCGCATTTGCACCGTCAATCTGGGAAGCTTCCAGCACATCCTTGGGTACGGTGGTAAGACCCGTTACATAAATCAGCATAATATAACCTGCATACTGCCAGATATAGACAACAATAATCGCAATAAAGGCTGTCTTCGTATTGGCCAGAACTGAATTCTGCATTCCCATCAGCTTGGAAGTCACCTGTACCAGCACATTATTAAATGCGAACTGCCAGATATAGCCTAATACGATACCGCCGATCAGATTAGGAAGGAAATAAGCCGCTCTGAAGAAGTTCACACCTTTCAGCTTACTGGTACAAAGCAGCGCCAGCATAAATCCTACCAGATTAACCAGAATCATATTAAATACCACAAACAGGAAGGTCAGTAACACAGACCAGATAAATGCCGGTTCCTTAAACATTGCCGTATAGTTGGCAAATCCGATGAATCCGGAAAATTTGATACCATTCCAGTCAGTAAAGGAATAAAAAATACCCAGAAGCAGTGGAATGATTACGGTCACAGCAAACGTAAATAACAATGGAAATAAAAAGATAAAATTAATAATGCTGCGGTGATGTTCTACGGTCGGGAACAGATACATTCCCACCAGGAGTGCCACTGCCCCTGCGATCAGAAGCGTTCCCCTTATGGGGCTTCCGCTGCCGGAAAAATCCAGGAACAAAGCCACTGCCAGGCCTGCCGCTCCTGCTGCAAGCAGAACAAGAGACAACATTTTTTTACTTGTTGAATTCTCAGACATTTTCTAGCTCCTCTCTGTTGTTTCTAAATAAAAAAGCGGACGGCGGCTTACGCTCCACTGCCCGCCCATCCCGGAACTAACGGGAAATGCCTCTGTCATCTCCCAAAGTTCCGGCTGTTCAGTTCAATATCATCAATTAGTTCGCATAGCAGCCCTCGATTACCTGCTGCATGGTCTTTACAAATCCTTCTGTATCAAGAGTTCCGGCTGCATAATCAGAGAATACCTGTCCCGTGTAGTTCTGAGCCAGACCTTCCTTCATGCCAAGCCAGTGCCATCCGGATGTCTTCTCTGCGGTCTGATAATCTACGATCGTCTGTGCAAACGGATCAGATGCAACATACTTACAGGAATTAAACGGACTGATAAATCCAGCCTCTTCTACCAGTACCTGCTGTGCCTTGTCTTCTGCACACCACTGCAGGAACGCTTTCGCCTTGTCTGCCTTGCCGTCAGAGAATACGGACCACCAGGATGGAGAATTGGTAAGGATGGTGTCCATGCCGTCTTCAAATGCATACGGAACCATACCTACTTCAAAATTGCCGGCAGCTTCATACGCATCCGCATCATCACCTGTCATGGTAGCGCCGATCCAGGAACCCTGTGTTACAAATGCATACTTGCCGGAAGCAAAGTTCAGAATCTGCTGGTCATATGTACCGGAAACCAGAAGCGCAGGATCTGAATACTGGTTCAGAAGACCTACAAACTCAGCAAAATCGGTAAGACGTGCCTCGTCAACCTTTCCGCCGTCATTGAGCATATCAATGTATGTGGTATCGTCACGCTCAAGTCCGCCGTCAATGTAATTCGCAAACAGGTGGTTACCTGTTGACCAGTACAGATTGGTTGCCTCTGCACAATAGCCGACTACCGCATCCAGACCTAAGTCACCCTTCTTGGAATCAATTGTCTTAAATGCCTCTTCGATTGCTTTCGGGCTTGTCAGTGTGGAAGGATCAACCCCTGCTTCTTCCAGAATGCCTGCATTGTAAGCCAGTCCGATTGCTTCTACTGTATATGGGAAACCGATGGTTCCATATTCTTCGTCCACATAAGCTGCCTCTGTGTCAGATGCCCAGGACTCTCCGCTCATATCCTCAAGCATGCCTTCCCAGTTCTTAAAATCAGTTGCACCGCCATTTACAAAGATATCCGGCATATTGCCTGCTTGATAATACCCTTTCAAAGTTCCCTGGATATCAATACCGCCTCCCATGGACTCGATTTCTACCGGAATGCCTGTCTCCTCTTCATACATCTCGGCCAGTTTCTTTAACTGGGAGTCAATCTCAATCTTACCGTTGACCAGACGGATCGCATCACTATTGCCGGATGAAGAGCCTGAATCCGAGCTGCCGGAATCGCCTGAATCTCCGCCACCGCCGCAGGCCGCAAGGCTGAATGCCATAAGAGATGTCAACAATACTGCAATAACTTTTCTTTTCATATTCTCCTCCTTTGGTTCCACGGAACCATTGACAATTTATTACCTTTTGCGCATAAGGTTTTATCTGTAAGTTAATATATCATCATTTACCCTATTTTGCAATACCTTTTGCACATAAGTTATAGAAAAATCATAATAATCGACAATTTTTGTATGGTTTGTATATTATCTTTTATTTTTCGATAGAATTAAAAGGAAATTAATATCGCATTATGGCATATTTTGTATGAAAATCTTTTTACACTGCTGTAAAAAAGACAGAAAAAGAGCCATACATACATATAACCTCTGCATGTCTGGCTCTCCTCTTTTTTCCATGTGCAATTTTACCAAATTTATCTCTTAACAGGTTATCCCATCTTCTCTTCCTGCTCTTCTGCCTGCCCGATTGCTTTCACACTGCTGCGTACCACAATCTCAACCGGAAGCTTCACATCCCATTCAAAGGGTTCAATCCCCTGTATCATCTTCAGCAGATACTCTACGGAACGGCGTCCTTTCTCCGTAATGTCCTGCCTTACCGTAGTCAGCGCAGGGCTTACAATTCTGGAAAGCAGAATATCGTCAAATCCCGTAAAAGAAAGATCCTCCGGAATTCTGACACCTCTTTCACTGAAATAATTCATCAGAATCACCGCATAGTAATCAGAGCAGCACATAAACGCCGTATACTCCCTGGACAGCTGGCAAAGTTCGGACATGCTGGATTCCCGCTCTAACATACCCGGGCGGATAATCAGAAGATCTTTTTCACGCACCTTGAGGCCATAATCCGCCATGGCTTTCTGATGCCCGATATAGCGGACATAATCCACGCCCTCCATATTGTCTGCCAGAAAGGCAATCCGCCGGTGTCCCTGATCCAGAAGATAACGGGTCATCTCGTAGCTTCCTTTCTCATCTTCCAGCCCTATATTGACGTAATTCATAATATCCCTGGGAGCATAGCTGTCAATCAGAACCGTAGGGTTCTTATATCTGCTCCGGATCCGGATAAAATCATCATGAATCATTCCCAGCAGAATCAGTCCGTCCACATTCCAGGTCAGTACATTCCGGATAATCTCTCCGATGTCATCCGAGGCATA
>CAJULU010000072.1:6536-12051 GCA_910587575.1 uncultured Dorea sp.
AAATATCCCTGCTGGCGGACCTCCGCTTCTATCGCACCGATCAGCCTGCCAAAGAACGGATCGGCAATAATGTTCTCATATTTATCTTTTCTGCTTTTGACTGCCAGGCCGATAATCCCCGAACGGTTCTGCGTCAGACTCCTCGCACTGTTGTTCGGCACATAATCATACTCCTCCAGAAGCTTCTCCACCCGCTCTACCGTCTTCTGGGATACCTCGCTCGTCTTCCCATGGATCACATTCGACACAGTCGTCGTACTGGTCCCTAACATATCGGCCATATCTTTAATCGTTATCATCTTATACCTTACACCTCCGTAACGATTCCCTATGGGTACGCCCGTCCGGTGTCCATTCGCCAATCCATGAAAAACATGACCCAGCACAAAGCTGCCGTCCGGGACTTTGTCATAAATACTTCAATTTATTATATCATAGATTTAAAAACGCAACAAGTTTCTGCACTGCATAAACATCCTTTACATTTGTGTACATTTTGCACAAAATTTTATGGTTTTTCTGACATTATAATACTAAATATTAAATACAGATTGCGTTTTATCCGAAAAAGAGGTACATTTATATTATGTATATAAGGCGCAGTCTTATGCGCCGGAATTTTCGGTCTGTTTCGGAATCAAATCATATCGAGATTCTTTGTATATTACAAGATTATTTAGGAGGTAATTTTTATGAAACGAAAAGCAGGGATTCTTCTTTCCATCACCAGCCTGCCGTCGCACTATGGTATTGGCTGTTTTTCCAGGAGCGCCTATGACTTTATTGACTGGCTGAAGGAAGCCGGGCAGTCTTACTGGCAGATTCTTCCGCTGGGCCCTACCAGTTACGGGGATTCCCCTTACCAGTCTTTTTCTACCTTTGCCGGGAACCCTTATTTCATCAGCCTGGAAGCCTTGGTTGAGGAGGGCGTTCTTCATCAGGAAGAGTGTGATGCTGCTGATTTTGGGGATCAGGCGGATCAGGTCGATTATGAAAAGCTTTATAAGAACCGGTACACCATTCTCTACAAAGCCTACCAGAGAAGCTGGATTACAGAGAATCATGACTACCAGCATTTCGTCAGAAAGAATAAATGGTGGCTCTCTGACTATGCCCTGTTCATGGCTGTCAAAGAACAGTACGATAACATGCCCTGGGATCAGTGGCCGGAGGACATCCGTCTGCGCAAGAGTTCCGCCATGGAGGAATACTATAAAGAACTCTACCCTTATGTGGAATTCCACCAGTATCTGCAGTTTAAGTTCCATGAGCAGTGGAGCGCTCTGAAAGACTATGCCAACCAGAAGGGAATCCGTCTGATCGGCGATATCCCCATCTACGTGGCCATGGACAGCGCCGACACATGGGCGCATCCGGAACTGTTCCAATTAGACGAAAAGAACGTTCCCCTTGCAGTGGCAGGCTGCCCGCCGGATGGATTTTCTGCCACGGGACAGCTCTGGGGGAATCCTCTTTATCGCTGGGAATACCACAGGGATACGAACTATCAGTGGTGGATTTCCCGTCTGGCTTACTGTTTCCAGATGTACGATGTACTGAGGATTGATCATTTCCGTGGGTTTGATGAATATTACTCCATCCCTTACGGTGACGACTCTGCCGTAAACGGCCACTGGGAGAAGGGACCCGGAATCGAACTGTTCCAGTGTATGGAGCAGCATCTGGGGCACCATGAAGTAATCGCCGAGGATCTGGGGTATGTGACGGATTCTGTCCGCTGGCTGGTACATGAGAGCGGATTCCCGGGAATGAAGGTACTGGAGTTCGCATTTGACTCCAGGGATTCCGGTTCTGCCAGTGATTATCTGCCCCATAATTACCTGGCCAACAGCGTGGCTTATACGGGAACCCATGATAATGAGACCATCGTGGGATGGCTGGATTCTATTAAGGAGGAGGAACTGGACGCTGCCAGGGACTATCTGTGTGACCACCATACTCCGAAGGAACTGCTGTATAAGTCCTTCATTTCCCTGGTAATGAGAAGCAATGCCAAGACCTGTATTATTCCGATGCAGGATTACATGGGACTTGACAACAGCTGCCGCATGAACCAGCCTTCTACCGTGGGGACGAACTGGCGGTGGCGGCTTACGAAGGAAGATCTGACGGAAGAACTGAAAGAGGAGATTCTTTCGGTTACAAGGAGATATGGCCGTTAGAGAGAGATTCTAAACAGCGAAAGCCCGCTACGGGAGTGTAAAATAAAGTGTGTAAGTCAGAAATACAGAAAATCTAACTGCACACTTTATTTTTTTATCTAAGGTAAGACCCTTTCTCCACAATTTTCCCATCCGCCACATGAATCACCCTCGTCCCATATTCAGCAACCGCCGTATCATGGGTCACCATCACCACCGTCATGCCGTTCCGGTTCAACTTCTGCAGCAGCTCCATCACCACCCGCGAATTTTCCCGGTCCAGATTCCCCGTCGGTTCATCGGCAAACAGAATCTCCGGGGCATTCGCAATTGCCCTTGCGATGGCAATGCGTTGCTGCTCCCCGCCCGACATCTGCGATATATATTTCTTTTCCAGCTTCTCCATGCCAAACTCACCCAGTAACCTTTGCGCAGCCTTTTTGCGCTCTTTTGATTTTTTTCCTGCATACCCCAGCGGAACCATTATATTTTCCAGCGCATTCAGCTCCGGTATTAAGTGATAGGACTGAAAAACAAACCCCATCTTCCGGTTTCGGATTCTGGCACACTCTTTCTTACTGAGATTTCTGGCAGCCATCCCATCCAGTTTGTAAGTTCCCCCGGTTTCTTCATCCAGCAATCCCAGAATATTCAGCAGAGTAGACTTACCGCTTCCCGATTTGCCATAGATACAGACAAATTCCCCACGGTCAATCGTAAGGTCAATGCCTTTGAGTACCTTTGTCTCCACACCATTTCCAAAATATGATTTTTCTAAATCCCTGCATAGTATCATTTCCGCACCTCCTGGAATCAACGCAGCCGTTGATTACTGAATCTGTTCCACAATCTTTCCCCCCGCCAGTTTCACATAGACTACAAATACCACGAAAGCCGTAACTGCGGCACAGGCGGCAAACGCAATCCCTGCCACGGCAGCACTTCCCCGCACTTTAATCCCTCCTATCATAATCCCAACATCCAGCCCATATGTGGCAATCCAGCCAGCCGCAACGCCCAGGACTGTTCCGGCAAGATTCATTGCGGCAATCTCCGTAAATATCTCAGCCAGGATTTGCTTATGGCTCGCCCCACAAGCCAGACATACCCCATACCCACCTTTTCTTGTCTCAAACAATAACTGGTAAATGGACAGGATCCCCACAAAAAACACTGCAAGTATTAAAATTCCCGCATGGCTCAATACCCGTATTGAAACCTTCACCTTCTCACTATTATTTCTCAGCTCCGCTTCCGGCAAATAGACCCGGTAGACGTACTGACTCCCATGCTCTTTCTGCAAATACTCCTCTACCTGTCCGGACACACGGCCTGCATCCGGAAATTCTGCCGAATCCCATACCGCATGGATGAATCCAGGCGCAATTTCTCCTGCCATCTCCTCCATATAAGCAATCGGCGCCACCACACAATTTGCCCAATCGTTCTTTTCTAAATAATCCTTGGGGAATTGCTCTGGCATCTGGCGGATCCTAAGCCCAGGAACCGGATTCATTCCCACTGCCAAAGCCTCTTGTGTTTCTGCTCCCCAATAAGAACAGCCTTCCTCCAGATCCAATCTCTCATAGTCCGCCAACACAAGCGAAAACTCATAAGAAGCCTCTGCCTCCACGAAAAACTGGGGAATGTCTACCAGAAGAAACGTCTTTCCCCCTGTTATTTTCTGTAGTTCTCTGTAATCCCTAAGCGTCAGGGACGGCTCATCCTGAACCTCCTGGTCATTTTTTACTGAAATCTCCAGCGCCATATCCATTTCCTGCCCTTCCAGACGCATTTCCTCTGCTTTCAGGGATGCAGACAAATTCCCAGAATAGACGAATACGCTCATTCCCAACGCCATTTCTCCAACCATCAATAAAGAAATCCATCGATTCCAATACAGCATCCTTATTGCTTTTCTAACCAAATATTCCATTCCAGATCTCCCTTGTACCTGCCACAACACCTTCTAAGACTACCCACTGTCCTCCCCTTTTATCCACAAACCGCCGCCCTGACTCTCTCATATCCCCTGGGGCAGCTCTTCCTCTTACAAACTCTCTCGCATGCTCCCTGACAGATACGATAAGAATGCCGGTTAAGCCTCCCTCTTTCTCTCACAAACTCTCTCTCAGGTACACATGCCGGGACTCACCGGTAAATACATGTTTCATGACAACTACCGTTATTATTTCACACATGAAAAATGCTGCTGCCAGAAACCAGAATACCGCTGTATGGTCTAGCAGCACCGCACTCTCCAGCGACGCCAGTCTTGCAAATGGCAAAAGTGTGGCCAATACCAGCATGGCAGAACAAAAGGTGACCAGCAGCGTCTCAAAAAACAACATTCTCTTCATTTCCCCTTCCGTCGCCCCCAACGCCATATGAATTCCGATTGTCTGCCTCTCCTTCTTCGCTTTTCCCATAAGTACAACCGTTTCATTCATCAGAAAAAACAGAGCCGAGACCGCAGCCCCAATTCCCCTGACTGTCCGCCATTGCATCTTCGTCGCAAGTGCATTTTCATAGATAGTTCTGCCGTCGGTGGCTCCCTGAACCTCAACGCCTTCGTATTTCTCCAATTCTTCCGTAACAAAAGCGGCGATCCTCGCTTTCTCTTCCTCCGTATCTGCCTTGAATATACCGGTAAATTGTACGTTCTGTTTGTTCCGGCAGATTTCTTTCATTGTCTCAAACGGCAGAAACATTCCCTCAAATTTTGCATCCGTCATTATCCCGATAATTCTAAGTTCTTCCCCACAGACAGAAATCCTGTCGCCCACCCGGCAGTCATACCTTTTTGCATTCTTTTTATCCAGAAAGCATACCCTTGCTCCTTCCCGCAACTCCTGTTCGTCAAAGCCTCTTCCGCTGATTTCCGGCAATGGATAGAAATAATGTTCATCGATTCCCTTGACTGCCATATATTGATGATTCCATTGGGGGAAATCCTCTTGATAATATGCACTCACGGAATATTCCGTTCCCCCAGCCTCCGGAACATCAAACCCGCTACTGAACCAGTCAATCTGGACAGCATCCTCCATGTTGTCAAATGTGGTATAATAAATCACCTGATCTGCAGACCGGATATTCGCAATACAGAATGCCGGAAACAACAGCCCTATGTAAAAAGAAAGTATATATAATAGATACCGTTTTTTATGATACCCTATCTTAAGAAATACCTGATGACAACCATATCTCCACCGCCAGAGCTTTTCTGACCGTGACGGCGAATCTCCCTTTCTTCCCATATCAGCCTCCCTACTCCCGCCCTTTATGGCACCGGTAAATCTTACCCGCTTCAGGCATTGCAATAAAATAATCTCCCTGGGCATTTACGGATA
>CAJULU010000072.1:12061-15953 GCA_910587575.1 uncultured Dorea sp.
TATCTTGGGGAACTCCTCATCCTGAAGCCCGTCAATCCTTGCAACCGTCTCCTGATATTCTCCGTTCCAGCCAATCCTGAACACAGAATACCCCGAAACGCTGATACAGGCGATTCCCCTGTCCTCTGCCACAAAATCAGTGATAAATAATCCCTGTGGCAGAATGCACTGCTCAACCAATTCCGGTCCCGCTGCCGTAAATAACCATTCCGGCCCGCTGCTGACAGCGCCAAAACTATCGCTTTTCTTATCGTACGTCCGTACCACGGAATTAATCAGGTAAATCTGTTCCACATAACTACAAATTGTTCCAAGGAAATTCTCCCCGATCTCTTCCCTCCCATCCTGATCATATCGGTCTGCCACAAAACGTTCCGAAGATAATCCGGCAATATACACCCCGGAAGCATTTACGGCAAGCATCCCAGGAACATAGTTGGGATCTGACAGATTGACGTCTTTTAATCCAACCTCATCTACATAATCCATATTTTCGTCAAATATCTGCACCCTCCGGTTTCCCCCATCTAAAACATATACGTTTCCGCCATATTCCGAAATTGCCGTAGGATTCCTGAACTCTCCTGCGCCGCTACCCTCTCTTCCGATTTTCTGTAAAACCTTTCCAGAGTTGTCTGCGGCTGTCACGCTGTGGGAGGCACGGTCAACAATTAAGATGTCTTCCTGCCTGCACAGGATGCCTGCCGGTTCAGCCACCCCCCTCTACCTTCCATTCTTCTGCTTCATATCCCGATGTATAGACATCCTCCAACGTTTTCAACGCATTCTTCTCACTGTCTAATTCCTCATCATTACTTTCATAAATGGGGATCGTCTGATTCCTGGATGCTTCCAGAATTTTATAATTATCGCTCTTTTGGCACCCCGCCGCACACAAAACTACCGCACAGAAACACACGCCTAACCTTACTCTTTTCCTCATAACTTCTCCTTCCTCCGCCTACATCTTGATTCTATTTTTTGTCCAACGCTATCTCAAAAACGTATCATCTACATATTAGACGCATAAATCCTGGATTCGTTACATTATTTTAAAGAATATTTCTAAGTCACCAATCTTTTCTGCACTGCAGATTACTTCTTATCTTACCATTGATATCACAAACCGCTTACACCACCAAATGTTCCTTATATATACGGAATCTTAGATGGTTTAAGCGGTTTTAACGGTTTATCCTGTATCCCTTATTTCTTTTCCTTTCATTGAATGCCTATATGCCTTTTTATTCGCTGTCAGATTTATCCTCCATCGTCTTGACTAAAAACGCTGTCAGATTGACTCCGACAGCGTTTTTTATATCATATAAAATTAAATTCTTTTCCCCTTCCCCTTATGAGGATGGCTTTCTGCATATTCTTGTGCTTCTCTCCTTATCTGTCCTGGATTCATCTGGTCAAAATATTCTCTTTGCCATGCCGTATAATCAAACCTTTCTCTTTTAATTGTTGCAATAAAATGCTCAGCATTAATAACCCCTAATTTTTCAACCAGACATTCTAAACCCATATCCATGATTTCAGCCGTACTATACATCATCTATCCACCTCCATTCTTCTAATAAACTCTCCCGGTGTAACCAAAGGCAGTCCACTATCCTGATACTTTAACAAACGGTCGTCTGTTGTGATAAAATAATCACATTTCGCCAGGATTGCACATGCTACATGAAAGGCATCCTTTTCTTTTACCCCCGTTTGCATAATTGGTTCGGCTATCTTCGCAACATCTGAATCTCTTTCAATCCCGACATAATATGATTCATTAGACTCCATAAATTCTGCAATGACTTGTTTCCTCTTTCCTAACTTGTTTTTTCCATTTTCATATTCAAGCATATATGACGTCACAAGTTCTACTTGCTTATCCTTTATCAAATTCTGGATATATAGTTTAGCCTGTGTTTCTAAAGATATTCTAATCTGCGATTGGTCATCATATGGACGATTATAACAACAATTATCTAAATATATCCTCAACATTACCACCTTCTTTTGACTATTTCATTGAATGAAATATACATTTTATTATTTATTGTATACTAACTTTCCTATATAATGCAACTGCTATTTAAAAGACACCTCTTATGGCTTTCCATGTATTTACTCCACAAGCGCCTTCTTCTCTAAATGATTCATTTGATATCTTCTACCTGTACCGCCTTTAATGTTTCCTGTAGAAGCATATCAGCAAGGCTCTCTATCGTCACTCCACACTTATACGCAAGCTGGTATATCTGCGCATATGTTTCCCTTAGCAACGACGCTCGCCCGATTCTCAGTATGCCTTATTCTGGCTCACCAATATCCTGCCATCCCTTACCTTTATCCTGCTACGCAACTATCTCAACTCTATCCGTCTCCTTGTTGTAATAATAAACAGAATCCGACAGCTTTGCTTCCGGCTCTACCATACCGGGACCATGGTTGATTTCACAAACCATCTTCTTCAATTCCTCTGCTGTGACTCGTCCAGTATCCTTCAGTAACAATAGTTCATGTACCGAGCAAGGCAGGATGTAGAAATCTCCACCTTGCTCCTGCGCAAATTCCCGCAGCAAATCCTCCCGTAAGATTGCCCTCCCGCCATAACTCTCGCCTAGGTTCGTCATGATATGTAATTGTTCAAGCCCTGCCAGGCAAGCCTCTATTTCTCCTGCTTCTACCTGCTTCGTAAGCAGTTCTGCCATGCCTGGGTCAACCGTTTCCCGAAGCAGCTTTTTCCTAACAAATTCCATTACGGATTCTACTCGGAAACTTTCTTTCTTTAGATTTCTCAGTGCTGTTTTCCACAGCCCCTCTAACCCTACCTTCCAAGTTTCCATCTGTTCCCAATTCACAAGCACTGAGGCTATCATTTCCTGTTCTTCTTTCACAAGAATATAGAATACAACTGCAAAATCCAGATATTCCTTATAAGGTACTTGCTTTAGAAGCTCTGTATTCCAGTTCTTATTTATGACCCGCATTTGAAGCCGGTGCTTTACCTCCTCCCACTTCTTTGGAATCTGTTCTTTAACGGAAAACAAAGGATTCTCGCATATCTGTACAATCATTTCCACATATTTTTCAAATCCTCCTGTCTGCTGGTATCCTTGGTACAGTTCCTCCAGATAGATGGTCGGGCATGGTTCTTTTTGGTTCTTCCATAAAACGACTGCTTCTTTTGCCGTATCATTTGTTTTTTTCACACTCTGAAAACGTACTTCCGCCCTTCCAAGGAAACGTGTTTGCAGGGCGTCTTTTAACGCTTCTTTAAACTCCGCATAATTCATTCGTTTTTTCTTCATTTTCTTTCCCTTTCCATACATAAATAATCTTTATTCTTCCTAAGAGATGGCTTCGCAGATGATTTTTGCGAAAACACGGAATCCGGATACAAATCCCTGCCGTTCCCCGATGGCACATGCCTGGCACATCAGATTTGTAAATTCTTCATCTGTAATCTCCTTTAAATCCACATTTTTGAACAACGCAGACAATTCATCGCTTATCTCATGGTCATTCTTCTCCATCTCTTTTGTTTCTGCAAATATTCTATTATAGATATCCCTAATTAACATGACTCTATCCTTTTCTCTGTAAATACAGCACTATGCCGCTTCTTTTGTTTTGGTTTTTTTCAGCCCGCTTAATGCCTTCGTATAAATCTCCGGCGTCATCTGTTCCAGCTTATGTATCTTGTATCTGGCTAACACATTCTCAACCGGAACCCCTGTACGCTTTAACTCCTGCTCTAAAACGGTTTTCTGCATGTCCGTAATCCGGCTTTCCTCTGGCTTCTGACTGGGATTCTGCCGATTTTCCAATCCCTGTCCGGCTTTCTCCTGGCTTCCCGTCTCCTGGCTGGGATTTTCCTTACATTCTGCTTTTT
>CAJULU010000073.1 GCA_910587575.1 uncultured Dorea sp.
GCGGCCAGCGGTGCGAACCTGTACCCAATGCTGTTATGTGACAGCGGGAACCGGACCATCAGCCTTGGAAGCCCGATCAAGCTGGCCCATACGGGAGGCGCGGATCTGGTACAGTTTATGAACAACCTCCGTATGCTTTGTTCCAGATATCAGGATGCGGTTGCGGATATGACGAAGCTCATGGATATTGAGATTCAGAATCCATTAAACTGCCTGAAGCTTGTAATGAAGCGTATCGGGGTTCGGAAGAAGCTGATTAATGAAGTGGCAGAAATGTTTGAGAGCCAAAACGGGACAGATCCCTGTACCGCCCATGACCTTTATTTTGCAATCAACGAGGCATGCTTTTTCGCAGCTTGTGAAGGGATGCAAGGGCATGGGATTATCAGCCTAGAGGAACAGGTTACCCGCGCACTGGCGCTGAACTGGAAAGAATATGATGTCAACGGTGCGATTAAATGGTAGTACAGGTTTTAACAGCGGACTCTAAACAGGTTGTTGGCAAATAACAGAGGATTCCTGATAATCGCTGTAGAAGGCAGATTTAACAGACACAGTAAAAAGTATTTATAGTTTTGAGGAGGATCAAGATGAACGAAACAAGTTTGAACATGAATTATGAACCGGAGGTTATTGTTGATACGGATACTCTTTCCCGTGAGGACTGGCTGTCTTACCGGAAGCTTGGGATCGGGGGAAGTGATGTTGCTGCCATTATGGGGATTTCACCCTTTGCAACCATCCGTGACCTTTATAATGATAAGCTCGGAATCGAACCGTTGATCGAAGAGGAAGAAAGTAACTGGGTGGCAAAGGAAGTCGGACACCGGCTGGAGGATCTCGTAGCGGAGATCTTCGCCAAGAAGACTGGACTTACCGTATTTCCGGTGCGGAAGATGTTTCGACATCCGCTGCATCCGTTTATGCTGGCAGATGTGGATTTCTTTATCATTTTCCCGGATGGCTCGTATGGCATTTTAGAGTGCAAGACCTGTAATTACAATGCCAGGACGAAGTGGGAGGATGGAGGGATTCCCGATAACTATATCCTTCAGGTGAGACATTACCTGTCCGTAATGAACATGAACAAAGCCTATATTGCCTGCCTCTATGGAAATAATGAGAATGAATTTGTCATCCGTCCGATTGAGCGGGATATGATGGAGGAGGAAGAGATCATTGCACAGGAGGAATATTTCTGGAAAGAATATGTGGAAAAGCAGGCAGAGCCGCCATACAACGGCAAGCCGGATCTAATATTGGCAAGCATTCGGAAATACGGCGGATATGCCGACAAAGAGCTTCCGGAGATTGAGATTCCAATGCATCATTCTGTTGATCTTGAAAAGTATCTTACTTTATCAGAAGAAAAATCCGAACTGGAAAAACGGAAGAAAGAAATCGAAGCCATGCAGAGGGAACTTAGTATCCCATTTGTAGAACAGCTTGGTGCTTCCTGCAAGGCGGTCTTATCCGACGGGATCAGCCGTTACCGAATTACTTATAATCCAACCAGGCGAACTCAGGTTGGGAAGGACGCAATGGAGAAGCTGAAGATCCAGCATCCGGATATTTTTGAGGAATATACAAAGACCACGGAAAGCAGGACATTCCGGGTAAAGAAGGAGGCGGCATGATGTTAAGCGGAAAAAAGGCATATATCTGCTCTCCGCTTTCTGCCCCTGACACGAAGGGAGTCAGCCACAACATGGATATGGCAAGGTTCTATATGGAAAGGATGCAGGTTCTCTACCACTGCAGGACGTTTGCTTCCCACGCATATCTGCCATTGATGTTAGATGATTCGATTCCGGAGGAACGGGAAACCGCACTCCGGATCGGGATGGAACTGATGGACTTGTGCGATGCCTTAATTATCTGCGGCAGGCGTATTAGCTCCGGTATGGAGGGGGAAATCAAGGAAGCATTAAAAAAGGGCATGGAAGTATACTGGTATGACAGTGAGGAAAAGCCTTTTGAACTCAGAGCCGTAGAAAGCTGGAGGGAGGAATAGGAGGCGCTGCAGGTATGTAAATAAAATCTTCTTAAGCGAAGAAAACGGATTTACGGTCGCCGTCTATTCCACTTCCGATGAGTCTGTACCCCTTTCTGCCAGAAATAAATACTTCGAAAGCAGAAATATCATTGGTTTTACGGCGGTAGGTTATAACCTGCCGCTGACTGATACGATTGAATTGGAAATGGAAGGTGACTGGGAGAACGGAAGCCATGGGCTGCAGCTGAAGGTAGACTCCTTTATGGAAATCGTACCGCGGACAAAGGCAGGGATCATCGGCTACCTCTCTTCCGGAGCCATCAAAGGTGTAAAGCAGAGGACAGCAGAGGCAATCTACCAGCAGTTCGGGCTGCAGACATTGGACGTAATAGAAAAATCTCCGGAAAAACTCTTGTCTATTCGGGGGATTTCCGAACGGAAGTTAAGAGAGATCGTAGAATGTTATGGGCAGAACCAGGTATTCCGGGAGCTGATGACATTTCTGGCTCCCTATAAGGTAACGCCGAAGAAGGTGAACATGATTCTAAAAACTTTTCATGAGGAATCCGTCCGTATTATCCAGAACCGTCCGTATATGCTGTGTGCAGTAAAAGGCTTCGGCTTTCTGACGGTAGATGCGATTGGCCGGCAGCTATGCAGGACGCTGAATGATCCCATGCGTATTTCGGGGTGTATCAGTTATATCCTGCATGAAGCCATGAAGGAAGGGCATCTATACTTGAATCAGGAGACGCTGATGGATAAAACATTGGCATTGCTGAATAAGAATCTGACGGTTCCGGCTGTAATAGAGCAAGATGTCAGCAGAGTACTCTATCAGCTGGTCATGCAGCAGAGCATTGTGGTGGATCATGAGAAGGTATATATTTTCCAGCAGTATGAGGAGGAACGGCTGACGGCGTTGATGATTGCGAAACGGATACAGACAGCAAGACAGCCATTCCCGATTGAAACGGAGTTGAATTAGGCACAGCAGGTCTTAGGTATTACACTGTCCGAACGGCAGAAACAGGCGGTAAGGATGGTATTTGAAAGCCCTTTAAGTATCATTACAGGTGGTCCCGGCACGGGCAAGACGACGGTTCTGAAGGTTATCCTTTATATCCATGGCCTGAAATGCAAGACTTCGGTACAGCTAATGGCGCCTACCGGACGCGCGGCAAGGAGAATGGCGGAAAGCACCGGCAAGGAAGACGCATCCACGATGCATATGGCATTAGGTCTGCTCGGAGGAAGCGACTACAACCTGGGATTCCAGTATTTGGAAGCAGAGTTTCTGAATGTAGATGAAGTGTCTATGGTGGATATGCACCTTGCCTATGAATTTTTCAGCAGAGTAAAGGATTATGCAAGGGTGCTGCTGTTGGGAGATGTGGACCAGCTCCCATCCGTAGGAGCCGGGGACGTGTTCCGGCAGTTGATTGGCTGCGGCCTGATCCCGGTCACCGTATTGGATATGGTATACCGCCAGGGAGCGTCAAGCAATATCCCGGTCAATGCAAATCTGATCCAGCAGAACCGGACAAACCTGTTTATGGGAGAAGATTTTATATTTGTCCCATGTGATGGAATAGAGCCGACTGCAGAGATGGTAAAGAAGCTGTATCTGGAGGAAGTACAGAAATACGGGCTGGAGCAGGTGCAGATCCTGACTTCTTACCGTGTAAAGACTGCCGCTGGCGTGGTGGAATTGAACCGGACATTGGAGGATCTGATTAATCCACCTACCATCGGAAAGAGTGAGATTGCGATAGGAAAAGATGTATTCCGGGTGGGCGATAAGATTCTGCAGAATAAGAATACGGATTTGGTCAGCAATGGGGACATGGGAATTATCCAGGATATTTACGAGGATTCAGACGAAAGCCAGAAGGTGCAGATTCTGTTCTCGGAAAACCGGGTAGTCCGGTACGAACGGGAACAGATGGAGATGGTGGAACATGCCAATGCTATCACTATCCATAAGTCCCAGGGTTCCGAATATCCGGTCGTGATTATCCCGTGTGTAAAAGCATTTTACACTATGCTGAAACGCAACATCCTCTATACAGCGATTACCAGGGCGAAATGCAAGGTTTATCTGGTTGGAGACTGGAATGCAGTGTGCCAGTGTATCCATACGGATGACAGCGGAAAGCGCAATACCGTCTTAGGGAAGAGAATCCAGGGATATTATGATGCAGAACAAAGGCAGAAAACAAAAGAAATGGAACAGTTGAAGCTGGCAGTTTAAGGGGGAAGAAATGAAATTACTGATTTCTCTTATCTTAGGGATATGTATTATGAGGAAACATGGAATTGCGGAAATGATCTTAGTATCGTTAGGCATATTCCTGGTTTTATGTATGATATTCCAGTAAATTATTAAAAAAATATAAAAAACAGAAGAATTTTCCAATCTGAAAGAAATGCAGACTATTACTCTTATGAAAGGGTATCGTCTGCATTTCATTTTCACGTAGAGAATGAAAGGAGCGTAAGCGAATGAAAGAAAAGTTATTTGACCGGTCAGAGGCGGTCGCGGCATTGAACCGTGTGGAAGGATTTAACCCGATGGAGCTGGCAAGGAAACTCTCAAAGGAGGGACAAGAGGATCAGCTTTATCTGGATGTGAAATACCGGAAGCTGTGGTTCCGTCTTGTACATCCGTTAGGAAAGATTGTCAGCAGTATCCGAAGCTTTACGGAGAACATGGCAATCGTGGAGGCAAGGATCTATCTGGATAAATGTGACGCAGAGGAAAATTACATTGCCAATGCCTTTTCCCAGAGGTTCCGGACCAATGATCCGAATTTTGGAGACAAATTTTTGGAGATGGCGGAAACGGCTGCCGTAGGGCGTGCGCTCTCTGATGCTGGGTTTGGGTTACAGTTTGCAGATGTAGGGGAAGAAAATGATCCCATGCAGGTAGATGCGGGAATCCAGATTCCAAGTATGACGGCGCAATCCCAGGTACAAGGAAATGATACCCCGCAGGGAGGCATGACGTGGAACCCACAGATGCAGTCTGGTATGCAGGGAAACAATATCCCGCCTGCTAATCAGTATGGACAGAATCTACAGCCTGCCATGACAGGGAACCCGCAGATGCAGCCTGCCATGACGGAAAATCAAGGTATGCAGGCAACCGCACAGAACCAGGGCAATCAGTCACAGACTATGCCGCAGGGAACAGCTAATCAGCAGTCTTCGGCGTCGGCACAATCCAATCCTATGATGAACCAGTTTTATCAGCAGGCTCAGGAAAAAGGCACAACGATCGGGCAGAATCCGTCAGTAATGCCCCAGATGCAGAATAGTTCTGGAAATCAGAACCAGCAGGCAGGTCAGATGCCGCAGATGCAGGGAAATTCCCAGGCTTCCAGTCAGTACTCTCCCACCGCTTACTGGTACAGCGCATGACGTATGAACAGGCTACGCAGGTAGTGATTACCGGGAATGGGAAGTTTGGCGGCAAGACCATGGGACAGGTTGCAGTAGAAAGCCCAAAGAATCTGGAGTGGTTCGCACAGAGTTATTCCGGCAAGAACCATCTGATCCCGGCTGCAGCCAGAGCCCTTTTAAATGCGGCTATGCCAATGGCTGGTTAGTCAGAGAAATGAACCCTTTTTAAATTAAAAACAGTTATCAGTGTTATTCCGGGAAGCTTTACTTAACATCTGCGTACTCTATACGGATAATATTATCCATTGAAAGCAGATTGGGAGTTCCCGGAATGCTCTGATAACGAGAGGAGGCGTGTTTATGGATGTATGATATATCTGGATTTGGCTACGACATCCGGGATGTGGTTCGGGTGCTGAACCTTACCATCCGGCGCAAAAATGGACGGTCGTATGATGTTGACTGTCCATTTTGCAACCACAAGACGGGGAAGCTAAACATCAATATTGAAAAAAATGTTTTCCGCTGTAATTATTGCGATGCGCACGGCGGGATGCTGGATCTGTATTCCAAGCTGTATAATGTCACAAAGACGGAGGCAAACCAGCAGATCCGGGAGGCATTGAATCTCGGACAGTACCGGGATGATTACCAACGGCCAGTAAAACTGGAAAGAGATTTGGAACCGCCAGCACCGGTAAACAGCGAACGGGCTTCGGATGTGAAAATCGACCAGACCTATTCCCAGATGCTTTCCATGCTTACACTATCACGAAAGCATCAGGAAGATTTGCAAAGGCGCGGATTAACAGCGGAGCAGATTGCATCCCAGAGATATCGGAGTGTTCCGTTATTTGGGATCAAAAAGCTGACGGAACGGTTAGCAGACAAGGGATGTACTCTGAAAGGAGTGCCTGGATTCTACCAAGGCGAAGACGGAACTTGGAGTATTCATTTCACTGCTAAAAACTCCGGAATCCTGATTCCGATTCTTTCTATAGAAGGGCGAATACAGGGATTCCAGATACGGCTTGATTTTGTAACGGATTCCAGAAAATATATCTGGCTTTCCAGCTCTAACTATCAGATGGGCGTTTCTTCCGGCAGTCCGGTGCATGTAATTGGGAATCTGGATGCAGAAACAATGTATGTGACAGAAGGGGCGCTGAAAGGAACGATTGCCCATTATCTGTCCGGAGATACATTTCTATGTGCGCCGGGAGTCAACCAGTACCGAAGCCTCCATCCTGTGTTAGAAAGTCTTTCAAAGAGAAATCTGAAGCTGATTTATGAGGCTTACGACATGGACAAGAAAATGCAGGTGAACTGTAACGGGCATCACAAAAAATGCGGGGAATGCCTGGAAGCCGGTATACATGACTACTGCCCTTTTAAAATGAAAAAGAGGGAGATCATACAGAACGGCTGCAAGAAGCTTTATGAAGTCTGTCGTAATCTTTCCATTCCAGTACAGAGGATGATCTGGGATATGGATGAGAATGGTGAATGGTGCGGCAGGATAAAAGGGATTGATGATTTTTATTATGCCACCAGGAGAAGTACGAAGAAACAACCAAACGGGAGTATTTGAAAAATAGAGTTACATAAGCCAGAGGATATAAAAACTCTGGCTTTTCTACAGGTACTATAAAAAGTGTTCTTAGAAGAAACATTTATTTATCAGGAGAAAATGATATATGAGAAGAAAAAGAGATTATGCATCTTTAATTTTACTGCTTACTTCGCTTGCAGTTTTTGCATTTGCGGCATGGAAACTGTTTGGCATTTATGCAGAATATCATCAGGGAGCGGAAACCTATGAGGAACTGCAGGATTACATACATGAACCAAAGGAAAAAGACGATTCTTCAACATCGGGAGATGCCGCTTCAGAAGACGAGACAGAAGGTGATGGAAGCTTTATATTGCGAGGTGTTTGACCATCAGGTACAAATTCATACCGTGTATGGCACGTATAATTATTTTGGTACTCTTGTCTGAGAATAGTACGGTGTCAAGGCAATTTGCAGATAAGATGATGAAAGCTGTAAATACCTGTATAGATGACGTTCTTAACAGGATTAATGATCGGATACGGAGGTTGTATGACGATCCTTACTATGATAAGGAAAAATCACCGATGTATGATAAGTCCGAGATTTATAACGTCAGTAAAATGATGTTGAAGATTTATAAAGAAAAAGGTACTTACTCGGAAACGATTCTGGAAAGTATAGAATATACCCTGAATCGAAGCAGGAGTAAGGAAAATGCAATTGTGGATAGATACAAGACGAATTATTATTGGAAAAGATTTTATGATAATTCCGAATGTTTCCGGCAGTTTTATTATTCAGAAGGGGTTGACAGGAGGACGTCTTATCAGAAACTGATAGATTCATGGAATTCTTATGTTTACGATGTTTCAACGTTTCAGGACTGCCAGGTGCCTATAAACCGTATATCCGTATTAGCATAACGAATATTATTTCCAGGCAGGATTTCAAGCTTTTGGAATGGAATATATTAAGAAATAAATGGAGAGAAGACACATTTGGGAAATACCGAGGCAGTTATTTGGCAAGTATTAATCTTTGCGGGATAGATCCCTTTTCTGGAAAGCAGAATCCGAGTTAAACAGTATGTTCGCCGAAATTCCTAATCGGTTATGAGATTTGAAAGGAACGGTTCATGATGTTTGTGAGAATGTAAAAATGGGGTGATACTTATAGGTAAGATTATGATTTTGAGCTTTCTAGACTCGGAAGAATACATCATGGATCGTGTGCGGTCCATCATCGCAAATGAGAATACAGTGGAACATGTTAAAATTATGCCAAGATCGGTACGTTTTTTTAAAGATTTAAAAATACATTTAAAAGAACAGGAAGTCTATCGAAAGGATAAACAGATTTCATTGAGCCATCAGGAATTTCTTGCACTTCGGTTTCTGACAGAACATCCTGGATGGGTATGTACAAAGGAGCAGATTTACGGTGCAGTATGCGAAGAAAAATTTGCGGAGGATATAGATAATATTATTTATTGTTTAATACGCAGCCTGCGTAAGAAACTGGAAACAGATCCACGACACCCAGAATATATTCAGACAATCAGAGGCGTAGGATACAAATTTGTAATCCCAGAGGAGTGATTCTATGGGATTACTCTCTGCCTGAAAAAAATTATGCTGCATGTACTTGAAAATATAGTTGCGATTTTCTGTTTTAGAACGTACAGAAACAGTAAAGATATATTTCAAAAAGTACACTTTTTGGCATAGCAGAAAACAGGCGGAAATCCTGTACCAAAATGTATACATGACGGCTTTTGGCATATACCGGAGAAAGTGTGGACATTTTGGTATAAATCATGGAGACGGTTTCCATTTTATAAGAATAAAAGAAAAATGAAGAATCCCGGAGGAGTAATCTTCCGGGGATTTTTTTGACTTAGAAGGTTGCGTTTAGTGCTGTCTGCCGTACAGAACTGGTAGAAATATATGAAGAAGCACGGTTTGAAGTATGTTATATAGGGAGGCGGTAGAATGGCTACGTATGGTTATCATCGAACCAGTACACGGGATCAGCATCTTGACAGGGGGATTCATGAGATTCAAATATTTTGCAAGGAGCACGATTTGGAACTGGAAAATATCTTTACGGACCAGCAGACGGGTAAAAACTTTAATAGGCCGAGATACACGGTTCTTGTGGAAGATGTTCTTCGGGAGGGAGATATCCTGCTCGTAACAGAGCTGGATCGGTTAGGCAGGAATAAGCGGGACACTATGGAGCAGATTCGGAAATTACAGAGCAGAGATGTCCGGCTGATGGTACTGGAACTCCCGACAACACTGATGGATCTGACTAAGATGGATAATTCCATGGCGCGCCTGATGATGGAGACGATCAATAACATGAAGCTGGAGCTTTACGCCTCCATCAGCGAATCCGAAATCCAGAAGAAGGAAAAACGCCAACGTGAAGGTATCGCCATGAAGAAGCTCCGGGGAGAATGGGATGACTATGGACGGCCGCCGGCAATCAAAGAAGAGGAATTTTCTGAAGCTTACCAGAGAGTGGCTGCGGGTGAAATCTCACAGGCAGAGCTGAAACGGGAGTTAGGCTTATCTCACACTACTTTTTACCGCTACCGGAAAAAATATTTTGAAAAAAATGCAGAAATTTTCCAATCTCAGAAAAAATGACACTATTACTTATATGAACTAAAAAGAGAGCGGAAACCTTGTAAAACGGTAACCGTTCTCTTTTCATGATACTGCAATGATACTATAATTTGATTTTTTCAAGCTTCTCTATGATCTCTTTCTGATGGGACTTAAAGAGGTGCGAATAAGTGTTCATAGTCATTTTTACGTCCTCATGTCCCAGGCGTTCGGCAATCATCAGAGGATTTGCACCCAGGTCAATCAATATACTGGCATGGGAATGCCGGATATCATGAACTCTAATCGGTTTTAGGTCTATCCTGCTGCAGGTGCGGTCAATAGCCTCTCCGAGCCATGCAAGGGACCGTGTGAAGAGTCTGTGCTCAGAATCCGGTTTGTATAATTTGCTGATGTACGCTCTGATTTCATCCAGAAGGAAATCGGGAACATCTATTACACGGTTTCCCTTCCTGGTTTTTGGCGGCTGAGTGGAATAGTTGCCGCTGATACAGACCAGTGTCTTGTTAACGCTGATAGTCTTCTGGTCAAAGTCAATATCACCAAGAGTAAGAGCCATAAGTTCACCCTTGCGCATTCCGGTATAGAACAGAATTTCAAATGCCGTGAACAGCTCTATTTTGTCCCGGATGTGATCAGAAAATATTTTATATTCTTCTGGTGTCCAGAAGTCTATTTTACCCTTCTCAGACTTGCATATCTGCGATTTGACGGGACTTTGGGACAATCCCAGATAATCCACCGCATACTTGAAAATCATCTTTAAATACGTGTTTATCAGCCGTGTATGGGATGGTGTGAAGCCCTTCGCCAGTATGATATTCTGCCATTCCACGATATCGGCCGGGGTGATCTCCGAAACAATCTTATCTTTGAAATGGGGCAGTATATGCAACTCTATAGCATAGCGCTGGCTTGCCAAGGTAGTTGCCCGGATACGGTTTTCCTTGAACTTCAAATACTTCTCATACAGAGATTCAAAGGTAATATCCGGGTTCTTGGCGAATTGCTCCAGGAAAAGCCTTTCCCACTCCTTCGCCTCACGCTGCAGCTTAAAGCCCCTCTTTAGCTTCTGGCGGCGTGTGCCAGTCCAGTCTACATAATAGAACTTGCAGTACCAGGTGCCCCGCTTTTCGTCTTTATAGGTTGCCATACTATCATCTTCCTTTCGTCTATGCGTGGTGGCGGTTTTGAAATGAAAGGATAGTAATTGACATATTTGAAAAGATTGACTATAATATACTTAACAGGATAGCCGGAAGGTGACTGGTACTCACCCGCCCCGGCGCAATTTAATAGTTGCTATTAAGAATAGCCGTTCCTAAACTTTGACGAGAGCAGGACGGCTATTTCTTATTTTTCAGATTCAGAATCGCAACTACCAGCGACGCAAAAGTCAGCAGGATCATGAATTCTTCATATGTACTCATAATAATCACCACCTTCCGCAGGATCTCGGAACGGGTGAGGGCACGTCCCCCGGCTACCCAGGTAAGCATATTATGTTGTCAATGTGCATTCGTCCTGCAGGACGGCCGGAGCTGACACCCATTTGGGGGTGAGTGGTTTTCGTCTCTTGGTACGAATTGCGCCGGCGCAAATGACTGGGAGCAAAATGGCGTCCAGTAACCAAGCCCAAATGGGTTTGGTTGCCCCCATCGGGGCGGGGTATCTCTGATCTACCGAGTAGAGCGGAAATCTCGGCGCTATTCGTCTTTCTTCTGGTATTCTGGTATCTTGGTTAAGTCCAGAGCATAATTTATGGTTTTGTCTTGTCCCTCCGAATTTAATTGATGAAGAACTGATAAAAACATTTCATCAACTTCTTGCTCGGCTTCTTGGATTTCCTTTTTGAGGTTTCGGCTTTCATTCAAAATCCCCCTCATTTCTTTATCGCTCGATATACCAAGATCAATTGTTTTGATAAGTTCTTGAACTTTTTTAAGGATTGAATTTGTTTCAATGGTAGCTTGTTGCTTTACAGTTTCCGTAGTATCCATAGTTGGAATATTATTTATAAAATTCTTCATTTGAGTTACTAAATTGATAGCTTCGCTTCTATCGTGTAACATAGTTGTATAGTCGGAATCTAGATCACCTATGGTGATATTTAAAGCACGCGCTATATCAGACAGAGTGCCTATTTTGGGGACTCTGTCGCCTGCTTCATATTTTCTTATAGATATTTCAGATATATTGGAGGCTTCGGCCAGTTGTTTTTGTGTTAAACCATTTTCAAGTCTCCAATATTTTATTGACTCTCCAATATTCAATATCATCACCTCCACAGCCATTATAACAGATACATATGAAAAAAGATAGATACAAATGTATAAAAAGATATTGACATATACATTTGTATCTATTATCATATAGTTTAAGATACAAATGTATCCTAAAATGGAGGTGAGACAATGACAATCAACGACAACAAGTTTGATATCGCACTTGCTAACAGTGGCTTATCAATCAGTGAAGCTGCTGAGCGTGCGAATATCAGTAGACAACGCTTCTGTATGATTCTTAACCAGAAGCGAGTTACCCCACAGGCAGCGGGGAAAATAGCCAAGGCTCTTGGCGTGAATGTAACTGAAATTATTGAATAAGATCGTGTGGTGGCGGTTTTGAGATGGAAGGAGGCTTTTACATGTCACAGGAGGAATTTAAGGCAATGGTAGAGGATTTAGTAGCACAGGAAGAGGAACGCCTGGGAGTGGGAAGCGAGGACTTCCAGAGACGCCACAGGGAGATCATGGAGCTGATCGGCGAGGCTGAGAGGTACCAGAAAGAAAGGAGGCAGAGAGTGGAAAGGCAATTCATAGGGGCGAAGGAGGTAGCGGATATCCTGGGAGTATCAGAAAGTAAGGGTTACGCTATAATCAGAGGGCTTAACAAGGAACTGAAGGAGAAGGGCTTTATTACCGTCCAGGGCAAAGTGAGCCGTACGTTCTTCTCTGAACGGCTCTACAAGGTGAAAGTGTGAGCGTATGGGAAATCCAGTGCTACATCACGACATCCAGAACCCGGCCGATCGGGTAAGTAAAAGAGGCCTGTTAGATTCGTTTAAACCGGGTATGAAGGTGTCCGAGGCAATCTTCATAAAAATTTATGGGTATGAACTGACATGGCCGGGCTTTGCGGAGGATGCACTCACCAGATTAGAGATATTGGGCTGCAGTGAAGCCAGGGAATATTATGCAAGAATCGTATCTCAGTACGAACAGAAACATGAAAAGGAGATGATGAGCGTTGCAGAATGGTACAGAAAGCAATTGGAAAGGAGAGGAAAACCACGAGCGAGGCGGCAAGAAACGGAACCGGCGAAACTATCGAGGGAAGATGTATCGACACAGATTCTAAAGTGGTAGGAAACGTGTACAATATGCTTGATATGCAAAAGGACAAAAATGTACCGATTCAGTCAAGAAAGAATTGTGTCACTGTACTTGGAGTTGATCCTGCATTATGCGGGAAAATAAAATTTAATACATTATCAAACCGAAAGAGCGTTGAGGGTGCGCTGCCATGGAATAAGTCAGAACAATTAAGAGACTGGACAAACATAGATACAGAATACTTACTCTACTATATGGAGACGTATTACCTGCTGAACTCAGACAAAAAAATATTGTCTGCGCTTGAGATGGTGGCTGATGTTAATAAGTTCAATCCATTTGTAGATATGCTCAACAGCATAACCTGGGATGGTGTTCTAAGGATTGAGAACCTGTTAACTGATTATTTAGGGGTAGAGAAAACGCGCTATACAACGGAATGCATAAAATTATTAATGCTTGCGGTAATAAGCCGTGCTTTTTGTCCGGGTACCAAGTTCGATTATGTGATTGTGATTTCCGGGCCACAGGGAATAGGGAAATCAACATTTTTTATGAAGCTATGTTGTAATGATGAATGGTATCTTGAAAATCTGAAAGATATCGTAAGGGGAAAGGATTCCGGGGAATTGCTGCAAGGTAAAATCATTGTAGAATTCAATGAACTTCTGGCCTTTAAAAGCTCAGTGGAAAATATTAAATCTTTTGTTACACTGACAGCGGACGAGTATCGCGGATCATATGAAAGAGAAACAGAAAAAAGGCGTAGAACATGCGTATTTGTTGGAACGACCAATACCAGTCAATTCCTTGTTGATAAGACAGGAAACAGACGTTTTTTACCAATGGATTGCGGTGTAGTGTCTCCAACAAAAAGTTTGTTCGCTGATGATGAGATTCTTTCGTATGAATTCAAACAGGCATGGGCAGAGGCGTACCAGATATATAAAAGCGGTAAATTCAGTTTAACAATGCCCCGAGATCTGGAGGATTACATAGAGTCACTGCAGGAAGATTATAAGGAAGATGATCCACTGGTGGGCGTGATCCAGAACTGGTTGAATTCTCATGATGATGATTATACTTGCAATATCCAGATCGCTGAAAAAGCATTAGGGATTTGTGAAAAACCAGATAAAAGGACAATAAATCAGATAGCTGAGATTATGAACAATTCCGTGTCTGGATGGAAGAAAGGAACTACACACAGATTTGCTGAATACGGTCAACAAAGATGTTACGAAAGAGAACGTGATGAAGATGGGTTTCGTTATCTGGAACATGATGAGGCAATACAAGAGCCACTCCCGTTTACATAGTTCGTTATCTTCGTTACCAATCGTTATATTGTTCGTTATCGGTGAAAGCGCCTATTTATAAGCGTTATAGCCATATATAACGTGGATAACGATATATATAGCAAAAAAAACATTTTAAAATTAGCAGGGTAAAACGGGCTAAAAAAAACTCTATAGAAATTAGCGTTATGTTAGTTATCTTCGTTATCGGATAAAGAAAGGAGAATAAAATTGAGAAGATTATTTGTAGTTGATTACAGGGAAAAAGGAGTATCGAAGCACCAGTGCTTAGAGTTTGATGTTGAGGGAATCGCAACAGATGCCGCACTGATTACGGCGTGTCACGTCTATGTAGGCATGAATAACGATCCGGATAGCGTGAGTGAGGTCTTCACAGATATGAATGCGAAGGAATTGGAAAAGATTGTGCTTACCCCGGAACTGCTTTTTCTGCCAAGACGTCACCTGTATGTGAATGCCGAAGAGATGAAACGTTGCGCAAAGATTTTGAAGGAGGCATAGGAGATTATGACAACAGGACAAGGACAGGTATTAGCCGATGATATGAACCGGATCGCTGACGCCCTGGAGCGGATAGCGGACAGCCTGGAGGCGCTGACCGAGTGTATCGGGTATCTGCCGCCACAGATGTATCAGATCGAGGGGATTCACTTTATCCGTATCGGCGGGAGCGTAGACACTGAGTAACCAGAAAAGCCCCATAGGCTGGCAGGCCTACAGGGCAGCACACGGCCGGAGCCATGCCCAAAAACATTTACATAGTAACATGGAATTCCGGCAGAAGGGAAGGGTTTTATGAAATTTGTTAAAGATTTAGATAAGGAATATGAAAATTACTGTGAGAACTTTGCAAAAGGTTCTAAAGAGATTACAGACGCATACGACGCAATGTGTAGTAGCTTTGAAGAGTATCTTTGCGCCATTGAAGCGCATATGTGGAAAGAGGGGTTTGAGCATGCAATACGTTTGATGTTAGGAGGTGGGGCTAAATGAGATTTGTTAAAGATATTTGTGAGATGGTTAGCAAGATCGGCAGTGAAAGACGTTTGAAGCAGATTTATACAGTCGTACATCGGTTGTATCTTCATGACGTGGCCGAAAACGGTGGAGAGGTACATAGAAAAACGGAGGAAGAACGGCTTAGAGAAAATATAGACAGGATGTTGGACAAGCTAAATGCTGATGAGTTAAAGGGAGTTGATATTTTTCTATTCTCACTTTACGGCCCGGAGAAAGCTTCATGAGCGTCAAGATCAGAATCTCATACACTGAGGAGGAAGAGCTGGCCGGAGTGATCCGGCTTCTCTCCCCGGCGCTGAAGTCCTATAAGGTGTCTAGGAAGAAGGAAGGGAAGCACCGGAACGCTTACGCCGACCTTCGTCCCGGGTTCCAGAACGACGAACCGGAAGAGGGTGCGGGCTGAGGGTGCAGGGGGTGCGCCTGGGATACTAAGAAATACTAAGATTTATTGTAGTATTTTATTGTA
>CAJULU010000074.1 GCA_910587575.1 uncultured Dorea sp.
TTATCCCACACGGTTTCCATCCCGATGCTGTCGGGCTCATGATAATACCCAGTACCGTCCATCAGCGCAATCCCGCTCTTTGCGATCAGATGAATCTGTGCATGAAGTTTCCTCGCCGCCATCCACCCATAGGAATACCAGCTATTGGTATACTCTCCAAAATGCTGTGGGTCTTCCTTCCCTGCATAATCTGATGCCTCCGACACTTCACCCACAGAAACGGAATCCCCGTAAACCTCAATCTTAAGTTCTGGTTTTTCCGGCGGAGCAAGCAGCCTCCCTTCATCCGGCAGTTCCAGGGAAACAAGCGCCATCTCGTGGCAGCTGTCCTGCCGTTTAAAAAACAGGATCTCATGTTCCTTTTCCTCTTCTTCATCCACCAGTACCAGCCGGACGACGCCGTTTTGAAGAAGTTCTCTTGAAGACTGTGCACCGTCGGCAATCACTCCCGCATAATACTTCCATCCAGCACCGCCTCTGTTCTCTACCGTAAGCACGGCTTTCTTCCCATAAAACCGGAACTGCAAAGAGGTCGCCGGAAATATAAATTCCGGCCTCTTTGCATCTGACCTGTCAATTCTTCCGCTGTATACCAGCCGTTCGTCATCCAATGAAACAATCATATACATCTCCTTAAAAAAAACGTATTTACAAATGCCGTAAGTCCGAACCCGAAAACAAGATACAGCGGCAGCACTGCTGCCAGCAGATTCCCGCCCAGGACAAAACAGATGGCCGGAACACTGTTGAGTATGATCATAAGCAGGGTATACGGAAAGTTACGCACCGCAAGAAACAGGCTGCGCTTCACCATTTCCCCGATCCGTGTCTCACCTTTCAGTATAACAGGAAAGACATAACAGAACACCATTTCCCATAACATCAGCAGACAGCCAATCCCAATACCGGTCACTTTCCAGAACAGGCCCGCCCCTCTTCGCATACCGCCCACAAATGTCAGATCAAAGACCAGAAGGCACCCCGACAACAGAATCAGAAGCCAGGCCCTGGTACTGGTCTTCAGATTCTTCTTCCATGCAGAAGAGAAATTACGGAAAGCCGATATCAGTTTCCCCTCCGCCATATCGTCAAAAGACTGGTATAACGCCGCAAAAGAGGCGCCCATGGTCACGACCGGCAGGGAACTTACCAGAAACAGGACATTGAGAAGCACCACATCCCCAAGCCTTCCCATAAAGTCAAAAAAAGGATTGTCCACACTCAGTTTTTTCATTCTTCTTCCACTCCCTCGCATAGAAATCTGCGAAACTTTCCGCATGCTTTTTCATGCTTTTTATCAGCTGCAAATACCAGGTACACCGGGTCGTTTTCTTCCTCCAATATCGTATCCCTCAAACGGGTCATTCCCACCGGAATATTCTCTTCTGTGAACTCCCCGCCCTGTTCCAGGCAGAATTCATAAAAACTCTCTGGCATCACCATGGCGTCAATCTCTTTCGCCTGCCAGTTGAAAAAGAATTTCTCATAGGAGCTTTCTTTGACGCCGTCAAGCTGCGTATCGCCATAGGAAATCTGATAGTCAGAATCGATCAGGATCTCCTTCTCCTTCATTCCCGAATCAGCGGCAAACTGTTCTGCCAGCTCCCGGTCTCGCTCATAATCCACTGCCTGGTTGACAATCACGCAGGTGAATTCCCTGCTCCTGTCCCCCCAAGTCACATGATAGATAAAAAGAATTACAATCCCGATGAAGAGAAAGCCAAGCAGAATGTGATACCAGTAATAAGCGGCAATATACTGAAACTTCTGCTCTCTGTTCATATCTGCTGTTTTTTCTCTGATGTCTCTGATCCACTTTTTCATAAATTAATCCCACCCGTATGCTGCTTTGACTGTTTTCAGCAATTACATGAGTTTCAGATTCTTCTCGATCAATTCACATCTCTGTCTCACACAATCCGGTGAACGCAGCGCATCCTCCGGCGTGTGGAAGAGATAATCTTCCAGTTTTGCAATCGTAGTGGCCGCCACATGCATTCTGGTATCGCAGGACGCATAGTAGATGTACACGTCTCCGTTTTCCCTTGCCACAGCGCCGTTGGTGAACACCACGTTGGACACATCCCCGACCCGTTCCTTTCCAAGCGGTACCAGGAACACGCCCGAGGGCCTGGCAATCACCTCTGACGGATCGTTCAGATCCGTACCAAAGGCATAGAGGACATACCGAAGGCCCGCTGCGGTGTTCCGCACACCATGGGCGATATGGATCCAGCACTTTTCTCCTTTGATGGGAACGGCTCCCGCACCGTTCTTGGATTCCGTCAGCGTATGGTAGATCCTTCTGCTGATGAGTCAAATGCATACTTGAAGAACAACTTCTGTCCGATGGTACACAGAATGATCAGAATCAGCAGCACGATCGCCATAGCGCTGGCAAGTCCCACCTTCTGGTTCTCATGGGCGATCCGGTTCATGATGACGAAATAGGTACCCGTGCCCATCGTACCGTTGGTAATAACGTAGGGCGGCTCAAATGCGCTTAAGCAGCCGCTGACGCAAAGAATAATATTTAACACGATAATGGACTTGATACTTGGCAGTATGATATAACGGAACTGCTGCCAGCGGTTCGCCCCATCCAGGGAAGCCGCCTCATAAAGATCGGTATCCACGGACATCATGGCGCCCAGGAACAGGATCACATTCTGTCCGGTATATCTCCATACCGACGTGGCCGCAAGCGAGACGTTGTTGATGCTCTGATCCTGAAGCCACAGGGGAATCTTATCCGCATTCATCCCGAACATCTGCAGGATGGTATCCAGCACGGCTCCTCTTGCATAGAAGAACTTGAAGATGAAGCCTACCGCAATACCGCAGATCAGATAGGGGAAGAACAGGGACGCCTTGAACACGGATTCTCCTTTTACCTTAAACACCATCATGGTCGCGAAGAAAAGCGCAAGGGCAAGCTGCACCACTCCGCCGCCCATGTAGTAAAGACTGTTGAACAGGGAGCCGAAGATCTCTTTACGGTCAAATACTTCCGCATAATTCTTTAACCCCACGAACGTCCTTGCCCCCAGGTATTTCATATCGTAGAAACTGAACTGGATCATCTTGGCAAAGGGAATATAGGTGAACATGAACAGCAGTACAAGAGGCACCAGCAGGAATGTGAAAATCACCAGCCTGCGCTGTACCTTCCGGCTGCAAAACCATTGTTTAAAAGACTGTTTTTCCATCTTTTCTCCTCTCATTCGTTAAGTAACAATTATTCGGTAATCTCCGCACCGTTGCTCTCCTGGGCCTCTGTCCATTTCTGGTTCCACTCGTCCATCAGATCGTCCAGTTCCCTGGTCCCGTAAAGCGCAGCTTCCAGGACTTCACATACCGGATAGTCTCCGCTCAATACTTCGGCCGAATTACGGATATCGTCATACAGGCTTTCCTCACCTTTTAACGGCGGGTTATCGGACAAAAGCTCTACGCCCTCGAACTCTGCAAGAGAATCCGGCAGCGGCTCGCCCTTTAACGCCGGGATACTTCCCTCGTCGTCAAAGATCGGAGACTCCTCAAGAAGCCATTTTACATACAGCATAGAGGCGATCTGGTTATCCTCAGCGGCTTTGTTGTTGATGGCATAAGCATAATTTCCGCCGGAAGCTGCCGCCCGCTCGCCTTTTACCGTAATCGGGAAGGGGAAGTATCCGATATCATCCGGATTGTCGCCCGCCTCTTTGAACTGCTGGACGCACCAGGATCCCAGTACCATAGTGGCGATCTCACCCTTGTTGATCATTCCCTTGGACGACTCCCAGTCACTGGACGCCGGGTCTTCCTCTACCAGTTTGTCCTTGACCGCTGAATACAAGGTATAAAAGACTGCGTAAGGTCCGCTCATCTCCTCGTTCTTTGTAAACGGATCTTTCTGGTGCAGCAGCTTGTTATTCTTGTAATCCGGGTCTGCGTTGGAGGCGATCCCCACATAGTCGTTCCACGCGCCCATGGTCCATCCTGCCGAGAAATTCGTATACAACGGAACCGCGTCTGTCTTGTCCTTGATCAGCTGCAGATCCTTCAGGAACTCGTCCGGGGTCGTCGGCAATTCTGTGATCCCCGCTTCCTTCCACACCTTTTTGTTATAGGCCACTCCGCCTGCCGTACCGCCGTTGGGGATTCCGTATACCGTGCCGTCATAGGTTTTCTCTGTCACGAAATTGTACCTGTCATCCAGCGTATCGAAGTCTCCCAATGCCGTAAAGTATTCGCCCATCTCGCTTTTCTCCACCGTAGACGGAATGAAACAGATATCGCCCCAGTCACCGTTGGGCAGACGAAGGGTCAGTGATTCCTCATAATCAGTGATCCCTTCTATGTAACCTTGATGTTCGGATATAATTTCGTAAATTCATCCGCATATCCCTTATAGACCGTGTCCACGATATCCGTACGGTTCGTAAGGATCTTAATGTCTGCCTTCAGATCCTTGTAATCATCTCCGTTCAGTTCGTCGATCGAGGGAACGTCCGCCTCGACCACTTCTCCTCCTCCGCCTTTGTTGCCGCATGCCGCCATCGTTGCGCTCATGGACAGAACCAGTGCAAGACTCAGTAATCTCTTTTTCATTGCTTTCCTACCTCCATTTAATAGTTTTTTAACTTTATTTAAGTTAATTTTATTTTATAACAATTATATGGAAAAATCAATTACATCTGATTGTCTTGCACATTTTCGTAGAATTATATAGATTCCATTCTTCTTTTTTATATATTTTGTACTTTTTCCCTCTGTTTTTATATTAATTTTAAAATTAATTAAATATTAAATTTTAATTAAAAGCAAAAACTTTTCTGCACAACATTTTCCGTCCGGCCAAAAAATGAAGGGGCGGTCGGGAATTGAAATTTCTGCGCATTTCCCGACCGCCCCTTCGTATACTTCAGTCAATCTTCGCTTTCACACTGTTCTTCCAGACAATATGCCCGGATACAATCTCTAACGTTCCTGCTTTCTTCGGGTTTCGAAGCTGTTTCAAGAGTTTCTCCACCGCTACTTTAGTCATTGCCTTTGTGTTGACCTCATAAGTGGTAATCTTCATATCCGCGAACCCTGGATACAGATAATTATCGAAGCCGATCACCGACAGATCCTCCGGCACGCGCAGCCCCCGCTCGTTCAGTTTCACTACCGTCATCCCTGCCACCAGGTCACAGTTGCAGACAAATGCTTTCGGCAGGCAGACGGGCAGATCGAACTTCACCTGACCGGCCTCATCACGGTCTTCGATGATCCACTCTGCCGGAACTTCTTTTCTATGTTCCATCATAGATTTCTGAAAACCACAGTACCTGTCCATAATACTGCTGGTCGCATAGATGGAACCAATGAACCCGATCTCATGGATCCCTCTCTCAAACAGAAGTTCCGTCATCTGATACATGCCGTAAAAGTTATCGGCGATCACCGCATCTCTGGCAATCTCATTATCATAGAAGTCCAGGAAAATGACAGGCATGTCAAGTTCCCGGCGCAGTTTCCAGATATATCTCTTGTCGATCTCTCCTATGATGATCAGGCCTTCGATACTATGATTCCTTACGATCTGCGGCAGTTCAAAGGTTCTCTTCTCAGCCTCTTTTTTTAATACCTCAATGGTGGTATAGCACCGTTTCTCCGTAGCCACCAGGGACAGTTCCTGGTACATCTTCCAGTAATAGGTGGAATACTGGGCCAGATAATTTTCTGCGATCAGCACCCCGATCTTCCGGAATTCACCGGTGTCGCTTTCTTTCTTTTTATCGGCGGATATTGGTTCATACCCCATTCTTGCGGCCGCCTCCACGATCTTCATCCTCAGTTCCTGACTGACGCCTTTATTTCCTGCAAGGGCATTGTGCACCGTCACGGAACTGACTCCCGTCTCCTTTGCGATATCAATCAGCCTGACTTTTCCCATGGCTGCGCCTCTCTTTTCTCTGATTCTTTCCTGACACGGCAATCTCCATCCTTCCTGCTCTCTGACGCGAACGACAGGCTATTCCCGGACAAAATGATACAATTTACTCTGGAAGTCCCCTTTCACGTCTCTGATCAGAAAGCCGCATTCCATCAGTTCTTCTCCGGAATACACTTCGTCCGTACCTTCTGCCCGGTACCGGGCGCTGCCCGTAAGCCCCCGAAGCCGGATATTGACACTGTGTACATTGGGCTGCCCCAGTACCTGTACGAATGTCACCAGAACCCGGGATGCGTCCTTTGCAGCCACCTCCCAGCAGTCATACGGTTTTCTGTCCGTCCAGGAAGCGATACGGTAGTAATCCCCGGTCTGTATCAGTCCGTGGTACTTGTGGTACAACTCCACCTGTCCTTTGATCTGCGCCCTCTCTTCTTCCTCTATCTTCGTGATATCCAGTTCATAGCCAAAGGTTCCGGCAAGGGCCACATTCCCCCTTGTCTCAAAGGCAGTCCGCCTTCCCACAATATGATTGGGGCAGTCGCTCACATGGGCGCCCATGGTGGACAGCGGATAGATCAGCGCCGTTCCTTCCTGGATCCGGAGCCGCTCAATGGCGTCTGTATCATCCGAACACCAGATCTGGGGACTGTAGTACAGCATTCCCGGATCGAACCGCGCACCGCCGCCGGAGCAGTTTTCCAGAAGAAGCTTGGGGAACTCCGTGACCAGCCGCTCCTGCATCTCATACAGTCCCAGCACATACCGGTGAAACAGCTCTCCCTGGCCGTCTTCTGACAGGCAGGCACTTCCCATGTCGCTCAGCTGCCGGTTCATGTCCCATTTTACATAGGAGATGGGCGCACTCCTTAAGATCCTGGCCACGCACTCATAGGCATGATCCCGCACTTCTTTTCTGGAAATGTCCAGCACATACTGCGCCCGGCTCTGTCCCGGCTCTCTTCCCGGTATCTGGACTGCCCAGTCGGGATGCGCCCGGTACAGGTCTGAATCCGGCGAGATCATCTCCGGCTCGAACCAGATCCCGAACTCCATCCCCAGTTCCCTTACCTGTCTGACCAGATCGGGAAGCCCTGTGGTAAGCTTCTCCTCGTTCACCGTCCAGTCGCCCAGGGAACTGTCGTCCCAGTTCCTTTTTCCGAACCATCCGTCATCCATGACCAGCATCTCGATCCCGTTCTTCTTCGCCTCCCTTGCAATGTCCAGAAGCTTCTCTGTGTCGAACTCAAAATAAGTGGCTTCCCAGTTGTTGATCAGCACCGGTCTCTTCCTGTATTTGTAAGGGCTGCGGATCAGATGTTCCCGGTAAAAGTCATGGAGGGAACGGGTCATCTTCCCGAATCCCCTGTCAGAATAGGTCAGGACCGTCTCCGGTGCCTGAAAGTCCTCTCCCGGCGCCAGGTTCCAGCAGAATTCTTCGGAATGAATTCCCATGACCATCCGTACATAGTCAAAATGTGTCCGTTCTGCCTGGGCAATGAAATTTCCGGAATAGACAAAATGCATGGCGAAAACTTCCCCGGTCTCCTGGGTGGTCTCCGGCGTTACCAGCGCCAGGAAGGGATGCTCCTGATGGCTGGACTCTCCCCTTGCAGATGATACCAGTTGTTTTCCGTAATGAAGAGGGGACCGCTGGATCTGTCTCTCTCTTGCCCAGGATCCGCAGAGGCTCACCATCTGGAAATCCCGGTTCTCCATGTCAAGGCATGCACTGTATACCTTCTCCAGACGAAGCTTCTCCTCCCCGGAATTCTTGATCTTAACGCTTCTGGTAATGACATCCTCTTTCTCGAAAACAGAGTACATCAGCGTCACCCGCATCCTAAGGACCGGGTCTTCACATACGATCTGAAGGGTCTGTACCTCATCTTCCTTTCCGAACGATGCAGGAAGGCCGGGAAGGCCGGGCTTTCCCTTCTCAATGGTGTGGCTTGTGTAAAAAATCTCACTTCCCATGCTTCCCGCACTATTCCTGACGTTCAGACAGCTTTCCCGATAGTCCCCGATACCGCCCGTGGGATATTCCATGGGGAAGAAGTCAAGGAAAGAATTCTTCTCCCGCTTGTTAGCGGCTGGCGTAAAGGGCATCTCCTCCATCCGCAGCAGGTATCTGCCCGCAAACGACCCAAGCCGTTTTCCGTAATAGATATGCCCTACATATCCCTCTTCCGACAGGCCGATCAGATAAGTGGTATGGCTTGTGTCCAACTTAAACATTCTTTTCTGTGCATCATATTGAATTCCCATATTTCGTCCTCCGCTTTAATACAATTTACTTAAAAAATAATTAAATTAAGTTTATTCATAAGTATTTTATCCTTAACCGGATAGAAAAGTCAACATTTTTACTTCATGTATTTTATTTTTCTTTCTTTCGCCGATATATGATATATGGAATGTAACTATTCAAAAAAATAATAGATAACGGAGGCATATTTTTATGTCAGCTGCTTCATCCACCCTTATGACAGAAGGTCCTATCTGGAAGCGCATTGTAACATTTGCGTTTCCTCTTTTTTGGGGTAATCTTTTTCAACAGCTTTATAACACGGCAGATTCCGTGATTGTCGGCAATTTTCTCGGCGATGCCGCACTTGCGGCCGTCAGTTCTTCCGGCAGTCTGATTTTTCTAATGGTCGGGTTCTTCAATGGGATCGCCATCGGGGCCGGGGTCGTCATTGCCCGTTTTTTCGGTGCACGGGATATTCCCAACCTCCGGAAATCCATCCATACCACCATTGCCTTCGGTCTTTTCTGCGGACTTGCCCTGACCGTTGTGGGTGTGTTGGCCGCACCCCAGATCCTGGTGTGGATGGGGACGCCCTCAGCCGTGCTGCCTAACTCCATCACTTACTTCCGCATTTATTTTTCCGGCTCGCTGGCTTTCGTCATGTATAATTTCTTCGTGGGGATCCTGCAGTCGGTGGGGGACAGCCGCCATCCGCTGATCTACCTGGTAATCTCCTCTGTGGTCAATATCGTTCTGGATCTGGTACTGATCGGCATATTCCATTACGGGGTGGGAGCTGCTGCCCTGGCTACGGTGATTTCCCAGTTTATCAGTGTATTCTTATGCCTGCATCAGCTTCTTGGAAGCCCTGCTGAATTTCGGATCTCCTTTCGGGAAATCCGCCTGGAACGGGATATGCTGCGGCAGATTCTCTCCAATGGACTGCCTGCCGGATTCCAGAATTCCATCATCTCTGTTGCGAATGTATTTGTGCAGGCAAATATCAATCAGTTCGGACAGATGGCTGTGGCAGGCTGCGGCGCATACTCGAAGGTACAGGGGTTCGGTTTTCTTCCGATCACCTGTTTCTCCCTGGCCCTTACTACCTTTATCAGTCAGAATCTGGGTGCCGGGAGAACTGACCGTGCGAGAAAAGGGGCTGTTTTCGGTGTCATCTGTACCGTCACGGCTGCGGAAATCATCGGGATACTGATCTATTTCTCTGCACCGGCGCTGATTGCAGCTTTCAATGATACTGCCGAGGTCATTGCCTTCGGAACCAGCCAGGCACGGACAGAGACATTTTTCTTCTTTCTGCTGGCTTTTTCCCACTGTATGGCGGGGATTCTCCGGGGTGCAGGGAAGTCTGTGGTTCCTATGATGGTCATGCTGATCTTCTGGTGTATTGTACGGATTGGGTATATTTCCATTGTGATTCACTTCATTCCAGTGATTAACGTGGTATTCTGGGCCTATCCCCTTACCTGGACCTTAAGTTCCGTGGTGTTTGTGTTCTGCTACCGGAGATTAGACTGGGTACGGAATCCCTCTTAAAAAGTCCGAAACCGGGATGTAGGTAAATGCATTCCCACATACCCAATAATTCCAACCTTATGTTCCGGATCCGGCAGAAAATGGATTCTGCCGGGATAATTTCCTGGAAAACTGATATGCCAGTAGAAATACTCTTCCTTTCCATAAGGTGTCATAAACCTGCGCAGATTCCTCAGATATGTATCATTCTGAACCGAATCAGATTCAAATCTGCAGCCATGTCCTACCCTCTCTTTGTGAAAATCACCATCATACTCTGCAAAATAATCTTCCAGAATCTGAATTCTTTTCATAATGTTCTGTACCTGCAAGGAAACACGTGCTTCTTCCAACCTTTACAATCTATCGTCATATTTTCAAAACATTTAAAATTTTTCAGAGTCACTTTATTAATCATTACCTTTCTCCTTCAAAACCCTCTTTACCAGTGTATCAACCACATCTATACGTGCAAAAACACCCTTCTTATCTGGCAGTTTCAGCAGATATAAGTATTCCGGAGATTCACACAGCTCCATATATTCCCTTTTCATCTCATCTTTTCTATATTTTAATCCTTCCACATGAGCCGCATCCAGATTCTTAAAAACATAGCACCAGGATTCAAAAATCACTTTATTAATCGGTCTGCGCCTTCCATCTGCACACACTTTCCGAAAGCTGTGTTCACCCATGACTGCATAGACCGACTCCATGACATAGCTGAATTCTTTTTGGATCGTCTGCAGATCATGTGCCCCGGAATGTTTTAAAAATTTCATACCTGCATTCAGAAATTCATCAATATTGCCTCTATACAGCTCCAGATCCAGATAACAGAACGAGACATAACGAAGTGCAAATTCCCGATCCAGCATCCGTTCACTTTTAATACTGCCGCCTGTTGCTTTGATAAAACAATCAAGCCTGGAAAGCTTCTGCAAAAATTCCGTAGCAACTCCTTGAAATAATGCATTGCGTATTTCCTGTGGTTCCAAAGCAAGGCCGCCGGTATTAATCCTTTTAAATATATTAAATTTTACATTTTCCGGAGTAGATGGATTGACCAGATATACATTAATAACCGTTTCATCGATACGTCTTTGAAACGTCCTGGGAAGCCTGTCATAATCGCATCCATCCAGCTCCGGAAAGAATTCTAATTCCTGCAGCCGTAATTTCTTTTCAACCACAAACTCCCGCAACGTACTGACTCTCTGCAGACCATCAATAATCAGCCACTTATCCTCATCTGATGCATCAAAATAAAACGCAGGCAGCGGGATTCTCAAAAAAACGGACTCAATCAGCTGGCTTTTCTGTCTTTTATTCCACAATCCTGCTTTTCGCTGGAATGACGTGTCAAATTCTATTTCATCATTCTCTATCCGCTTTAACAGCGCATCCAATGTCAGAGGTTTCATCGTAATATTGATCTTGGAAGGATCAAACGGCCTGATACGCTCCCCTTTGCATGAATATGCCGTGACGTCCGGTTCAACATCTTCTGCTAACATCTCTATCCCCCGATCGTTAAAATACTTCATCACTGCATCCAGATTCAAGCGATATTTATCGTCATATATACCAGATTCAGATTGATTCGATTCCCTTGCTCTCTGGCTATTACTACAAGTTTCTCAAGTTCTTCGATATCTTTTTCTTTTAGTATATAATCTCCCATTTTTCAATCCTCATTCCCATCATATTTCTTCTCATTTTACCGTAAACAGTACAAAAGAGCAATCTATTTTGTCTGCTTTATCTATACTCTCCAAATTTTCTCTTGACATTTTTATACATTTTTCATATGATAATATTGTATTAGGCAAAAGCCTCGATCCACGTCTGTCAGGGAAAATCTCTGGCAGGCGTGTTTTTTATATTTCCATAAGTCCATATTTCTGCGTATTCATGACAGATGAATCACACATTAAAGTAGGAGGGAACAGATTATGAACACTGTTTTATCACTGATTTCTGTAGTCATCGGAAACTTCCTGTATGCTCTGACCGTAAAGCTGTTTCTGCTTCCAGCAGGACTGGTGACTGGCGGAACGACCGGTATTGCGCTGACCGTCAACTATCTGACTGGCTTTTCCATCTCGTCCTTCGTCCTGGCCTTTAACGTACTGATGCTGGTTCTTGGATTCTTCTGCCTGGGTAAGTCTTTTGCTGCCACCACCCTTGCCAGCACGTTCCTGTATCCCTTGTCACTGGAACTTCTGGACCGGATTCTGGGCGGCTACGTGCTGACCCAGGACCTCCTTCTCTGTACCCTCTTCTCGGGTCTCGGAATCGGAATGGCTCTGGGAATCGTCATACGTTCCGGTGCTTCCACGGGAGGCATGGACATTCCGCCGCTGGTTCTGAAGAAAACCATACGAATCCCTGTATCCGTCAGTATGTATGCGTTTGACGTATGCATCCTGCTGTCTCAGGCATTGTTCCGTCCGGCAGAGAATATTCTGTACGGAGTCGTACTGGTACTGATCTATACTCTTGTCCTGGACAAAATGCTGCTCATGGGAGCAACCAGAACCGAGATTAAGGTTATCAGCGAGAAATCCGATGAAATCCGGAACGCCATCCTTACTCAGATTGACCGGGGCGTTACGATATTAAACGGAGAGAGCGGTTATCTGCATAACCCCTCTCCTGTAATCCTAAGTGTGATTTCCAATCGGGAACTTCCTAAAGTGGAAAAGCTGATCCACAGAATCGACCCGGAAAGCTTCATCATTGTAAGCAGGGTAAGTGAAGTACGGGGACATGGTTTCTCACTGAATAAGCGCTACCAGTAATCAGATTCTTTTATTCATATTTACCAATAATACTGCCCTGCTGAATAATATGTCCCCCCGCAATTTTTAGAAATCGGCTTTTTGTAGGCAGGCCGGTTAATTCTATCTCACAGTCGAGGGAATATATGGTAAAACGGTATAAATGACGTCTGCCTCTGGGCGGTTTGGGACCAGCATACCTATACAGGCCATAACCGATTCCCTGTCTGGCATTACCCAGACCGGGAACCATTTTCCCACCCGGAATCGCTCCGTCTATCTTTTCTCTGGCCGGTATATTAAAGATCAGCCAGTGCGTAAAAGCCTTAAAGACCGGGTGCCTGACGTCCTCAAGGATAATGGCCAGAGTTTTCGCACATGAAGACAGGTTTTTTATTAGAAATTCTGGAGAAATATCCTGCCCCCGGCCTGTATTTTCTACAGAAAATATTTCTCCATTTTTCATACTGCTGCATTCAAAAATCAGACTATCCATGTTCTTTTATACCTCCGACAAACAGATTATACTACTTGATTATAGCAGAAAAAACCAAAAAAAGCACCTCCTAAGAGATGCTTTCCCATACAGAATCAATCCATAGAAAAACCGGAATCTGTACCTGTCTGTTATTGTGTCCCTGTCAGTTTCTGTACTGCCTCTTCCTTTGTTGACACAAAGAAAAAGTCTTTCCCATGGTTCGACTCATAAATAAAATCTTTCAGCGGCTTACTGGTATAATGTGAATAATCTCCGTAAACAGCCACCTTTATATGATAGTTCATAAACTTCTGGAGAATCTCACCCGCCATGCCTGTACTAAGGATGAAAAAATCCCCGCATATGGCATCTTTATCAATGACAATCCTCTCTGCACCTGTCTCATACTTCACAGTCATCGCCAGATCCAGAGCCGACTGTGTATCAGCAATTACCTTCTCGTCACTGGAAACAACTGCAATATCAATCCCGTTATTCTTCAGATGTTCAATATTCATAATGTCCTCCTAACTCAAACCTGCAGTACAAATTCCAGTTGAAAATAGATTTTACAGGATAATGCATAAATTGTCAAGCGCCGTTTTCTCATCTAACCCGTAGAATTTATCCCGCACGCTCCTCCCGCACACTGAAAATTCCTTGCATAGGACGGAGGCTGCTTTCTTTGAATACCTTATTCCTAATAACCGGCCTTGAAAGAATTCCTTTCCCTGCAGAAGTTCAAACCCAGATCACAATAAAGTTCGAGCCTTTTCTTAATTTCCCTGCATATTGCATTTGACTACCTTTCTCTTTTCAGAACATCCTCCAAAAGACAGACCATGATGTATTCTTCTTCATTTTCATCATACACCTCGAATCCTACTTTCCGATACAGATCCACCGCATAATTTGCCTTCTGCACAGACAGGGAGGCTTTCTTATATCCCTTCTGCTTCAGAAGCTTCAGCATGGCAGTCATCAGCGCCGTACCAATACCGGAATGCCTGTATTCTTCTTGAATTGCAATGGCGAATGAGGGTGTTTCATCATCAATATGTCCATAGTCGTTCATGATCCGCACCCATACTGCCCCAATAATCTTTTCTTCTGTCCCGGCCACCAGACACCAGTCATCTTTTTTCCCAAAGCCGTCAATGTATATCTGCAGTTCCGGCTGACAGATGATAGATTTTGGCGGCTTCTTTGTCCCCTCGGGAATAAAAATCGCTTCATACAGAAATTCGGATAATATGGGATATTCCCTTTCCTTGATTTCACGTATCTGGTAATCCATTACATCCTCCTTGCACAGCATTGCTACATCAGTTCTAACGCCCTTTTGTACAGTGGATCAAAATCACACCCGCAGCTTCTGCTTCATCCCATCACTCTAAATCTGCAAAAACGAAGCTTTCTGTTTTCAGATCAGAATAATGCCTGCCCTTGATTGCCGTAAACTTTAGCACACAATAATCCGGATCGGTTACGCCCTGACTGTAATATATCGTATCCCCGGTACACCAGATTTCTTTTTTGATTTCATCATCCTGCAGTACTTCCATGGTTCCTATGAGCATTATTCCTTCATACTTAAAACGTCCCCGATGATAAAAGTAGATACTTGCTTTGGGATTCTTCATAAACTGTTGTGAGCGCATGGATGAGGTATTGGTTGAAAAATAAAAGCAATTCCCATCTATCTTGCGCGGGGTAAACATTGCTTTGATATTCGGGAAACCCTCTTCATCCACGGAACTGACAAAAGCGGTCTTCTGCTTCTGGATAAATTCAATCATATGTTGTCTTGTCTTCACAGAAACTCCTCCTTGGTTATTGGTTCATGTGCAGATTGTTTGTCAAGGTGTCAAGTATTCGTGCCAGATAAGATTCAAACTGCTGCCGCTCCTTTTCTGTAAAGCCTTGATAAAATAATACATTCATCTGCTGGGATACCGCTTCATATTCCGTCTGCAGGGATTTTGCATATTCTGTAAGCGATATAATGGTCTGACGGCGGTTCGCAGGATTGATGTTTCTTTCCACAATTCCTTTATTCACCATTCCGTTTATGACAACAGATACTGTATTTTTCGCAAGAGAGGTCTTTTCGCTGATCTCGCTTATTGTAAGATGATCTGTTTTCCATAAGATAAACAGAATCCTTCCCTGCCCGCCGCTGATTTCAATACGATTTTCAAGTAACAGTCTTTCAAAAATCCTGTCCTGGAGCTGTTTGATCTGTGTCATGTAAAATCCACCTTTTGTTTCCAAATAAGCACCTCAAATCCTATTAGAACATTTCTATATAGAACAATTGTAAGTTTATCACAATTTTCCCTAAAAATCAATCTATTTCACGCATATTCCCAAATACACGCCCAGGCTAACTGATTTCTGAACACAAAATTTCCAAGAGAGCCTCTCGCTTTTGCCCCGTCCTTGATATCCCGTATGAACAAACACCCTCTTCCTCTGGAAATTAAAAGCCACAAAATTCCCTGTCTAAATCTTGTAAATTTATGACAGTAACTATTTCCTGTTGTATTCTTTCAACTTCATCAACTCTGACTCTACCAATACAGTTTCTTTCCATTTTATAATCTACATCTGGAAATAATTTTTCTAGCAAATTATTTATTTCTGGAGATGCCCCCATTGAAGCTATCACAAGTGATGTCA
>CAJULU010000075.1 GCA_910587575.1 uncultured Dorea sp.
GGTGTGGCTCAGCTTGGCTAGAGCGCCTGGTTTGGGACCAGGAGGCCGCAGGTTCAAATCCTGTCACCCCGATATCCATGCGGGTGTAGTTCAATGGTAGAACACTAGCCTTCCAAGCTAGATACGTGGGTTCGATTCCCATCACCCGCTTATTTTTATGTCCTGCTATTTTCCTCAAATACAACGAATACGATCAGAAAGGAAAGAATGCTCAATGAAAATTGTATTTTTAGACGTAAAGACGATTGGTGAAGACATCGACCTGTCCGGCTTTGAACAGCTGGGCGAAGTGATAAAATATCCTTTTTCCGCACCCTCTGAAGTCCCCGGCCGGATCAGGGATGCGGATGCTATTGTTCTGAATAAGGTACGGATTGATGCCGAGACTTTAGGAGAGGCGAAAGCCCTGAAGCTGGTCTGTGTAACAGCCACCGGAACCAACAATCTGGACAAAGAATATCTGGCCAGCCGCAATATCGCATGGCAGAATGTTGCCGGATACTCTACCAGTTCCGTTGCGCAGCACACATTTGCCATGCTGTTCTATCTGCTGGAAAAACTGCGGTATTATGATGATTATGTAAAAAAAGGGCGTTACGCCAATGACACGTCATTTACCCATTTTGAAGAACATTTTTATGAATTGGAAGATAAGATCTGGGGAATCATCGGCCTTGGCAGCATTGGAAGGCGGGTAGCCGCCATCGCAGAATCCTTCGGCGCACATGTAATCTATACCTCACCGTCCGGCAGCGCACCCCAGAAGGGATACCGCCAGGTGGACATGAACACGCTGCTTGCTTCCTCGGACATCATATCCGTCCACGCACCGCTGAATGCGTACACAGAGAATCTGATCGATGCCGCCGCATTCCGCAAGATGAAGAACTCCTGTATCTTTCTGAATCTTGGAAGAGGCCCGATTGTAGTGGAAGCAGATCTGGCCGCCGCCATCGAACAGCAGAAAATCGCCGCCGCAGGACTGGATGTACTGTGCGCAGAGCCTATGAGCCCGGATAATCCGCTCCTTCGGATCAAGGACAGCAGAAGGCTGTTCATCACTCCCCATATTGCCTGGGCAAGTGTGGAGGCCAGGACAAGGCTGATGAAAACCGTCCTCAAGCAGATGAAAGAATTTTTTAATGACAAATAAAGGCTGACAGAAATGCCGTATCTCTGCAATATAGCATCAATACGGCATTTTCCATCAGCCCGTAAATCAGTATTTACTTTCTTCCCGGCCACAATACGCCGAGAATCTCTCCTGCCATCACCAGAACACTCCCCAGAACAAGATAAACATCTCCCAGATTCGCCGTTATCTTCCCGAGAAACTTCTTTCCTTTGCTTTCCTTATCTGATTCATCGCTGACATCCGTCCGGAATCCGATATAATCAACCACCCTGCCCATAGCCAGCCGGTCAAACAGGTTACTTGCCGCTCCGGCGCTCACAAGAGTCATACCCACTTTGCGGACATAATTCCTCTTCTTTGCAAATGTCAGACAGTCCCATATCAGAACCCCCGCTCCGGCCAGCGCAGACAGACCCCTGACAGCCGCCGGATAACGGTCAAACAGGTTCAAAAGGAACCCCCGGTTATACACCTTCCGGATCACGAACCTGCTGCTTCGAAGTTCCCGCTCTTCTCCCAGGTTCAGCTCCTCGTCCACCCGTTTCTTGATGACCACGTCTGTACCCAGGAGGACTGCAAATAATACCAGCATAACGGAAAGCATCCTATATCTCCTCTTTAATCTTCACGATCTGCTCTTCCTGTTTCTCGATCTCTTCCTCCCGCTTCTCAATATCCTCGCACAGGGAAATGTACTCTGTATCATCTACTTCTCCCTTCTGGAACTTCTCATAGACCATGCGCCCGATATCCTTCAGATCCCTCTCATTGGACCGCTTCATGGAACGGATATCACTCTTAATCTTCTGGATTTCAATTGTATCTTCCGCCTTCTTGCCGATATCAGTTGCCGTATCTGAAATCTTCTTTCCCAGTTCACCAAAAAAATCTGCCATTTTTATCCTCTCCTTTTTCTTTAATTGTTCATCCGGTCTTCTGCCCAGTCTTCTTTCCAGAAAACTGCTTAAATTCTTCGAATGCCGGTCTGCACGGAATCTGCCGGATCTGTCTGCCTGCCGTCTCCATATAAATTCGGATTACAACTGACGCAGGATATCCAGAGAACGATACAGGTTCATCGCCCCATACCCCCATTCCTTATTCGGGCTCTCCATCCCCGGCCTCTGTTCTGTCCCAAGCAGAATAATATTCCTGATCTGGCTGGAATTCACACCCCACGCTTCCACGTTCGCAAGAACCCATTCCATCAGAAGAGCCACTGCCCCTGCGGCAATCCCGGCCGCAACACTGGAACCGCTGCGGACCACGAATTCATTGTTCAGTCCGGCGCCGGACACCAGGACTCCGGGTACTGCGAAATCCGGCTTTACCCTTTCATCTCTAGTATACCCTCTTCCCGAATTAATAGCAACAGATTTATCCACACCATTATAGAATGCAACCGTCATGGCTATCAGACTGCTGCCCGGCTCTGCCAGTGTGGTGTCTGGATCTGCTTCCAGAAAACTCACTTCTCCAGATATAAATTCCTGGACCGGAAGCCATATATGAACCTTACCGTCAGAGAGACGGACCGGCTTCACACTGATCCGCCACACACCCGGAGAAGGATTTCTAAACCGCATAAAAATCAGCTGGGAATCATTGTTCTCGAGCAGCAGACGGTATTCCACTTCCACCTCCGTCCGGTCGAACACGAAGGTTTCCCGATACTCGCGTCCCTGTTTGAGCGTAATATATCCCGTCCGTTCCCCAGAAGGGGAGGTAAAAGCCACGGTCATTACATTGGGAACGGTTGCCCATAGCTCCGCCACAAAACCTTCCACACCTTCTCCTACCCGTATCTCGGCATCCTCTGTTTCATTCATACTGCCGAATTTCCGAAAAAAATGCTGTCTCTGCACTGCGCCGTTTCCTGCGCTCACGACTACGCTGTGGTTCAGTACCGAGGAGTAGGCATCCAGCATGTTCGACAGAAGAGAAGTTCCGTTATGTCCCCCCAGATTCGTCCCCAGAGCCACGCACATGACCAGCGGCATATTACGTTTCCGTGCCAGACCATTCATATATTTCATCGCAAGCATAATGTCATTTTCCTGGAAACAGGTGGCTTCCTGACGAATCACGTAGAACCGCTTCAGATAGGATTTCGCCGGTTTCAGCTTCACCACAACCAGAGTCGCCTCCGGGGCTGCGCCGATAAACCGGTGTTCCAGATCAGCGCCGCCTGCCGCAACACTGGCAATAAATGTTCCATGCCCTTCCACATCCATGCTGGGCACAATCTCCAGAGGATTGTCAGAACGAAGCGCCTCGTTAATCATTTCCTCCGTATATTCACTCCCATAATCCAGTCCTTCGGGAAGCGTACCGTCCTGGATCGTCTGATCCCAGATTCCCGCAATCCTTGTAGAACCGTCAATGTTCCGGAAGAGAGGATTCCGGTAATCGATTCCCGTATCCAGTATCCCCACCATAATTCCGCTGCCCATCAGATTCAGCGTGGGATAACTCTGTACCACGCTGATTCCCGCCTCATCCATCGCTTCCAGATCCATCAGCTGATAACAGTTCGGAATAGAATTATAGCGGTAATTCTCCAAAGATAAGGGCTCTATAGCCGTTTCCGGTACATAAACCGCCTGGAACCCAAAGTCCATATTCTGAATACAGGCTCCATCCCGTTCGGCCTCCTGCGCTTCCATCGCCCTGTAAACCGGAGAGATAAAATCCACACAATCTTCCGACATAATCATTCTTCTGCATTCCTCTCTATCCATAAAAAACACCTCATATACTTTTTCCTAGTATATGAGGCATGACACAGATTCTAGTACATCATTTATTTTCTCTCATTACCCGGCAGGGACTGCCATACGCTATGGTATTGTCCGGAATGTCCCTGGTGACAACACTCCCTGCTCCAATTACAACATTGTTACCGATTGTGACCCCAGGCATGATAATGGCTCCGCCGCCAATCCATACATGATCTCCAATGGTAACCGGCGCCGTCTGCGTTTTACAGAATTCAAATGAACCATCTTCTTTTGGTTCACCAAACCGGTCGAAAGCGTTGGTCGGGTGAAAAGCGGTATAGATCTGTACATTGGGAGCAATCAGCGCATTATCTCCGATACGGATGATGTTATCATCCAGAAATGTGCAATTCATATTGACTTCACAATTATTTCCAAAATAAATATTATTGCCATAATCCACAAAAAACGGAGCCGTTATCCAGAGATTTCTGCCTTTTTTGCCCAGTAATTCGTTCAGAATCTTTTCTTTTTTTCCGCTGTCTGCAGAATCGGTCTGATTGTAGTCTCTCACTAAATCTTTTGCCTTATGCCATTGTGTTAATAGTTCAGAATCTCCGCAGTCATAAAGCTGCCCTGCTAACATTTTCTCTCTTTCAGTCATAATCATACGTCCTCTATGCCCCGGTAATCCGAGGTACCTCCTGTCCTCTCAGCATAATCACCGGCCCGCCTGTTCCTTCGATATACTCCTGCGTAATCGTCACCTGCCCGATATTGTCATCTTTCGGAATCTCAAACATAATATCCAGCATAAATTCCTCGATAATGGCCCGTAGCGCCCTCGCCCCGGTATCCTTCTCCACCGCCTTCTTCGCAATGGCAGCCAGTGCGCCGTCATCAAACAGAAGCTTCACCTCATCCAGCGCAAGCAGCTTCTGATACTGCTTGAGAATCGCATTCTTCGGCTCTGTCAGAATCTTCACCATCATCTCCTCGCTCAATCCCCGCAGGGTAAATACAACGGGCATCCGCCCCAGGAATTCTGGTATCATTCCAAAATTTCTCAAATCCTCCGTAGTCACCTTCTCCAGAATCTTCTGATCCCTGTCATACCGGTCCTTAAGTTCTGCCCCGAAGCCGATAGAAGACTGTTTCGTCAGACGTTCTTTAATAATCTTATCCAGATCGGGAAATGCCCCGCCGCAGATAAAGAGAATATTCTTCGTATTCACGGTGGTAAGTGGAACCATGGCATTCTTACTGTTGGCCCCTACCGGGACTTCCACCTCGCTGCCCTCCAGAAGCTTCAGCATCCCCTGCTGGACGGATTCCCCGCTCACGTCCCGCTGGTTGGTATTCTTCTTCTTCGCAATCTTGTCAATCTCATCAATAAAGATAATCCCCTGCTCCGCCTTCTCCACGTCATTGCCTGCCGCAGCCAGAAGTTTGGAAACCACGCTCTCGATATCATCGCCGATGTACCCCGCTTCCGTCAGAGAAGTGGCGTCCGTAATGGCAAGAGGCACATCCAGAAGCCTTGCCAGCGTCTTTACCAGATAAGTCTTGCCGCAGCCCGTAGGCCCGATCATCAGCATGTTGGACTTCTCAATCTCAATCTCGTCCATGGTATCTGTGGCCACACGTTTATAATGATTATAAACTGCCACAGACATCACCTTTTTCGCATACTCCTGCCCCACCACATACTCATCAAGCTTTCCCTTGATCTTATGCGGCGCCGGAATGTTACGGATATCAATCAGAGGCTTCCGCTCCTCCCCTTCCTTCTTCTTCTTGATCTTCTGCTTCTTCGGAACATTCTGCTCCATATCCGCCATGTTGAAAATCTGTACGCCCGGGATATTCATGTTCATCAGCTGGCTGTAATCCACCTGTCCGCTCATCATTGCGTCAAAACTTTTCTGCATACAGTCACTGCAGATTGAAATCCCATTGGGAAGATCGATCATCTTACCTGTTACCGTCTCCGGACGCCTGCACACAAAACAGATCTTCTCATACTCGTCCTCATGCTTCTTCGTGTCCTCCACCTGTCCATCTCCCACTTTCTCTACGTTGTTCTTATCTTGCTCGGACATCTTGCCTTCCCTTCCTTCTTCTGTAACACTCAAAATCTATCCTTCCTTCACCATCTCAAGAAACGTCTCCTCTGAAATGATGGGAATCCCCAGGTCACTGGCCTTCTTATTCTTAGACGATGTGGAAGTCACATCATTATTAATCAGATAACTGGTCTTCGAAGTCACGGAACCCGTCACCTTGCCGCCCAGGCTTTCGATCAGTTCCTTCACCTCGCCCCGGTTTGCGAAATGTTCCACGCTCCCGGTGATCACGAAATTCACTCCCGCAAAGATCTGCTTCTTTTCTTCTGCCGCTGTCTCCCGGGGGATTACCAGCTCTTTCATCAAATCCCGGAACTGCCTCACATGATTCTCCGAAGCGAAATAATCCACAAACGCCCTGGCAATCACCCCGCCTACGCCCGGAATCCCGTTCAGTTCCTCTTCTGTAGCATGAAGCATGGCCTCGGCATCATACTGGAATTCCTTACAGATTACCTTCGCATTGGCCAGACCGATATTGGCAATCCCAAGAGCATAGATAACCCTTGGCAGGGTTGTCGTCCTGGCCTTCTCAGCGCTGTCAATCAGATTCCGGTAAGATTTCTCCCCGAACCCTTCCATTGACTGAATCTCCTCCCGGTAACGGTCCAGATGAAAGATGTCCGCAAACTCCCGTATCATCCCCCTGGAAATAAATTTCTCCAGGGTAGCCTCAGAAAGCCCCTCAATATTCAGCGCATCCCGGCTGACGAACAGGGAAAAAGACTTCACATGCTTTGCCTGGCATTCCGGATTCGTACAGTACAAAGCCCGGGCATTGGCTACCTGACGGATCTCGGTATCCCCCTGGCACACCGGGCATCTCTTCGGGATATCCTTCACCCCGCTTCTCGTGAGATTCTTCGCAATCTGAGGAATAATCATGTTAGCCTTATACACCTCAATCCGGTCTCCAATCCCCAGTTCCAGTTCTTCCATGATGCTGATATTATGGACACTGGCACGGCTGACCGTGGTTCCCTCCAGTTCCACCGGTTCAAAGATGGCAACCGGATTGATCAGCCCGGTTCTTGACGGGCTCCACTCTATCTCCGTAAGCGTTGTCTCCCGTAACTCATCTGCCCACTTAAACGCATAAGAATCTCTCGGGAACTTGGAAGTGCGCCCCAGTGACTTTCCATACTCTATATCATCATATATTAACACAAGTCCATCTGACGGGAAATCGTTCTGCGGGATTTTTTCTGAAAATTTTAGAACTTCAGCCTCCACATTTTCCTGCGTCACCTCGTGAAATTCCACCACCTCAAAGCCCTGCTCCAAAAGCCAGTTCATCTGGCAGGCCCTGGAATTATGGAAATCCACGTCTTCGGCCTGTACCAGAGAAAATGCATAGAAATGCACATTCCGCTTCGCCGTGATCTCGTTATTCAGCTGCCGCACGGAGCCGCTGCACAGATTCCTCGGATTCTTATATTTTGCATCCACGTCCTCAATCTCAGAATTGATCCTCTCAAATTCTCTGTATGAGATCACTGCCTCCCCCCGCAGAATCAGTTCTCCCCGGTAGGCAATCTTCAGGGGAATGTTCTGAAACACCCTGGCATTATTCGTAATGACCTCCCCTACTTCTCCGTTTCCCCGCGTGACCGCCTTATAAAGCCGCCCCTCCCGGTAGGTCAGCACAATGGTCAGTCCGTCCAGTTTCCAGGACATCAGCGCCCTCTGGTCTCCCACGAACCGTTTCAGTTCAGCAATCTCCTTGGTCTTGTCAAGGGAGAGCATGGGACTGTCATGCCTCTCTTTGGGCAATTCACTCAGCACCTCATACCCCACGTTCACGGTAGGACTGCTGGCCAGGGTAATCCCAAGCTCCTTTTCAAGCCCTTCTAATTCCTCGTATAATTCGTCATATTCACGGTTACTCATGATTTCAGCGGACTCCTGGTAGTATGCGCGCCCCGCCTTATTCAGTATCTCTACCAGTTCCAGCATCCTGTCTTTCTTCGATCTGCTCATATAACCCCGTTAACTCCTGTTCTGTTAATTTTCTGACCGCCCCGGGTTTCAGCCCGCCAAGCCTTACATTCATGATTCTGACTCTGATAAGCCTTCTGACGCCATACCCAAGAGTTTCACACATCCTTCGGATCTGCCGGTTCAGCCCCTGGGTCAGCACGATGGAAAAGGTATACTTTCCCAATTTCTCCACCCTGCACGGTCTGGTGACAACGTCAAGTCCCTTCTCTGTATCCCGGATCCGTACTCCTTCTGCCATCTGCTTTAGAAATTCTTCTGTCAGCGGTTTATCTGCCGTAACCTTATACTCCTTCTCATGTCTGTACCTTGCCCGCATCATTTTGTTGATCAGATCCCCGTCATTGGTCATGATCAGCAGCCCTTCCGAGTCCTTATCCAGCCTTCCTGCATAGGTAATCCGCTCCGGATAATCCAGATAACGGATAATGCTCTTCCGCTCTCTTTGCTCTTCTGTGCAGATAATTCCCACCGGCTTATTCACGGCCAGAACAATCCGCTCCCTTCTGCCTCCGATGACCTTTTTTCCCAGCCGGACTTCCTGACCGGGTTCTACCTTCATACCCGTGACTGCACGTTTCCCGTCCACCGTCACCCGTCCGGCCTCAATCAGACGGTCTGCCTCCCTCCTGGAACATACGCCTGCATCACTCAGATATTTGTTCAGCCTTACCACTTTGCAACACTCCGTTTAACTTATCATCCTGTACAAAAGTATTTCCATTATATAAGAATAATACGCTGGAAATCTTCTTCTCCTCCATAATCCCGTCCAGGTTCCCTTCGTAATACTCCGGATCCACCACAATGATTTCCCGGTAATAGGGCACAAGGAAAGGAATCAGACAGTTTGCATACGAATCCTTCACAAGCAGCAGCCGGTCCGTGGTATCCGCCGTTGTACGGATATCCACCATCCCATGGCTGCCGCCCATAAACAGTTCGTATGCATCCCTTTCCTTTAATTTGGACCGGTCATATAAGGTAGAAGTCTTATCATCCCCATAGTCCACCACGATTCCGGGCATTTCTTTCTCCTTTTGTGCCGTATAGATATAGATTGACTCCTGGTATCCGCTCTGATATCCGCTCTTCAAGGATAAGTCCCCGGTAAAGATATTCGTAACCACGTACTTCTCCCATTTCGGCGTTTTCTCCGTATCAAGCCCCATGGTCTCCACAAGCTGCTGACTGGCGTAGTACGCCCCCAGAGTCGTCCAGTGGGAATCTGTACGGTAATAGATCTCTTCTTTGCTGTGGGCTCCCAGAGGCCTGCTCAGATCCACCCAGGTGATTCCTTCTCCAATCTTCCGGGAAATAGAACTGAAGATCTCTGTCTGATCCTCCGTCACCGCAAATCTGGGCAGCTTGTCTGCAAGGACATTGGCCGCATTGGGGACAAGGGCAAGATAGACGGGAATCTTCTCGTATCTTGCGTGAAACTCTTCTATGGCCGCAAGATCTGACTCCGTCTTCTCCTGATCTGCACTGGCAATCTCCTCCAGAAGATACTGATCCTTTCCTTTGAATACTCCGTTGGATTCCCGTTTTCCAATCAGAAGATCCATCCGGTTCTTAAGAGATCCCCAGAGATTCCTCCCCAGGAACTGATCCGAGCGGAACGCCTCATACTGCTCCATATAAGTTCCGTCTGCTGCTGCCTCCAGCGTGAGTTTCGGCCGGGTCTGGAGTGAACGGTTCTCCTTCTCGGAAAAATCACGCTCTACCGGTATCAGTTCCAATAAAGAGATCAGCACCAGCAGCAAAAAAAACACGAACGCCGCTGTTTTTCTTCTATATAAACGTAAAGACCTGTTATCTTTCTGTCTCTTCTGTCTCTTCTGCTTCTTCTGCCTCATAAAACGCTCCTGTTATTCATGACTGCCTCCTACGTCTCCTGTCCGGGACAGACTGCCTTGACTATGTCACAATATAAGCCACACACAGGATAAACATCACACCGTAAATCATGCCGTTCACCAGTGCCTTTCCTCTTCCGCCCCGGTCCATTACACTTTCATACGCCTTGTGGACAAAAGGATGAAGGCCGGCCGCCATAACGATCAGAAGTGCGAGATTCGTGACCAGCAGATACATTCCCCGGTCATCCGCCAAAGCGTAAGCCCCTGCCCCGAACATACGTCCCAGATAGGCAAATGCCTGTGAAGGTTCGGAATGAAAGAAGAACACCCATCCGATCATTACCATGATGATACTGTAAATGTGCCCGAGAACTCCTGGCAGCCGGTCCAGCATTCTCCACAGGAATAATTTCTCTGCCACCATCAGAAGCCCGCAGTACAGTCCCCATATCACATAACCTGCCGACAGCCCGTGAAACAGCCCTGTCAGCAGCCAGATCAGCAGAATGTTCCTTATCTGTTTTGATTCTTCCACGTCACCGCCGCCCAGAGGATGATACACATATTCCCGGAACCAAGCCCCAAGGGACATATGCCATTTATACCAGAATTCTGTGGTACTTCCCGCCAGAAAAGGATAATCGAAATTCCCCGGGAATTCAAAGCCCGTCATCTTCCCCAGTCCGATGGCCATATCTGTGTACCCGCTTAAATTATAATAAATCATAAGCGCAAACGCCCCGCAGCCAAGCCATGCGCAAAGTACCGATACCTGTCCGGCCTCCATCCCCATGACCTCTGCATGAAGCAGTCCCATATTGTCCGCAAAAATGACCTTTTTAAACAGACCCCGGATGAAAAACATCGCCCCTTCCCCAATCTTTCCCAGGGACATCTGCCTCGCCTTAAGCTGCTTTTCCATCTCCGAATACCGCACAACCGGCCCGCCCGGCATTTTGGGAAACATGGACACATAAAGCGCAAGGTCTGCCGGATTCTTCTGCACCTTCCCCTCTCCCCGGTACACATCTATCACATAAGATAACATCTGGAGCGTATAGAAAGACATTCCCATAGGAAGCGCATAGCCCTGAAAGGGAATCTGAACAGGGAACACCGTGTTCCACGCTCCGATCACCGTTCTTCCGTACAAAAAGAATCCCAGTATTCCCAGATTGACAATGACACAAATAATCAGACCGGATCTGGCACGCCGCCGGTTCTTCAGAATCCCGGCCATATGGATCCCCCAGGCATAGTTAAACAGAATCATTCCAGCCATCAGAAAGACACCTGCCGGCTCTCCCCAGGCATAGAACAAAAGGCTTGCCAGCAACAGCAGCCCATTCTTAAGCCCTCCGGGCATCAGATAGTACAGGAACAGTACAACCGGTAAAAATGTAAATAAAAACACAACACTGTCAAATAGACCCGTTATCATTATAACTCTGCCGCCTCCGCCATGTGATTCACCCATTCTGCGTAATACTCCGCCGCCATATGGATTCCGTCTTCGGTGTAGTATTCGTCTTTTACCAGACTTCCGTTGTCAATGAACGTTACTCCCTCTTCCTCGCACAGTTCCGAAAGTTCCTCATTAAACTGGGGAATGTTCCCGTATAATTCATCTTCATCTATAACCTCCTGCGTAACCGGAAGGATACTGTTGACATAGATCCTGGTTTCCGGCAGCTTTTCCTTCAGTTCCTCAAGCACACGCCGGTATGCAATGACAAAGATCCCCGCATCCCCGGATGCCGCCTCGATGTCCTTCAGTCCATAGGACAGAAAGAGAACCTGCGGGCTTACCTCGATTGCCCGGGAGACATGGTTATGAATCATACTGACCTCCGTCTCACACACGCCGGTATCCTGTTCCGCCGTCACAAATGACTTGTCAAGAACCTGGTTCTCATACAGTCCCTGGGTAATGGAGTCCCCAAGCACATAGGAAGCAGCGAACTTCTCGCTCACCGTCCGGTTCGCCCATGCCTCGTCCGCTGCACGCTCCGCCTCCTCCAGTTCCTTGATCTGCCTGTCCGTCTCTTCCGTGTCTGCTTTCTCCATCTGCTGAAGCTTCGCAAGCCCTTTGCGCGGATCCTCCAGAGGGTTCATCACCCCCACGGCAAACACGATGCCGCCGATGACCATCCATACAATCATGGCCGTAACCGCCATACGCAGAACTATGTCTCTGTCTTCATTTTTATTCTTTGTCTTATCTTGTCCTTTACTCACGCAGCCGTGCTCTCCCTTAAGTCACCGTTTACACCTCTGGCAGCCTCATGAATGCGACAGTCAGAAAAAAGCATATATGTGAATATTGTACTGTTTTTCCCCGTAAAAGTCAAATATATGATATACTGTTTGTAAATATTATCATTTTATCAGCCAATCTATCTGCCGCAGCAAATAGTCTTCGCACCCTTGCTTCAGTTCGTTAAACCGACTATAATAAAGAATACTTTTAGCTGCATTGGAAAAATGACAAGGAGATCGGGAAATGATAGAAATCTATTATATTGAAGATGATGAAAATATTGCAATGGCTGTAAAAGAATATCTGAGCCAGAAAGGGTGTGAAGTTTCTATATTTGGAACATTGGAAAGCGGAAAGAAGGCATTGGAACACCATATTCCAAGCCTTGCGCTGATTGACTGGAATATGCCAGACGGCGAGGGAAATAGCTTTTGCAGATGGATACGCTCAAGATGGAAAGAACTGCCAGTCATTTTTCTGACTGTCCGAGATGACACTTGTGATATTATTTCTGGTTTTGAATATGGGGCAGATGATTATGTGACAAAACCTTTTGAATTAGAAGTTCTATATTCCCGCATACACGCACTGCTGCGCAGGGCAGGAAATGTGCAGACCCAGTATCTTGCCTGCGGTTCTGTTTCGATTGACAAAAACAAAACGGCAGTATTCTGCGGCGAAGAAGAAATTGCTGTCAGCCAGGCAGAATACCAGCTTTTGCAGCTTTTAATGGAAAATAAAGGGAAAACCGTCACAAGAGAACGGCTGCTGACCCAGATCTGGGACAATAACGGGAATTATGTCAATGATAATACGTTGACCGTGACAATGAAACGGCTTAGAGAAAAACTCCATCATCCGTCCTGCATAAAAACAATACGGAGCTTCGGCTACCGTATGGAGGATGAGATATGAGCAAAAAATCAAATATAAAAATAACGGCTCTGTTCGTGTTGTCAGTCAGTCTGATTGTAGCGGCAATGACTACATATCTTCTTACTCTTTACTATCGCCATATGTGTTTTCATATATTGGGAGGATTTTGTGACAGCATGATTGAAAATAATCCAGATTCCCGACAGGCTGTTTTGAAATTATTGAAAACACATGACTTCCATATGACAGGCGAAAATATATTATCAGACTTTGGTTATTATCCATCGAATTTAGGGATTATGGACACGAAAGTCCTTTGGATTGCCGTTTCAGTTTTTTTGGCAGGCGGCCTGTTATTCCTTTTCACTTTCTGTTATTGGCATAGAAAATCGGACAACCGCATCCAGGCATTGACGGGATACTTGGAAAAAATAAATACAGGCGTTCAAGGACTGGTTTTGGAATCTTCGGATGACGAATTTTCAAAACTGCAGGATGAAATATATAAAACGGTAACGGAACTTTACCAGACAAGGGAAGAAGCCTTAACAGCACGAAACAATTTTGCAGAAAATCTTTCTAATATTGCCCATCAGCTTAAAACACCGATTACATCTATTTCCTTAACTGTCCAGACGGCGAAAGAACATCTGGAAAATGCCCGTACCGCAGAAATACCACAAGGGCGTGCCACAGGGGCATACCTCTATGCCATAGAACAGGCAAATAGAAGAAATATCAAGAATATAGAACGGCAGATAAACAGGCTCATGCATTTAGAGGAAGCGTTATTGCTATTATCCCGCATTGATGCAGGAACGCTTGCATTTGAAAGAAAACCGACAGATGTCTTTACAATCCTTTCTCTGGCTTCAGACAATTTATATGAAATGTTCATGCAGAGGAACGTTCTGATTGATATTCCAGAAATGGGTGGGATGGATATCAATGTGGATTTAAACTGGACGATGGAAGCGGTCATGAATTTAATGAAAAACTGTATGGAAGCAACAGGAACAGGCACTGCTGTCCATTGTTCCTATGAAAAAAATCCTCTTTATGTGCAGATACGGATATGGGACGAGGGGAAGGGATTTGCAAAAGAGGACTTACCCCATCTGTTTGAGCGGTTCTATCGTGGGGAAAACGCAAAAAATACTGGAATCGGGATAGGACTTTGCCTTTCAAAAGCAATTATAGAAATGCAGGAAGGAATCATCCGTGCATTCAATTTTCCGAATGGCGGGGCTTGTTTTGAGATTCGTTTTTATACCCCGTGAAAATAGTGCAAAGCACATGAAACAGGAGAAGCGCCAGGCGCAGTCACTGAGATGTCACTTTCATTTGTTATAATATAAAAAAACAAACAGGAGGATTTGACAATATGGAAACACTAAGGTGTATCGGTATCGAAAAAGTATTTGGAAAAGGTGATAATCAAGTCACTGCTTTAAATGGAATCAGCCTGTCTATTGAAAAAGGTGATTTTGTCGCAATTATCGGGGCATCTGGCTCTGGAAAATCAACGCTCCTGCATATTCTGGGCAGCGTGGACAAGCCGACATGCGGCACCGTAACAATTGACGGTGTTGACCTTAGCGGACTAAATGCTACGGATGCCGCAATTTTCAGAAGGAGAAAGGTTGGACTGGTTTACCAGTTTTACAATCTGATTCCCACTCTTACAGCAGAAAAAAACATCCTTATGCCCATGCTTCTTGACAAAAGAAAGCCAGATTCGGATTACTTTAAAATGATTGTAAAGACATTGGGAATAGAGGACAAACTGGAAAGCCTGCCAGGCCAGCTATCTGGAGGACAGCAGCAGCGGGTCGCAATCGCAAGGTCTTTGATTTACCGCCCTGCCATCCTTTTTGCTGATGAACCGACAGGAAACCTTGACCAAAAAAATTCAAAGGAAATTATTGACCTCCTGAAGCTGTCAAACCGGAATTTAAAACAGACAATACTCCTTATTACCCATGATGAAAAAATTGCATTGGAAGCTGACCGGATTGTGACCATCGAAGACGGGCAAATTGTCAGCGACCAGAAGCGGAGGTAAACGGCATGTGGAAGGACTACTCCAAAAGCTATATTAAAAATAACCGTGCATCCAGTATATCTATTATGGCGGCGTCTTTTGCTGCTACAATGTTTTTATCGCTGTTATGCAGCATCGCTTACAATTTTTGGGCGTATGATGTTGAACAAATCATATTAGATGAAGGCGGCTGGCAGGGACGCATTGTTTGTGAAACATTCGGTTCAGATGATTTATCTATGATATGTCAATTTGCGAATGTAGAAAAAGCAGTCATTAACGAGGAATTATGCCAAAGAGGGAAAGTAGCGGCGGATGTATATTTAAGAATCCCAGAATGATTTATCGTGATATGCCATTAATATCAGCACAGCTTGGGTTAAATGAAGATTCCGTCCAATACAACTCATTGCTCCTGTCCCGCTATTTTATACACGACCCAGAGGATAAGACACCGCCAATGCTTTTGGCACTGTATGTGGTGATACTGATTATTGTGGCAGTGTCGTTAATCTTAATTATCCGAGGCTCTTTT
>CAJULU010000076.1:0-3459 GCA_910587575.1 uncultured Dorea sp.
CTTTTTTGCTTTCCGTTCCCGAAAAATAGTCGTTTCGTGCCATCGGGTGAAAAAATAGGAGATGGGAGTATTTTGTTCTGGAAAATTATAAATAATAGAGGGGCATAAAAGAAATGAGGTGACAGTATTGGTACGGATTGCCATATGTGATGACGAGAAAGAAGCCGTCACACTGCATGAGGAAATCATAAAGGACAGCCTGCAGTCCTGCGGTATCGGTTATGAAATAACAACTTACACATACAGCAATAATCTTTTGTCTGACATTACTGAGGATGGATTCTTTTATGATCTGCTCATGCTGGATATTGAAATGCCCGGCATCACAGGTATGGAACTTTCCAAAAAGATAAAGCCGTTTCTGCCGAATATTAAGGTCGTTTTCATAACCTCGCATATGGAATATGCGATTGATGCGTTTGAACTTTCCATTTTCCGCTATGTGCCCAAAAATGATCTTGAGAAAAGGCTGAAAATTGCCGTAGCGGATGCGGCAAAACTGATCGAACTGGAAGCGGGCAAAGAATACATTATCCAGGCGGCAGGACGGATGGAGAAGATACCATACAGGGATATTTTCTATATCCAGCGAGACGGAGGTAAAAATTCGGCAATACACTCAAATGTGGGAGCATCAAAAGTCAGGAAAAGTTTACAGCAGGTTTATGAGGAACTTGCTGCACCGGATATCATATTTAAAAAATAATTAGAAAGCACTTGGCCGGGATTGGTGAAATAAAAAGCAATACGAAAAATCTGATTGGGGAAAGATGCAGGCATGGCAGCTGTAAGGGATTGCCATGCCTGTTCTATGCAGACGGAGGTGGTTTTTACTCTTTCCCTTTGTGCGTCCCGGCAGATAGTCTGTGGAACATCCGTAAAAATCTGCCAGTGCGACCAGGATAGCCTTATATCTATTCCCAACATTTTATACCTCCATAAGCACGAAAGGCTCCGAGGAATGGGAAGAAAATCATACAGGAATCCCGGATGCGGTAAGCAGTATGTCCAGTGATAACTGGCAGTATTTAAAAGTGGTGGCAAATAGTGACCGGATTAAGGATAAGGAAGCCTTAAATAATGTGGAACATTTTCAACTGTATCTGGATGGGAAGGAAATTGGTTTTTATGAATGAAGATGTAGGAATTTGATGTCTGGGCGGAAAATGCTGTGAGGTTGGAAATACGGGCAGAAAGTCAGACAGGAATGGAGTGATACGATGGGAATACGGTTGCATTTTAAAAGAAGAAATCCTATAATAGAAGCTATCAATGGATAGGGAGAAGCACGCAGATGTTTTTTATCATGGGAATTACCCAGGGAAGAAAAGATTTTGACTATAATCAGATGATGGTCTGTGCGTATTGCGGTTCTTATGGAAGATACCAGGTGTACATGACTTACATGTGCCTGTCGCTGTTTTTCATTCCCTGTTTGAAATGGAGCAGACAGTATTATGTACGAAGTACATGCTGCAATACGGTTTATTCTCTTGCGCCGGAGATTGGGAAACGGATCGCAGGGGGAGAAAAGATAGAAATCCTGCCGGAACATCTGACACAGGTACAGGCGGGATACAAAAGCAGAGTCAAAAGATGTGTAAACTGTGGATATGAGACGCAGGAAGAGTTTGAATACTGCCCGAAATGTGGAAGGAGATTTTGATTATGGGTACATTAGTGATTTATTTTTCGCAGACAGGAACAACCAAAGCGGCCGCTGAGAAGATTGCGGGGCTAAAGAAGGCGGACTTAGTGGAAATTAAGCCGGAAAGACCTTATGAGATGTCTTATGGGAAGACGGTATTGACCTCTATGAAAGAGATCTTTACAAAAGCACGTCCAGAGCTTGCAATGGAGATTCCGGACGTACAAAAATATGACCGTCTCATGATCGGGTTCCCTGTCTGGTGCGGAGCTGCGCCAAATGTAGTTCTGACGCTGTTAGATGTCCTGGATTTAAACGGGAAACATGCGGCTGTATTTACCACAAGCGGCGCCACAAAACCGACGAAACTTGCCGTAAAGCTAAAGAAGATGTATCCGGAGGCCAGATGGCATAAGCCGTTAAATGCAAATGGCATGACAGAGGAAGAAATCCGGAACTGGATGTAAGGCGCAGAGGTTCCGGCAGATGCCTGATCTAAAAAGCAAAGAGAGGATGAGAAATCATGGTGAAACAGATTGTAAGAGATGTATTCTTTCTGGGGCAGAAATCAGAACCGGCAACCAGGGATGACCTGCAGGTAGGAAGGGACCTGCAGGATACCTTACATGCAAACCGTGACCGCTGTGTCGGCATGGCGGCCAATATGATCGGCGTGAAGAAAAATATCATCATTGTAAATTTGGGAGCCGTTGACATTGTAATGTTCAATCCGGTGCTGATTCGGGGAGACGGGCTTTATGAAACAGAGGAAGGCTGCCTGTCCCTTGACGGGGTCCGTAAAACAAGCCGTTATAAGGAGATAGAGGTAGAATATTTAGATTTTAACTGGAAAAAGCAGAAGATTAAGCTGAAAGACTTGCGGGCGCAGATTGCGCAGCATGAAATAGACCATCTTTCCGGGAGGGTGATATAAGTATGGGATATCGAATACAGACGGTTTTGGGTGATATTACAAAAGTAAACGATTTGGATGCAATCGTAAATGCGGCAAACAGCAGCCTGCTTGGAGGCGGGGGCGTAGACGGCGCCATTCACCGTGCTGCCGGTCCTGAACTTCTGGATGAGTGCCGGACGCTGCATGGCTGTAGGACAGGAGAAGCAAAGATTACCGGAGCCTATCATTTGCCATGTAAATATGTCATCCATACGGTAGGACCTGTCTGGCATGGAGGACGGGAAGGGGAAGAACAACTTCTTGAAAATGCGTACTGGAATTCCCTGAAGGCTGCCGCCTGGCATGGGATCCGGACAATTGCATTTCCCTCTATCTCGACAGGAGTGTACAGTTATCCGGTAGAACAAGCTGCGCTTGTGGCAGTCAGAACCGTCCGGAAGTTCTGTGAGGAACATATGGATAGGATTGATATTGTCCGATTTGTCCTGTTTGATCCAAAAACTCATGCTGCATATGAGCGTGCGGTTTGGGAAACCGAAAGGAACGAATATTAAAAAATAGGCTTTCACACATTAATATGTGTTGGGAGCCTTTGTTATTTTATGACCTGTTCTATCCACTTGTTTTTATAGACTTGTCATACTTTTTTCTTCATCAAAAAAATTTTCCGGAAGTATATTGATACCGTGTAAAAAATGGTGCTATTATATTTACACGATGTCAGAATAGAAAAGAGAGAAGGGATACAGTGCCAAAGGGATCACCGGAACTTACAGAGAAACGAAAACCTTTCTACCCATGCACCGGTGATGGCGAATAGAGTGCTGGATAAAAATATCCTTGATATGATGATGTTTTCCGTCAATCCTATGTATGATTATGGGCAGGGGGATTA
>CAJULU010000076.1:3469-13560 GCA_910587575.1 uncultured Dorea sp.
AGCGCGAAGATGGTACTGGAGACAGGGAAGCACCCGGGAGAATTGAAGGATATGGTATGTTCTCCGGCCGGAACGGCGATCGAGGCAGTATGCGTGTTGGAGGAGCGCGGATTCAGGAGTGCGGTATTTGAGGCGATGAAGGTCTGTGAGGAAATGTCAAAAGGGATGTAAGAACGGCCAAAGGGTATAGGAGCTTACGTGCAGGAGGAAGAAGTGAACGGAATTAAGGTCCGGATTATGTTCCGGACCCTTTTTGTCTGTATTCCTTTGGCGTAATGCCAGTATATTCCCGAAAGACTTTGTTAAAATAAGAGGGGGAAGAGAACCCCACGAATTCGGAGATTTTATTGATGCTCAGATCGGAAGTGATGAGCATCTTTTTTGCGTTATCGATCCGAATCTGAACGATGGCTTTGTTTGGGTTGATCCCGTATTCCCTTTTCAGGCACCGTATGATATGGACCGGATGAAAATTAAAATAGTCGGCAATACTTTCCAAGGTGAGTTGTGTGTGGAAATTCTGCAGGATGTATTCCATAATATTAGCAGCCAGAAGCTCGGATGAGTTGCGCTGCGGCTAAAACACCTGTACAAAGCTCAGAAGCCGGAAAAATAGTTCCTGGCATTCCAGAGGAGAGAAGAGCGCCTGGTCCTGTATCTCCTTCTGTTGGTATTTATCTATGTTGGTGGATATTAATTTGGAGAATATGGATGTAAATTCGTTGCTCTCCAGCGATGCCATTTTTTTATAAAGAGGGAGCGTAAGCGTGCTTTTCCGGTCCATATATATATTCAGGGATTGCCGTTTTTCTTTCACCAGATGAAATTCTTCGGAGTAATGATATTCCCCTGCGCTTCTGAAATGAAGCCAGTCAAATTTTGTTTTTTCCGTCACTTTTTTGTGGCCGTAATGAGTGGAATCTGGTTTTAAAATAATCAGTTCATTTTCCCTGAGATGATACGAGGTATCTCCGTCTGTGATATAAAGTTCTCCGTATTCGATAAAGATCAGGTCAAAGATTCCGATATTGCTTCGTCTCCCATGTGTGTCTCCGGGGCGGTAGAGGGCGGATCCTGCAACGATGAAGTGCGGGTAAGGGGGAGTAGAAAAGTTTACATATTCCATGACGGCCTCCTGTTATATATGTTTGTATTTTATTATGATTATAAATGAATATTTGTTGTAAATCAATAGAAAAGAAGAAATTATGTTGTGTGTATATGTTAAAATATTACAATTTTATGCTGTTAATATATTGCTATTTTGAGTAAAGAATATGAATTTACTTATAAAAAGAATTTTTTTATATATCCAAGATATCGGCCCGATACCACGCAAAACATATCAAAATGTATAATAATGCAGACGCAAGGAGTCTGCATCCAAGGAGGATAATCATGAAAACAGGGAAAATGAAGAAATGGGCAGCTCTTTCTATGACATCTCTTATGGCAGTGTCCATGTTAGCAGGTTGCGGTGGTAGTAGTTCCGGTGAGAAAAAGGACGGGGAGACATCCTCTGGAAAGACAGAGATTGTTGTGTGGACACGTGATTCCACAGTAGCGGCTGTGAAAAGCGCAGCAGAAAAATACAATAAACAGAGTGAAAACGTAGAAGTGAAAGTAGTGGAGCAGCCGGCACTCCAGATGTCGGATCAGCTCTCACTGGCTCTGTCCTCAGACGAGGCGCCGGATATTGTCTCCCTGGACTGTACAAAGGTTCCCTACTTTGCGTCCATAGGCGCCTTCGCAGACATTTCTGATAAATATGAGGCTCTGGATTATAAAGATACCTTCAGCGAAGGCATGATAAAGTCGGGACAGCTTGAAGGCAAGACCTATGCCCTGCCGTTTGCGGCGGATGTTTCCGTGCTTTTGTATAATAAAGATCATTATCAGGAGGCCGAACTTGACCCAGAATCACCGCCCAAGACTTGGGATGAGCTGATCGATGTCTCCCGGAAGCTGACGACAGATGACCGTTATGGTTATGTCTATGCCGGAGGTGACGCAGGAAGCCATATGTTTACTTTCATGCCCTATGTATGGAACAACGGAGGGGAAGTGCTCTCAGAAGACGGAAAAACATGTGAGTTGGATTCTGAAAATGCAATTGCAGCCCTTTCTATGTTCAATGATCTGACCAATACTTACAAAGTAACTCCTGCCAGTGTTACTACATACTCCTGGAATGAGGCACAGGATGCATTTCTCACAGGGAAAGCCAGTCAGATCGTGCTGGGCAGTGCAGCCATTTATTCTTTCACAAGCGGAGAACACGAGGATATGAACTGGGGCGCCTGCCTTCTCCCAAAGGGACCAAAGGGTACAGAATATGCGTCCTTCTCCGGCGGAGATTCTATTGGAATTACCTCCGGGTGCAAAGATGTGGACGCAGCCTGGGAATTCATACAGTTTAGCCTGTCAGAGGAAGTGCAGGTGGACGAGCTGGCAAAGGGCGGCCTGCTCCCGGCAAGAAGTGATTTCTTTGATAACGAATATTTTAACAGTACACCGGAATACCAGGTGTTGAAAACGGCGCTGGAGGTAGGACATACTCCGGTATCCTTGAAATACGATGAGATGTATGTGCCTGTTTTGGAGGCTATGCAGACATGTCTGAACGGGGAGAAGACGCCGGAACAGGCCTTCCAGGATGCAGCGGAGGCTATTAATGAAATAATGCAGTGACAAGAAGAGGGTGCCGCTTGCAGGCACCCATCCATAAAATAAGGAGAAATTGATGAAGAGAAGTTATAAAAAGAAAATATCGCTGGTATCCTATTTATTTATATTGCCGGCGTTGATATTGAATCTCATGTTTTTTGTATTCCCGTTTCTTCAGTCATTGCTTATGTCATTTTATGACTGGCCGGTGATGGGGGAGAAGACCTTTGTCTTTTTGGATAATTATACAAAGCTGTTTCAGGATGCCCAGTTTTGGAATTCACTGTTGTTTACCATGAAGTATGCGGTTTTTGTGACTCCATGCTTGTTTGTTCTGGCTTTTATCCTGGCGCTTCTGATCAATGGGGCATTCAAGGGGGTGAATCTGTTCCGTTCCCTGTATTTCGCTCCGGTGGTTATATCCATGACATGCTGCAGTATGGTATGGCTCTGGATCTACAATGATCTGTACGGTGTGTTGAATTATCTTCTCCAGACACTAGGTATCATACGGGATCCAATCTTGTGGATGAATTCGGCGAAGACATCCCTGCCCGCTGTGATATTTATGGTTACGTGGAAGATGGCGGGATTTTCCATGCTGATCATCCTGGCAGCATTCCAGTCTGTGGATGAACAGATCTATGAGGCCGCGAGTGTGGACGGGGCCAATAAAGTAAAGCAGTTTTTCAGGATCACCCTGCCAATCATCAAGCCGCATGCAGCTCTGGCGTTGATCTTGTCAGTCATCGGCTCTGTACTGGCATTTGAGCAGTTTTTGATCATGACAAAAGGCGGCCCGGCACAGGATACAACGACGATTGTCCATTATATATACAATACGTCATTCAAGTATTTTAAGATGGGATACGGGTCTGCAATCACGATGATCTTGTTGCTTGTGCTTGGCGTTCTGAGTTATTTTGAGAATAAGGTCCTTAAGGACCCCACGAAATAGAGGAGAAGTATGAAGAGATTAACGAAAAAAACCTGGATGAATACAGCTCTGGCAGTCATCTTTTTCCTGCCGCTGTATTGGACAATTGTGACGTCCCTGAAGGATAAGACAGAGATATACGGGACACCGCCTACATTGATCCCAAAGCATCCGACACTGGCGAATTATATTAAGATATTTACCCTGGATGACGGTCTATACAGAGGATATTTAATGAACTCCTTTGTTATTACCGCGATCACAATATTATTGGTGGTCGTTGTCAGCGTGCTGGCCGGGTATGGGTTCTCAAAGCTGCGGTTAAGAGGAAAGGGGTTTTTTATGGCCTGTATACTGGCTGCGATTATGATCCCTTTCCAGGCATTGCTGAATCCGCTGTACTCCATTATGTCAAAACTGCATCTTTTAAATACAGTTCCGAGTATGGTGCTGATATACGCCACATTCCAGTCACCGTTCTGTATTTATATGATGAAGAACGCCTTTGACATGGTGCCGGACAGTCTGCTGGAGTCTGCAAAGCTGGACGGTGCGGGAGCATTCTCCGTGTTTTCCAATATATGTCTGCCGCTGACCTGGTCATCTGTGGCGACCATTGCCGTTTATGCGGCGTACACTACATGGAACGACTATCTGATCGCACTGGTATTTGCTAACAGCAATTCCATTAAGACGTTCAATGTGGGACTTACCAATCTGGCAATCGGCCAGTACGGTACGGACTGGGGACTTTTGACCTCCAGTTCCATTATAGGTCTGATGCCTATTCTGATTCTGTTTGTATTTCTGCAAAAATATTTTATCAAGGGAATGCTGAGCGGAGCACTAAAATAAAAGGCACCCTGGAGGAACCATTATGAGTAAGAAAAGAGAGAAAACATTACATACATTTTCCATTCCCGAAGTGAAACCAGAGGGATGGTTAAAACGGCAGCTGGAAATTCAGATGCAGGGGCTCACCGGAAAACTGTTTGACATCTGGGACAGTGTGGGCAGTTATTCCGGATGGCTTGGCGGTACTGGAGAAAACTGGGAAAGAGGGCCCTATTACCTGGATGGGCTTCTTCCGCTTTCCTATTATCTGGAGGATAAGGAACACTGGGATATTGCCTGCAGGTTTGTGGAATGGACGCTGAATAGCCAGGATGAGGAGGGAAACTTCGGCCCTATAGCCAGCAAAGAGGATTACTGGTCCAGATTTGTCATGCTGAAGGTCCTGATCCAATACTATGAGATTAAGAAAGACGGCAGGGTACTTCCGTTTTTTGACAGGTATTTTCAGTATTTGTATAAAAAGATTCCAGATGCACCTATGGAGCAGTGGTCAAGTGCCAGAATTGCAGATTTGTTGTACTGTATCCAGTGGTATTGCGAACGGGAAGAGAGGGACTATATTCCGGCGCTTGTGGATATGCTCAGAGAACAGGCGCTTGACTGGGCGGACATTTTTGCGGATTTCCCGTTTACAAGGCCCGCGGCTTATTACTATGACTGGAAGAAAGAATACGACCATTTTTCCTGGGAAAATTATCACGACACGATGAAATACCACGCAAATCATATTGTAAATGTAACCATGGGATTCAAATACCCTGCAATGCTGTCCTACTTCTTTGACGACCTGGATTATGAGGCAGTTTCACTGGCAGGGATGCAGAGCGCTGATAAATATCACGGGGTGGCAAGCGGTGCGGTCAACGGGGATGAGCATTTAAGCGGAAATGACCCCTCCCAGGGCGCGGAGCTTTGTTCTATAGTGGAATATATGTTCAGCCTGCAGACCATGCTGGAGGCATTCGGACTTCCTTGCTTTGCAGATAGAATGGAACGTCTGGCCTATAATGCGCTGCCGGCCACCATCACAGAGGATTTCATGGCGCATCAGTATTTGCAGCAGACAAATCAGGTGCTTGTGAGCAAAGCAGAGCGGAACTGGTTCAATAACAATGAGGAATCCAATATGTTCGGTCTGGAACCGAATTTTGGCTGTTGTACAGCGAACATGCATCAGGGGTGGCCGAAATTCGTGAAAAGCCTGTGGTACAGAGAGAGTGATTCGGAAGTGGTCTCCATGGTATTCGCCCCCTGTAGATTGGAGACGGAGGCCCAGGGGAAGAAACTGTGCATTAGGGAGGAGACAGAGTATCCTTTTAAAGAAAAGATTACTTACCAGGTAGAGGATGCATCCCATGACGAGTTGGAATTCAAGATCAGGATCCCTGGATGGTGCAGCGTTTACAAAATATATAAAAACGGAATTTGTGTGAAAGAAGAAAAGAACAGGGAAAAAACAGGAGAAGTGGTATCGGTCTGCAGAGGAATTCAGACCGGGGATAAGATTGAAGCGGTATTTTCTATGGAAATTGAAAAATCTCACTGGTTCCATAACAGTGTGGCGATTGAGAGAGGTCCGCTGGTGTATGCACTGGATATGAAGGAGAGATGGGAGACCGTCAAGATTGTGGCAGGTGTCAGAGATTATGAAGTCTACCCTGAGAGTGCCTGGAACTATGCGCTGGAGGAAAATTCATCCTTTGAAATGCAGGAAAACCATGTGGGAGAGACTCCGTTTTCCAAGGAGTGCCCTCCAATTCGCTTAAGAACCAGGGGACGCAGGTTGGATTCCTGGAAAATAGACAATAACAGCGCAGGGATTCTTCCCATCAGTCCCATCTGTCCGGACATCAGCCAGGACGGGATAGAAGAGGAGATTACGCTTATCCCTTATGGATGTACGAAGCTTAGAATTACTCAATTCCCATGGTATCGGAATGAAGATAAGTGAAAATGAAGCTCTGAGTCTGTTATCTGCTTAAAGGAATAAATCGCCATATGATGACGAATTAAATCAGGAAGTTTGGATTTTCCGTTATCATATGGCAGTTTATTCCCGCAAGGTTTTTGGCTATACTTTGGCTTATCGGTGCGACGAAAATGCGTTGGTATAACTCATCTATACAGCAAAATGATAGTTGTCTAATATTTCTTGTAGTTCTCCGCTTTTTCTAAGAAAGTCATATTCGTGGTTTTCCGTGTCTTCTAGTTCATTCAGTATTCCGGGCAGCATCCTTGTTCCCATGTTTGTTTCTTTCATGGAAAGATGACGGTATAATGGTGAGCAATTCGGCTTCCACTCCTGGCAAAGAGCCGGCAGCATATTCTTAAGGGCACTAAGACCTTTGTCGGGATCCTGGCGTGCGACGGCAAGCTGAAAATCTGCAATATACGAATTACAGTCCCACAGATCGAATAATCGTGCGGTTTCTTTGGCGATTTCCGTTAGCTGTTCGGCTTCGGACAGACAATTCTCTTTGACAGCCATCTCCGCCAGTGTGAACAGCGCTGATTGTACCCCACTGATTTCTGACAGAATCTTCTCTTCGATGATCTGTGCGGCCTGCTCTAAGTCCCCCTCTTCCTGGCATAGGGAGGCTTCTAATTGTTTCTTGTTATAGAGTGTCGTGTCAGGAAGCTCATTTAATAATTTTCTGGCCGTGTCGAATTCTTTTCTGTTTCTGTGCTTTGAGATCAACATGGCTTTGGCATGGGTGCTCACCGCAGGGTCACAGCTTTTGGAAGCCCGTGTGTACATCTCTTCAATATTGGCTGCATATTGGCAGTTCTGAACATTGTCTTTGGACATGGCAATCAGGCCTTCGAGAGTCAGTGCGGTGTTCAGCAGAAGAATATCACAGGAAGGATATTCGTGAAGTTTATCCTGCGCCATATGAAATGCGGTGTCTATCCCCTCGGTGTCGGCAGCAGAAACCAATTCATTTATAAAGGCGGCGGTCTCTTCCTTTGTCATGTCATCTTGAAAAGAAAGCAACGTATTAAGGTCTGTGCCGAGCAGTCTGGTCAGTGCGGGAAGCAGGGTGATATCCGGGTAGGAGATGGCCTTCTCCCATTTGTTGACGGCCGGGGCAGAGACGCCCAGGAAGGAAGCCATCTGCTCCTGGGTATAGCCTTTTTCTAAGCGTTTTTGCCGGATGATTTCATTGATCTTCATAGCTGTGTCCTCCTCAGATTAGATGTTACTGAAATTATAACAGAGGCGGCGGGGGAGGACAATTGAAGCATTGTATTTTTTCGGCATTGAAGATTAACTGGCGGTTAAAAATTACTTTATCTATTTCCTGTTATCAATGGATTTATTATACAACAGCATCTTGTCAGATGGAATACACTTATTATAAAAATATGGCTTGCACATATCTTGGCAGCCTTATAAAATAGGAAGTAAACAGAGAAAGATTTATGCAGAAAAGAAGGAGTAGGGATATGAAGCTGTATCATGGCTCTAAAAGCGGAATCAAGGGGCAGATCAAGCCTGATCTCAGTCGTAGTATGTGTGATTTCGGAATAGGTTTCTATATGGGAGACAGGCCGGAGCAGCCAAAGGGCCTTATAGCCGGTTGGGAAACACATAGATTCTACGAGATGGAGTTTGAAGCGGACGGCTTGAAGATAAAAAAATTCGGGGATACCTATGACGAGCAATTGGACTGGGCTCTATATATTGCGTATAACCGCAAGCCGGAATGGTATACAGATTATAAGCAATTATGTGATAGATATAATTCTTATCACCAGGAGTATGATGTTATTATTGGTTTGATTGCAAATGATAAAATGTTTCAATTATTAGAACGGTTTTATGGCGGAACTCTTTGCGATAAAGCATTGATTGATGGTTTGTCACGGGTGAAATTGGGAAATCAGTACGTTTTGAAAAGTCAGACAGCATGTTCAACAGAACATCTTCGGATTGTCTCGGAACGCCAGATGAATGATGAAGAGAGACAAGCAGTTCTGGCACAGAGTAATAACAGAGCATTTCAAATATCGGGATTGATTGGAGAATTGCAGAGGAGATACCGCAGGGCAGAGAGTGTAAGGTTCTTTGACGAGATTATGGAGGAATGGAATTAAGTTATGGAATTTAATCATATGAATTATGGATATTGTAATATGTCGGGGAAACTATTCGTGCTTGCCAATCAAAGAGGTTATGATTCACAATCATTTATTGAAAAATTAATGTATTCTCAGGTTGGAGAGCATCTGTATCATAGCCCTTATACGGATCTCTGGATCGGTGAGACCTATATTATGGCGGTATTTGAGGATGAAGCGGCGGTGGAGCAAGGTGAGATCCTGAGTGATGATTTTATGTACTGGGCGGGATATTTGTTCAAGGTCTGGAGCCTGACTTACCCGGAAGAGACGCCAAAGGAGATGCTGATGCAGGCACCGGTGGGTACTTTGCGTCAGATGTTCCTGGGGCTTCATGTGCTGTCCTATGAGCAGGCGATTGAAGACCTGAAAGATCTGTATAAAAGTGAATGCGAACGAAGGAAAGAAGGATTAATGTGAAGAATCAATTCATTCAAGGATTAATGATCGACTGGACTAAGATCAATTCGGACAGCTATTTGAGGGAGATCGCTGCGATCAAGAATGTGCATACATTAGACTTCGATAAGCCTATAACATTCTTTGTGGGAGAAAATGGAAGCGGGAAATCAACGCTGTTAGAAGCGATCGCCGTTGCATATGGTTTTAATCCAGAGGGCGGAACCAAGAATTATTCTTTTTCGACGTATGATTCTCATTCTGAATTATGTGACGCTATTACAGTTGTAAAAGGAGTCCGCAGGCCGAGATTCGGATATTTTCTGAGGGCGGAGAGCTTCTACAATGTGGCGACGAAGGAGCGGGAGTATGTGGATATCCTGCATCCTTCGCAGGAATATCACGAGAAATCCCATGGTGAAAGTTTTCTGGCAATCGCACAGAATTATATGCGTGCAGACGGTATCTATATATTTGATGAGCCGGAGGCGGCGTTATCGCCGCAGAAACAGTTGACACTGTTAATGGATATATATAAGTGTGCGAAGGAGGGGGCGCAGTTTATCATTGTAACACATTCACCGATCCTGCTTGGGATACCGGGAGTAGATATCTATAGCTTTGACGATGGAGAAGTTCATTTATGTGAATACGAAGAAACGGACAGCTACATCGTGACAGAGCTTTTTATTAACAATCGGAGTGTTTTACTGCATAGATTGTTGAATGAGTAATTGGAACAAGAGAGGTAATTCGGCATATAGTAGAAAGACATTCTGATGCTTATGAAAAAGTAGTCGATTATTTAGAGACGGTGATTCGAGATCCTGATTATATCATTGGGGATAAGCATCCCAATACAGGACTTGTGGTAAAACGATTTGAAACAGATAGTCATCAACATATTCAGATTGTGTTACGAATATGTACTGTTGAAGATGAGCCGGGATAGGGCAGGGAGATTATCTTCCTGCTATTTCTTTACTGGGATTTTACAAATGTTTGTATTTGATGGGGAATCATAGTATAATGAATCCAGAAATGAAAAGTAAGAAGATTCGGAAGGAGTGCATTTGAAATGACCCAGATTAGGCAGGAGGCAGTAAAATTA
>CAJULU010000077.1:0-2065 GCA_910587575.1 uncultured Dorea sp.
AAAGGCGGTCCGGGAAATGTCTGATTCCCGGACCGTCTTTCGGGATCTTTACTTATCTGCAAAGAAAGATCTGACGGAATCTGTTATCTCTTATAATCTCTCATTATTTTCCTTCATAAACTTGTACTCAGCCACAGACCGGTCAAAACCTTCAATATGTGTATAGAACCATTTAATTACATTCTCATGTACTTTTTCCACAAATGCATTCGAAGGGCCTTCCTCTTCTACAAGCATTTCATCCAGCTCCTTAATGGTATTCTTGAATGCTTCATGCTGAGCCTTATGCTGCTCGTAACCAGGATAATCAATCTCCTGCTGAAGCTTCTCTTCCGCTGAAAAGTGGAAGTCTGTGTAATCCGCAAGATAATCCATCATCTTGATGGCTGCGGTCTTTGCGTTGCTCTGTTCACAGCTGTCCAATAACTTGTTGATCCGGTCGATCAGCTCTTTGTGATGAGAGTCGATCATCTCGTTGCCAGTTACCAGGTTGTCACTAAATTCTGCATACATAATCTTGTATCCTCCTCTTAAATAAAGTATACCCCGAGGGCACCCCGTGATGCATGCCTCTGCGAGGCTGGCGGACTCCGTCCGTTAATGTATACCCAAGGGCATACCGTGATGCATGCCCCTGACGGGGCTGGCGGACTCCGTCCGTTAATGTATACCCAAGGGCATACCGTAATACATGCCCCTGACGGGGCTGGCGGACTCCGTCCGTTAATGTATATCTTTATCTTCCTGCCGGCAGTGCGGCAGAAAAGATCAAAACTAAATAGGCTGGTGCGATAATCTGGCTGCCTTCTTCTCCTGTGCGGCATACACAAACGGATAGATTGCGCAGGCCAGCACAAAAGCTGCAATGACGTCTGTCACGGAATGCTGCTTTAAGAACATGGTGGACAGAATAATCAGCAGGGCGAGCAGATAAGCCCCGCACTGGATCATCCGGTGCTTTTTCAGCGCCTCGCTGTGCCAGATGGCGATACAGACGCCAAGGGAATTAAACACATGGATGCTGGGCAGCACGTTGGTGGGAGTATCCGTCGAATAGATCTGCTTAACCAGATCCACGAAAATATTATCCCTTGCGAATGTTACCGGCCGCAGATTCTGTCCGTTCGGGAACACTGTACACAGGAACAGGAAAAAAGTCATCCCCGCAATCAGAAAAGCACAGAGGCGGTAGAATCCCGTCTTATCCGTAAAGAAAAAATATCCGGCCGCCACGGCCACGAACGCAAACCATAACAGGTACGGTACAATAAAGTATTCCACAAAAGGAATATAATCATCAAGGGGCGAATGGATCATGAAATACTGGACGTCTGTCCGTCTTTCCAGATAAATGAACCATGGCATATAGATGAATCCATATAACAATACCCATGCATGTCGATATTTGCTGATGAAGTTCTTCGTTGATTCAATGATTTTCATAATAACTACCCCTTTTTACAGGCCTGAAAAATTCATACAAGAGATACAGGCATTTCTCTTAAGCATATTCATGGTTCAAATCGAATTATAACATGAAAAAAAAGAATCAACAACAATGTTCATGGTTTGTTAATAATTTTCATTTCTTTTTTCGAATATCTGCATGTCAAAACACTGTGAACCTCTTTTTAGCATATCCGGAGTGTTCAGAGTCCATACCGCAACCGGCACATGAAAAATATGTTTCAGTATCCAGACGTTGGCAATCGGAAGGTCGTTCAGATTATATGAGATGAAATCCGGCCTTCCCAAAAAGTTTGACAGCAGATGTTTTACCAGGAAACGGAGTATCCACGCCTCTTTCAGGGGATCCCGGGTCAGATTCGAGGAGAGCTGTCCCCGGAGGATATGGGGTGCATGAAGCCGGAACCAGCGGATTCCCATGGTATTAAAAGACTGGATCAGACAGGGTCCATGGTAATGCTGAAGCTTCTTAAGGGTCTCGCTGCAGATGTGCACGGAGGAATCCGGAATTTTCAGTTCGATCAGCAGCGGGACACGGCCGTCCACAAGGGACAATACCTCGTCAAAGGCCGGGATGGTCTCGGTGGTCGCCGTATCA
>CAJULU010000077.1:2075-13307 GCA_910587575.1 uncultured Dorea sp.
GGCAGGATTTCAGTTCTTCATACGTCAGATTCTCCACGGTGTCAGAAAGTCCGCAGATCCGCTCCAGCGTGTCGTCATGAAAGACCACAAGCTGGCCGTCCCGGGTCAAATGCAGGTCAATCTCAATCCCATAGCCGTTTTTCAGTGCGGCACGGAAAGCCGCCATAGAGTTTTCCGGGATTCCCTTTTCGATACAATGGTAGCCCCGGTGGGCAAACATGGTGTGCCGGAACCTGCGCATATCTTTCCTGCGGGTAAAACGGGGAGAGATGGCAAATAGATATAATACAATGAATAAAGCAGTGATTATAAATAAAATTGTCCGCATAAGATGTTCCTCAATATTACACTTTCTTTTGATTATCCGCCATTCTGAGGTGAAGTCCGGAAAAGTCCGGGATTCTAAGGGGCGGCAATGATCCGCAGTTTCCGGTCTTCCATCGACATAGAAGCATGGTGATTCCGAAAAACAGGTTCCCCGTCCGTATGCAGCGGAAGGGAAGCACTGCTGGTAATCTCCATTTTCCGGCAGGTATAGGTATACACCCCACGAAAACGGGTATGCCATCCCTTATATGCCGTGGGAAGCAGGGTAAGAATCTTAAGCCGGGACAGCCCCGAGATTACGATTACATTCAGAAGCCCGTCCTGGCAGTCGGCATCCGGACAGAATTGAAATCCGCCGCCCTCAAAGGGCAGATTCATAGCCGTGGCGAAATATGCCTTCTGAAAAGTCAGCCTGCGGCAGCCGTCCAGCGTTACCGTGATCTGTCCGGGGGTTAAGGTGAGAATCTGGCGCAGTGCAATCCCCACATAGGTCAGTTTCCCTAAGTGCAGCGCATTTAGCAGTGGTTTTATGGGGGAAATCATGGCTTCGTGGCAGATACCCGCATCGAATCCCATCCCGGAACTCACGGCAAAACGCCGTTTCTTTCCATCATAAGTAAGAACCCCTACATTAACAGAACGGCAGCGGGACGGTGCGAGGATATTGTCAAGCGCCTGGACCGGATCTCTGGGGAGATGAAGGCTGCGGGCGAAGTCATTGCTGGATCCGGTGGGGATATATCCAAGAGTGACCCTGGACAGATCCGAAATACCATTGACCACTTCATTGACCGTTCCGTCTCCGCCCAGAACGACAATCGTGTGGCGGCAATCATCAGCGGTGAGATCACGGACAATCCTGGTGGCATGCTGCCGGTATTTTGTCTGGAATACCTGGTAGCTGATCTTCCTCTGCTGCAGGACTGGTTCTACCTGGTTCCACAGTCTGCGCCCCATCCCGGAACGGGCGTTGGGGTTGACGATGAATGTGTAAGGAAAAGGATTCATAAAAGCCTCCTTATAGATATAATCTATATATTGAAAAGTTATATTATAATTAATGATTGGATTTATTGGAAAGGCAGAGTTATAATACACTTACAAGATATTATTGTAAATGGTTTCACTACCATATTCCCTTCTAAAAAATCCTTTGAGTCCGCTTGCTCGAAGGATTTTTGCTTCGCCGGAAACACGGCGGTGTTGCAGAACAGCTTCAGAACAGCCCGTTCAGATATATTTCCAGTGAACGCCGCATATTCCCTTCAAAATCAGTCTCGCCGCCTTTCAGACACCATTCAAACACATTCCCGATCACGATCATCCGGATATCTGTTGCGATATCTTCCAGGCTGGCTGCCGGGGATACGACTCCTGCGTCAATGGCTTTCCGAAGATAATCGGACACCGTAACAATGGGGTAGGGACGTTTGGTCCAGATCAGCGGATTCAGGGACTGGTTCTTAGGCGTATAATAATTCGCCATGAATTCCACCCCCAGATTCTGACAGTAATGCACATAATTCAGATATACATAAATAATGGCCTGTCTGGCCTCGTCCGGGGTAGCGGGCATATCCAGAAGATCCGGGTTAATGCCGGGCTGTTCTTCTATGTAATAAGAAAGAAGGTCATCCTTGGTCTTGAAATGATGATAAAAACTACCGTTTGAGACGCCCGCTTCTTCACAGATATTCTTAATGGACAGTTGTTCGTAGCCTTTTTTCTGTAAAATATGCTTTGCTGCACGGAAGATCTTGGCCTTCGTCTCCTGTGATTTTAACTGCTGTCTGGATAACTCTTGTGCTTCCTGATTCATGTGTTAAACTCCTTGAGAAATGATCTTTTTATTATCGTCAGTCATCTTTAAATTTCCTCAGTGCAATTATAGCATAGAGATATCTGATTTTCAAGAAAACAGAGTGAACTCTGTATGGAGTATTTCATTGCAGACTGGACAGGGATCAGGTATAATAATATTGTTTTTAATATTTTGAGAAAGGTTGTAGAAGCGGTATGAAACAAAGTGGGAAAAAAAATCTGGAAACAGTAGTCTGCGTGCTGCTGGGTAATGTGATTCTGGCTGTTGCCGTGGCTGCCTTCGTGGTACCCCATGGAATTATTATGGGCGGAGCTACGGGTGTTGCCCTGACGATCAATCATTATGTGAATGGGAATCTGTCTGTGATCATCTTTATCGTTAATATTCTGCTGTTTATATTAGGGACGATTGTGCTGGGAAAGAAATTTGCACTGACAACGCTGATCAGTACGATTGTATATCCGGTTTTTCTTTCCATCGTCCAGGCAATTCCGGGAATTACAAGACTAACGGACAATATCATGCTTGCGTCCTTGTACGGCGGAGCTCTCCTGGGGCTTGGAATCGGCCTGGTGGTACGGGTGGGAGCCTCCACGGGCGGGACGGATATCCTTGCACTGGTCCTCCACAAATGGTTCCATATTTCTCTGGCAGTATTCATGTATATTGTGGACTTTACCGTGCTTGTGTGGCAGGCGTTCTTTTCCACCTCAGAGCAGATTCTGTATGGTATCCTGGTGCTGGTTGTGACCACCATGATGATGAACCGGGTGGTACTGATGGGACAGTCGCAGATTCAGCTGTTTATCATAACGGACAAGTATGAGGAAGTAAAAGAGAAGGTATTGAAAGAGATTGACGCAGGAGTTACCATGGTCCATATAGAGACCGGATACGGTGCGAAGCAGCAGAAAGGCGTACTGTGCGTGATTCCGAACCGGAAGCTGTATTCCATTAACCAGACGGTCCAGATGGTGGACCCCAAGGCATTTATCACGATCACGCAGATTAATGAAGTGCGGGGACGCGGATTTACTTTGGAGAGGGAGATCGGAATATCAGAGAGATAAGAGAGGGCCGTCTGGAAAAGGCTGTAATGAGGCTTTTCCGGATGGCTTTTTTGCTTTATAGGAAATTGCGAGTTTTTGTGAAGAAAAAAACATATGTTCAAATGTCGGAATATTCTGGAAACAATATCTTGCTGATAAAATACACAAATAAAAATAAAAAAGATGGAAAAATATAAAAAAACATATTGACAAAGCGGGAGAAGTGTGATATTTTATATTTAACAAATAACAGAGCCGTATTTCAAGACAGACGCGAGCTGTAAGTCAACGGATGTTATTTAAGAATCAACACAAGTGTTGGAAGAAGATTCTTGAGAAAGAAGGCGCTTAAGTATCAAGGGTCAAGAGTCAAGAGTTTATGAATAGGAGGTACGGACCACCAGAAGCTTAAACTATTTTCAGAATTCAATAATCAGACTACCAGAATCGGCGGGTGAATTGGTAAGAAAGCGAGAATCCTGAACCGACGGAGAAAGAGGTAAAAAGAATGATTGAAGGATCAGAGTAGAGGCGGATATCAATGAAGAGATTGATATCCGTCTTTACACGTGTTTCTGTTCAGTTTTTGAGTTCATTGCTGTTGCTTGGACGGACATTGCGCTGTGAGTATTTTGTCCTGAGCCTGGATTTTCAGAGGATAGGCAGTGCAAGTTTTAAAACGGAGGAAAGGTTCGTAAAAGCTTTCTGCCGCCAGCTTAAAAAGAAGGGACTTAAGGCGGGTATGCCGGATTCGGTTTTGAATGAAGTGGATCCGGATTATAAAACGTTTCAGTCTGTGATACTTGCCGGCGTGACTGACATTAAAAATCTAAAGCGCAGATTACAGCCCAATGAGGAACACAAATTCAATAGTCCATGGAATATTGCGGCTGATTTTAATGTGGATATGAGTTTGTCGGCTGATGGGATTGCAGGGATTGCTTGATGAATATGAAAAAGACCGCCATACGGGAATGGACACTGCCCTCATTGCGCAGGAAATTTATAATTTCACGAACGGATACCCATTTCTTGTGTGGAGAAATGGGGGATTGTAAATATTGGCGGCAGGTGCGGCGCTGTGCCGGAGCACGGTCTGATCGGGGCGCTGCTTGCAGAAAGAACCCAGGCAATGCCGGGCAGATGTATCTGCCCTACGTGGGGAAGAAGATCACAAAGCTTCTGTCTATGAAGGAAGACATGAATTTTGAGATTTACTGGGACGGAGCCTGCAGTGCGGATAAGATCAGAGAGTTTGCACCCAAGGGAGTGAGGGGATTCGTACTGGGCACCACACTGCTGTTTGGCAAGGAACAGACGTATGGGGAAACGCTTCGCAATATCCGGGAACTGCGGCTCTGAAACCGGGAAGGTTATTCAAAGTTCCTTATATCAGATACGTCGCCGCTGCTTCGCAGACAAACACGACCATACAGCACAGTGCGGCAATCCCCATCATATTGACGCCCCGCCATGCGGCGGCGATTCCCGTAACCAGCGCCAGAATCCCTGCAAGAGGAATCTGCGGGGCGGTGATGATGGCCGGGAATGTCATGACTGCAAGTGTCACGTAAGGCACATAGTAGAGAAATGACCGGATCAGAGGGTTTTTGATCTTCCCGCGGATCAGAGTCAGCGGAAGCACGCGGATCAGGCAGGATACTGCCGCCGCCACCAGTATGTAGATATAAATATTATGTATCATCTATATGCCCCCTTGTCTGAGTCTGTATCTTTGTCCTTGGCCGGATCATGGCCTTCCTCATCCTTTACCGGAAACAGTACGGCGGCAATTCCGGCGATGATTACGGTCAGAAGACTAATCTTCATGCTGTCGGACATCCGGTCAAACAGAGAAATCCTGGATACGGTAAAGCTTGCCAGAAAACTGACGGTCACCACAATCCCCACAACCCGGTCTTTCCGGGAGGCCGGGATGATGATTGCAATGAACATACCGTATAAAGCAACGCTTAAGGCGCTGACTATGGAAGCAGGCAGGACGTTTCCTGCTACAATCCCCAGGGCAGTGCCCATCGACCAGCCAGGCAGGGCAATGGCCATGGCGCCATAGTTATAGTATGGGTTCAGAGCGCCGGTTCTGCCGATACTGATTCCGAAGATCTCGTCTGTGATTCCAAAGCCCACCAGCAGCCGGTGGGCAAAAGGGGTATCTGCATCGAATTTCTGGCTCAATGCGCAGCTCATGAGCAGATACCGTATATTGGTAACCAGGATGACAAATGCCATCTCGATATAAGGAGCGTTCGCCATAATGACGGTAAATTCCGCATATTCTCCCGCAGAGGCATGGTTCAGCATACTGGAGAGAAAACCCTGGAAAGGATTCAGGCCGGCTTTCTTCGCCACGATTCCAAGGGAAAATGCGACCGCAAAGTAACCCAGGGCGATGGGAATCCCATCCCGTACCCCATTCGTAAATGCATTCCTGTTTCGTTGATCTGCTGTTATTCCTGTATACATGATTCTTCCTGTCTTATGTCAAACTTCCGGTAAGCTGTTCCGCTTAAATTCTTCCAGGTAAATATCCCGTCTTCCAGTATCAGATAACTGTGGCTGCTTCCTTCTTTGGGAATGGAGACAGAACCGGGATTCAGATAGTAACTGCCGCCGAATGCTTCCGCTGCCGGGATATGGGTATGGCCGTGAAGCAGGATGTCGCCTGCTTTCAGCATAGGCGGACAGGCTGTGTTATGAATGTGTCCGTGTGTTGCGAAGATCATATGTCCCTGTTCGTACAGAATACAATAATCGGCAAGAATGGGGAATTCCAGTACCATCTGGTCAACGTCCGTGTCGCAGTTGCCCCGGACGCAGAGAATGTCTTCTTTCATCCCGTTCAGCAGTTCAACCACTTCTTTGGGCGCATAGCCGTCCGGCAGATCATTGCGGGGGCCGTGATAGAGGAGATCCCCAAGAAGAAGCATCTTATCCGGCTGTTCTGCATGATATTGATCTAAAAGCTGCCTTAAATAATAAGCGCTTCCGTGTATGTCAGATGCAATCATTATTTTCATACTAATATCCTCTCTTTATCGAATGATTTGATTATAACACACATAAATAAAATAGACTAGTTTTTTAACATACGCACTCTCACCTTCAGACTGGAAGATGTTGGGGCTTTCCGGGAGCATGCAGAGCATCAGTTGTGGCAAATATAAGAAAATGGTATCATATCAGTATCAAAAAGGACTGAAAAACACTGATTTCACAATGTTTCCAGCCCTTATGAAGCAGATAACGGGAATCGAACCCGCCTCTCCAGCTTGGGAAGCTAGCATTCTACCAATGAACTATATCTGCATATCAAATATTATAATACGGTTCTGCGGAAAATGCAACATTTTTTTAAAAAACTGTTATTAGTATGTTATTGCATCTGTTTTGCGGTTAAAAAGAAGTAAAGTTCTTGAGCATACATGCAACGGACTTTACTTCTTTTATGAATCAATCTTTGTTTAATGACGGATTCTGATATAACTTCTGCTCAATAAATTCCCTTTCAAACGCAATTACCTCTAATGCTTCTTTATCTTTGGTTACTGCTTCGATCCGTTTCAGTAATATTATATCAGCCAGTGACAGAGGTGTAAAGCCTTTTTCAGTATCATGTCAGCAAAATAAATCTTGCAATTTTTATGATTTGTAATAAAATATGTTTGCTATCGAACAGTTCTGAAACAAACAGTTGCGATGCGAACAATTTCTGAAGGAGGCTGGTATGGAACGATGTGAAGAAAGAATCGGTTTCGAGATCCGCAGGCTTGACCACATGCTTGCAAGGAATCTGCAGGCTCATGTAAAGACTGCGGGAATCGACGAGGTTACGCTGATGCACGGCTGGATCATCCGTTACCTGTATGCAAACCGGGACAAAGATATATTTCAGAAAGACATTGAGCGGTACTTTTCCATTGGAAGATCAACGGTTAAGAACATTATCCAGCTCATGGAGAAGAAAGGGTTCATTGTCCGGGAGTCTGTGGAGTATGATGCCAGGCTGAAAAAGGTGATCCTGACGGATAAGGGGATACAGAACCATGAGAGCCTGGAGCGGCTGATCGAGAGCCTTGACAGCAGTCTGACGGAAGGGATTACGGAGGAGGAACTGTCGGTGTTTCATTCCGTGATCGGAAAATTAACGGCGAACCTTATGAAAGAGGTACCAGGGGGAAACAGGTGTATTCCTGGAAGATTCCCTGCTGGCGGAAAGGAGGAGACAGATGATCCGGACTTTATTGCGTGAGGTAAAGGAGTATAAGAGAGCCTCGGTTATTACGCCCCTGTTTATGATTCTGGAAGTGCTGATGGAGATGATGATTCCCTTTCTGATGGCATCTATCATAGATGACGGCGTGAATGCGGGAGATCTCGGACATATCTACAGGGTGGGAGGAATTATGGTGGCAGCGGCCTTCATCGGCCTGCTTGCAGGAATGGCAGGCGGAAGATACGGGGCGAAGGCATCTGCCGGACTTGCGAAGAATCTGCGGGAGACCATGTTTAACCATATCCAGACATTTTCTTTTGCAAATATTGACAAATACAGTACGGCCGGGCTGGTGACAAGGCTGACGACGGATGTGACTAATGTACAGAACGCTTATCAGATGACCCTGCGGATGTTCACCCGTGCACCGGCAAGCCTGTTGTGCGCCATGATTATGGCCTTTCGGATTAACCGGAAGCTGTCGAATATTTACCTGGCGGCAGTGCTGATCCTTGGAGTTCTTCTGCTGCTGATTATGAGCCATGCAACCCGGTATTTCCAGCAGGCGTTTCCGAAGTATGATGATATGAATGCGTCTGTCCAGGAGAATGTCTCGGCGATCCGGGTAGTGAAAGCATATGTCCGTGAGGAACAGGAAACGGTCAGGTTCCGGAAAGCGAGCGAGAACATTTACCGGATCTTTATGAAGGCGGAATGTAATCTGGTATACAATGCGCCGCTTATGCAGTTTACGGTCTACGCCTGTATTCTGCTGATCAGCTGGACTGGTGCGAAGATGATTGCTGCGTCTGCGCTTACCACCGGGGAACTTATGAGCCTGCTTGCGTACTGTATGAATATTCTTATGAGCCTTATGATGCTGTCCATGGTATTTGTCATGATCTCTATGAGTATGGCCAGTATCCGGCGTATTTCTGAGGTACTGAATGAAAACAGCGACATCCGGAATCCGGATTCCCCTGTGAGGGAAGTGGCGGACGGAAGCATTGAATTCCGGAACGTGGATTTTGCATATCGCAGGGACAGTGAAACCCCGGTGCTCAAAGACGTGAATCTTAAAATCCGGTCAGGAGAAATGATCGGGATTATCGGGGGAACCGGAAGCGCCAAGACCAGCCTTGTGAATCTGTTAAGCCGTCTGTATGACGTGACAGGCGGCGAGGTGCTTGTGGGTGGAAAAAATGTAAAGGAATACGATATGGAGGCTCTGAGAAACCAGGTGTCCGTGGTACTCCAGAATAATGTCCTGTTTTCCGGTTCGATTCTTGATAATCTGAGGTGGGGAAACCGGGAGGCCACAGAAGAAGAGTGCATGGAAGCGTGCCGCCAGGCGTGTGCGGATGAATTTATTAAGCGTTTTCCAGAAGGGTACGACACGCATATTGAACAGGGCGGAAGCAACGTGTCGGGCGGCCAGAGACAGAGGCTCTGTATTGCAAGGGCGCTTCTTAAGAAGCCGAAGGTTCTGATCCTGGACGACAGCACTAGTGCGGTAGATACGGCCACGGATGCCAGGATCCGCCAGGCATTCCGGGAGGAGATCCCGGATACGACCAAGCTGATCATTGCCCAGAGGATTGCCAGTGTGAAGGATGCGGATCGCATCATCGTGATGGAAGACGGACGTGTGGACGGTTTTGGAACCCATGAGGAGCTGCTCCGGGAAAATGACATTTACCGGGAGGTCTATGAATCACAGACCAGCGGCGGCGGAGATTTTGATGAAAAGGCGGGTGATTAAAAATGGCGGGACCGATGAACGGCAGGGCAAGAGGGATGAAGCCGCAGGTTAAGAATCCCATGAAGATATTTAAGAGGCTGATGGCCTATGTATTCCGGTATTATAAGTTCCACTATCTGGCGGTGACTGTGCTGATCTTTGTGAGCGTGCTTGCCAATGTCCAAGGGACGCTGTTTATGAAGAATCTGATTGACGACTATATTACACCTTTTCTTATGACGGATGAGCCGGATTTTGTACCTCTGGCAAATGCGATCGGGAGGGTTGCCATATTCTATGGTGTAGGCATTGTCTCTACCTATGCGTATAACCGGATCATGGTGAATGTGACCCAGGGGACGCTCAGATCTCTCAGGGATGACCTGTTTGCCCATATGGAGCGGCTTCCCATTAAGTATTTTGACACCCATGCCCACGGGGACATTATGTCTGTCTATACCAATGACATTGACACGCTGCGCCAGATGATCAGCCAGAGTATTCCCCAGGTGATTAACAGCGGGATTACGATTGTCAGTGTATTTGTCAGTATGCTGATTTTAAGCATTCCGCTGACGCTGGTTACCCTTGCCATGGTGGCGGTGATGATCTTAAGTTCCAGGGCTGCTGCCGGACGAAGCGGGAAATATTTCCTGGAGCAGCAGAAAAATCTTGGGGCAGTGAACGGATATATTGAGGAAATGATGAACGGGCAGAAGGTAGTGAAGGTGTTCTGCCATGAGGAGGAGAATAAGAAGGCGTTCAAGGAACTGAACGACCGTCTGTTCGTCAGTGCAGACCGGGCCAATACCTTTGCAAATTTCCTGGGACCCATCAATGCGCAGCTTGGCAATATCAGCTATGTGGTGTGTGCCATCGTGGGCGGCGTACTGGCGCTGAATCGTGTGGGTGGTTTTACCCTGGGAGCGCTTGCAAGCTTTCTGACCTTTAACAAGAGTTTCAGTATGCCCATCAACCAGGTGAGCCAGCAGCTGAATGCGGTGGTCATGGCCATGGCGGGAGCGCAGCGTGTGTTCGGACTTCTGGATGAGCAGGCGGAACAGGACAATGGGTACGTGACGCTGGTCAATGTTACGGAGGAAGACGGAACGCTTCTGGAGAGCGAGGCGAGGACCGGAAGATGGGCGTGGAAACATACCCACCAGGCGGACGGCAGCGTGGATTATGTGGAAGTACAGGGCGACGTTGTATTTAACGGCGTGGATTTCGGATATGAGGATGATAAGATCGTGCTCCATGATGTGAAACTGTATGCGCAGCCGGGACAGAAGATTGCGTTCGTGGGCTCCACCGGGGCAGGGAAGACGACGATTACGAATCTGATTAACCGTTTCTATGATATCCAGGATGGTAAGATCCGGTATGACGGGATTAACATCAATAAGATTAAGAAGGCTGATCTGCGCAGATCCCTTGGGATTGTACTGCAGGATACGCATTTGTTTACCGGGACCGTGATGGAGAATATACGTTTTGGGAAACTGGATGCGACGGACGGAGAGGTCGTGGCGGCGGCGAAACTGGCCAATGCGGACGGGTTTATCCGGAGGCTGCCGGATGGGTATCAAACGATGCTGACCGGGGACGGGGCGAACTTAAGCCAGGGACAGCGGCAGCTTCTTGCGATTGCGAGGGCAGCCGTGGCAGATCCGCCGGTGCTGATTCTGGATGAGGCCACCAGCTCCATTGACACCAGGACGGAGCGGATTGTGCAGGACGGCATGGATAAGCTGATGAACGGAAGGACAACGTTTGTGATTGCCCACCGGCTGTCTACAGTACGGAATTCTGACTGTATCATGGTCCTTGAGCAGGGGAGGATCATTGAGCGGGGAACCCATGAGCAGCTGATTGAGGAGAAGGGAAGGTATTACCAGTTATATACCGGAAATTCAATCAGCGCGTAGCTGATATAAATAAATTGTTATATCATATAGAGGACTTCCTGCTTGCAACCTGTCCGGGATTTTCTTATAATGAACATATACTCTGGCGGGTGGACTTCGTCCAGTAAGGTATACCCAAGGGCACACCGTAA
>CAJULU010000078.1 GCA_910587575.1 uncultured Dorea sp.
TTTCCCCGTAAAATGGGAGGTTTTTTTATGAAAATTTTTTAAGCGTCAAAGCTGTTTTTCTTTTGATTTTTCTTCTATCATGTATTATACTGGTATGTAGAAAGTACAATAGTTATAGAAGACTGATAGAAGAAAGGACCACATTATGAAAAGATCTGTTGCAGCAGTACTTATTTCCATGGCGCTCTTAGGAACCATAACCGGATGTGGCGGCCACGCAGACATCGGCAAGGAAAAAGCCACCGAGATTGCCTTAAATGATGCCAGTCTCACGGAATCTGACGTTACGCGCCTTCACGTCTCCAAAGACTCAGACGATGGACAGCGTATTTATGAAGTATCATTTACAAGCGGGGCTACGGAATATGAATATGAGATTCTGGCATCCAGCGGAGAAATCCACAGCGTCGACTATGACGGGCCGGGTCCCCAGAACCAGAACGGACAGACAAATCAGACGGATCAGAACGGACAGCAGAACCAGACAGGACAGAATGGACAACAACAGACAGATCAGCATGGCGGGCAGACCCACGGACATTCCGGCAGTTCCCAGAATGCACAGGCTGACGTCCAGATTTCTGCTGAAGAAGCCTCCCAGCTGGCCCTTGACCGGGTTCCAGGGGCAGCCGCACAGGATCTGAAAATCGAGCTGGATTATGACGATGGATATTACAAATACGAAGGCGATATCATCTATGACCAGAAGGAATATGAATTTGAGATTGATGCAAATACAGGAGAGTTTCTGGAATGGAAAGAAGAGAGGAGGTAACCTCTCTTCTTTTTGCTACCATCCCCTGCCATGCTGTTTCCTGAAAACATATTGCTGGATATCTCTTTTCGCTCCTTTGGGCAGCCCGGTAAACTCGCACCCATACCCGTAACGCCCGTCCCGAAAATCTTCTTCCCGCAATATAATGGCTTTTAACCGATACTGCGTTTCCACAAATACATAGTCAAATTCTATCGTATCATCACAGCCAAGTCTTGTAGCAGTGATAAAATACAGGCCTCCTTCGCTGATATTCTGGAGATCTCCCTTGCATTCTCCCCGCTTAAAAGACTGGATTGCCACTTCCTCTTCCATCTTCACCCGCAGATACCGCCGCCCCTGCACAATCTCGGTTACTTCCAGCACGCCGCAGTCTGCAGCCCATGGTTCGGATACAGACGGATCATAATTTCTTCGGACAGAGACTTCACTGTATGTACGGACACATCCGATCTGTCCATCAAAAAAATCAATCCGGATTCTCTCTGAATCGGTCAGATCGCTTTCCCTTTTCATATAGATTGTAATCTGATCTCCGTTACATTTTACACGGAGCCTCTTTTGAACTGTATCATCTGATTCATAGATGGAACATACGGTACAGTTATTCAGAACCATTCTCTTTTCTCCTCCTGCTTTTTTGTATTTTCTGATTGACTTCTATCTTGTCCAGAATCCCGTTGGCAGTTACGCCAGGATGAGTGACCCGGATCCTGCAGATCTCTTCCACAAAATCAGCTCCCAGCTTCAGGTCTCTGCTGATTTTTCCAATCGTCTGCCCTTTGTCCATCCTCTTCATGATATTCTGGATGGCTCCTGCCAGATTATTCTGGTGGGTCAGAACTTCTGTGGATTTTCCGTTCCGGCAGGACAGACTGACTCTTTCTACGGCTATCTCCCCATTCCTAAGACAGAGAAAGGCCAGGGTAAGGTCAAGGCGGAATCTTTGTCTTCCGCAGCTTCCCGGATTCAGATAGAGCCTTCCTTCTTTTCTCTCTTCCAGATACCGGTGAGAATGACCGAAGATCACTGCCTGGCAGTCCTTAAGATTCTGCGGCAGATCTTTTTTGTCATGAACCACACAGAACTTTATGCCGTCCAGAATAAACTCCAGATGCGTCGGAAGATGAGCCGCCCATTCTCCATCGTTATTCCCTCTTACCAGATATAGCAAAACGCCTGTCTGAACAGATGTCTGAATCTCGTCTAAGATGTTCTGCGTGTGAAAATCCCCTGCATGGATGACTGCGTCACATTGTCCAAGCAGATTCTTTACTTCGGGCCGCAACAGACCATGAGTATCTGACATTACCAGAACCTTCATTGTTTCTGTTCCTCCACATCCATACTCCCCGAGCGGAATCCTTCCAGATCCAGGGTAATATATACATAACCGAGTTTTTTCAGATATTCCGTAACCGTTTCCCTGTGCTCTGTGATGACTGGTATATCTTTACGATCCGTCTCGATTCTCACCAGTTCACCATGGACTCTCAGGCGTACATTATAGAGTCCAAGATTACGCAGAAACGTCTCGCCTGCCTCTACTTTCCGCATTTCCCCATATGAAATGGGCGTTCCATACGGGAAACGGGTTGCAAGACATGGCGTGGACGGCTTATTCGATACGGAAACTCCATGTTCTTCCGCCATTTTTCTGACTTCTGCCTTGGTCAGTCCTGCCTCTGCCAGCGGACTTATGATTCCCAGTTCACGGACCGCCTTGATTCCGGGACGGTATACGTGAAGATCATCTTCGTTGGTCCCTTCCAGAATCCGGGAGACTCCAGATCTTTCCGCCTCTTTTTGGATTTCCTTGAAAAGATAACGTTTACAGCGGTAACATCTGTCCAGGGGATTATCTGCGATCCCGGCTCCTTCCAGCTCATCAATCTCCAGAATCCGAAAAAACGCCCCCATTTCCCGGGCCAGCTTCTGTGCATCTTCTGCTTCCTTTGCCGGATGGAGCATTGTCTTCAGAAAGATCCCACAGACGTTCTTTCCGGTCTCTCTGGCAGCATCACATGCAATCTTCAACAGCAGGCTGCTGTCTACACCTCCGGAGAATGCAACAATCAGATCTTCCCGGGCATACCGGCGTATCTGCCTTCTCAAATTTTCTTTTTTCTCTTCATAAGTTTTCATATGGCTGTCCTTGTATTGTATTTGGGATATTTTCGGAATCACATACACAAGATAACATAGCGTGACAAAAGTTTCAATAATAGATTGCATTATGTAAAACTTTATGAAATGATAACCAGAGACAAATACAACTGGCGCATTTCTTCGAACAATGCTATAATATTTCCATAATTACAGGTGGTGACAAATTATGGACGTGCTGACCAAAGAACAGCGTCATAAAGCAATGAGCCATATTAAAAGCAAAGACACAAGCATTGAAGTCGCACTTCGCAAAGAATTGTGGGCGCAGGGATACCGCTATCGGAAAAATTACAGGCTCTTACCCGGCACACCGGATATTGTATTAACGAAATATAAAATCGTTATATTCTGTGACGGCGAATTATTTCACGGAAAGAACTGGCAAATCCTAAAGCCAAAACTTCTTCGCGGAAACAATCCCGACTTCTGGGTGAATAAAATCGAGAGAAATATGCAGCGGGATCGCGAAAATGACCAGAAGCTTTTATCCATGGGATGGACAGTCATCCGGTTCTGGGGAAATGACATATTAAAAAATCCCGGACAATGTGTGAAAATAATCGAAGAAATCATATTCGAAAGCTTTGAAGATGATTTTTTTGATTTGTGACTTGATAAACTTTGCAGGAAAGGATAGAATAACCTACGGTAAAGGAGTATGTTACATGCAAAGACAGGTTTTAAGGCTGCTTTCGTTATTTTCGGGGTGCGGAGGAATTGATCTGGGATTCGAGGGGGATTTTGATGCCCTGGAAAAATCCATTAATCCCGAAGTCTGCCCGACATGGAAAACAGATACTGTTGATGATGTCTGGGTACATCTTGGGAAAACAAGGTTTCACACAATATTTGCCAATGACATCAAACCCGAAGCACGGGCAGCATGGACAAATTATTTTGGAAGGCGGGGCATAAATACAAATAATTATTACCTGGACAGTATCGTCAATCTTGTAAAACTGCAGGAACAGAATACTGTCAGAATATTTCCAGCAGATATTGATATTTTAATCGGCGGTTTCCCCTGCCAGGATTTTTCTATTGCGGGGAAACGCATGGGGTTTGAATCCGACAAAGGCCATAACGGTGAACGGATCAGTGCAGATGAACCAACCGCTGAAAACCGGGGACAGTTATATATGTGGATGCGCAAAGTCATCGGCCTGACAAAGCCAAAGGTATTCGTGGCGGAGAATGTAAAAGGCCTTACGAATTTAAAAGATGCGAAAATTGTGATTGAAAACGATTTCTCTTCCATATCTGACGGCGGATATCTGGTAGTGCCCGCAAAAGTTCTGAATGCAGCGAACTATGGCGTTCCACAAGGCAGAGAGAGGGTAATTTTCTTCGGATTCAGAAAATCAGCTCTGACAAAAAAAGCACTAAAAGAACTTTCAAAAGACAATCCTTCACCGGAATATGACCCCTATCCCCCAAAAACACATTTTCTGCCGAACGAAACTCCCATAACAGGATTAAGACAATACGTGACGGTAAAAAATGCCTTTGTGGGATTAAAGGAGCCGGAAAACTCCCATGATCTGAGTCAGCAGAAATATTCGAAAGCCAAATATATGGGCAGACATTGCCAGGGACAGCAGGAAGTGCGTCTGGATGGAATCGGTCCCACGATCAGATCAGAACATCATGGGAATATAGAATTCCGGAGATTGTCCAAAGAACATGGAGGCAGATACCAGGATGAACTTGAGGGCGGTTTAAAAGAACGCAGGTTAAGCGTAAGAGAGTGTGCCCGGATACAGACATTTCCAGATGATTATGATTTTATTATTCCTGCCCTAAACGGAAACAAACCAGTATCTGGCTCGGAAGCTTATAAAGTAATCGGAAATGCCGTTCCACCATTGCTCGGATACCATATTGCAAAGAGGCTGGAAGACAACTGGAAATTATATTTCGGAGAAGGAGAAGACACAGACAAATGATAATCTCAACGAACAGGGAACCATCTTTAGATGAATTTGAAAAATTATGCAATAATGCCTGTTTATTGATGAATAAACGCGCAAAACAAGATCCGGATTATTATCTCTCCAAAGGCAGACAGAAATTAGAGAAGGAAGTGAAAGAGGAACTGGATCATGCCGCAAAGGGTACGGTGTTTGAAGGTTCCATCGAAATCATCAGCGGCCAGCGATTCCCGGATATCGTAGCGGCAAAATACTTTGGAGTGGAAGTAAAGTCCACAAAGGAAGACAAATGGACACTGATTGGCGGCAGTGTCGCAGAAGGAACCCGTGTGGAAGACGTAAAACATATCTTTCTCTTATTCGGTAAGTTACATAAACCTGTAGAATTTAAAACCCGCAGATATGAAGAATGTCTGTGTGATATCGCAGTCACCCATAGTCCCAGATATAAGATTGACATGAACCTTCCAGACGGAAAGACCATCTTTCATAAGATGGGAATCACCTATGATGAACTGCAGAAAAAGCAGAATCCAATACAACATGTGGTTGAATATTTCAGATCAACCCTTAAACCAGGAGAATCTCTGTGGTGGGTAAACGGTGAAGAGGCCACCACCGGTTCGGCTCCAGCAAAAATCAGAATGTGGAAGACTCTGTCGAAAGAAGAAAGAAACGAATTAATCGCACAAGGTTTCGCTTTGTTTCCCGAATTATTCGGGGACAGCAAAGATAAGTATGAACGATTTACACTCTGGCTCGTTGCAAACCACGGCGTTGTGTCTTCTTCCATGAGAGATCCCTTCTCAGCCGGCGGCCAGTCTGATCTGGATTTTCATGGTATCCATTACGAACGACTTCCTCAGAAATATCATCAATTATTTCTATACCGTTACCAGGTAAAAGATACCATTATGAATATTGAGGATGATATTTTATGTACAACATGGGGAAATGGCAATAAAAATCTGACAAACCGACTGACACAATGGAGAAACCTTGTTACAGGGTTTGCAAAAAAAGAAAAATTTGATGTTTCTGGATTTTTGGAAAACATATTTTCAGAAGAGTAATTCATAAAAAGGCGTTGTCAAGGAATGCCCCGTCTACTGCTCATTCCCCGACAATGCCTTTTCCGTAATCCTCGTTGTTCTCTATCTCTATCTGACTTTATCTGCCGCCTCACGCCGGATCTCTTCCCACACTTCACGGTAAGCCAGTCCCTTTTCCCGGCAGATTGCCGCCACACTCTCATATTCGGGATATACCTCAATATTCTCACCCGTCCCACAGACCTTGACATCTGCCTCTCCAAGGGATGTGGCTATTCTGTCAGTCCTGCGTTTCAATACCGTACGATCCACCTTCATTCTGCGGATACCAATCGTTGTAGTCTCCCGGAAGATAATTTCCTCCATCTTAGAAAGCAGTTCCTCACCGCAGAGTACCCGTAACTCATATGCAGGACGGTTCTTCTTCATAAATACCGGGCTGTAATGCACATCCCTCGCCCCTGCTTCCAACAGACACTCCATGGCATATCCCAGGGCCTCCCCGGTGCAGTCATCAATATCACTCTCCAGCATATAAACAGAATCCTGCTCCTGTGAATCAGGCTCAATCAGCATTCCCCGCAGGATACTGGCTCTTCCATAGTCTCTTTTTCCTGCCCCTGTCCCAATCCTCCTGATCTGATATCTGGCCGGAAGTCTGTCAGAAGTCCGCACTGCCGCCACAATCGCCGCCCCGGTAGGCGTTACCAGCTCTGCCTCTGTGTTGGTCATATGCAGAGAGATTCCATGCTCTCCGACAATATTGACCACCGCAGGAACCGGAACCGGGATTACACCGTGCTGACATCTGACCGTTCCTCTTCCTTCGTACAGTTCCGGCACGATTACTTCCCTGATGTCCAGATTATCCAGGCAGACGGCAGCCGCCACAATATCTACAATCGAATCTACCGCTCCGACTTCATGAAAATGTACTTCTTCCATACTCGTACCATGGGCTTTTGCCTCGGCCTGCGCAAGCACCGTAAAGATATCCAGTGCAATTTTCTTTGCCCGTTCTGTAAGCCCGGAGTTAAGAATGATGGATCTGATCTCCGGCAGTCCGCGATGCTCATGTTCATGGACATGGGCATCCGTCCCATGGCTATGGGCGCCTGTCCCATGAAGATGCGAATGACTTTCTGTCTCATGATGATGGCTTTCTATCCCATGGTGATGCGTATGGCTTTCTGTTCCATGGGTCTGGGCGCACGCCCCATGATGCGTATCTTCTTCAAGGATATGCTCATGTCCATACAGATATTCCATATCATAGTCATGATTCTCATGCTCTTCATCCAGAATCACCCGGAAATCACAGGCATCAAGCCCGGATTTTTTTACCCTGCCAATCTCTGTCCGAAACCCCTTCACTGGAAGGGTATGAAGCTGGTTCTCCAAAAGTTCCCAATCTGCTCCAAGGTCAAGCAGCGCCCCTACCGTCATATCCCCGCTGATCCCACTGTAACATTCCAGATATAATATATTCCCCGTTTCCTTAGACATCTTCTCTTCCTCCTGAAATTTCTATTACAATCTGACACTTTTATGGAAAAATCTAAACGAAATTTTATCATATCTCCATCATTTTATCAATATCTGCATTTCCCCGATCCGCCGAATGAAAACAGACAAAAAACAGACAGGATACCATTACATCCCGTCTGTCCTATCTGTTTCTTCCTCTTCCATTCCCATCGCCCTTCTCAGATACTTCTGCGCCTCCACCCCAGGCGCCTCTGCACAGAATCTGGCCAGCCATTCCTCCTGAAGCCGGAAGTCATCCCCATATTCCTCCGGCTCCTCCTGCCCAATCATTCGGTAATATGCCTCTAACTGCTCTTCAAACTGCCCGGAAAACTGGTTACAGATGTCTATATTAAGGCAGGACAGCCCCAGATAATCTGTAATATAGGACAATCTTTGAAAATCTGAAAATTTCATCTTCTCCTCACCGGCAAGCAAAGCCTGATCCCTCCTGCCGCACAGAAAAAGGAACGCAAACCTCTCCATATCTTCCTGACGCATAATCTTTCCCTTCTTTTCTGTCATCATTCATAGTATCACTTTTACAACTAATTTTACATGTTCTTATGAATAAATGCAAGTTAGCACGTCACGTTTGATACACTTTCAGTAAACTCACCTGCCAGAATCCAACCGGGTCTTTGGTTGACGAACTATCGGAAATACTCTAATATTGTGCCGTATTCCACGATTTAGGTGACTTGTCTAAGAAGAACTATTTGGAGAGGATTATTAGGGATGCTTTGAATGACACAACGTTTTCTGATGAGGAATGAAATAAGACGGTATACCAATACGTGTAGAATCAAGGTGCAAACAACCCAAAATTGTTATGCTAACAGATGAGTTTTTCCCTCAGTATGTCAAGTCAGCACGTCAAAAACCTGGACAGAAATATATTTATAAGACTATGGAATCAGAACTTCCCACGTCCATATAGATATAATGAGCGTGGAAAGTCAAGTTTTCACTCGTCATTGGCATGGAGATAATTGAAACCGCATTTTACACGTTTTATAATACGTGTAAAATCACGGCGCAGAACCTTAAGAGTGTATCCATGGTGACGTGGCAGCACAACAGAAAAACAAGAGTTATGATCAGAATCCTGCTCAGATCAGGCTGGCCGCACCGATGATCCCTGCCTTATTTCCAAGAGAGGCAGTCTCAATCTCAGGAAGTTCTCCGTCCTCTCCGCCAAAACACCCTTCCCGCAGCATCCTGCGAAGAGGCCCAAGAAGCAGTTCCCCTTGCGCGGACAGTCCGCCGCCAAGAAGTACCAGCTGAGGCCGGAAGATATTGACAATATTCACGATTCCCACGCCAAGCCTTTGCACATAGGTTTCCAGGACCTTCTGAAGCTTCTCGTCTCCTGCGGCCGCACCCGCAAAGATTTCCTCCGGAGCCAGATCCCGTCCTGCGGCCCTGGCTCCGTCCCTGCACAGAGCCGCAACAGAAGCATAGGCTTCCAGACAGCCTTTCCGTCCGCAGGTACACGCCTCTCCGTCTTCCACGATGACCATATGTCCAAGCTCACTTCCTCCGGCCCCTTTTCCTTCATAGATCTCACCGTCCAGGATAATTCCGCCGCCGACTCCGGCGCCGAATGTCAGCATGACCACATCCCTGCACTCTCTTCCTGCCCCTGCGACCGCTTCACCCAACGCCGCACAGTCCGCATCATTGGCGATCTGTATGGGAATCGGAAAATATGCCGCCATCATTCTGGCAAGTTCCACCTGTTTCCAGCCGATATTATTCGAATAGCGCACGACCCCGTTCTTTCGGTCTACCGTTCCAGGTACACCGACTCCCACACCGACACACTGATCCATGGCAATCCCTTGCTGCTCAAGCAGTTCCAGAACCTTCCTTCCGATCTTTCCGATGATCTCATCCGCATCGTAACAGGCATTTCCGGCGGTCTTGGTAGGCATTACGGTTTCGGCAAGTAATTTCTGATGAATATCTACCAGCCCAATTCTCGTGTCCATTCCGCTGATGTCAATTCCAATCCGCACAGGAGCGGCCTTTTCCCGTATGGTCGTCACCAGGGCATCGCAGCGGCCTTCCACCTGATAACTTCCGCTTCCGGCAGGCAGAAAGAAGCTTTCCCCTTTCCGGTATGCAAGCGTCTCGCCGCCGCTTTGAATCGTCCCTTCGCCATCCAGAATCAGAATACTTGCAAAAGAAACTTCTGAGACATTTCCCTCCATCCGCTTCATAAATTTCCCGTCCAGATTCAGTTTGTCCACGGTAAAATAATCACAGTCCGCCACATGAGGATAACTCTTGCTGTCCCGGATGATCGGCACACGGCTGGTGACCGCTAGGGCTTTCTCGATATGAAGATCCCTCTTCTTTCCATCCCTGCCAATCCTTCCATAATCATATACACGGTAGGTCACATTAGAATTCTGCTGGATCTCCGCGATCAGAAGATCCTTTCCAATGGCATGGATTGTCCCGGATTCTATGAAAAGTACGTCTCCTTTCTGTACCGGCACGGCGTTCAGCACTTCCAGCAGCGTATCTTCTTCGATTCTTCTGGCAAATTCTTCCTTCGTTTTTCAAGGCATACCGGTTATCCGGGTGTACCTGGACCGACAGGTTATCCCTGGCGTCAATGAATTTGATGAGAATCGGGAAGTCTTTAAAACGGCGGCAATGGCTTCCTAAGACTTCTTTCCCTGCTTCCTCCACGTACTCCATGAGCGTCCTGCCCGCATACGTTCCGTTCGCAATGACAGACGGACCGTCCGGATGACAGGACAGTTCCCAGGATTCCGCCAGCACGTCTCCATCGTACTCTTTCCCATACTCTTCCACCAGTCGGCGGCCGCCCCACAGATAATCTTTATAACTTGGTCTTAACTTTAACATCCGTCTCTCCTTCCTATGTCTTCTCTTATCCGGCCAGCTTTTTCACGGCCTCCGTCAAAGATTCAAGGCGTTCCTCTGCTTCTTTCTCATCCATGCCCCTGACACCGATATAGAACTTGATCTTCGGCTCCGTACCGGAAGGACGGATACAGCACCACGCCCCGTTTTCCAGATCAAAATACAGCACGTCCGACCTGGGAAGCCCGGTCGGCGTCTTCTCTCCGGTAGAAAGATCCGTCTTCACACCCTCCCGGTAATCCCGGAACTGCGTCACCGCAAGAGCGCCGATTTCCCGGGGGACCTCAGAGCGGATCCGCTCCATCATTGCCCCGATCTGCTTTGCGCCGTCCTGTCCTTTCAGCGTCACGGTACACAAGGTCTCCTTATGATATCCATAGGTTTCAGACAATTCCCGCATCTTGTCACACAAGGTCATTCCCTGGCTCTTCACATAAGCAGCCACCTCACAGAGAGCCATGACCGCCGACACTGCATCCTTGTCTCTGGCATGGGTTCCCACGAGACAGCCATAACTTTCCTCATAGCCGAATACATACTCATGGCTTGCGTCCTGCCGGAATAATTTGATCTGCTCTCCGATATACTTAAATCCCGTCAGCGTCTCAATCAGCTCTGTGCCATAGGCTTTCGTGATCTCCCCTGCCATCTTCCCGGACACGATGGTCGTGACGACCGCCCCGTTTTTCGGAAGGGTCCCCATAGCCTTTCTCTGGGAAAGCTGATACTCAAGAATCAGCATTCCGGACATATTTCCCGTAAAGCTGACATATTCCCCCGTCTTCCCATCTTTTGCATATACCCCAAGGCGGTCTGCATCCGGATCCGTGGCCAGCACAATATCCGCATCTACTTCTTTGGCCAGCTGTAACGCCAGGGCAAATGCATGGGGATCCTCTGGATTGGGATAAGAAACAGTGGGGAAATTGCCGTCCGGCAGTTCCTGTTCTTTCACTACATAGACATTGGTAAATCCAAGTTCTTTCAAGATCCGCCTGACCGGAAGATTCCCGGCGCCATGAAGGGGCGTATAGACAATCTTCAGATTCCCGGCTTCCTTTCGGACAATCTCCGGGCGAAGCACCAGTTTCTTCAGTTCTTCCATGTACCTGTCATCTATTTCCTCACCGATGACCTTGTAAAGCCCCTGGGCTATTGCGGCTTCTTTCTCCATTGTCTTTACCTGGGCGTAATCGGTGATCCGGTTCACTTCTCCAATGATTTCCCGATCCCTGGGCGCCGTAATCTGGGCGCCGTCCTCCCAGTACACTTTATAGCCGTTGTATTCCGGCGGATTGTGGCTTGCCGTCACTACGATTCCTGCCGTACATCCAAGATCACGCAGGGCGAATGAAAGCATGGGCGTCGGACGCAGGGACGGGAAAATATAGACCCGGATTCCATTTGCCGCAAGACAAAGAGCCGCTTCTTCTGCGAACTCTGCTGACCTGTTCCGGGAATCGTATGCAATAACAGCCCCCTTTTCCATGGCATTTTCCTTGATGATGAAATTCGCAAGCCCCTGGGTCGCCTTGCGCACCGTGTAAATATTCATACGGTTCGTGCCTGCTCCCATGATTCCGCGCAGGCCGCCGGTTCCAAATTCCAGGTCACGGTAGAAACGTTCCTCAATCTCCTTTGTATCCCCTGCGATTCCTCTTAATTCTTCCTTGGTTTTTTCATCAAAGTACGAATCCTCCAACCAGAATTGATAGGTTTTTTCTGCATTCATTTTTCTTTCCTCCACTTTCCGTTTTCTAACTGCTGCACTGTCTCTCTATTATAAAACAAATCCGTCTTTGCAGGAAAGACTATACTGATAAAATTCCCAGGCTCTTGACATAAGCCGCCAGTTCTTCCGCCATCTCCTCTGCCTCCGGGATTCGAAGATGTCCCGGCGTTCCCTTACCGGTTCTTCTGAACCTGTAATAGGTAATCTTATCATCCTTCATTTCCCGGCAAACGCTGGCAATGGACCGATCCCAGGACAAGTCGTGAATCAGCAGAGTCGTACAGCATACGATATACGCCTCCGGGTATTTTTCCCGCAGTGACTC
>CAJULU010000079.1 GCA_910587575.1 uncultured Dorea sp.
TGCTTGTATTTTGCCCTTTCCAGTCTGCGATTAGTGAAGGGGTAACATTTCTGAAAAATATCCAACTAATTACAATTCAAAAATTTTCCCTTTCGCCGTACCTTGAAAATTTCATAGCCTGCCCAGATTGATACCCGGTACTGAGTGTGCATCCCTGCGTACCTTGCCGGAGGAAACGCCCCGTACAGAGAAGCCGGGACAGGGAACGGGTCTGGGAGGAACACAGGAAAACGCTCAAAAAATAATAACCAGTCCGGGGAAACGGGCTGGATAACAGCAGATGCCATGCAGGGAAGCCTGATTGTTTCGGTGTGTTTACATGCCGGGATTTTAGGCTTTCCTGTATTGATGTGCTGTTATCGGCTGGCAGTGCAAAATGAGAGTAGGGAGGCGGATATACATGGGAAAGTAGAAAATCAGGTAAATGGAAAGAAAGAATAACAGCAGTTATGAAGCTGCACAACCAAGAAAGCGAGGGACAGATTAGATTGAAAGGAAACGTAAAGAGGATTGTATCCGGCCTGCTGTCGGCGGTCACAGTCTTGTCAGCCTTTTTACAGCCGGTCGGCGCTTATGCGGCAGAGCCGGAGCCTGCGGCTTATGAAGCGGAGTATCCGGCTTTGGAGAAGGTGAAAGCAAGGCTTGATAAGGATGAAATCGTGGCTGTAGAAGATCATACAGTAGAGATTGACAGCAGTTTTGACGTGGAACATGATTTTTCCGGCATGGAGTTTTCGGCGGATAAAGTAAAGATCACGTTCCACGAAGCGAAGGATAAAGACGGGGAAAAGTTTGACATTGGAAAGGCAGGGACTTATAGAGCAGTCTATTTTGTAGAGTCAGTGAGCAAACATCCCTCCTACCATATCAGCCGGAACATCATTGTGAAGGAAAAAGCGACCGGTTCATCTTCTGGAAAGCAGCCGGCAGAAGGGGAAGGAAGCGGAAACGGTCATTCCGACGATTCAGAAGGGGCTGCAGAAGATGGGGAAGGGGACTTGCCGGGACAGACGGCAGATACCGGAGAAATCCCCAAAGAATCCATGACAAAAGCCGAGATGGAGGCGGTCATAGAGGGCATGGAACAGGCGGAGGATACCAGGCAGGATGCGGAAATGATTGCAGAGGAGGAAGGGATTCTTTTGTTTGCGGAGAGCAGGCAGATGGCAAGGGCATCCGGCTCTGCAACGATGGTGAAAGGCAGGAAGATTTATTATCCCGGCAACCTGGGGAATTATTCTACCTGCTATTTTACTGTCAATGGGAAGATTGCATACTGCCTGGAGTCTGCAAAGGGTTCCCCGGATACCGGGAGTTATGCCGCAAAGATCATTGATGGGAACCCGAACCTGCAGAAAGCGCTCTATTATGGCTATGGCGGCACAGGGGATGTGACAGGAAGCTACATGCCGTCTTTTGGCGAGGATTTGAAGTATGTATTCACCCATATCGCAGCCAGTTATTTTTACTGTGGCATGGATGGGTTTGCCGGATGCACGATGGATGACCTGCGGGAGTGCGGGGTGCTTGGATGGATTGATTATCTGAAAAGTCTCCCTGCGCCGCCCGATCCGCAGATCAGTCTGAGCAAAACAGCTTTGAAAGCGACTTATGACGGATCAAAACAGGTGACGGGGACAACGAAGCTGAACGGTGATTCCAGAAATTCTATTACCATCAAGCTGCCGGAAAATGTGACGTTCCATAATATAAACGGGGCGAAGCAGACCGGAGGGAACGTAAAAGTTTCCGGAGGGACGAGCTTTTACTTTACTGCCCCGGTGACGGTCAACGGGGACTGGAATACCGGAGCCATGAAGGGAAGTATCCGGGTCATTTGGAAAGCGCTTGTTGTGCCGACAGGGAGTTCCACACAGGACATCGGGAGCTACTATGAGGAAGAAAGCGGCAATTCCGTGAGCCTATCCGTGGACTGGCTGGAGCGGGCAAGGGTGAAGGTGGTGAAGGTAGATTCCATCGCCAATGCAAAACTTTCCGGCGCTGTATTCGGCATATACCGTGATAAGGACTGTACGGATTTGATTACCAAAATGCCTGCGACAGATAAGAACGGTGCGTCAGAGGCGGAGATTGTCATGACGCAGAATACGGTGTATCTGAAAGAGATCACAGCTCCGAAGGGATACCGTTACAATGCGACTGCTTACCGTGTGGCGCTGGAAGCAAATAAAACAACTTCCACTACGGTTCCGGATGTGGAGCAGCTTGGGAACCTCACGATCTATAAGGAAGGGGAAGTCCTGATAGGTGCGGATTCCAATGAAAACGGCGTGACATTCCGTTATGAAAGCCGCAGGCAGAAAGGGGCGGTGTTCAATGTCTATGCGGCAAAGGATATTACTACGCCCTACGGCTCTGTTGTTTACAAAGCCGGGGAACTGGTAGCAGAGAACCTTACGACCGGGGACAACGGCTCTGTGACGCTGAAAAACCTTCATCTCGGCACATACCGGGTAACAGAAGTGCAGGCTCCAAAGAATTTTTACAACAAAGGGGAAACAAAAGACGTAGCCATTACCTATGCCGGGCAGATGGCGGAAGCGGCATTTTCCGATACGACATTTCTAAATGACAGGCAGAAAGCGGATGTCCGTGTGGTAAAGAAAGACAAGGATACGGGCAACGGCCTTGCAGGAGGGATATTCGGGCTGTATGCTTCAGAAAATATCACCAATGCAGATGGGAGTGTTGTTGTATCCAAAGGCACATTGCTTGGTAAGGTGACGACGGACAGCAATGGGAACGCTGCATTTTCCGCAGACCTTCCGATTGGGTTTGGATATGAGGTGAAAGAAATCCAGGCTCCGGAGGGGTATCTCAGGAACACGGAGGATGTGTATTCTTTCCGGTTCAGTTATACCAATGACCGGGAGGCAAAAGAGGCATTCTCCCATATCTTTGCCAATGAGCGTGTCAATGCCACGATCCGCCTGCAGAAGAAGGATAAGGAAACCAACAAAAATATCCCGCAGGGGGACGCTACGCTGGAACATGCCGTTTACGGGCTGTATGCGAGGAAAGACATCCTGCATCCGGATAAAAAGACCGGGACACTCTATAAAGCCGGGGAGCAGGTAGGGACACTGACCACGGATAAAGAAGGGAAGGCGGAGATCAAAGACTTATATCTTGGGGAGTATTTTGTGAAGGAGATCACGCCGCCCACGGGTTATCTTGCAGATGAAGCGGAGCATGACCTGACCTGCAATTATGAGGGTGACCTGGTGGCTACGGTAGAGCGTGACTGCACATCCCCGGAGCAGGTGAAAAAGCAGCCGTTCCAGATCATCAAGGCGGCGGACAATGGGAAAACCGATGCGGATTTATTGTCTGGCGCAGGGTTTACCGCATGGCTGGTATCTTCCCTGGATACGAAGGAGAACGGCGGATATGATTTTGATTCCGCTGAACCTGTCATAATCGGGGAGAACGGGGAGACGGAGATCTTCACGGATGAAAGGGGCTATGCCTGCAGCATCCCGCTCCCGTTTGGGACGTACATTGTGAGGGAAACGACCACGCCGCATAATTACACGCCGGTCAAGGATTTCCTTGTGCATATTACGGAGCATAAGCCGAACACGCCGCAGGTATGGCGGGTGCTTTTAGATGATGAATTTGAAGCGAAGCTAAAAATCGTGAAGCAGGACGATGAAACGAAGAAGGCTGTGCTTGCGGAAAATACAGAGTTTAAGGTTTATGATCTGGACAACCAAAAATATGTGGAGCAGGTGACGACTTACCCGACCGTGGTAACGCATAAATCTTATTTTACAGACAGTGAAGGCTATCTGATCCTGCCGCAGAATTTAAAGATCGGGCATTACCGCATTGAGGAAGTAAATGCCCCGTTCGGCTATACGCTGAATGAAAATTATTATGAAGTGTCCGTGGATTCCGATACGCTGTATCAGATGCACGATGTATCGGGGGATGTCATTATTGATGTTGTCTATGAGAACCATCCGGTCAAGGGCGAGCTGCATATCGTGAAGAAGGGCGAAGTCTTAAACCGGTATGATGACAAAGATTTTTGTTATGAAGTGGAGAGCCTGGAGGGAGCAGAGTTTAAAGTCTATGCGGCAGAGGATATTTATACCGCAGATTTTCAGAAGGATGAAAACGGGAACCGGATTCTCGAATATGCTTCCGGCGCATTGGTGGAAACGCTGGTGACGGATAAAGACGGGAAAGCCCTGATTGAAAACCTTCCGCTTGGCACATATCGGATTGAGGAAACAAAAGCACCGGAGGGTTTTGTTCTGAATGGAGAGGCACAGACTGTTACCTTCGCCTATGCAGGACAGGATAAGCCAGTCATCGAACAGACTGCTACGTTTGAAAATGACCGCCAAAAGGTGGAGATTGCAGTGGTAAAGAAAGATGCGGAGAACAGTGCTGTGGTAGAGGGCGCAGTCTTTGGGCTGTATGCCAAAGCTGATATTTTGGCACATGGGGAAGTAATCGTGAGAGCGAATATGCTGCTTGGGGAAGCCATGACCGGGGAAGACGGCAGGGCAGCCTTTGACCTGGATCTGCCTTTCGGGGAGTATTATATCCGGGAAGAAAAAGCGCCTGCAGGCTATGTATCTTCCGATAAAACCATAGAAGTGTCTGCAGCATACCAGGGCCAGGATGTGAAGGTGGCAGAATACGTTTCTGAATTTAAGAATGAGCCGACAACCATTTCCATTAAAAAGACAGACCTTGCAACAGGCGTGGAACTGGAAGGCGCGACGCTGACCGTCCTTGATAAAGACGGGAATACCATAGACACCTGGAAATCCGTGAAGGGTGAGGAACATATCATCAAGCGGCTGACTGCAGGGGAAACCTACACGCTCCGGGAAGAATTAGCTCCATACGGATATTTAAAGGCGGAGGAAATCACGTTTACTGTAGAGGACACCGCTAAGATCCAGAAGGTGGAGATGAAGGATGATGTGCCGATAGGTATGCTCCTGATTAATAAAAAAGGGGAATTTCTGGAGGATGTATCTTTACTGGACAGCATCGGCGGATGGATCACGCATCTGTTTGAATATGTCAATGGCTCATTGAAAGACGTTACCTTTGAAGTATATGCCTTAGAGGATATAAAAGCGGCAGACGGGGAGAGTGACGATTATTATAAAAAGGATGAGCTGGTAGACACCATCACCACGGATGATACCGGGATTGCGAAGGTTACGAACCTTCCACTTGGAAAATATTATGTGAAAGAGAAGGAAACGACGGAAGGTTATGTTTTAGACGGCGAAATCCGGGAGATTGACCTGACTTACCGTGACCAGGACACAGCAGTTGTCACATTTTCTATGGACTGGCAGAATAACCGTCAGAGAGCGGAGATCAACGTATTAAAGACAGAAAAAGATTCTGAACGTACAGTGGAGGGGACGGTATTCGCTTTATGCGCAAAAGAGGACATTACCAACAAAGACGGCGATGTGATTATGGAGGCAGATACGGTGATCGAGGAAAAAGCCACGGACAAAGATGGAAAACTTATCTTTGCGGCTGACCTTCCGATTGGATTTCCGTATTATGTGAAAGAAACTGCCCCGGCTCCGGGATTTACCAGTGAGGGCGAGGTGCAGGAATTTGAGTTTACCTATGAGGATGCGAAAGAAGAAAGCATCTCCTATGAATTTGCCTTTGAAAATGTGCCTACGGTATTTGAGTTTACCAAAACATCCCTTACGGATGGCAAAGAGGTTGAGGGCGCAAAGCTGCAGGTGACGGATGAGGATGGCAATCTTGTAGATGAATGGATTTCCGGCAAAGAGCCGCACATTATCAAAGAACTGACGGTCGGCGGGAAATATACGATGACCGAAACACAGCCTGCAGACGGCTATGTGACCGCAGAGAGCATTATATTTACTGTGGAGAATACAGGCGAAGTGCAGAAAGTGGAGATGAAGGACGACGTGACAAAAGCAGAGATTTCCAAGACGGACATAGCCGGAAAGGAACTGCCGGGGGCAAAACTTTCCATCCAGGATAAAGAAGGGAAAACAGTGGAGAGCTGGACTTCCGAGGATAAGCCGCATTATATAGAAATGCTGCCGATCGGGGAATACACGCTGCATGAGGAAAGTGCGCCGGACGGCTACCTGGTGGCAGAAGATGTGAAGTTTGAAGTCAAAGATACCGGGGAGATACAGAAAGTGTCAATGGAAGATGATGTAACAAAAGTAGAGATTTCCAAGACAGATATGGCCGGAAAGGAATTGCCGGGGGCAAAACTTTCCATCCAGGATAAAGAAGGGAAAACAGTGGAAAGCTGGACTTCCGAGGATAAGCCGCACTATATAGAAATGCTGCCGATCGGGGAATACACGCTGCATGAGGAAAGTGCGCCGGAGGGTTATCTTGTGGCGGAGGATGTGAAATTTGAAGTCAAGGATACCAAAGAGATCCAGAAGGTTGTGATGAAAGATGAAGCGAAGCCGGATGAGCCAAAGGAAACGCCAAAGCCGGAAACACCGTCTGCAGGGACACCGAAAACCGGGGATGACAGGCCGTTCTGGTTATGGCTTGCATTAGCCGGAATTGCAGTCTGCGGCATTGGGAGTTCTATATTTATATTCTGTAGAAAAAGGAAGGAGGACTGACAGCATTTGGTGAAATCCAGGTAGCTGTCCATAGAAGCAAAAAAGAATTTAAGCATGAGGGCGTTTACGGGGAGAATCTGTAAGCGTTTTTTCATGCTTCCATATATGGAGAATTGTTGGCTGCAGATCCTGTGCAGGAACATATTCACAGGAATCTGTAAATGCCAGTTCCCCATATGGAAAGGGGTGAAGCAAAATGAGAGGAATCATCGCCGTTGCAGGTATATTTATGGCGGTTACGCTGTACTCATGTATCCGGGCAGGGGCGCAGGAGGACAGGCATATGGAAGAAATGGAACAGAGAGGGGAATGAGATGCAGGCAGGAAAGGCAGACAGCCGGAACCGGGCGAGGGATAGCCGGAATTATGCAGAGGACAAGCCGGGTGACTGTAAGCACTGTTATTTCTGGAAAGGGAAGCGGAAAGGATGCAGCCAGGAGGAATGTTATTACCTTCTCCCGGAAAGAGAACCGCCATCGGCAGATATTCCAGGGAATCCTCTGCCGCAGAAATTTAGCAAAAGTGGCATTGGCGGCGGTGACTGCCAGAGCTGTCCTTATGGCAGGCATTCCCCATGCATCGGCTACTGCATACAGAAGATTTTGCATGAAATGAGGCAGAGAAAACAATCCGCAGGAAAGGAGGGAAAAAGCCTTGCAGGACGAGGTAAATGAGAAAACAGTATCACTGTGCGTCAATGGCGGCAAGATCTCCGCACGGATTCTGAAAGCCGCCATGCTGAAAGCGTTGGCAAAGATGGAGCAGGAGAAGCGGAACGGGAAGCAGAGACAGGCAGAGAAAAAAGCGGTACAGAAGGCAGAAAAAAGCGCTGCCATAAGCCACGGGAAACAGAGCATGGAGAAGCTGATGGGGCAGGGGTGCCAGCTATCCAATATTGAAGTGACGGACGGCAATATCAAATCCTTTGAGAAATGCGCCCGGAAGTACAGCATTGATTTCAGCCTGAAAAAAGACACTTCCATCTCCCCGCCCCGCTATTTTGTATTCTTCAAGGCGAAGGACGTGGATGTGATGACGGCGGCATTTAAGGAATATACCGGAAAATCCCTGAATAAGAGCAAGAAACCGTCCATCCGCAAGAAGCTGGAGCAGGCGAAAGAGCGGACTGCAAAGCACAGGGAGCGGGAAAAGACAAAACAGAAAGAACGGGGGCCGGAGCATTGAGTGGGAAACAGAAAAAGAAAGCCGCTGCAAAAACAAAATCCGTGTCATTGTCCGGAAATCTGAAAAGCATGATCCGGGAGAAAATGCCTCCCATAGACGCGAAACGCCTGCTTATGCTGAATATCCCGTATGCGATCATATTTTATCTGGTGGACAAAGAAGCATGGCTGTACCGCCACTGTATCGGAGAGTCCCTTGTAGATAAGGCAATGGCATTGTTCTTAAATTTCCAATTAGCGTTTAAGAATCCTTTGCCAAGTATTCATGGGTATGATTTGCTGGCCGGGGTAATCGGAGCTGCTATTGTGAAGATCATTGTATATATGAAAGGGAAAAACGCAAAAAAATACCGGCATGGGGAGGAGTATGGTTCTGCTCGGTGGGGGACACCGAAAGACATTGCCCCCTTTATTGATCCGGTATTTGAAAATAACATCCTTTTAACGCAGACGGAACGGTTGACCATGAACAGCAGGCCGAAGCTGCCAAAGTATGCCAGGAATAAGAATGTCATCATTATAGGCGGCTCCGGTTCCGGCAAGACAAGGTTCTATGTAAAGCCGCAGCTCATGCAGATGACGCCAAATGTTTCGTATGTTGTCACTGATCCGAAAGGAACAATACTGGTCGAATGCGGGGAAATGTTAAAGCATGGTACACCAAAAATGAAAGACGGAAAGCCGGTACGGGACAAGAATGGGAAGGTGGTTTATGAACCATATAAGATAAAGGTTCTGAATACCATCAATTTCAAGAAAAGTATGCATTACAACCCGTTCCGGTATATCCGTTCGGAAAAAGATATTTTAAAGCTGGTGAATACGATCATCGCAAATACCAAGGGGGAAGGGGAAAAATCTTCCGAGGATTTCTGGGTGAAAGCCGAGCGGCTCCTGTATTGTGCCTTAATCGGCTACATCTATTATGAAGCGCCGGAGGAAGAACAGAACTTCTCTACATTACTGGAATTTATCAACGCTTCGGAAGCCAGGGAGGATGACGAGGAATTTAAAAATGCTGTAGATGAATTATTTGAAGAATTGGAGAAAGAAAAGCCGGAACACTTTGCCGTGCGGCAGTATAAAAAATACAAACTTGCGGCGGGCAAGACAGCAAAATCTATCCTGATTTCCTGTGGTGCAAGATTAGCGCCGTTTGATATTGCAGAATTACGGGAACTGACTTCCTATGATGAAATGGAGCTGGATATGATCGGGGATCAGCGCACGGCAATGTTTATCATTATCTCTGACACGGATGACACGTTTAATTTCATCGTGGCCATAATGTATACCCAGCTATTCAATTTATTGTGTGACCGTGCGGACGATGTGCATGGGGGCAGGCTTCCTTACCATGTAAGGCTGTTGTTGGACGAGTTCAGCAATATCGGGCAGATCCCGAAGTTTGACAAGCTGATTGCCACGATACGGAGCAGGGAAATATCAGCATCTATTATTTTACAGTCACAGAGCCAGTTGAAAACTATCTATAAAGATGCAGCCGAGACAATCCTGGGCAATTGTGACACCATGTTATTTCTTGGCGGCAAGGAAGGTTCTACCTTAAAGGAGATTTCAGAAAATTTAGGGAAGGAGACGATAGACCTTTACAATACATCGGATACCCGTGGACAGAGCCGTTCTTATGGGCTGAATTATCAGAAAACAGGGAAGGAGTTAATGAGCCGGGATGAACTGGCGGTCATGGACGGGAATAAGTGTATCCTGCAGCTCCGTGGGGTGCGCCCGTTCCTAAGTGACAAGTTCGATATTACCAGGCATAAACGGTACAAGGAATTATCGGACTATGACAAGAAGAATGCCTTTGATGTGGAGGCTTATATGAAACATCAGTTAAAAATTAGGATGAAGGAGGAATTTGATCTATATGAAGTAGAGGGAAATGAAGAAACAGCAGATGGGGAGCGGTAGGAGGCATGGATAATAAATCTATTCTTTTTACTGCATGTCAGGCTGGAACTTTGCGACACCGTGTCGCAAAGTGAGTTCTATGCAAGAACATTCTTTTAGAAATTTAGAGGAGAAAACTTTACGACACGATGTCGCAAAGCTAAAGAACAGAAAGTATAGGCAGGGCGGGGACAAAGCGTTCGCGTATTCTCCGCTTGCCTGTAGGAAGATAGGAGGTATATGAACAGACACACGATAGGAGATCTGCATCAGATGCAGTCACTCCCCTTATCGGCAAAAATAAGAATGACGGAATACCGGATTCATCAATGGGTGGAATGTTACGGTGAAGACGGCGTATATGTCAGTTTCAGCGGTGGAAAAGACAGCACGGTGCTTTTGGATCTGGCAAGAAATCTTTACCCGGATATTTCAGCAGCTTATGTAGATACGGGACTGGAATTTCCAGAAATCCGGGAATTTGTAAAACAACAGGAGAATGTTGAAATCTTAAAGCCAAAGATGAATTTCCGGCAGGTCATTGAAAAATACGGTTATCCTTTTATCGGAAAAGAAGTGGCTGGCTGTGTATATGGAGCAAGAAAATATATGCAGAAGCTGATAGAGAGGGAAAGAGGAGAGAACCATTGCGCAACAATATCCAACCATACCTATATGGCAGACTTAGTGGGTATTGGCTACAGGAATAATAGGGAAAACGAGCTTTACCAGAGTTTAATCCGTGGGGAGATTCCAAGCACAGAAATAAAAACGCCAGTGAGGTATTTAATTCTTCATGGGAAATACCCACATAAGGAAAAAGGCGTGGAAACATTGGAAAATTCTAAGATATACAATAAAGAACGGTATAAATTCTTTTTGGAAGCTCCGTTTGAGATTTCCGACCACTGCTGTTCTGTGATGAAGAAAACACCCATGCACAATTACGCAAAACGCACGGGGAAAATGCCAATGACCGCACAGATGGCAAGTGAAAGCCGGCTGCGGACTTCTAACTGGCTGAAAAATGGCTGCAATGGGTTCCATATGAAAAGTCCGATCAGCAACCCGATGTCTTTTTGGGTGGAGCAGGATGTGTTGGAATATATCCATCATTACCAGATCCCGATTGCGGACGTATATGGAGAAGTACAGGCAGAATATACGGAGAAAGGAAAAGCACAGGGAAACTCTTTGGATATGGGCATTTTTGACAAAGGTAAACCAATATATAGCACTACCGGATGCAGCAGAACCGGATGTGTTTACTGCGGATTCGGATGCCATAGAGAGAAATCGCCGAACCGTTGGGAGCTTGCGGAGCGATTTTCTAATCCGGCAATCATAGATTATATGATGCGTGGAGGTGATTTTGATGAAAATGGCATATGGAGGCCGGATAAAAGAGGGCTTGGATTTTGGTTTGTCATTGAATGGATCAATGTGCATGGGAATTTGCACATTATAATGCCGCACCGTGAGAAATACTTGGGGCAGTACCTGACCGCTGAAACGGAGAAATACCTGGCTGTATAGGATGCAGTCTGTAATATTAGAAAATACAGAGTATCAGGAGTGATTATGGCAAATAAAAATTTAGTGGCAGAAAAAACGAATGGAGTGGTCGCTACATTTACAGTTGCAGAATGCAGTGAGTTCCATAGTCTTGGGGAATACCATGAGGGAATAGGGACATTGGAGGAAGCTGTTTCAATTTATCAGGGAATACCATCAGAGCGTATGCATGGCATTCCCGCTATCGGCATCAACCTTCATATAAAAGGGACGGAAAAATGGGAGGACATACAAACCGACATCCTATCAGGGGATGAAATCTATACAGGTATGATCTGCCTGATTCCGGAACTTAGTGATAATTCGCAGGTACAGAAAGCAATAGAGGAAATCATTGCAAAGTTCCCGGAGAAGAATGTAGTTGATTTCTAAGGAAAAATGGAACCGGAGTTTAACATATCAGAGTCAAAACTGAATATAGGAATTATTTATATAGGCCGCTTTTCTATCCGATGGAAGCGGTTTATTTGTTTGTAAGGGTAATCGAAAACTTTACGACATGATGTCGCAAAGTGGACTTAATGCAAGAAAGAAAAACTTTGCGACACGGTGTCGTAAAGTCAGAAAGGGGAGAGAATGGTCTTTACGGTTATTAAGACAGTAGGATGGAAACATCCGCACCCGCCAATACGGGCAGAGCCTGCGTTTGGGAGGACACAGCCTGTTGCACAATTACACGAAAACAAAATAAAAGAGAAAGGATAAACCAAATTGGATAGGGCGGCCGTCAGTAAATACTGGCGGTTTTTTGTTTGTGCAGGATGAAAAAATCATCTTTTTCTGATTTGGGTTTCAGGTATTGATATGGCATTTTTTACATCAGCAATCGGAATCTTAAAAACATTGGTCGTGGCAATCGGGGCCGGCCTTGCAGTGTGGGGCGTGATCAACCTTCTGGAAGGTTATGGGAACGACAACCCAGGAGCCAAATCGCAGGGAATCAAACAACTTATGGCCGGAGGTGGGGTTGTCCTCATCGGCACACAGTTAATCCCCCTTCTTGGAAATCTGTTCAGCTAATAAGGGAAAGGGGATTCATTCATGTTCGATGGCATTTTTGAGGCAATCGAGGAGTGGAT
>CAJULU010000080.1:0-3950 GCA_910587575.1 uncultured Dorea sp.
AATAGACTCATATTATCAAGAGAAGATATATTCCGTAATTCATGCTATCGCTTAAATTACTCCATTAAAAACTTTTTGATTACTTTACGCAAAAACAAACCGCTGAACACATTCTTAAATCCTTCAGGGAGCTTCCCGCCCAGACATTCTTATTTTCAGAATAATCCTCTATCTCAATCCGAAGCTTCTTCTTCTCCCCGGACTTCAGAAAGACTTTCTCAAATCCCTTTAACTGCCGTACAGGCTCGCCTTCCGTCTTCTCCTTTGGCCCCAGATAAATCTGGATGGTCTCTTTTCCATCCATTCCCCCGGTATTGGCAATCTGGCACTCCACATATGCCTTTCCGTCCTCTTTTATCACTTCTGCCGACTCGTACTCGAAAGAAGTATAGGACAGTCCATGGCCAAAACAGAATTCCGGTTCCACATGATAGCTTTCCAGATAACGGTATCCCACAAAAACACCTTCCGCATAATCTGCCGTTTCCTTTTCTGCGAAATTCCCCCATGCATGTGCCGAACAATCCGTATGGGTCTTGTAGAAGCTCTCCGGCAGCTTCCCTGATGGATTCGTCCTGCCAAACAGCACCTCCGCAAGCGCCCTTCCGCCCTCCATTCCAGCATACCAGCTCCAGATCACGCTGTCCGTACGGTCAATCCATCTGCCCATTTCCACCGGGCTTCCTCCTGCCATCACAACGACGGTATCCGGATTTGCCTCAAGCAGCTCTTCAATCAGCTGATCCTGTTCATAGGGGAGTTTCATATCAGCGCGGTCATTCCCTTCACAATCCTGTTCATGGTTCAGACCCCCGATAAAGATTACCTGATCGAATTTCTTTGCTTTCATCACCGCTTCTTCCCGAAGCAGCCTCCGGTACAGTGTAAGCGCTTCATCCGTCTGATTTATGCGCTCTACCTCTCCTCCGCCGTTTTCAAGACTGTCTGCCTGCCAGTTCCTGTCCTTATCTTCTTCCCTTGGATTCTGGCAGTATCCTTTCACATAAGTCACCTTTGCATTTCCACCAAGCAGCATCTTGATTCCCATCAGCGGGGTAATCTCGTACAAGGCTTTAATCTCAGCGCTCCCGCCGCCTGGAGCATGCATTAAATCCGCATTCTCACCTATAACAAGAATCTCCTTTGTGTTCTCCGGCGAAAGTGGCAGCCTGCCCTTGGAATTTTTCAGGAGTACCACGGACTCCCGCGCCACGTCAAGGGCAGCCTGCCGGTGCCTGGGTGTATTGTATGTGCCGCTCTTTCGCTCTCCATCCAGCATATGGAGACGCTTCATCAGCATCAGGATACGGATTACTTTCTCATTAATCACCTTCTCGGAGACTTTCCCCTCTCTGCCATATAATACCCGTCAAAATGATCCGTTACCGACATCTCAATATCAAGCCCGGAATCCGCCGCTTTTTCTGTATCATGGACGCCGCCCCAGTCTGAGATCACAACTCCTTCATATCCCCATTCTTTTCTGAGTATCTGATTCAGCAGGAAATCACTCTCACAGCAATGCTCTCCGTATATCTTATTGTATGCTCCCATAATCGTATAAGAGTTTCCTTCCTTAACCGCATCATAAAATGCGGGAAGATAGATTTCCCGGAGGGCTTTTTCATCAATCTTCACATCCACCCACAGCCTCTGTGTCTCCTGGTTATTGGCGGCAAAATGCTTCACACACGCCGCCACATCCCACTTCTTTAATATAAGGAACCGCCATTTCCTTCGTCAGAAACGGATCCTCGCTGAAATACTCAAAATTGCGCCCGCATAAAGGGCTTCTTTTTATATTCACCCCCGGCCCTAAGATCACGTCCTTGCCCCGGCCTCTGGCTTCTGCGCCCAATACCTCTCCCGTAAGCTCTGCAAGCCTCCGGTTCCATGTGGCCGCAAGAGCGCTGTTACAGGGCAGGTAGGTCACATAATCATCATGGTTTCCCACACTCTTCCAGCTTGCCGGCTCGAATTCCTGCCGGACACCCATAGGTCCGTCCGACATGGTAAGCGCCGGAATCCCAAGGCGCTCTACAGGAGCGGTGCGGAACAGTTCTGCGCCGTGGATCATGCCAATCTTTTCATCCAGCGTCAGCTTATCCATTAATTCTTCTGCTTCTTTTCTTAATTCAAAATTATTCCTATCTGACATATATATCACCCCAATATCACTCTGATTACCTTTTATCTCTCATACAGTAACTGTACAGATCTGTTGAATCGTTATCTTACACCCCGGACAAGCCGGAACCAAAATCTTGCCGCCTATACGGTTGAAAATCCATTTCCAATGCACAGGAAGTTGTAAGATGCCCTTCCTATAAGCAGACATTTAAGGAACGTTGCCCTGTCTGCGTTAGGAAGGACGTCTTGAACTTCCGTCCTTAGAACGATATTTCAACCATATAGAAAAGTATCTAATTGTCTCTTGTGCAGATAAATGCCCCATGCCATTCCGGAATGCATAAAACGGAATCCCTGCCATCCAGAACTGTCTCCGCTCCAATTGCCTCCAATCCATGCTCGCCCACAAACCGGATGTCCACTTTCGTACGTCCCTTGACCTCTCCGTGGATCTTATTTCCTTCCCGCCGTAAGGTTACGGATGTAACCAGCTTCTCATCCCGGTAAACCTCTGCGTGCGCCTCGGCTGTCAATCCAAATACCTTCAATTCCAGCTTCGTCTCTTGGTTTTCCTCTTTCTGTTCCGTGGCGATCACGCTGTTCTCCCTTACCCAGAGCGGCACTGAAAGGTAATCATGATGTTCCTCCCGCCAGATTCCGCCCTCCGTCTGCTCACCGGTCAGATAATTGGTCCACAACCCATGGGGCAGATAGTAAGACGCTCTTCCTTCCTCATTGAAGATCGGAGCCACCAGAAGACTCTCTCCAAGCATGTACTGCTTATCCAGATAGCGGCAGTTCTTATCCCCCTCGAATTCCAACACCATACTCCGAAGCATGGGGATTCCGGTTCTGGAAGTCATATAAGCGCTGCTGTAAAGATAAGGCAAAAGGCTTTCTTTAAGCTTTGCAAAGAATCGTACTACATCCACTGCTTCCTCATCATAAGCCCAAGGCACACGATAAGATTTACTTCCGTGAAATCTGCTGTGGGTAGACAACAGACCAAACGCCGCCCATCTCTTATACACATCCGCCGTAGAGGTACTCTCAAAGCCTCCGATATCATGGCTCCAGTATCCGAATCCACTGCTCGTCAGAGACAGCCCGCCTCTTAAGCTCTGCTCCATGGACTCATAGTCAGACCAGCAGTCCCCGCCCCAGTGAACCGGGAACTTTTGCCCGCCCACTGTGGCAGAACGGGCGAATAATACCGCTTCTTCTCTTCCCCTGTATTTTACCAGCACATCATATACCGCCTTATTATAAAGGTAAGTATAATAGTTATGCATTTTCTCCGGATCCGCGCCGTTGTAATAGACCGCGTCCACCGGAATCCGCTCGCCGAAGTCCGTCTTAAAGCAATCCACACCCATTTCCAGCAGGCCGCCAAGCTTATCTTGATACCAGCTCACAGCTTCCGGATTGGAAAAATCTACGATCGCAAGGCCCGGCTGCCACATATCCCACTGCCATACATCGCCGTTTACCCGCTTTAAGAAATATCCCTTCTCCATCCCTTCATCAAAAAGAACAGACTCCTGTCCGATATACGGGTTGATCCAGACGCAGACCTTGATTCCTTTTGCTTTGATCCTGCGAAGCATCCCTTCCGGATCCGGGAACACCCTCTCATCCCAGACAAAATCCGTCCAGTGGAACTCCCGCATCCAGCAGCAGTCAAAATGGAATACACTGAGCGGAATCCCACGATCAAGCATTCCGTCAATAAAGCTCATGACGGTCTCTTCGTCGTAGTCTGTTGTAAAGGAAGTGGAAAGCCAGAGCCCGAAGGTCCACTCCGGCGGCAGCGCCGGCTT
>CAJULU010000080.1:3960-11908 GCA_910587575.1 uncultured Dorea sp.
CAGCACTTCCTTTATGGTCGGCCCATTGATGAGGAAATAATCCAGGCTCTCCCCTTTTACCGAGAACCCCACTTTTGCCACCTGCTCTGTGGCCACCTCAAATTCTACCTTCTCCGGATGGTTCACGAATACGCCGTACCCACGGTCAGACAGATAGAATGGGATATTCTTATAGGACTGCTCCGTACTGGTTCCGCCGTCCTCCTTGGCGAGCGTTTCACGCCGTTTGTTCTTCACAAACGGCGTGAAACGCTCGCCAAGCCCATAGATCAGCTCATCCACCGATAGGCCTAACTGCTGCCTCATAAAAGCGTCTTTGCTTCCACGGTCATAGGCTTCGCCCTTCCAGTCCGTTTTCATATAAGCCAAATCCCTTGTCTCGCTCTTTGTCAGGAGCTTTCCATCCCGCTCATAACGCATAGACCAGTGCTCCTTGTTGATGACCAGTCTCAGATGGCCGCTCGTCACTATAATCTCTTCCTCTGTTTCTTCCATATGGAAACATTCAGACTCTTCCGGAAGATTAAGCTCAAACTGTGTCACATCTGGCTTCACCCCTCTGTGGTGGCAAGTCTGCACCCGGATCACTTCCGGCATAGGAGCCGTGATCCGGACCGTCAGGTTGATCCCCCCAAGGGTATCTCCTTTCTCTACGATCCTGCCTGTCGGCGCACATAACGTCACCTGATCTTTTTCTTCCCTCACCTCGTATACATGCGCCGGTGAGAAACATCCATATCCTTCCTTCAATAACCAGCATCCATTGTGAAATTTCATCGTCTTATACCTCTTTCGCCTTTCTTGCTTATCTGTTCACAGCCATCCCGTACACAAACATGAATCTGCCTGCTTCTATGCGGCTGTCGATAATCACATTATAAAAAAGAAATTCTCAAATTAATACTGTATTTATTTGCGAAAAAATACTACTTTTTTTGAATCATTGATATGATACAATAGGACTATAACCTGTATGAATAGGAGAAATCCCATATGACAAGCCATTTTCATCTGAAATATTTTTCTAAAAATAATATGAAACGCCAGCTGATCACTCTGTTTATCTGCGCCGTCATGATTCCTGTCATCAGCATCGGGGCAATCGTGGGTTTTTCTACCTATCAAAGAACCGTTGCACACTATGAAGATCTGGCCGGCTCACAAAGCAGGCTTGTACATTCTGCTATTGTGTCCACATCCATTTACTTACACGCTACCTATGAAAATGTGGCAAACAGCTCGAAGCTTCAGGAAACTCTTATGTACGGATGACCCGGACTTCGATTCGATGGCCGTTACGGCTGAACTGGCAGAGCTATTCGAGAAGTCCCTGATGAATACAGCTATGCTGACGACTCTGAGGCTCTATGTACCTTCAAACCTAATGGAGCACATAGAACCAAACAAATATATCCTGCCATTCACGGAGGAAGCGGCAGGTTCCCGCTGGTATCAGAAAGCCCGGGAGATCTCCGGCAATTTCTGGATCAGTGATATCCGGACCGGACAAAATGACGTAAACTACTGGGAGTTGTATTATTGCTGCCGTATCCCCATTCCACGCAAAAATACCTACGGTGTACTGGTCATGTCTGTCTCCAATGATTATCTCCGGAATCTGATCTCTAACAAGAATTATCAGATTTATATGAATGTAAATGAGGAACCCGTTTTTTTAAGTTCTGACCGGAGCTTTGCAGGAGAAGAATTTCCGGTGGACATGAAGAAAGAAAAAGCGGATTCCCACACGGGGACATTCACATTGTTTGAAGAGAAACTCATCGGTTCCCTGGCAACTGTCAACCTTTACCATTCTTCGGACAAGCTTCATATTTTTGTTGCAGATACCAGCGCTTTTGGCGCCACCCACCGCCTGCTTATGATATTTTTACTGATCACGCTGCTTGCCCTGCTGATCTCTGCAGTAATCATCTTTCTGTACGCCACTTATTTCAGCAATCGGATCAACACACTCCGCCTCGCTATTGCGAAGGTCAGCAGCAATGATTACGAGATCGTCGATAACATACAAGGTGATGATGAACTGACCGCTACGTTTCATGACATGAAGCTCATGGTAGAAAAACTAAAAAGCGCGGAAGCAAAACTCTACCAGTCACAGATCCATGAGCAGATGATCGAGAACCAGCAGCAGCAGATGGAACTCAAGCTCCTTGCCAACCAGATCAACCCGCATTTTCTATATAATACACTGGAAGCCATCCGCATGAAGGCTTTCGTAGAAGGGAACAAAGGCGTCGCCAACGCGATCAAGCTTCTGAGCAAATCCATGCGCTATGTGCTCGGCAGTACGAAGACCGCTTCCACGACTCTTGAAAAAGAGCTTGATTATATTAATACTTATATGGCAATCATGAAGCTTCGGTTTGCATCCTGTATCAATTATGACCTTCGTGTGGATGAACGCATTACTCCTTCCAGTTACCGGATCCTGCCCCTTTTGCTGCAGCCTGTCATTGAAAATGCTATTTCACATGGACTTAGGGATATGGAGGAGAATGGACGCATCATTCTGAAAATAAGTCCGTCCAGAGACGGTACGCGGCTTAACGCCTGCATTTTTGATAACGGCACCGGGATGTCAAAGAGAATGCTTCAAAATGTAACCGCCCGGCTGGAAACACCGGCCAGGAATTCTGAACACGGAATCGGCCTTTATAATACGAACAACCGTATTCAGCTTTACTATGGGCAAGAGTACGGCATTACGATTAAAAGTAAAGAAAATCTGGGAACCTGTGTAACTGTAACACTTCCGCTTGACAGCCCGGATAAACTGACCGGTTCTGCCGCCTTACCAAAGGATGATAAAGAATCCACGCACACTACAAAGAATTCTGTAAATAGATATGACACGGGGGAAGAAGAATCATGAATGTACTGAATGTATTCATTGCTGATGATGAACGGCTCGTATTAGAAGGGCTTACGCAGATCATTGACTGGGAATCCATTGGGGTATCCATCTGCGGAACCGCCATGAATGGACAGGATACGCTGGACAAACTACTGCTCCTGAAACCTGATATTGTCCTTCTGGATATCCGTATGCCTAAGATGACCGGTATCGAGGTTGTAAAGGCCGCCCTGGACTCCGGCTTTACCGGCAAATTCATTATCTTAAGCGGCCTTTCGGATTTTAAACTGGCGCAGACCGCCATGCGTTACGGAGTAGACTTCTATCTTACAAAACCAATTGATGAGGAAGAGCTTGAACAGGCCATACATACTGTCCGGAATCTGATTGAGGAAGAGCGAAAAGCTTCCCGCTCTTATTCCCAGTACCGTGACAAAGCCAGGAACCATATTTTAAAGGAAATCCTCTTAAATACCTGCAATTACCATACCTTAGACTCCGGCGACCTGCATCTTGACGCCCATATTTACCAGATCATTACTTATGGGAATTACAATCAGGATATCCTCCATCCGGCATGGGATTTTTCAGAACTTATGCGTATTACGAACCAGAACAGCCAGACCTATGATATCCTTGAGATTGACCAGCGTAACGTCATTTTATTAAAAGGGGAGTTTGCCATCTCCCGGTTTCAGAATCTCCTGGAGCATTACCGCAGCAAGCCTCAGAAAGGCTCTCCCTTTGATTCGATATTCCTGACCTACGGACGTCAGGCTTCCCGTATACAGGACATCCATCTTTCCTATGAGGATGTCTGCCGGTTAGAAGGCCGCCGGTTCTTTTGTTTTCGGGACCAGCACGTCATTGGCTATGATGAGCTCCACATGCAGCAGGACATTACGCACCTGTTCACGCAGGAACTTGCCCCAAAGTATGCGGAATCCTTCTCGAATTACATACAGTCCCACAATCCAACACTGATTGCGGGCACTTTAAACGAGCTGTCAGATTACCTGACCAGATGTACGGCCGAGATTCCGGATATTAAACATTTTCTGATCGATGTTTATATTCTGGTAAAACAGAAGATTATGCAGATCTTTCCCCAGGCTGACCTGCCATTCCTGGCAAATGCCTCTGTAATGGTCTTGATCGAGGAGAAATATTACCTTTATGAGATCATCGAATTTCTAAAAGAACAGTTTGAGATGTGGATGCATTCCGTTGGATACTCCTCCGGGGAAAATGTACTGGATGAAGTCCTGCATTATATCCGGCATAATTATCAGGAGAATCTGAAGCTTGAGACACTGGCTCCTCTGTTTGGCTATAACAGCTCCTATCTGGGAAGGCTGTTTACCAAAAAGCTGAACGTCAATTTTAATTCGTACCTGGACCAGGTGCGTATCGCCAAAGCAAAAGAGCTGCTGGATGACGGAAACCTTAAGGTGTATGAAATTGCCGAGCGGGTGGGATACAGCAATGTAGACTATTTTCATCGGAAATTCAAAAAATATGAAGGGACTTCTCCGGCAGAATACCGGAAAAAGCTGAATTGATAAAAAGGAATTGCCTTGCCGGATTTGTGGCAAAACTAAGTGACATAGCAAATGGGCTGTGATAAAATAACTTTAATGAACAGAGATAAGACAGGAAAGGAGTGGCTACTATGACGATACAGCAGGAAGCATGTGAAAAAATAATGAGATTGCCGGAAGATGGAATAAGATTAATTCTTGTCATAGCAGATGAAATAGCCAGACAGCATGGCATTTTAATCGATACGGATACCGAAAAAGGAAAAAACGCATTACTTGAAAAGAAGAAAAAAGCATTTCAAAATATGCTGAAGAGGCGGGAACAATCCGCATATCCAAAAGATTTTGATTACAGGAAAATGATGGAGGAAGCACTGGATGAAAAATATCATTTCATTAATTGACACAAATGTGATTATCAATTTCATTACAAAAAGAGACGACCCTTTTAAAGATGCATGTTTTGAGGTAATGAGGTTATGTGCAGAAAACGCCTTTAAGGGTTATGTTGCGTTCCATTCTTTGTCCATTATCTGGTATGTAATCAGAAAGCAGGAAAACGATGAAAAAGCAAGGGCATGGCTCACTGATATCTGCGATATATTGACGGTAACAGGAGCGACACAGGAACAGGTAAAAGAAGCAATAAAAAATTCGGATTTTCGGGATTTCGAAGATTGTCTGCAAGATGAATGTGCGGTTTGTGCAAACGCAGATTATATCGTAACCTGTAATGTAAAAGACTTCCGACAGGCAAAGACATCGGCTGTAACGCCGGATGTTTTTGTGAATATGCTAGACGAAACAGCTCACAGACTGTATTGATATCAATACAGTCTGCGTAATTAACGGTGGATTCTAGAATATTCATCTACACCCTGCTTGTATTAGAACGAGAATATTATCAATTACCATATTTCTCCGCGACAGCCTTCCTTGCCGCCGTCTGCTCCTTCGCATTCTCTAAATCCACTTGATATACATCCTCATATCCCAAACCATCCAACGTATTCCCAAGCTCTTTTAAAAGTGCATCAAATTCGCTGTCCCGAGCAAATATCATCTGCCATGAATAATCGATCACCCTTGCTTTGCACTGTTCTCTCACTGTGGTAATATTCGCGTCCTCAGCCGGCGTGGAGTAGTTAGCGCCGCCAGCCACAAGGAGCATATCATTTTGTTTTAGATATTCTATCGATGTATCCGCCCCCATCTTTTCCTTCCAATCCCCGTCAAGCACACTTTCATTGCCTTCCGCCGCAGAATCCCAGCACAGGTAATCATAAGGAACACCTGTATTCGGATCGGTTTCTGACAGAAGAAATGGTTTGAAATTCAATGCAGATACACCGGCATGCCATTTCCCACCGCCAAATTCTACGGGAACTTCTACCGGATTATTCGGCAGCGCCTTTCTGCCAAAATCCGTCAACGAAGGCTTGCCGTCATCACCGATATCCCAGGTAAGCCCCTTCGGCCCGGCAGCGCCGTTGGCCTGCCCATTCAATTCAAAACCTTCCGGAGAGTATAACCAGTCTATAAAATCCACAAGCCTTTCGGGATCTTCTGCCTGAGAACCGATCGCGATAATATTTTTTGAATCCCCTTCCGGCCAGCAGCCAAATGAAAAGATCTTCATATCCTGTACTGCCGCCATCTTAAAGCCCTTACCATCCGCTGTATTCTCAGCCGTATTGAATGTACTCTGTCCTACCCACGGCCATGGACTATATAGTGTCTTCCCATTCCGGTATTTCTGAATCCATGCGTCATAATTCTGTGTTCTGGAATCCGGATCCACCAGACCCAACGCATTTGCTTCATGAAAGAAACGAAGCGCCCCGATATAGAGAGAATCCTCGTCAATGATATTCTGATAATCAGGGCCGTCTGCCTTAGACAGCACAAAACCCTGCTCATCATATCCATACATACAGACAATCTGCTTCGCATTATTCATCATATGATCATCCCATTCCCCAAACAGGGAAATTGCGTAAATATCATCCGTCCCCTCTTCCTCTCTTGCCAAAGCCTGCATCTGCACTAAAACATTTAAGAAATCATCCAGATTATTCATTTTCGGATACCCGGCTTTCTTATAATAATCCCATCGGATGTAAGGTCCAAAAGTAGGCTCCTGACTCTCGGACGGCACCGTTGGCGGCTGTGATGAGATAGAATTAGGGAACCCATAGATTCCATCCGATTCAACCAGTTCATTCGTCTTCTCTACTGCAAAACCGTAATTCTTCATTATCTCTTTGTCTTTCACCAGTTCTGTACAGTCCATGACCAGACCGCTTTTCACCATCTCATCAAATTTGCCATTTGCCGTGTTGATCAGGACCAGATCGCCAAGATTACCCGTGGCGGCCCGTGTCTGGTAAAGCGTATCCCCGCCCCCCGCAACATTGGGCGCAATGATATTCAGTTCCATATTAAACCGGTCCCTGACCACTTTTGCAAACCAACCGCTCTGTAAACCCTGGTAATTGGCATACTCGTCATAGACATCTACAGTAATAAATTTTTTATATTTATCTGAGCCAGAAACTTCCTGCCCTGACTTCCCATTCTTTGTTTCACATCCTGCTGCCAATGATACCAGTAATACCATGCACAGCAATATACCTGTCCATTTTTTTCTCATAAGCTTTCCCCTTACTTATCACTCATATCCATCCAGTACCTTCACAGATACGCCTAAAGTTTCGTAAAAATGCCATATCATATGAAATTACTCTCGTGATTTCATGATTAGTATACACCAGATAAAAGAGAAAGTTCAATTTCAATTTGCCTTCCAAGGGCTCATTTCTAAAAGATGTCTAATTTTGTATGTAGTTCTGTTGGGAAACTGCTTCTTGTGATTTTAAGACCTTTACTTTGATATGTTATCTCACTATACATAGATTGGCTGATTTGCTTTCGAAGAATTGCAAAAATCTTCCCCGGTGGTTTCGGTGTCAGATCGCGAATATCTTCTTTCAATATCGTATTCGGAATATATTCGCATCCATTTTTTATCAATCCCAGACATGCCGTAGTCGTTCCCGTGACCTTTTCTGTATATAATTCTATATGTGGTCCTGTATAATCCCCAATCATTCTTGCTGAATATGCAATATTCATTATATTCGGTAAAATATGTAATTTCAGCTCTGCCGTATGATCCGCTCGAAATACAATATCCGACTCTTTCAACCGCTTATCAATCGCACTGCGGTAAAATTCCTTAGCTTTCATATCTTTCGCCGTATCCATACCAGTAAAGTGCATGAAATTATTAGCCCGAAAAGTAACTTCAACAAATCGCAGACGATTAGCATTATCTCGATAAACAAATACGAGCTGCCTACCACAAAGATTAGACTCGTATAGCGAAGAACATCTGCTGATAATAGAAATTGCTTCTTTTTTCGTCATACATATACTCCTGTCTGTTAAATTTAAAAAGGCAATCTATCTGCCGCAGCAAATAGTCTTGCCTTTTTATGACTGATTTTTCCGTTGTCCGCCAACCGTC
>CAJULU010000081.1:0-3386 GCA_910587575.1 uncultured Dorea sp.
GACTTTCTCTTTAAGGCCCCGTAGGGGCCGCTCTTTGGCTCCCCCTTTCCCCCCTTGCCGCCCAACGGGCGGTTCCCTCGTCCCCGCCGTAGCGGATTTTTTTCTTTTTGCTTCTTTTTCTTTTTTGTGAGAGGTGGGTTTATGGGTAAGAGAAAAAAGGGCATTAAGCCTGTTGATAGCAAGACTGTTCGTCAGTGGGCCTTATTGGGGCGTATTCCGCTTGATGGGGCGATTCCCAGTTATATTTGGGATACGTTTGAGGGGCCTTCTTCGATTTATTACTTGGAAAAGGATACGAGAGCTATGACGCAGGAGGAGTATGCAGCCTTCCTGGTGGATATGAAGGGCTATTCTGGGCGGTTTTTGAAGATGTTTTCGCAGAATTGGTTTAAGATTAAGAGAGGGGAATGGCATGATAGTTAATTTTCGGGGAACGGTTGAGGAGTATCAAGCCTTGTATAAGGAAAAGAATGCCCACCTGGAGCAGTTTTTAGAACAGGTTTCGCCGTTTGAGTTTTACCGGGAGATTTTCCCGGAAGGGTCTTTTGAGCGAAAAGGGCATTATGAGGATAAGAGGCCAAATGGTATCGCTGTTTCTCTCCCTGGTAAGGGCGGTTCTGTCAATGGGATTGCCCTGGGGATAGAGGGGGACGGTAAGGCAAGGCGGTATATCATTACGGATGATCTGAAGAAACTGGAAGAGTTGATGGATACCGATTTTACCATCATGGCGCCAATCTCATATTACGGGAAAAAGAGATCAGGAAAATTTGCCCGGTTTCTGTATGCCCTGGTTTTCGATATTGACGGGGTTGGTATGCCGCAGCTCCGGGATGTGCTACATCAAATGAACAAGGATATTTTGCCGAAGGCTACTTTTGTGGTGAACAGCGGGACAGGGTTGCATCTGTATTATGTTCTGTCCGAGCCGGTTCCTATGTATCCGCAAAACCAGCATTATCTGAAGGAACTGAAGTATTCCCTCACCCGGCAAATTTGGAACAGGTACACGTCCTCTATCAAGCAGCCGCAGATGCAGGGTCTTATGCAGGGGTTCAGGGTAGTCGGCTCCGGGACGAAATTGGGTAAAGGCTATCCTGTGGTGGCGTTTCAGCTTGGGGGCCGGGTGGAGCTGGATGATCTGTTGGAGTACATACCAGCATCAAACGGAGAACGGCAGAAGTTGCAGGGCATTTTGAAAAAGAGCAGTATGCCTCTGGCGGTAGCAAAGGAGAAGTATCCGGACTGGTATGAGCGCCGGATTGTGAAGGGCGAGCGGAGAGGTCGCTGGACGGTGAAGAGAGATCTCTACGATTGGTGGTTGCGCCGTATCCAGGACGAGATCCGTGTGGGCCACCGCTATCATGGAATAATGACCTTGGCGATCTATGCGAAGAAGTGTGGGATTGAGGAGGAGGAGCTTCGCCGGGATGCCTATTCCCTCCTTCTGCCTTATGATGAAATGAGCGTTGAGGAGGTCAACCGCTTTACTAGGGAGGATGTAGAGGCGGCTCTCTCGATGTTCAACGAGGATTATGTGACGTTTCCCAGGGATGATATAGCAAGGCTTTCTGGCATGACTATGCCGGTCAATAAGAGAAATTGGAGAAAACGGGGACTTCATGTCCAATTTATGAATCTGAATAGGCAATTCAAAGTGGCATCGGGAGAGTGTACGAATGGAGGAAGACCGCCAGTACAGGGGCGGGTATATGAATGGCGGCAGCAGCACCCGGAGGGACGCAAGGCCGACTGTCACCGGGAGACCGGCCTTGACCCTAAGACCATTCGGAAGTGGTGGGACTGTCCGCCTCCGCCGCTGCGGTTTAAGGATGGCCACATTACGGTGCCGGTTGAGCCGTCCCAGGAGTTGAGCGACTGGCTTCTGGATGCGCTGCATGATGGAAACCAGGATTAGGGCGGGAAAGGCCCTGCAATGCTTTGAGGGCCTTTTTTGGTCTTTTGAGGGTAAACATACCGGCCACCTCTTTACTACACCCGGAAAGCCGTATAAATCAAGGGGGGGGGGGGAGGTTGACCTCTAAATGGTAACATATCGGTGTGTTCTGCTGTGCTTCTGGATTGCTATTGACAAAAATGGAAAATGGGGATATAGTAAGTTTACTAAGTATTTTAACTGAGTTAATTGGTGCGGAGGTAGTTGCTATGAGTGATAATACAGTGACCTGTTCTTTTACGATGGATAGAGATGTTTACAATGCTTATAAGAGCATTGTTGCATCGTATGGGGAGAACGTGAAAGGGAATATTGTGCGGTATATGAAGTCTGTTATTATGTATGAAACACCTAATGCAGAAACGATACAGGCAATTAAAGAAGTGCAGGAGTTGAAGAAGAATCCGCATAAAAAATCTTATAGTTCATTTAGTGAGATTCTTGCAGAGATGGAGGAGGACGATGAAGTATAAGATTGTGCAGACCAGTAAATTCAAAAAAGACTTGAAGCTAGTAAAACGAAGAGGGTATGACCTATCTCTTATGGAAACGGTAGTGGATACATTGGCCGCAGGGAAGGAATTACCGCAGCGGAATCAAGACCATCCGTTAAAAGGAAACCATGTGAATTGCAGAGAATGTCATATTACTCCTGATTGGCTGTTGATCTATGAGATTGTTGAGGATGAACTTTTTTTGTATCTGACTCGGACAGGTACGCACAGTGATTTGTTTTAGAGGGCCATAGAAAATGACATACCAGGAGTACAATGAAAAACTGAAAAGAGGGCTTGCCCAGGTTCGAGCCGGTCAAGGCATTGTCAAAACCATGGAGGAATTAGAACGTATGGCAGAGGAAACAAGATTTGCACAGCTTCAGTTACCAGACCCGACGGACGCTGATCCGCACCCTCGGCTGCTTCTGGAGGGCCGGGGCATTCATGCTGGCGAGTGTTTCACGGCGCTGTTCCCGGATGGGTTGCATGATATTACCCTGGAGGTGAGCTGGGAGCCGACCGGCCCTGGCTGCTGGTATATCTCAACACCAGGGTTTAGGGATATTTGTCCTATAGGATTGTTTGTGAAGACATAATTTATATATTAAGATTAAATTATATAATATAAATAATTTGTGTATATGAAATAAAAAAGCGGTGTCTCCATTCCTGGAGCACCGCTTTCTGCTTGACAATTTATAGAACAAACAATATAATTTATATAACTTAAATAGCAAGCGTAGACTATATAAATGAAATAAGGAGTGAAGGATTTGAAGGTTATAGCAATCGCAAATCAAAAGGGCGGCGTGGCGAAGACCACGACGACGCACAATCTCGGCGTGGCTCTGGCGGCTAAGGGAAAGCGGGTCCTCTTGATTGACCTGGACAGCCAGGCCAGCCTGACGATCAGCGTGGGCCTGGAGCCGCTG
>CAJULU010000081.1:3493-11762 GCA_910587575.1 uncultured Dorea sp.
GTATGACTTCATCCTGGTAGACTGCCCGCCGCAGCTCTCCATCCTGACGATCAATGCGCTCTCCTGCGCTGACGGTGTGATTATCCCGGTTAAGACGGATTATCTGGCCTATCGTGGCTTGACGCAGCTTCAGGACAGCATCCAGGAGATCCAGGAGCTGATCAACCCGGAGCTGAAGGTGCTGGGGGTCATTGCGACGCTTTATGAAAAGCGAGTGGCAGACGATAATGAGATACTGGCTGCTCTGAAGAAAGAGTATAACCTCCTGGGCGTGATTAAACGGCTGGCGGTCGCCAAGAAAGGCATTTATGATGGACTGGCGGTGGTGGAGCAGACACCCGGCAGCGAAATTTCCATAGAGTACAATAAAATTGCAGACATGATCATTGCAGAAAAATTTGAAAGGACGGAGAAAGAGAATGGCTAAGTTTGAGGATAGAGAGAGCCGCCGGAGGGGTTCGGTTGTAGGAAGCATCGTTGATGGTGCGCCGGCTGCTGTCGGCAACGGGAGAGGCCGTCCAAAGGAGGGCCGGGAGATCAAGAAGCGGGTGAGCTTGTCGGTGCTGCCGAGTCTGTATGAGGATATACAGAAGATCGCCTATGTGCAGCGCAGGAGTATCAGCGACGTGGTTGGTGATTTGATGGAACAGTTTAGGGCGGGACATGAGAAGGAGCTTGTCGAGTATAGAAAGATAAAGAATAACGAGGGAAAATAGAAAACTTGGTAGAATATTTATAGAAACAGAGAACAGGGGGGGGATAAATTTGCTGGTGTTCTTGTCTATTCTTGAAACCGAAGAAGATAGAGATGTTTTTGTCGAGTTATATAATGAGTATGGAAATGCGATGCTTCGAGTAGCAAAGCGGTACTTCCCTGATGATGCGAATGCTGCTGAGGATGCAGTTCAAAATGCATGGGTAAGAGTAGCTGAGAACTTTAAAAAGATATTAGACGTTCCCTGTAAGAAAAGAGGTGCATATCTCGTCATTATAGTAAAGAATGAAGCGATAACGATATTAAGAAAGCGCCGAAAAGAACTGCCGATTGATGATAATTTTTTAGGATACAATGATGGACCGGAGACCGACAATGTAAAAGATGTTATAGAGATAATACGAGAAATGCCAGAAATATATCGGGCAATTTTAGAAATGCGGTTTGTTGAGGAGCGCAGCACAAAGGAGATTGCTGCTGCGCTGTCTTTGAAAGAATCAACGGTCGATGTTCGGATTCATCGTGGCAGAGCGTTACTTATGAAAAAGCTACGGGAGGAGGGGTATGTGCAATGATGGAAGCGGTCGAGAATCTAGCTTTGAAAAACATTCTGTTAGATGCAGCTGCCAAGGAATTTGAGGAGGAGCTTCATGAAAAAGAGCCTGTGGTTGTATCAGATCGTTTTAGATGGCAGATGTTGCGCATGCTCTCTAATCCAAATAAGTGGGCTAAGGAACAGCATCGGGGGTCGGCTTGGACGAGGTGTCTACAAAGTGTAGCGGTATTTTTTTTGATATGTTCTGTAGCGGTTGGATCGATTATGGTAGTGAGTCCGACTGCCCGTGCTGCTATTATTACCTGGGTCACTGAGTGGTATGAATCCAGTGTTATATATCGTTTTTTTGGAGAGCCGTCATTTACGAAAATGCCACAATATAAAATTGCGGACTTGCCATTTGGATATAAGGAAACGGGGATGCCCGTTGAATCGCCGAACGATATAGAGATATTCTACGAAAATTCGGAGGGGGAAGTAATCCGATTTGAGTATATGAGAGTGGAAGAGGGAACTGCCGTAGAAATAGAGACCGACAGTATGGATATTATTGAAATAGAAGATAATGATTTTTGGGGCCATGTATATATATCAAAAGATGTAAATCAGAGTAATTTAATAACGTGGCTTGATGAAAAGGACGAAGTTCAGTTTGTAATTGACGGATTTTTTGACAGTATAAAGCTGGTTGAATTAGCGAAAAGTGTTGAACGAATAGGATAGTAAAGAAATTTTTGTAAAATTTATGTAAGATAAGCACCCTTTCTCTGCGTTAATATGGTGACTGCGAAAAGCAGCGCCTTATTCAATACAGAGAGGGGGTGCTTTTTATGAAAAAACGGATTGTGCCTATGCTGATGGCAGTTCTTCTCGCCGTGTCAGTCATGGCTCCGGCTGCATCTGCTGTTAGCGCAAGGGCGATTTCTGGTAGGCCAACACTGAAGATCAGTGGGACAACGGCATATTGCTTCGGGAAGTATAGTAGTGGTAACCAGGAGGATGAAATTTCAATTACTGTTACCCTGAAACAAGGCGCTCAGACCATTACGTCATGGAGCGCGTCAGGAAAGGGCTCTGTCACGATTTCTGAAACCTACACTGTTGCAGAAAAGCAGACATATAAACTGGTCTTATCTGCGACGGTGAATGGCCAGGTCAGACCGGACATAACTGTTACGGCGACTGGAAGATAAAACCGGGCCTGCCTATAGGCAGGCCCAAAGGGATGTATCCCTTTGGGCCAATAATTTTAAGGAGGAGTAAAAATGAAAAGTTCAGGTAAACACTTATTGGCTATGTTATTAGCGATTGTCCTTTGCTTTTCTTTATGCATGCCTGTTCTTGCTATCCAAGACCAAGAGGAACCTTCGGAGGAAAGCGTTTTCAGCGGCACGGATATTTCTGAATTGCTTTCTTCATTGGGAGATACAGATGGTTCTGGAACCGAAGATCTTTCGTATGAGTTGTATCAGGCATTTGAGACCAATCCGAGTGGATTTATCAGTGCTGCAGCAGAACTTCAAAGTGATGATTTAAAAGCAATGGCTGAATTGCTTGTATATTTTGCTGGTTATTTTGATTTAGATGATTTTAAGGAGCAGGTTACTTCGCATAAAGGTGACATGTTGACGGAATCAGAACAGAAAGTAATCGAAGAATTATTGCAAGAAATAGACTTTCAGAAAAATAAGGTGGCAGATGTTGGGCCTGTAGAAGAGCTGCCAGAGGTGCAGAAATACAACCCATACTTTCTGGAAAAGCTTGTTTCTGCTCATGTTGATAATGATAATTTGGAAGATGAAGAATTTTTTGAAACCTTGAGCGACGTCTTTGTTGAAGACCCTGCGGTATTTTCAGCAGTGATAGCAAATACTTCGACGGTTGCGCAGAAGGCCATTGTCGATGGTGTTGCGGAAGTGTGTTCTACTAATGGAAAGTATGCTTTTTCTATAAATGATGGAAAACTGACTGAAGAGCAGGCGGCTATTATTTCCGCAGTTCAAGAACAGATTGCGGTTATAAACGATGATATTTCTGAGGAAGATGTATTGGAAGGACAAGATGTTGCAGTTCCGTTGTCAACACAAGTTCCAACCATCGGAACAATGACATATGCAGGAAAGTTGGTTTGCGGAGAAGCGACGACCTTAACTGTTAGCTTTTCCGAAACAACAGCGACCTCGAGTGTAAGAACATATTGGACAGAGGTATATGCTGTTAGAAATGGAAAGGAACACTTGAAGAGCAGCAAGAGCATTACTATTCCAAGGGGGGCTACGAGTACAACTCAGAAATATTCAATTACTTATGATAATACGGGTGTTGTGTATACATTGGTAAAAGTATATACAGCAAAAAATGGAACACTGTTGACTCAGCGGCAGGGTAAGTATTCAGATACAATTACTGGACAATGGTCTATTATTGTTAATTTACCTATAAATAGAAATTACAAAGGTACACTTGCACTATATCATGCAAATGGGGCTTTGCAGATGTCTTGTAAGTGTTTGGGACTGGCTGAATACAATAAAGCGATGACGCTTGAGAATGGGAATACTCCAACAGGAACTTATAGTGGAGAAATTTGTGGAGCAAGTTCAAATACCTATTCATATGGACCATATAGGCGAATTAGTATGGTGGGGAAAAGCGGATTAGCAAAGACTACTGGAAGGACAGGGATTATGATTCATGGCGGAGACCCTGCAAAGGATACAAGTTTGCCAGGATACCCTTTACGGTGTACACATGGATGCATCCGTGTTACAAATTCAGATCAAAAATCTCTTATTGACTTGGTGGATACCTTGATTTCTGATTTTTACGCAGATAGATATGGCGAGGTAGTTGTTTCCGAAACTTAATATAAGAGAAATCTTCAATTTTTCAGTTTCATGGCAATTTTACTATGATTCATTCAAAAGCGCATACCATATTTATCTGGTTGTTTATATTGGCTATAATATCATACTTTTCGCTTTTCTTACTCATGTTTTACATTCCTTTCGCCGAACAGCGAAAAGAGACAGACCCTCCCATCTCAACAATGCAGCAAACAGATACCTATTTGCGTAACTGGAATATATCCATTTCCGCACAAGAGAACTATTACGCAAGTTCGGATCATTCTTCCTTCGGGGAGGGCTTCCGATATTCTGTTTTATCCGGTTCAATCGGCCAATCAAATCCAACCAGAGACAAACAAGGGAACCTCCTTACAAAAACAGTTGGTAGCGGAACCGACATGAATATTGCATGGTTCCTTTGTGATGTTTGGGATGCGTTAGAAGTACCTGAGGAAGAGCGATGCCAAATTTCACAATGCAGCTGGACACTTTTTCGCACAAGTAATGGGAATAAACTCCTAATTGCGTCCTTAAAAAATAGCAATACCGTATATATTGCAGAACAGATTTTATAACAATGAAAGGAGTGCGCAGATAAGAAAACTATCTGCTCTACTACGCTATGAAAAAGGTCTTTTTCAGAATCAGTTCCCTTTTCCTGGTTCTTGCCATGTTTTCAACCTGGTCTATTGCTTTTGCAGCGGAGCCTTCTGACCAAAAGGTAACTTCCATTGAAACGGTAGTCTCTGATATCAATGGAGAATTGCAAGCAAGCGGGACTTCTATCGAAGCAGAATTGTATAATCTGCGGTCTCAATACAGACTCAATGCTCTACAGGCAGAAACCACATCAGATCGAGAACATTGGCTTAACCTTGCAGCTGGTGTCGATACCCTAATTGCTGATTACGCCAATTACAGGTCTTCTGAATCTGACAATATTATGCCGCAAAGTGATCCCATCAATGATGCATACTTAAAAACAGCCGTAGCTGCAGTCGTCACCTGGTTTTCAAGTAAACGGTACTTTTTATCAGCAGAGCTTCTGGTGACCGCAAGAAATAACGATGATGAAAGTCATGTTTATATTCCATCGAACCAAGATATTATACGGAACAGCTCTGTTGTGAAGGGCCTTATTAAAAGCGGGCGTCCCTCTGGTAGCGGAGAATTTTCGTCCAGTGGAGAAATGGACTTATACTATTCTATTCATCTATTCAGATATGAAAAAAAGAACAATGTCTTTACTCTCACTGATACATATGACTATGAACATGGAGACCAGTCTTATGGAGACTCGATTGCTGATGTAGCCGTGAATACGATGGCAGATGCGCAGTCGGCCGGTATCATTGTCCCTTATACAGTTCGTGTTAGAATCCCCTATTAAATTGACGGCGAACAGGAACACAAAGAGGCGACCTCTGCGTTTGGCAGAGGTCGCCTCTTTGTGTTTATAACGGTTTACCCGTTTGCGCTATGTGTGAACGGGTAAACCGTTATATCTAATATAATCGGAATATCTTGACTGCCCCGGAAATCTATGCTATACTGAAAACAGCAGGAAATAATTTACTGCTGTCATAAAAAATCGCTGCTAAGGTCAGTTAGGAAAGGAGTGTTGCAGCACAATCAAAGCTCGTCTGGGCGAGGGTAAATAGTAATTAGGCCCAGAGCGTCCCGGCTCCTGGTTCGCCGGTCGGGGGTTTAGCAGTTTGCTAATCAGAAGCCATTCGGGGGTGATACACCTGTATGGTGCGCGGGCTTGCCTTAGTAACCTTTGTGAATTGGAAAGCGCATCATGGACCCTGAGCGAGTAATCCTTTTGAAAGCGATGGTAAGACTGGAGCTGGCATGAGGCGGCCTGGCTTTAACACGTATAAACTATATAAGGTAAGTACGATATATAAATTATATAATATGTTTTATATATTTAATAGAAGTGTATTATTGATATAAAATAATTTATACCAGGACTATCCCTCTGATAGCTACAAAAAGTGCGTATAAGGGATAGTCCAGAAAGGGGATGAAATGGGCCGGAGAAATAAGTCATACTCGAAGGACCTCCATCAACAGGCATATGAACGCCTGACAGGAATGCAAGCCTTTGGGGAGAGCAAAAAGGCGGCGGTAGCCAATGGGACGGACAGAGATAAGATTTTCTCTGTCAGCACCTACAAGGCATATTGGAAGCACACAAAATATTTTATCAAGTACATCAGGGAGAACTATCCGAAGTGTACCACGCTGAAAAGCGCAAAAAAGTACGCCAATGAATGGCTTCAGGCGCAGGTTGATCGTGGCCTGTCGGCCTGGACTGTTCAGCTTGAGGCGAAGGCCCTCGGCAAACTCTACGGCATCCAGCCGGATGACGAGAATTATTTCAAGCCCCCCAAACGGAATCGGGAGGATATCAAGCGGAGCCGCGGGGACCGGGTGCGCGACCGGCATTTCTCCAAAACCAATAATGACGAGCTGATTAAGTTCTGCCGGGGGACGGGGCTTCGCCGGAGTGAGCTGGAGGAGCTGCGGGGAAAGGACTTAGTGACCAGGGCGCAGATCGAGGCGGAGATTTCCCGCCTGGAGGCTATCCCGGCGGAACGGCGAACGCCAGCGGACACGAAACGGCTTACCATGCTCCAGGACACCCGGCTGTTCCAGGGGGAGTATTTTACCTTCGTGCGGAATGGGAAGGGCGGCAGGATGCGCCTGAGTCCCATTATCGGCAAGAATGCGGAGCAGATTGTGGAGCGGATCAGAAGCACGCCGCCAGAGGAAAAGGTGTGGCAGCACGTTCATAAAAGCGCCGACATTCATGGATACCGGGCGGAGTACGCCACGGCCATCTATAAGGCCCATGCCAGGGCGATAAAAGAGATCCCCTATGACCGGGTGAACCGGGGAACGGGGCGGCGGTATCAGAGCGAGGTATATGTCTGCCGGAAGGACGAGGCCGGGAAGAGACTGGACAAGGCGGCGATGCTGGTGTGCAGCAAGGCCCTCGGACATAATCGTATCAGCGTGGTTGCCGACAATTATATTCGGGGCCTGTAAGGGAGGGGAACGCTGTGGCGAAATATGTGAAGGAAGGGACTTTCGGCGGCTACAAGGAAGTTCCTGGCGGTCTGTCCGACCCGGAGTGTTCCCATGTGATTCTGTCGCTGAAGGAGTATAACGAGCTGCACCGGCGAATCGTTGCTGCGGAGCAGGAGAGCCGGAATACAAAATATGAGGCAGAGAAGAGGCTGCAACGGCTTGAAAATGACGCACGGTATAAAGTTCAGGCTGCGGAAGCATCGGCGGCGCAAAAGGTAGCCGACATGGAGGGAGAGCTGGAGGAAGAGCGGCGGGAAAGCGCCTATCAGCGTGGCTTGAATGAGAACCTGTTGCGGATCGCCAGAGAACGGGCGAACGCAGACCGGAAACTGAAGCCCAAGAAAGAGCACACCGGGTATGTTGTCGTTGCTTCAGAAGAAAAAGAATACCGCTATAGGGACGGGAAGAAGTGGAAGAAAGTAAAACTGTGGGAAACTGTGCTGCAAAGCTATTATTCGGTCGATTTTGCGGAGGAAGAGGCCAGGACCCAAATTGAGAGAGACTTGCTCCCCCAAGACGGGGCTTGGTTAATTGCGGAGATAGGAATATCAGCCAGATACAGAGGAAGGTATGAGGGTATGATTGAGGATGTTTCAGTCAAGGAAGATTTCATGAAACGGAATATACTGCTGGCGGGGCAGCAAAGGCTGAGGGCCAATTTTCGCTCCGGCTATTGGGAGCTGGTGTTTATGCACACGAAGGCCCTGGGCATCGTTCCGCCGGATATGCGGGCGCGGTGATCTATGGCCTTCAACCGGCGTTCAGAGGGCCTTGGCGGGCGTTTGGCGAGGGGCTGTCCCTTCTCCCCTGGGTCTGCTCGTGTGGCTTCTGAGGGTCTTAAAAGGCGTGTTAAAATAGCCTGTCCAGGGGACTTGAAATTCCTGGGTGGACAGGCTATAATTACAACAAAAAAATAGGGAAAAACTCATTGATAATAAACGGCCCTCTAAAGAGTATTCTCGTAACTAAAAAACGTTATTTTTTCTTTTCAAAAGCGGGAGAAAGTCGGAGGGGAAAAGGGGGGTGAGCGGAGGCTGTGGGAATGTGGTA
>CAJULU010000082.1 GCA_910587575.1 uncultured Dorea sp.
TTTGCCGCTGTGACTTCAAAACGCCATAATCAAAGATAATAATAAATTATCTTCTATATTATTACGAAAATTGACAGTAACAAAAGTAGCGAATACGATTTCCAGTCAAGAAATCGATTCGCTGCTCAGTCTGTCATTGCAAAGATAAAAGTTTTCTTTTTAACACCCATCCAAATTCATAAAATTCCTTGGATGCTTTGTCGTCAATATATTTTTCTGCTTCGCCATAGATACGCTTGTATAGATCTCTGTCGTTTTAATCGAACTATGTCCCAACATCTTCTGTATGTATCGAATATCCACATCTGCCTCAAGCAGCAATGTTGCAAAAGAATGACGGAACATATGCGGAGTGATATGCATATCTATCATAGCCAGTTTCAGATATTTCACAATCATATTCCGCACAGACTGTTCGGAATACCTCTGATGGAGGCGGTTGATAAAAAACCACCCGGTAGACAGGATATCTGTCTCAAAAGCCGCATAGTATTCAGATATCACCTTTTTGACGTCGTCATTGCCGATCTGGATTAACCGTTCTTTAGAACCCTTTCCGTAAATAATAATTTTGTAAGACACCAGATCCACCTGCTGGATTGTCAATGCACAGAGTTCTGAAATCCTGACACCTGTGGAAAAAAGCAGCTCAATTACGGCGATATCCCGGAGAATCCTGTTGTATTGGCAGGTCGTGTCTGCAAGAGACTTTTGTTTATACATAGTAGAAAGGAAAGCTGCAATCGTTGGTTCCGGGATTGTACGGGGCAGTATCTGCGGTTCCCGGAACCTGACATTAATTTTGTCAAAAGGATTCATGGCAATCCTCTCTTCATAAATCAGATAGTGAAAGAAAGCTTTTAATGTAGCAATCTTCCTTTTCGTAGTTCTTGGCATATACTGGTTATGGAGTGAAGAAATATAATCACTGATCGCTGCCTTATCTTCAAAATTGGGATATGCCTGCATAAATATCTGGAACTGCGCTAAATCAATACGATAAGATTTCAGTGTTTTCTGATCCAGTTTTTTTATTGACTTACAGTATTTCATGTAATCTGTAATAAAAGTTTCTAATCTCTGCATAAATAGGTTCTCCTTGGTTTTTTATCTTCATTATGACCGTTCCTTTCTGAAATGTCGACCATTTTAATTAACGGCCTCTTTTGTGGGCAGAATTTTATCGCATAAAATAAAAAAATATGATACATTAATACAAAAAGGAGACCTGGGAAGATGAATTTGACGGAAGAACTGAAGAACCTGCTGCTTACACATGGAGCGGGACTGGTTGGGATTGGGAATCTTAAGGAAATCGGGGAATGTGATTACGGTACAGGCATTGCCGTTGCGGTTCCCGTGCCCGGAAATATCGTGCGGGATCTTATGGAAGCGCCCACAAAGGAGTATTGTGATCTGTATCATACTCTGAATCATAGTTTAAATGAGATTGTCATGCAGGGGGAGAAATTTTTACAGGAACGGGGATTTGCGGCCTATGCTCAGACAACGGACCGTGTGGAGATTCGTTCAGACAGACGCACGAAGCTTCCCCACAAAACCGTAGCCACAAGGGCAGGGCTTGGCTGGATCGGAAAGAACGGCCTGCTTGTAACCGAAGCATTCGGCCCGGCGGTCAGAATATCTTCTTTGCTGACGAATGCACCTCTGGAATGTGACGGCCCGGTGAATGAATCTATGTGCGGCGAATGTTCCCTGTGCGTAGATCATTGTCCGGCTCAGGCTCTTTATGGGACACTATGGGAGGCCGGTATGCCCAGAGAAAGAATTGTTGAGGTAGAAAAATGTTATCAGAAGCAGAAAGAGATTATGTATGAGGCGACAGGGATTGAGACAGACTTGTGTGGAAAATGCTTTGCCGTATGCCGGTATACCCAGAGATATCTCAGACGGAATCAGTCTTTCATCCATTCCGGACATATGGAATGAGAAAAGCGTGCTGCCGGGTCATTTTCATTTCACATTACAGTCACACTAAGAAAAGAAGGCTGTCAGGAATGGGCATTTACATACGATACACTGGGTAAATGCAGCCAATTCCAGACAGCCGTCGGAATCTGCAGATTTTTACTGTTCTGCCGCAGACATCAGTCCGGTAATGTCTTCTTCTTTCTATAAAATATGGATCCGCTCATACAGACACAGGATACCAGTAAAAACATAAGCCACTGCAGGGGACGGTCCTGACTGCCGGTGCGGACGGAACCAGAGCTGCCGGCTGCAGAAGGAGTCTTTGCGTTTTGGCCGCCAGAGGGCGTTCCGCTGCCAGAGGGTTTGCTGCTGCCGGAAGAGCTGCCGCTGTCAGAGGGATTGCCCGAAGTGTCGTCACCGGGAGATTTTTCCAGGGTCTCAAATACGGCTGAAGTCTTTCCGTCCGTATAAAGCACGGTCAGGCTATGCCTGCCATTTGATAATGTTCCTAAAAAGGCTGCTTTCAGCGTAATAACCGTACTTCCGGATTCTGCGGTGTAATTTCCGGTATCAACCTGCTTACCGTCAACCAGAATCCCCGTAAACTTCCGGACAGGTCCGTTTGCTTTAAAAACAAGGTTCCGGTTCCCGTCATTCTCCCACTGGCTATGATTGCCTTCCAGGATCTGATAGTCTGTCAGCGCTTCAAGTACCTGTTCCAGTTTCGAGGTATCGGTCAGTGATTTTTCATGCTCTGTCAGAGTATCATAGAGGTCTTTTGCTTCTTTCGCCTTAAGCTCTGTGCTTTCGTCATCCGGGCTTACAACGTCTGCCTCTGGAAGATGCTGGATGGTCTCTGTCACGGTCTGTACATTCTGAATGCTTTCCAGAGATGCGTCAATACGGGCCATGTCATCTCTGATTGCCTGTTTTTCCTGTTCCGTGTAGTTCCCGCCATATTCATTCAGCGCCTTTTCAAGAGCCTCCCTGGCCTGTACCAGATGTTCCTTATCTTCCAGACTTACCGTCTCGTCAGAAATCCCCTCAACAGCCTGTATTTCCGCCGTGTCAGCGGCTTTCCCGGCAGAAGTAATCTGCGTGTCCAGGACTTCTGCGTCAGATTTCAGTTCTTTAATGAGGGATTTCTCCTGCTCTGTCGCAGGTTCCGATTCAAGCAGCAGATCCAGTTCGGTTACCACTGCCCGGATATCAGGCTGGTTGTCAGAAGTCACAGTTGCTGCTGTAAGTCCCTGGATTGGTTCTGCGATGTCCTGGATCGGCTTCATCGTAATGGAGGCTGAAGTTTCATTGCCTGCCTGGTCTGCCGCTTTTATGACGTAGGTTTTCTCTATGTTTCCCGGAAGAATGAGATCGCCGGAAACATTCTGCCCGTCCAGCGTAACCGTACCCGGATGCCGGTCTGTTACAGATACAGTCTGTGTGGTGTAATAAACCTTATCTTCTGTCACGCCAGTAATTGCAGGCGGAGTCAGATCAAACTCTGCGCCGTCCGAAGCGAAACATACGAGATTCCCCGCACGGTCTGCCACCTTTGCGTATACGATAAATTGTTTCGCATCCTCGGGCGAGAGACTAAAGGCGCTGCCGTCTGTCCAGTCCGTAATCCTGCCCACCTGCTCTTCGCTCAGTACCGAATCAGAGAGAAAATAGGAAATCCCGCCGATTCCGCTTAAGGAATCTTTGGCAGTAATCGTTACATCCACGGTTTCCCGGAAGAGCAGGCCAAAGGTGACCTCATGAATCAGCTTCTTGACAGAATTTCTGTTGAAACGGATATCGAAGTCTTCAGGTTCCGTTCTGTCCAGCCTGTATTGCTCTGTGGTCATAAGAGAAATCGCTCCGGTTTCCGTATTTTTTACATAGAATGAAACCGGTGCGCCCTCAGTTTCTCCGGACCTGGCAATCTCTGTTACCCATTGATCATTCAGTGTATTTCCGGAAGAGAGAAGGCGGTGGTCCATTGCCCTGATTACAAAATCGCTATTTGTCCAGCTGTCTTTCAAAGGTGTTGTGATGTAATCCACACCATTTTCCGGGCGATATTCATTGATAATCTCAAATTCCGTCCTGCCATTTATAATAAAATTCCCCCCTGGATTATCTGTGATGGTAACAGAAGCAGAACCGGCATTGAGGTTATTCTGGTAGCTGACCATATATTCATGGGCGGGAATGACCGTTTTCCCGTTCTTTACCGTTACGGAAGGTTCCTTCGGGGTTCCGTCGTACTGGTAACGGTTCTGTGATAATTCAATGACCGGGTCATTTACTTCCGTGGGCAGGGCAATCGTAACCTTAAAATTGTGGTCGTAACGCTTGCCGTGGAAGTCATCCTCCTTGACATATGCAGTGGCCTGAAAATGGTATTCGCCAAGTCCGAGCTGGTTCAGATAGTCTTTCTTCAGAATGAACTGAAGCTTTCCGTCTTCCAGTGTCATGGTATAATTGGCCGGATCCAGGTATTCATGGTCAGATTCATTCCAGATATAGGAGTACCTGGAATCGAATTCCAGACCATTCCCGCTAAAGGAAAAGGGAATGTCCTCTGCCAGATCTTTTGTAAAACGAAAATTGTCTTCCCCGGGGATCTGAAGGATCTTCACGTAAGTATCGTATGTAAGTGTTTTTCCGTTCAGATCTTGCGCAATCTGAAGATGGACGATGCCGGTGCTGCCGACAGTCAGGATGTCTCCGGCAACGGCTGCCTCGGAAATGGTCGTCCCGTCGGGGATAATGGAATAAGTAAAATCCGGGGATTTTCCCCGATGACCGATTACCTGGCAGCTTGAGGACAGGTTGGTATTTCCTGTCAGTGCGTCTTTTAAGGTAAAGGAGGCTGACGTGCTTCCCTCGGGCAGCGGCAGCAAGGTTTCTGTCAGGTCAGAGTCTGATGTCTGGCATTTGCAGAACAGTCCCGTTTTATCTGTGTACCAGACGGTTCCCTGCCAGATGGTCTGCCCTGTCGCAGGGTCTGAGCGGGTGCCGGTGTCTCTTGTCAGTGCATATCCGGTGGCAGCTGCAGTAAAGGTATCGTCAGGCGTATCAACGGGCGTTTCCGCAATGCTGTGGAGTGTCATATTTTCAGGAATTCCGGCTCCGTCATTGTCCATCCACTGAAGCCTGGCAGAACCTGTGGGATTCTTTTCAAAATGAATTCCCTCCCGGAAACTGCTGGTACGGATCAGCAGCGGCTGATTCTGAAACTCGGTTTCCGGCATATAGGTGAGCATATTCCCGGTCAGACGCAATGCACCGCCGTCAAGGATCAGCTTTTCTGTACAGGTTTCCGGTCCGTTGTCATCGCCGGACAGGGAATCATCATAGAAATTCACGTAGCTGTTCTGAAATGTGATGGAGGTAAACTGGTTCTTATACAAATGGGAGCCTGTCAGCAGAGGATTGTCGATATCCGTAAAATAACCGTAAGATCCCTGTACAAAGGTTCCGAACCGTCCGGTTGGAGAACCGCAGTCCTTATAAGAAAGAGTGGCTTCTCTGGCGGATGCAAGTGTATCGTTCAGAAGTACAAGATCGGTAATATCCGCCTGTTCCAGACAGATGGACAGCTGTTCCGTGACCGGTGACTGAAGCTTCAGAAGCCTTGCCTTTCCATTGGTAAGCGTGACGGAAACGTTTTTCAATGGGGCAGGATTGTCGGCCCACCCCAGAAATATGTCTGTATTGGAAAATGACTCCCCGGTCAGATCAAGGGTCAGATTGCCGTTGACAGCGGTATTGCTGTTCGGAAGCGCAGAAAACAGACTGACAGCGCCGCCCTTGAGATGAATCTCGGCATCGCACACGCTGGCAGCTGTTCCGTTATATCCTGCGCCTGTTGCGCATATTCCGGATACGGTTCCGCCATTGACGGTGACAGATACTTTGCCAGTCACAGAAGATTCTTCCTCCCCGCCCCCGTAAATCCAGCTGTCGTTCCTGAATTCACCGCCATTGATGATGATGTTGCTGTTACCTGTCTTTGCGCCGTTCCATCCGCCGCCGCCATACAGATTATGGATGAATGTCCCGCCGTTGACCAGAATGTTAGTGCTTCCGGCAACTTCTGTTATGGAGTCTGCAGAGATTCCGGCGCCGCCGCCGTAGACCCAGCCATTGACACTGGCGCCGGCGGCGAATGTCAGGCCGGTATCTCCTGTGATCAGCCCGGAGTATTCGTTCCCGCCATAGACGGAGGCAGTCTGGCCGGCTTCTATCGTAATACTGGTATTTCCTGTGATCTGCCCGGAAACGCTTCCGCCGTATGTGGATTCTGACACGGCGCCGCCTGTCATGTAAATGGCAGTATCCCCGTTTGTCGCAGCATCTTCACCGCCGCCGTAAACCCTTCTGACATTGCCGCCGGAAATATTGATATGGGTATTTCCGGTAAGAGTTCCGCTTTTACTGCCGCCGTAGACTGCCCTGACATAATCTCCGGATGGGGCAGTTGTCCCGGTAAGGGTGATACTGGTATCATATTGGCAGATTCCGTCTCTGGCGCCGCCGTAGATGGTCGAGTTTGGGAGAAAATATCCATAGTTCTCCAGATAGTAGATACCGCTGCCGGCAGAAAGGCCGTCACCTTGAAAGGCAGTGATTTCCTCTGCAGCCTCTCCGATTCCGTTTCCGTTAGAATCCAGATACAGTTTTGCATAATTGACCATTTCGGAAGATTCCATAATCAGAGGCTGTCCGTTAGCATAGATGTTATGGGTATAATTATCTGTTGTCTCATAAGTCACTTTGCCTGCTGCAAGAGGTGTATCAGCCTGCGGAGCAGTCGGGGATGCCATTTGAATATTCTCTGTGTCCGGAGTAATATTCTCTTTTTCTGTCTTCTGTGTAATGTCATTTTCATCCATATGTCCGTCTGAGGCGTCTGGATTTTCTTCGCCAGATGTCACATAGCCTGCCTGATTCTGCTCTGGTTCGGCAGAAACGGTAAAGGCGGCTGATGACAGAATTGGCAGCAGCGCTGCAGCCAGAAAGAAGGCTGCCGGCCGGTTCGTTTTCATTTTCATAAATCTTTGCACTCCTTCATGCCGGGATTGCTGCGGGCTGCAGATCCCCTGTGGTTTCTGTACAGTCAGTTATTCAGACTGTACAGAAAAATTATACAAAGCTGCAAATCAGACATTCAATACCGTATCTCAAACGGTATTTTTTTTACTCAAGTGGTGAAAGCTGACAGGAGAGAGAATATTGTTTCCTTAATAAAGATGTGGTATCATAAAAAAACATGAAGCAGATGAAATCAATGTTTTGGAGAGAATAGATGAAAATTGCTGTGATAGACGATGAACAGAGTGAATTGCGGTACCTAACCGGGATGATCAGGCAGTTTCTGCAAAAATCCGGGTATCTGGAAGAGGAGATTGCGGCCTTCCGAAGCGCCGAAGAATTTCTGGATGCATGGGAACCCTATGGATTTGAACTGATTCTGCTGGATATCTATATGGAGGGGATGGACGGGATTGAGGCCGCGCGGCGGATCCGCCAGAGGGATGAAGACGTCCGGCTGGTTTTCTGTACGTCCGGTAATGAGTTCGCAAGTGAAAGTTACGAAGTGCGCGCACATTATTATCTGCGTAAGCCTGTGACAGAACAGGGAATTTCGGACATGTTCGACAGGCTTGAGCTGGATGAATATGAGTCGGGCCGGTTTATTGTCCTGCCGGACGGACAGCAGCTGGTACTGCGGAATATCATTTACACAGAGTACAGTAACCATATCGTAACTGTTTATAATAAGAAGGGAGAAGATATCCGGACGAGAATTTCCCAGACGGAACTGGAAAAACGGCTCTGCGGGTTCCCGTATTTTCAGTGTTGTTCCAAAGGAATTGTGATTAATTTTTACGAGGTGGTTAAGTCAGGAGATCATTATTTCGAAATGAGTAATGGAAAGAAGGTCTATATGAGCCGCAGAAGGGAAAAGGAGGTGCGGAACGCTTATATGGATTTCTGTTTTGAACAGACCAGGAGAGAACTGTGTGAATAGAGGGTTGTATCGAAAAAAATACAATATTTCTCAAAAAAGGCTTGAAAAATGTAATTTTCTCAGATATACTAAAAAAGCTGTGACATGATAGCGATGAAGCGTGAGGTTGCTGCCGCAAGTGGCAGGTTTTTCCGCAGAGCGAATGTCAAGTTAGGAAACTGGCGACAAGTCACTGTACGAATCACAACAGCCCGTCTGGTATCTGCGGGTAACAACGTGTGAGGTTCTCACGACACACACGGGAGAGTGTACAGTCACCGCTTGTCGTACTGAGTTGAAAAGTACGAAAAGGAGGCGACTTTTTTTATGGCAAGTCAAGTAATGAGAATCACTTTGAAGGCGTATGACCATCAGCTGGTTGATGCATCCGCCAGGAAAATCATCGAAACTGTGAAGAAGAATGGATCTAAGGTGAGCGGACCGGTACCGCTTCCGACAAAGAAGGAAGTAGTTACAATCTTAAGGGCTGTTCACAAGTATAAGGATTCCAGAGAACAGTTTGAACAGAGGACTCATAAGAGACTGATTGATATCATCGCACCGACCCAGAAGACGGTTGACGCACTGGCAAGACTTGAGATGCCCGCAGGTGTGTACATTGATATCAAGATGAAGAGTAAGTAAACAGTATTCCTATATTTAGGATGAACGCCGTGTGCGTTCCGCTGTAAATCACAGGAGGTAATTATAATGAAGAAGGCTATCTTAGCTACAAAAGTCGGAATGACTCAGATCTTCAACGAAGACGGAACACTGACGCCGGTAACGGTTCTTGAGGCTGGCCCCTGCGTGGTTACGCAGATCAAGACGTTAGAGAACGATGGCTACGAGGCGGTTCAGGTCGGATTCGTTGATAAGAAGAACCGGATTGTCAATAAGGACAAGAGCGGTAAGAAGGAGATTGTTCATCGTCACGGCGCCACAAAGGCGGAGCAGGGACATTTTGCAAAAGCAGGTGTATCCAGCAAGAGATTTATCAGAGAATTTAAATTTGAGAATGCAGGCGAATATGAACTGGGACAGGAGATTAAGGCGGACATCTTCGCTGCGGGCGACAAGATTGACGCAACTGCAATTTCCAAAGGTAAGGGATTCCAGGGTGCAATTAAGAGACATGGACAGCACAGAGGTCCTATGACCCACGGTTCTAAGTTCCATCGTCATGCAGGTTCCAACGGAGCTGCTTCTGATCCGAGCAAGGTATTCAAGGGGAAGAAGATGCCTGGGCAGATGGGTAACAAGAGAATCACGATTCAGAATCTTGAGGTTGTGCGTGTAGACGCTGAGAATAACCTGCTTCTGATCAAGGGTTCTGTACCTGGACCGAAGAAATCTTTAGTAACTATTAAGGAAGCGGTAAAAGCGAACTAAGCTTTGACGAAGGAAGGAGGACACTAGAGATGGCAAACGTATCCGTTTATAACATCGAAGGCAAAGAAGTTGGCACAATCGACTTAAACGATGCTGTATTTGGTGTGGAAGTGAATGAACATCTTGTACACATGGCAGTTGTCAGCCAGCTTGCAAATAGACGTCAGGGAACACAGAAAGCGAAGACACGTTCTGAAGTTTCCGGCGGTGGAAGAAAACCATGGAGACAGAAAGGAACCGGTCATGCAAGACAGGGTTCAACGAGAGCTCCGCAGTGGACAGGCGGCGGCGTGGTATTCGCACCGGTGCCGAGAGATTATTCATTCAAGATGAATAAGAAGGAGAAAAGAGCGGCTCTTAAGTCTGCTTTGACCTCCAGAGTAGAAGAAAAGAAATTCATCGTTGTTGACGAGATCAGGTTTGATGAGATCAAGACGAAGAATTTTGCGAATATTCTGAAGAATTTAGATGTATCCAAGGCGTTGATCGTATTAGAAGACGACAATAAGAACGCAGAACTTTCCGCAAGAAATATTGCCGGTGTGAAGACTGCAAAGACGAATACGATCAATGTGTACGATATCTTGAAGTACAACACAGTGATCGCAACGAAAGCTGTTGTTGCCAATATTGAGGAGGTGTACGCATAATGGCTGATATTAAATATTATGATGTAATCCTTAAGCCGGTCGTAACAGAGAAGAGCATGGAGCTCATGGGAGATAAGAAGTATACCTTCCTGGTTCACCCGGAAGCAAATAAGTCACAGATAAAGGAAGCTGTTGAGAAGATGTTCAACGGTACCAAGGTGGAGAGCGTGAATACGATGAACTGCCCTGGTAAGAAGAGAAGAGTCCGCGGAACGATGAAGTTCGGCAGGACGGCTAAGACGAAGAAAGCGATCGTAAAGCTGACGGCTGACAGCGCTGAGATCGAGATTTTTGAGGGCCTATAAGACTTGGCGAAGGAAGGGAACACCACGACTACTAAGCTCGAAGGAAACATCGCAGCTACTAAGCTCGTGAAGGACCTCGCTAAGTGTCTCGATGTGCTTTCGCACTAAGCTCGTGAGAGACCTCGCTAAGTGCTCAATGCATACGGATAGAAACCGTGATAATAAACAGGATTGAAAGGAGAAGTAACCATGGGAATTAAAACATACCGCCCATATACGCCTTCCAGAAGACAGATGACTGGTTCTGATTTCTCAGAAATCACCAAGAAGACACCAGAGAAGTCTTTGTTAGCTCCAAAGAGCAGACAGGCAGGACGTAACAATCAAGGTAAGATTACAGTTAGACACCGCGGAGGCGGCGCTAAGAGAAAATACAGGATTATCGACTTCAAGAGAAGGAAAGATGGAATCCCTGCAACAGTAATTGGTATCGAGTACGATCCGAACAGGACAGCGAATATCGCACTGATCTGTTATGCGGACGGCGAGAAGGCATATATCCTTGCGCCGGAAGGGCTGAAAGACGGCATGAAGGTCATGAACGGACCGGAAGCCGAGGTAAGAGTAGGAAACTGCCTGCCACTTTCTGAGATCCCGGTAGGTACTCAGATTCACAATATCGAACTCTATCCAGGAAAAGGCGGTCAGCTTGTACGTTCCGCAGGGAACAGCGCACAGCTGATGGCAAAAGAAGGCAAGTATGCAACGCTTCGGCTTCCTTCCGGAGAAATGAGAATGGTTCCGATTGTCTGCCGCGCTTCTGTCGGAGTTGTGGGTAACGGAGACCACAATCTGATTAACATCGGTAAGGCAGGACGTAAACGCCACATGGGTATCAGACCTACTGTCCGCGGTTCTGTTATGAACCCGAACGACCATCCGCACGGCGGTGGTGAAGGTAAGACCGGAATCGGACGTCCGGGTCCATGTACACCTTGGGGCAAGCCGGCGCTTGGTCTTAAGACAAGAAAGAAAAACAAGTCTTCTAACAAGCTGATCGTAAGAAGAAGAGACGGCAGAGCAATCAAATAATTTTCATGGAGGAGGTTATAACCTATGGCACGTTCAGTTAAAAAAGGACCATTCGCAGATGCAAGTCTGCTCAAGAAGATTGACGCTATGAACGCTTCCGGTGACAAGTCTGTAATCAAGACCTGGTCCCGCCGTTCTACAATCTTCCCAAGCATGGTTGGACATACAATTGCCGTTCATGACGGAAGAAAACATGTACCTGTATATGTAACTGAGGATATGGTAGGCCACAAGCTTGGTGAGTTTGTTGCAACCAGAACTTACAGAGGACATGGAAAAGACGAG
>CAJULU010000083.1:0-6828 GCA_910587575.1 uncultured Dorea sp.
CATTCCAGACCCAGTTCGGTTTTGTTCCCTGCTATGTGAACAGCCGTCTGACCGCACAGGGAATTCCGGTATCCTGTGAAGTGGATATTTACGGTGCATTGAGTGAGTTTATCGGAACAATCGTAAGTGATGATATCGTAACGCTTCTGGATATCAACAACTCTGTGCCAAAGGATATGTATGAAGAAGATATTAAGGGCAAATATAATTATACACAGCGGGATACGTTCATGGGCTTCCACTGCGGCAATACGGCCTCCAAGAAGCTGTCCTTCTGTGAGATGAAGTATCAGATGATTATGGCGAGGGCTCTGCCTGAGGAAGTGACACAGGGGACCCTGGAAGGAGATATTGTTCCCGGCGACATTACGTTCTACCGTCTGCAGAGCACGGCTGATAACAAGCTTCGTGCTTACATTGCCCACGGCGAGGTTCTTCCGGTTGCAACCCGTTCATTTGGCGGTATCGGTGTATTTGCGATCCCGGAGATGGGAAGATTCTACCGTCATGTGCTGATCGAGGGCGGATACCCGCATCACGGAGCCGTTGCGTTCGGACATCACGGAAAGGCATTATTTGAAGTATTCAAGTATATCGGAGTACCTGTGGAAGAGATTGGATACAATCAGCCGGCAGGTGTAAGATATCCGACAGAGAATCCGTGGAGATAGTGACCGGCACAAACGTTGCTGTGTCTTGGCAGGAGGAAAAAAGAATGTTATATATAGGAGTAGATTTGGGAACCTCTGCGGTGAAGCTTTTGCTGATGGACGGAGAAGGAAAGATCCAGAAGATCGTTTCAAAGGAATATCCTCTGTATTTCCCCCATCCGGGCTGGTCGGAGCAGAAGCCGGAGGACTGGTTTGCCGGATCCATGGCAGGAATCAGGGAACTGGTCAGCGAATGCGATAAGAGCCAGGTAGCTGGTATCAGCTTCGGAGGACAGATGCATGGACTGGTAGCTCTGGATAAGGATGATCATGTAATCCGTCCGGCGATTCTCTGGAACGATGGACGGACCGGGGAAGAGACGGATTATCTGAACCAGGAGATCGGCAAGGATAAATTGTCCGAGTACACGGCGAACATTGCGTTCGCAGGATTCACGGCACCGAAGATTCTCTGGATGAAGAAGCATGAGCCGGAGAATTTTGAAAAGATCTGTAAGATCATGCTGCCCAAGGATTATCTGGCATACTGCCTGTCCGGTTCATTCTGTACGGACGTGTCCGATGCGTCCGGTATGCTGCTCATGGATGTAAAGAACCGCTGCTGGTCTAAGGAAATGATGGAGATCTGCGGTATTACAGAGGAACAGCTGCCGAAATTATATGAAAGTTATGAAGTGGTAGGAACCTTGAAGCCGGAGATTGCCGAAGAACTGGGATTATCTGCAGAGGTAAAGGTCATCGCAGGCGCAGGAGACAATGCGGCTGCTGCTGTGGGGACGGGAACGGTAGGAGACGGAATGTGTAACATTTCCCTGGGAACGTCCGGTACCATCTTCATTTCCAGCAAGTCCTTTGGCGTGGATCAGAATAATGCGCTGCATTCGTTCGCACATTCTGACGGGCATTACCATCTGATGGGATGTATGCTCAGCGCTGCGTCCTGTAACAAGTGGTGGAACGAGGACATTCTGAAGACGAAGGATTTTGCGGCAGAGCAGGCGAATATTACAAAGCTTGGGGAGAACCAGGTATTTTATCTTCCGTATCTGATGGGGGAGCGTTCCCCGCATAATAATCCGGATGCAAGGGCTATGTTTATCGGTATGACGATGGATACCACCAGGGAAGATATGACCCAGGCGGTACTGGAAGGTGTAACCTTCGGGCTCCGGGATTCTCTGGAGGTGGCAAAGAGCCTGGGGATTAAGATTGAACGCACGAAGATCTGCGGCGGCGGCGCGAAGAGCCCGCTGTGGAAGAAGATTCTTGCCAATATTATGAACCTTAAGGTGGATGTAATCGAGAGCGAGGAAGGGCCCGCCCTTGGCGGCGCCATGCTCGCGGCGGTAGGCTGCGGAGAATATCCGGATGTGGAGACCATCGCCAGGAAGGTTGTGAAGGTTGTGGATACGGTGGAGCCGGAGCCGGAGCTTGTGGCAAAGTATGAGGAGAGGTATCAGAAGTTTAAGAAGATTTATCCTACGGTAAAGGAATTGTTTTAAAGTAAAGCGGCTGCCGGGAAAGGAATATTTCCCGGCAGCCGCTTTATTCGTCCAGATCAAGAGATAAATACATGGATGGAGATTAACAGGATAAAAGAATTACCGGGTGGTTGGATTCTGGTATAGAAAAATATAATAAACAGACCTTTATATTTGAAATATTGATTAGACAAATGCATATCAAAACGATAAAATATGTATGCAAATATATCAAATTTTTACATGAGAGAGATACTAATCCAATATTAGTATGGGGAATCTCTAGAAAGAAGGTCGAATGATGAAAAGAAAGTTAGTCAGTATTCTGCTTTGTGTGTCAATGGTTGGTGTACTTGCAGCAGGATGTGGGGACAAGGAAAGCGCAGAGAGTACGGAGGACACAGGGAAGACAGAAGGAACGGAGAACACGGATTCAGGAGAGGACCAGGAAGAAGGGCTTTTAGACCTGGGACTTGACCTTGAGTCGGTTACGGTTGCCACTTCCCCCGGATATGCTCCCTTTGAATTTAAAGAAGATGAAGAACTGAAGGGGTATGACGTTGATATCTGGAACGAGTTCGAAGCCCGTACAGGAATCAAGGTAGAGTGGGAATTTGCTGATTTCAGCGGTCTGCTGGGACTGCTCCAGTCCGGAAAAGCGGATGCGGTTTCCGCACAGATGGCTCCGGACGCAGAGCGGGAAAAGACATTTGCATTTACGGATCCGATCAATTACTATGGTTCCACTGTAGTGGTATCCCAGGACAATGAGGACATTAAGAGTGTGGAAGACCTGGCGGGGAAAAAGGTCGGCGTCGGTTCCGGGAACAGTATGCAGGCGTCCGTAGAAGCGATGTATCCGGACGGAGACGTGACATTTGAAGTGTATACATCAGCAACGTTAGAGGCGATGTTTGCAGACCTTGAATACGGCAGAATTGACGCGGTTCTGGCACAGGATATCCAGACCTCCATGGCCATGAAGGAGAATGCAGACCTTAAGATTCAGATGCTGGATCCATTCGAGTATGCGCCGGCAACGATCGCCGTTGACAAGAATAATACGGAACTTCTGGATGCTCTGAATGAATTCATTAAGATTCTGAGAGAAGACGGAACATTAAAAGAACTTTCGGAAAAGTGGGTTGGTATCGATATTTCGGTTGAAAAGTAATAAGGTAGGTTAAGATGGAATATTTAACAGAAACATTTATTCCTTATGCCAGGATTCTGGTACCGCTGCTCGTGAAAGGGCTGGGAATTACAATCTATGTATCTGCGGCGGCATTTTTCCTCAGTGTAGTGTTAGGAGCGCTTCTTGCGGTAATCCAGCATTTTAAGATCAAGGGACTGAACCAGTTTGTGAAGATCTATGTGTCTTACTTCCGGGGGACTCCGCTTTTGATCCAGCTGTTTATCTTTTATTACGGACTTCCCATGGTAATGGACATCATGAAGAATTGTCCCAAGACTCTGGCGCTGATTCTGTGCCTGGCGTTAAATGCGGCGGCATATATTTCAGAAAGCATCCGGGGCGCCATTGAAAGTATTGATCAGGGGCAGTATGAAGCATGTCTGGCATTCGGGCTTACATATACGCAGATGATGACAAAGGTGATTCTGCCTCAGGCAGCGGTGGCGGCGATTCCGCCAATCACCAACTCTTGCCTGGATCTGATTAAGATGTCTTCGCTGGGTATGACAATCGGAATACAGGATATTATGGGTGAAGCGCAGCTGACTGCAGCAACTTATTATAAGACATTTGAGACCTATATTCTGGCGGCGGCATTCTACTGGGCGCTGGCTGCTGTTCTTGGCCGTGTTCAGCGAATGATTGAGCAGAAGATTGGTGTCGCTTATCGGAAATAATTTTCAGAGGGTGCTGTGAGGCATCCTCTTTGTTTCTTTTTTTGTTTAGTCAGAGGAGTTAAAAAATGATAGAAATTAAGAATTTGAGTAAAACGTTTGGTACCCAGATGGTTTTAAATGATGTCAGTCTGAAGATAGAAAAAGGGAAAGTCGTGGTAGTGATCGGGCCTTCCGGTACGGGGAAATCCACGCTCCTGCGTTGTATTAATTTATTAGAACGGCCGGAAAAGGGGAGGATTAAGCTGGGGGACTTCGAGGCGGATTATGAGAAGATCAGTAAGGCAGAGATTCAGGTACTGCGTTCCAGAACGTCCATGGTATTCCAGAATTCCAACCTTTACAGAAACAAAACAGCCATAGAGAACATTAAACTGCCCCTTACCGCAGTGAAAAAAATGGAGGACAGGAAAGCTGAGGAAATTGCCCTTGGGCTGCTTGAGAAGGTGGGTATGCTTGAGAAAAAAGATGCATACCCAGAGACGCTGTCCGGCGGGGAGAAGCAGAGAGTCGGGATTGCAAGGGCAATGGGAGTGAACCCGGACATTATCTTGTTCGATGAGCCTACATCCGCATTAGACCCGGAACTGGTGTCAGAGGTACTGGAAGTAATCCAGGATCTGGCAAAACAGCATACCACGATGCTGATCGTGACCCATGAGATGAAATTTGCAAAGAGCGTGGCAGATGAGATTGTATTTATGGAGGGCGGAAAGATCGTGGAGCAGGCGCCGCCGGAAGAATTTTTCGGCAATCCCAGAACAGAACGTACCAGAAGATTTATCAGTTCAAATATGGAATAGTGTAAGATGATGAATAACGAAGAGATTATCAGATTATCAGAAGAAAAGCGGGATTATGTAATTGAATGCAGGAGAACCGTACACCGTTATGCGGAACCTGGAGGAAAAGAGAGAAAAACCAGCAGATTTATCCGGCAGGAACTGGAAGAAAAAGGTCTGAGGGTTCTGAAAGCAGGAGATACGGGGCTGATCGCAGTGCTGGACACGGGAAAGGAAGGGGCGCACATCCTTCTGCGGGCAGATATGGATGCGCTTCCCATTCCGGAAGCCGGGGAAAATCTGACACAAAAAAGAGCCTGCATATCTGAGAACAAAGGAACCTGCCATGCCTGCGGGCATGATGCGCACACGGCCATGTTATTAGGGGCTGTGAGGATTCTGGCTGACAACCGTGAGAAACTGACAGGGGTGGTCTATGCCTGTTTTGAGTCGGGCGAAGAGACCGGCTCTGGCGTAGGAGACATGATAGAGGCTCTGAAGCAGTTCCGGATTGATACCTGCTTTGCGCTTCATGTTTACAGCGAACTGGAATCGGGGCGGATCTGTGTGGAACCCGGCGCCAGAATGGCGGGCATATCCGTGATTGATCTTCTGGTAAAAGGAAGGGGAGGACATGGCGCCAGGCCTGATCTGGCAGCGAATCCTGTATTCTGTGCTGCGGCTATGTTAAACAATCTGGCAGCGGCATGGCCGAACCGGCTGGATCCTTATGAGATGGTGACATTGGGAATTACCCGGATTCAGGGCGGCGATTCCTGCAATATCATACCAGAGACTGCCAGGGTAGGCGGTACGCTGCGGTTTTTTCATGAAGAGGCGGCAGGAAAGGCCGTTGCAATTCTGAGGAAAGTGATTGATCATACGGCAGAAATGAATGACTGTATGGTTGAGTATCTCAAAGCGCCGGAGGATTTTCTAAGTCCGGTGGTCAATGACCAGACATATGCCAAAATGGCAAAGAAACGGTTGGAGTCTCTTCTGCCGGAGGGTTCCGTTGTCTTCTCAAGACCCTGGTGCGCATCTGAGACATTTGCCCGGTATACCAGGGAATATCCGGGAGTTTTTGCTTATCTGGGAATCAGAAACGAAGCCTTTGGTTTTGGGGCGCCTCATCACAGCCCGTATTTTGACGTGGATGAAGAGGCTTTGGCCACAGGGGTGATGGCAATGCTGGCATATGTTGATGAGGTCCGGCGGACTTTTGGGCAGGGCTAAGAAGGAGAAGGATATGAGAGAACCGCTGATATACGGGATTGAGGAAATCAGAAAATTAAACGAATCGGGGCAGGGGGCGGCAGAACCCCATTTATCATTTGTTTCCAACAGCAAAGGCTGTGGAAGTATTATAGACATCTCTCTGATGGTGCCGGAGTCGGTGATTTTATTTGTCTCACCTCCGGCGTGTGCAAGGCACATTACGGTTTATCCATGGCAGAGGACGGGAAGAGTCTTTTTTCTGGAGGAAGAGGAAAAAGACATTGTTACAGGTGCACATCTGGAAGCCATTGAGGAGGCGGTAAGAGAGATTCTCGCATGTGTGAAGCCTGCTCCCGGACTTCTTCTGATCGGCGCTTCCTGCATCGACAGGCTGATGTCTTCGGATATAGAGAATCTGACAAGAAAATTATCTGGAAAGTACCATGTCCCGATGGAGACGGTATGGATGGATCCTGTGATTGGAAATGCCCATCCTCAGCAGAAATTATGGTATAAAGTATTCTCCATGCTGGAAGACAGCCGGGATCTGGCGCGTCTTGACGCAGTGAATATGATCGGGCGTCTCCGTCCCGTACACAAAGACAGTGAATTTTACCGGATTCTCAGAAATGCCGGGATAAAAACGGTCCGTCATCTTGCCCAGTGCCAGACATTAGAAGAATTCCAGGAAATGGGCCGTGCAAGGCTGAATGTGGCAGGCGTTCCTTTTGGCATCCAGGCGGCAAAACGGATGGAGGCCAGGAACGGGATTCCTTATATGCAGGCATATCCCACATTTGACCCGGA
>CAJULU010000083.1:6838-10999 GCA_910587575.1 uncultured Dorea sp.
TTCATGAGATGTACCAGAACCTTTCCCGCTGTCTCGGCGTGCCCCTGGATGACGGGGAAGAGTACCGGTATACAAAGAAACAGGTGGAGAAATTAAGGAATCTGCTGAGGGGGAAATCCATTGCAGTGGGGGAATCCTATGCCGGAATGGTGAACTCCTTTCAGATGGCAGTGGATCTGTGTAAGATCGGACTTCCTGTGAAATATATTTTCTGTGATGGATCTATCGGATCGAAGAAAGAAGAAATCAACTGGCTTTCCCGGAATTCACCAGAGACCCGGGTGGTGATGATGTCACATCCAAGTATGGTGCAGGTGATAGAAAAGAAACCTTTGAAGGCAGATCTGGCAATCGGTACACATGAAGACTGGTTTTATGGCTGTCCGGATACGAAATGGATTACCATGGAGCATGTTCAGCATGATACGGATTACGCAAGTATCAACCGTTTTGTTTCTAAGGTGGAAGAATGTATGGGAACTGGCCGGGAGGGGACAGATGAAGAGGTTATTTAGATATTTACCGGCTCTGGCGGCAGATTACAGCGGAGCGTTTTCCGTGCTTTTTGAAATGGACTGTCTGAAGGTTCTCCACGGGCAGGGCGGCTGCACGGGAAACTATTGTTATGCTGACGAGTTCCGGTGGATGGATAAGAAAAAGAATGTGTTTCACACGAACATGAGTGAGATTGAGGCGGTTACCGGCAATGACAGTATTGTGATCAATAAGACGGTGCAGGCATGGAAGGATCTGGGGTGCAGTTTTATCGCTGTCTGCGGCTCACCCATTCCCACTGTGCTTGGGACGGACATACAGGCAATCGCCAGAATCATAGAAAAGAAAACGCACTGCCCGGTTCTGGGGCTTGACACTCACGGACTGGGAAGGTATGACCTTGGCCAGAGGATGGCCTACGAAGCGCTTCTTGACCGGTTCGTTCCAAAGGGGCCGGCAAAGGAGCCGGGGCGGGAGAACATGGCAGAGAACGGACAGAGTACCGTGAATGTAATCGGAGCAACCCCATTGGACGGGTGGTCACAGGAGATGGCGGAGGATTTTACAGAACATCTGAAAAAAAGAGGGTATCAGAACGTATACATATGGGGAATGGGTGCGGACATACCGGAGATTGCGAAAGGCAGGGAAGCTTCGCTTAATATTGCCGTGTCGGTTTCCGGGTTATCCACTGTGAGGAAAATGAAGGAGTGGTTCGGCATTCCCTACGAAATCGGATTCCCCGTAGGGACAGAAGGGAAAGCGGGGAAAGAGCGGCATTTCGGGGAAGGAAAAAGGGCCTGTATCGTGATGGAACAGTTTGCGGGAAACATGGTCAGAAATTGTTTAAGGGAGCAGTTTGGATTCGAAGAGGTGAATGTGGTGTCCTTTTTCACTATGGAACGGGATTATATGGAACCAGGAGATGGGCATGTAAAATATGAAGAAGACCTGGAACGGCTGATTGCAGAAGGTACGCCATATGACGTTGTGATCGGGGACGCAATGATCAGCAGATTTTTCGGGGAAGAACAGCCATATATTGTGATATCCCATCCGGCAGTCTGTGCACACAATCATACGCCTGATATCCGGGAGTATTCCTATGAACCGCATATGGCGATGGTAATCGGGGATTACAATACGATTCCGTTTACGAATCTGATCGGGGAAAAAGGATACCGTTTTCTGAAAAGCAGCCTTAAGGAACTCTGGAAAGGATAAGAGAGAGAAGGAGGGGAAAGGATAAGATGAGTACAGATTTTGATAAAATAACTTTGCGTAAGAATACCAATTCTTTTAAGTGGAAGGCTCTGGATATGCTCTACGGCGAGAAGGATCTCTATCCCATGTGGGTGGCGGATATGGAATTTGAGGCCTCACCGGCGATTCAGAAAAGAATCAGAGAGCGTGCAGAGGAAGGAATTTACGGCTACGAACTGCTGTCGCCCCAATATTATGAGGCAGTCCGGTACTGGCTTGACAGAAGGCATGATTATCCGGTAGAAAAGGAATGGATTCTGTATTGTTCTACAGTGATGGCCGGACTTAGCGTTGTCCTGCAGGCCCTGACCAGGGAGGGAGACGGCGTGCTGGTGAATACGCCGGTCTATGGAAATTTCTTTGGGACCATTACCGGGTGCGACCGGAAGGTGACGGAAAGTCCCCTGGTAAAAAAGGACGGTCTGTGGAGTTTTGATCTGGAAGACATGGAGCGGCGGGTGACGCCAGACACGAAGGTTTTCCTGCTGTGCAATCCCCATAATCCTGTGGGAAGAGTCTGGAGCAGGGAGGAACTGTCTGAGGTTATGGAGTTCTGTGCGAGGCATGGTTTCATCGTAATCTCAGACGAAGTTCATTATGATCTGGTTTTCGAAGGGAAACACACCATGGCGGCGCTGGCGGCAGGACCGGCAGGCGTAAGCTGCGTGACGCTGATCGCTCCCAGTAAGACCTTCAATGTGGCGGGGATTCAGACAGCAGGCATGATTATTGAAGAAGAATCCCTCCGGGAACGGGTTCGTCAGAAAATGAAGGCAATGTGTTATCCCTTTGAGCATGCGTTCGTGGAACCGGTTACGGTAGGCGGGTATCTGGAAAGTGAAGAATGGCTTAAGGAACTGCTGATTTATCTGAAAGGAAACCGGGACTGCTTCGTAAGGTATGTAGAAGAGAATCTGCCCCAGTTTAAGGTGGAACCTTCCCAGGCGACCTATCTGATGTGGGTGGACTGCCGGGGTCTGGGACTTGACGACGGTCAACTGCGGCGTTTCTGGATTGAAAAGTGCCGTCTGGCTCTGAGCGGGGGCACAGAGTTCGGGTCAGCGGGGAGGCAGTATGTGAGATTCAATGTTGCCTGTGACAGAAAGAGTATGCTGCATGCGCTTGCGCAGATCAAGGCAGCTTTGGAGAGGGAAAACTAAGATGTTAAAGTTAGCGGTATATGGGAGAGGGAACTGAGATGTTAAAGTTAGCGGTATATGGAAAAGGCGGAATCGGAAAATCAACGACCACCAGTAATCTGGCGGCCGCATTTGCCGTCATGGGGAAAAAAGTCGTTCAGATCGGATGTGACCCCAAGGCAGACTCTACGATGAATCTGCTGCATGGAAAAGCTCTGACGCCGGTCATGAATTATCTGAAAGAGCACGAGGAAGGCGTTGGCAGTCTGGAAGAGATTGCTGCAGAAGGGTTTGGCGGCGTCATCTGTCTGGAAACAGGAGGGCCGACACCGGGACTTGGATGTGCGGGCCGGGGGATCCTTGCCACATTTTCCTTACTGGAAGAACTGGATCTGTTCGGAGTGTATCAGCCGGACGTGGTTCTGTATGATGTCCTGGGAGATGTGGTGTGCGGAGGGTTTGCAGCGCCGATCCGGGAAGGATATGCCAGGAAGGTGCTGATTGTCACTTCGGGGGAAAAGATGGCGCTCTATGCTGCCGGTAATATTCATACGGCGGTAAAGAATTTTGAAGACCGGGGCTATGCGTCGGTCGGGGGAATCATCCTTAACCGGCGGGACGTAGAAGGGGAAGAGGAAAAGGTGAAAGCTTTTGCACAGGAGAATCATCTGGAGATTCTGGCAGATATTCCAAGGAGCAGGGAGATTCATCACTATGAAGAAATGGGAATGACGGTTGTGGAAGGGGATGCGGGACTGGCTGTCAGTAAAAAATATCTGGATCTTGCGAAACGGTTGTTATCCCTTTGAGGGAAGAAAGGGAAATGTTCTTAGATAGTCCTCCTTTCCAGAAGAAAGTCATATTTATTGTACGGTTTTTCTATGATTCCCTTAAGTTTCCGGTACTTTTCTTTCTGCCAGACAGATTGCAAAACAGAGCTTCCTGGTCGGAATGGCTGACAGAGAAAAAGTGTTCCACCATGTTAAGGTTCAGCGTCTTTCCGAATCGTCTGGGGCGGGTAATCAAAGTTACAACAACGAAATAAAACGAAAGGAAGGAAGCGGAATGGCAAAGGAAGAGATTACACCGAGCGAATGGCAGATTATGGAGATCCTGTGGGCATGCGGGGAGCCTTTGACATCCTCCGAGGTCTACAAGAGGATGCGGGGGAATGTGGATATGTCAATGAGGATGGTGCGGGTGCTGATGAACCGCCTAAACCAGAAGGATATCCTTTGCTATACGGTGGATGAGCATGATTCGA
>CAJULU010000084.1 GCA_910587575.1 uncultured Dorea sp.
TCTAAGGCGTTTTCTTCCTTTAGGCGTTCCGTTATGCCCTGTGCCTGTTTCATGTCCTCAATAAGCCTTTCAAAGCGTTCCTGCGCCTGCTTATCAATGTCGGCAAGGTAAGTATTCAGCTTGCCACATGTAAGAAGATTCGTGTATGTAACCTTGCGATACTGCTTCAGATAGTGCAGATGTCGCTGTCCCCATGTGCCTATCGGCTGTTCTTCTTCGGCGAATACGGTTAAGCACGGCATTAAGTAATCTCCTTGCCGTTCGTATTTGCCGCCCAATTCCTCAAATAATGATTTCATATGCAAAAACTCCTATTCTGTATAGTTTGGTTTCTACGGGGTATCTGCAAGCAATGTATCAGCAGGCTGTGTGTATATACTATCTTTAAGTTAAGTAATCCCCTTCTTCTGTATAGATTAAGCAATCTCTGTCTTTTTCAGAATCCGGTAGCAGATCCATCCCATAAACAGTGACAGAACCGTAAATGTCAGCATTCCGCGAAATGGGCTGCCGCTGGCAGTTCCCATGAGATCCAGAAAAAGAATGAGATTCACCAGAGGTTCCATGACATTGTGCAGCGGCCCGGGAGAGAAGAGGACGAAGGCCGAGACCGCAGGGGTCAGACCACAGAACAGGACCGGAAGTGCAATACAGTAGAATGTCCGGAACTTCTTAGGGATCCTGCAATAGATTCCTGCAATCAGAAATCCCAGTACAGCGAACAGCATACAGGTTAAAAATGATATGAAAAATCCGGCAATCGTTACTGTGGCCGCACTGCTTCTTTCAAGAAAGTCTGGATAGAACAGGAATATGAAACTGCTGAGGTCAAAATTGACGGTTTCGGCAGAAAATAAAGCTGCACCCAGGCTGATTCCGCGAAGAACCAGGTCTATGAATGCACACAGGAGACAGAGGATTGTGATAACATAGAAGCTGCTTCGGAAAAAGTCCTTTCTGGAAATACTGTTCTGTATTGCTAACTGGCATTGTTCTTTATACATAGCAATTGCGCCTGCAAAACAGAAGATGACACTTGAGAAGCCATTTCCGTTTACGCTGAGATTGATATTGCTATTTATGACGGAAACGGAAATCGTAACGGCTGTCAGCAGAATCATCACTGCAGCATAGACAGCGTAACCAATCAGCATATCTCTTAACTGATACTTCATAATTTTTTTCATTTTACTGATACCTCTTTCTTGTAAATGATAGATGTACTAGGCAGCTTCTGTAAGCCGGATGAATAATTTCTGCAGGTTCATCCGGGATACTTCTGTCCCTGCCGGAAGTTGCGGATCGGGGACACCCATGACATAAGCCGTCTTTAAGCCTCCCAGTGTATCTGTACCGATGACTTCCTTTCCTTCCAGGTAGGAGTCGATGAAAGTCCCGGGTCCGCTGATGCAGTAGCCGCTGTCAAGCAGGCTTTCAATCGGTTCGTTCCGAATGATTTCCCCCTTCTTAAGCACAATGACCCACTCGATGATATTTGCCGCCTCTTCAATCAGATGAGTGGAAATCACGGCCGTAAAGGGATGCTCTGCATACTTTTCAATCAGAACCCGGTAGAACAGATCTCTGTGGTTCGCATCAAGCCCCAGGACAGGTTCATCCAGGAATACGAACCGTACATTCACAGATAAGGCTACAATATTCCGGAAAACAGACTGGTATCCGGTGGACAGGTCTTTGATCTTCTTTTTCACGGGCAGATCAAACATCTTACAAAGCTCCTTTGCATAATCCATATCAAAATCAGGATAGAATTCCTGGCTCCACTTCAATGCCTGCTTTACCTTCATTCCTTCTGGATACAGATTGCTGCCGCCTGCGAGAAAGCAGCAGGAGAGCGCACGGGTATTCTCCGTAAGCCTGTCACCGTCCAGCGTGACCGTGCCGCTGGTGGCAAACAGCCGGTTGTTGATGATATTCAGAAGCGTGGTTTTCCCGGCTCCGTTCCTTCCAAGAAGGCCGTAGATGGTATTCTCCTTAAACTGAAGGTTCACATGGGAGAGCGCCTGCGTGTCTTTGAATGACTTGGATACGTCTGTTACTTCGATTGTGCTCATTGTACAAATCCCCTTTCTATCATTGCGATGATCTCATCACTGGTGATTCCCAGTCTCTTTGCTTCTTCCACCAGTCTGCTGACATAATTGTCATAGAACTGGTCCTGTCTTTTTCTTTTTAGTTTACTTACGGCGCCCTGTGCTACGAACATGCCGACCCCCCTTTTCTTGAATATCACAGCTTCATCCACCAGCAGATTGATTCCCTTCAGCGCTGTGGCGGGATTAATCTTATAATTTACGGAAAATTCCGTGATGGAAGGGATCTGGCTTTCCTCTGGAAATGCACCCGTCAGAATCCCGTCTTCGATACCTTCGGCAATCTGGATGAAAATCGGCTTTTCCTGGTCAAGGTCAAGTTTCATAGAAATCCTCCTTGCTCTTGTTGGTTACTTATATGGTTAATTAGTTGAATAACTAACTATAATGGTATTAAAGCACAGATATTTAAGAATGTCAATAGAAAGATAAAAAAATCATGCACCCTTTTGAGAGTGCATGATAAAAGATACCTTATTCATCTTTCATTTCCAGATTTTCTGTTGAGATTCCCAGAATCTCTAATTCTGCTTTTGCAATTTTTTTAGGTAAACTCAGATAGCCCGGGTATACTCCTTCAGCCACTCTTTCTCTTCCTCATCCAGATGCGGGGAAATGAGCTCATATACCTTCGCATGGTAGGCATTCAGCTGCTCCTTGTCCTCCGGTCTCATCATATCGGGATTGATGGCATCCAGATCAATGGGGACATAGGTGATCGGCTCAAAGTAGAGGAACTGTCCGTACTCCGTCTTCTGGCCTTTTCTTACCACCAGCTCATTCTCGGTGCGGATTCCGTGGGAACCTTCGATGTAAATTCCAGGCTCATTGGTGATCACCATACCTGCCTCAAGGGGAGCCTTTTCTTTCTCACGGACGGCACAGCGGAAGCCGGCAGGCGCCTCGTGGATGTTCATCAGATAGCCTACGCCGTGGCCTGTGCCGTGATTGTAATCCAGTCCCCGTTCCCAGGCGGGAGTCCTTGCCATGGCATCCAGGTTGAAGCCCGAAATCCCGTAAGGGAACACCGCACGGGCCAGGTGCAGGTTGCACAGAAGAACCGTGGTAAAATCGTCTTTCATACGGTCGGTCAGTTCTCCGAAGGCAAAGGTTCTGGTAATGTCGGTGGAGCCTTCCATGTAGCCGCCGCCGGTATCCGTCAGAAACAGTCCGTTCTCTGTTACCGGAATATTGGTCTCTGGCGTTGCGGCATAGTGGACGATGGCGGCATGTTCACCGGAACCGCAGATCGGCTCAAAACTCTGCCACAGGTAGCCGTCCTGCTCCTTGCGGAAGGAATCCAGCTTCTCGGCAGCGCTGATCTCCGTAATCTCAGTCTTCCCTACATTCTTCTTCAGCCAGTGCATGAACTTTGTGACAGCAACGCCGTCTTTGATGTGGGCGTTGATAATATTCTTAAGCTCTGTGTCGTTCTTCATGGCTTTCATCAGAATCTCCGGATTCATCTTCTCAATCACCTTTGCCCCGGAAGGAATGCTGTTATAGAGAGCATAATTGAGCCTGGAGGGATCTACCAGTATGGCATCTTCGGCCTTTAAGTTCCTGACATCTTCGTAGACGGCATTATAAGGATGGATGGAAATGCCGTCTTTTGACAGGTTTTCTTTCATCTCATCAGTAAGCTTGCGTTCATCCACATACAGCTTCATATCCTCCATGGTAATGATGGCATAGGACAGGAGAAGCGGGAAATATTCAATATCATCGCCTCTTAAGTTGATGGTCCAGCAGATGTCGTCCAGTGCGGCAAGAATGTGGACGTTAGCCCCTTCCTTCTTCATGGCCTCACGGATGCGTGCCAGTTTCTCTCCGGTACTCTCGCCCGTATACTCGAGGCCTAAGGCAAATGCGGGCTTCTCGGACAGCGGCGGGCGGTCCTCCCAGATCTTGTCCACCAGGTCTTCTGAGAAGTCAATCTTTGCATTCTTCGGAAGGAGTGCGGATTTTAACGCCTGTCCTTCTCCCATGGCAACCACCCGTCCGTCAAAGCCCAGGGTTCCGCCTTCCGGCATGACATCTGCGATATAGTCTTCCAGAGTCGGGACATCCGGCTGCCCCATCTTAAACAGTGTAACGCCGCTTCCTTCCAGCTGCTGTGCGGCCTGGATAAAGTATCTGCCGTCCGTCCACAGCCCGGCCTCGGTCCTGGTGACGACAGCAGTTCCGGCAGAACCAGTGAATCCGGTCATAAATGCTCTTGCCTTAAAATGTTCTCCTACATATTCGCTCTGATGATTGTCGTCTGTTGGAATCAGATATGCGTCGTATCCTTTTTCCTCCATCAGAGAACGAAGGGCAGCAATCCTTTCTGGTACAGTCATATAAAAAACCTCCCTTGTGAAATAATATTTGTTTAAGAATTATTCTAACATATCTATTTGCAAATTGACAGGAATAATTATATAATTATCCAGAATGAAAAGGAGAGAAGAAGATTGAAAAGACTGATGACGATCATAGGGGTATTCCTGCTTGCTTCCATAGGGGAACTGGTGCGGGAACTGCGCTGCTTCCAGGTGACCCGTTATAAAGTGACTTCCCGGAAGCTGTCCGGGCTCCGGAGAAAAAGGAAGATTATATTTTTAAGCGATCTGCACAACTACTGTTACGGGACGGAAAACGAACCTCTTTTCCATGCCATTGTCCGGGAGAAGCCGGATCTGATCCTTGTGGGCGGAGATATGCTGCTCCGCAGGGATGAATCTTCTTATGGGCATACGGTGAAGTTCCTGTCCAGGCTTCCGGCAATCTGTCCGGTGTACCATGCCAATGGAAATCATGAGCAGAAGATGAAGGAGTATCCATGGAAATATAAACGGTCATACAAGGCTTATAAGAAGGAACTTGAGAAAGCGGGAATCCATTTTCTGGAAAATGAGTCGGCGACGTTTCTCTGGGACGATGAAAAGATAAGGATCACAGGGCTTGAGATCCCGCTTTGGGCCTATGAGCGCCGGGCCAGGAACCGTGTGAAAGCTTCGGATATTGAGAAGAAAGCCGGAAGAGCCGGGGAGGCATACGAGATTCTGCTTGCCCATCATCCCGCCCATATAAAGGCTTATTTTGACTGGGGGGCGGATCTGGTCCTGTCCGGCCATTATCACGGCGGGGTGGTGCGTATACCGGGGGCTGGTGGGGTGATTGCCCCGGACTTTACCCTGTTTCCGGAATATTCCGGGGGCTGCTACCGTTCTGGGGAGGCTGCCGCAGTGGTCAGCAGAGGGCTTGGGGTGCATTCTGTGCCGGTCCGTTTTCTGAATCCGGCGGAAGTGGTGGCAGTGGAACTCGGATGAGGACAATTTCAAACTGGAACTTGTGGAAACAGAGAATATCCTGTATAATAATACGGTTGTATTTTTTTCGATGTATCAGAAAAGATTTAGGAGAGTTCTATGGGGATTCCGGTAAAACTGCAGGTCTTCGAAGGGCCGCTGGACCTGCTGCTGCATTTGATTGATAAGAACAAGATTGATATCTATGATATCCCGATTGTAGAGATCACCAGCCAGTATATGGACTACATCAAGGCGATGGAAAAGGAAGATCTGAATATTATGAGCGAGTTCCTGGTGATGGCGGCAACACTGCTTGACATCAAATGCCGGATGCTGCTTCCCAAAGAAGTCAACGAAGAAGGGGAAGAGGAGGATCCGCGCCAGGAACTGGTTGCCCAGCTTCTGGAATATAAGATGTATAAGTATATGTCTTATGAACTGAGGGACCGGCAGGTGGAAGGAGAACAGGTGATGTTTAAGCGTCCAACGATCCCGCCGGAGGTTCAGGATTATGTGGAGCCCGTGAATCTGGATGAATTGCTGGGGGATCTGACCCTTTCTGCGCTTCACAAGGTGTTCCGGGATGTAATGAAGAGGCGGGCAGACAAGATTGACCCTGTCAGAAGCAAGTTCGGGAAGATCGAGAAGGAGGAAGTGACCCTGCCGGACAAGCTTACTTACGTGGCGGAATATGCGAAGGGGCACAGACGTTTTCTGTTCCGGGATCTGTTGGAGAAACAGGGATCCAGGATACAGATTGTAGTGACTTTCCTTGCGGTTCTGCAGCTGATGAAGGAAGGGACGATTATGATTGAGCAGGAACATCCTTTTGACGAGATCATGATCCTGTCAAAAGCATAAGAGGTGGAAAGGGATTATGGACGAAGTGGAGATTAACAGATTAGAGGGAGTGATAGAAGCGGTTCTGTTTACGATGGGGGATTCCGTGGAACTGGAGAAGATTGCACAGGCCATCGGGCATGACAAAGACACTACCCGCAGAATCGTACACAGGATGATGGATAAATACGAGGCAGAAGACCGGGGAATCCGGGTGATCGAACTGGAGGAGGCATTTCAGATGTGCACGAAAAAGGAGACCTATGAATACCTCATCCGGGTGGCGAAGCAGCCAAAAAAATACGTGCTGACAGACGTTCTGCTTGAGACGTTATCCATCATCGCATACAAGCAGCCGGTGACCAAACTGGAGGTCGAGAAGATCCGCGGAGTCAAGTCGGATCATGCGGTCAATAAATTAGTGGAATATAACCTGGTGAGTGAGTGCGGAAGGCTGGATGCGCCGGGAAAGCCGATTCTGTTCGGAACTACGGAAGAGTTTTTAAGGCGGTTCAGCGTCCAGTCGGTAGATGATCTGCCGGGTGTGAATCCCGAGCAGATGGAGAGTTTCAAGGAGGAAGCGGAGGAAGAGGTTCAGCTGAAGCTGGATATTTAGCAGGAATAGGCGGAAAGATTTCAACATATATTGCAGTAACGTAATGATATGTGGTGTGGCGGATGAAAAAGAAGATGACAGTGTGCTTACTCATGATTTGTTTACTGTTCTCTGTGCCTGGAAAGATCTCTGTCCGGGCAGAAGAGAGTACGGAGGCGCCCCAGGAGTTATACGCCCGGTCAGCGGTGCTTATGGATGCTGACAGTGGGCGTGTTTTATTTGGCAAGGAGGAGAACGAGATCCGGCCTATGGCAAGTACGACCAAGATCATGACCTGTATCCTTGCGCTGGAGAACCTGGAGGAAGGGCAGGTTGTCACGGCATCTGCCTATGCGGCAGGCCGTCCGAAAGTCAGACTGGGCGTAAAGGAACAGGAACGGTTTTATCTGAAGGATCTTCTGTATTCACTGATGCTGGAATCCCACAATGACAGCGCAGTGGTAATTGCAGAAGGAATTTCGGGAACCACGTCGGATTTTGCAGAGCTGATGAACCGGAAGGCCCGGGAACTGGGATGTGAGGATACGCATTTTGTGACGCCCAACGGACTGGACGAGAGCGATGAGGGCGGCGCCCATTCCACAACGGCACGGGATCTGGCGACGATCATGAGGTACTGTATCATGCAGTCACCCTGCAGGGAGGAATTCCTTGCAATCACACAGACGAGGAATTATCAGTTCAGTGATGTGGAAGGGAAACGAAATTTTTCCTGTGTCAACCACAATGCATTTCTGGATATGATGGAAGGAGCGCTGACCGGGAAGACCGGGTTCACTTCAGAGGCGGGATACTGCTATGTGGGGGCGGTAAGGCGGGACGAAAGAACCTTTATCGTGGCCCTGCTTGCATGCGGATGGCCCAACAACAAGGGGTATAAATGGAAAGATACCCGGAAACTGATGGAGTACGGAATTGACAGCTATCAGTACCGGGATGTATGGGAGGACGTGGCACTGCCGGAGGTACCGGTCCGGCAGGGAGTGGAAGAGGAGAATCCTTATGAGACAGAACTTTCGGTTCCTGTCCGTGTGGAAGGAAAGGAAGAGATTCCGGTGCTCCTTGGCGGGGATGAAGGAGTGGAAATCAAGACCGAAGTGAAAGATTCCCTGACGGCGCCGGTGAGTAAAGGGGACGTGGTGGGAAGTGTCCGGTATCTTCTGGAAGGGGAAGAGATCGCCTTTTATGAGGTTGTGGCCGGAGAGTCTGTCAGAGAACGGGATCTGAACTGGGCGCTTCTGTGGATTACGAGACTGACACTGCTGTAATGAAATCCGGCCGGTCTGTTTACGGGTCAGTGGTTGACAAAAGGGGAGAGAGTGTGTTATTTTTAAAACAGTCATAAATTCTGTTTTTTCTGAACAGTTTCTGAAAGATACGTCTGGATAAATCCAAAGATTTTCGATTGTTTTCCTGAATTTGGTGTTGACATTTTGTAACAAGTATACTACTATATTAGTCAGAAAGCGAACACTCGTTCGTTTGACAAAAAGGAGATTGTAAGATGGCGAATGAAGAGAAGAAGAAAGCATTAGAGGCTGCGATAGCGAAGCTTGAGAAAGATTTTGGGAAAGGAACCGTCATGAAGCTTGGAGATCCCAAGGCGCAGGTAGCGGTGGAGACGATTCCCACCGGGTCTCTGAGCCTGGATCTGGCCCTGGGGCTTGGCGGTGTTCCCAGGGGAAGGATCGTGGAGGTCTATGGCCCCGAGTCCAGCGGTAAGACGACGGTTGCATTACATATGATTGCGGAAGTACAGAAGCGGGGAGGCATTGCCGGGTTTATCGATGCGGAACATGCACTGGATCCGGTCTATGCCAGGAATATCGGTGTTGATATTGATGAACTGTATATTTCACAGCCGGACAGCGGAGATCAGGCGCTGGAGATTACGGAGACCATGGTGCGTTCCGGGGCCATGGACATTATCGTTGTGGATTCTGTTGCGGCGCTGGTTCCCAAGCAGGAGATTGAAGGAGACATGGGAGACAGCCACGTGGGCCTGCAGGCCAGGCTGATGTCCCAGGCTCTCCGTAAGCTGACGCCGGTGATCAGCAAGTCTAACTGTGTGGTGATCTTTATTAACCAGCTTCGCGAGAAGGTAGGCGTGATGTTCGGGAATCCGGAGACGACAACGGGCGGGCGTGCTCTTAAGTTCTATGCCTCGGTTCGTATGGAAGTCAGAAGGATTGAGACTCTGAAGCAGAGCGGAGACATGGTGGGGAACAGAACCCGTGTGAAAGTGGTGAAGAATAAGATTGCACCGCCTTTTAAGGAAGCGGAGTTTGATATTATGTTCGGCAAGGGGATATCCCGGGAAGGAGATATTCTGGATCTGGCCGTGGAGTGCAAGATGGTAAGCAAGAGCGGTGCGTGGTATGCGTATAATGGAGACAAGATCGGCCAGGGACGGGAGAATGCCAAGGCTTATCTGCAGGAGCATGGGGATGTAATGGCAGAGCTGGAGTCCAGGATCCGCAGCCACTTCCAGATTGCGGAGGATACTCCTCTGGAGGACAAGCATGTGAAGCCCATGCCAAAGGACGGCGGCAAGAAGGGCGGCAGGAAGCCGAAGGCGAAAGCCGACACGCCTGCGGAAGAGCTGCCAGAAGAACCTGAGGCAGATGACGGCGGGATTGCACAGGATCCTGCAAAACCGGATGACGGGCTGACAGAGGAGGCGTAGGCTGCAGGGAATCCGGGGTAACGTAACACCAGAGCAGTGACGGGGACGGACAGGAGATTGACAGTGATGACAGTGACAAAGATAGAGCCGGTAACGAAGACGAGATTCCGGGTATACCTGGACGGGCAGTCCGCTTTTATACTATATAAGGGCGAACTGTCCCGATATCAGATCGAGGCGGAAGGAGATCTTGATGAGGAAGCCTATGAAGAGATTATTCAGAAGGTGCTTCCAAAAAGAGCGAAGGCACGTGCCCTTCATCTGCTGAATGACATGGGACGGACAGAAGCCGGGCTTCGGGAGAAGCTTAAGACCGGCGGATATCCGGACTGTGTCGTTGAGGAAGCAGTGGCCTATGTGAAATCGTTCGGTTATGTGAATGATGCCGAGTACGCCCGCAGCTTTATTGAAGGGCGCAAAGCAAAGAAGAGCCGCAGGGAACTTTATGCAGCCCTGTGCCGGAAGGGGATCGCCAGGGAAGAGGCAGAGCAGGCGCTGGAAGAATATTATGGCGGCGAAGATTCCAGGGCGGCAATTGAGGCCCTGCTAAGAAAGAAAAAGTTTTCGCCGGATACGGCGGATTATGTGCAGAAGCAGAAGATGGCCGGATATCTTATGCGCAAGGGGTTCCGTTATGATGAAATCCGCCGGGTGATGGATGTATGTGAACCCTTCTGACGGCGTGGCTGCAATGGTGTTCCGGGACGTCCGTTCTCAGAGACCGTTCTGAGAGATGACAGCTTTGACGCTTAAAAAATTTTCATAAAAAAACCTCCCATTTTACGGGGAAA
>CAJULU010000085.1:0-5876 GCA_910587575.1 uncultured Dorea sp.
TTCTTACCAAAAAGGAGCCATTTTTTACCAAAAACACAAACTATTTTACACTACCCAATGAACTGAACAAGTTGTAGATGCGGTACTGTGTTCATCTGAATATTGGGGAAATCTGCGCCATAAGCCCTCGACACTCCCATGATCTCAAATGCCTTTGCTTGATCCTCACTGAGCGTATTGCTCAAGTCTTTTCTTGCTCCCGCACTACTCACCAAAGTAGCCACAGCAACTTTGTGCCCCTCATTAATCAACTTATGTATTGTTGCTCCTGCGCCAAGTACCTCATCGTCTGGGTGAGCGACTACATATAATATGTTCATTTCCAGTTTCCTTCCTGCGATTTGCATTATTTCTGCTTCTTATCGAGTTATAGTCTCTTCTTTATCAGTTCATCCAATGGAGCGATACTCCCACGATTCACTTCGTCTATCGGTAACTATTTTCTCAACCTCTATGGGCGACATTCCCTTTCCTTTGTTGAATCCGATAGGATAGATGGAACATGATCTATCGCCATATCAGAAAGTACATGAAGTTTCTCTACTAATTTCCACAGTTCTTCAAATGACATTCATATACCATCTATTATGTCTCGCCCGAACCGCAGCGACCGAAATATCAGAGTGGTTATCTCCGGGGCTGATAAGTTATCAAACCGAAGTTCCAGGTCTACTTGAAATCCCATGTGGTTATCCCACAGACGATAAGATATCCTTCGAACATCTATCACCAAATTTATTATGCCCCAACTTTATTTAAACCTCTCTCATCCTCTGGAAGCCTTGATTTTACTGGCCTCGCAAGCATCGAGCAGCAAATCGCTTTTAGGACGGGCAGGACGCTAAGAGCTATCTTTTTTCATTTCCATCATTTTTGTCTTCATTACTCAGTCTACTCTCCTAATCCAAAGTAGTACTTTATAGTATTGCGCTATCCAGAGTTTCTCCTTCATCCGCACCAAATGCATACGCCGACATGCTTACATTCAACTCATTCCCCCACTTATTCTATCTTCTCTACCATCTCCACTCCTAAGTGTACCAACAATTGATTCCCCATAAACTCCACTTCCACAACCGCAATCCTCTTATGCAGATTCACCTTCCTGATCTGCCCCTCCAGATCCGCCAAAGGACCAGAAAGAATCCTAATCTGATTCCCTTCGTCTACGGCAATCCTGGAAATCTCTACTTCCAGATTCCCGTTGCCGCCCGTTCCATTCCGGAGTTTTTCCAGCATCCGTACATCCTTCTCTGTCAATGATGTAAAATATTCCTCACATCTTCCAAGCAGCCTGGTCAATGCCGGAATCTGTTTCAATTCTTCATATAATAACCGAGGCTGTTCCGAGATCATGAATACATAACCCGGAAACAGCTTCTCCGTCACTTCCTGCCATGTCCCATGAAATTTTTTTCTCAGTCTGCGCACAGGTATAAAGCAGCTTTCCAGTATTTTATGGGAAATCATTTTTTCCACAAGAAAAACGATTCTATTTTCCTGTCCTGAGACTACCTGCATTACATACCACATACTTTCACCGTCCTCAGATTGATCATTGATTACGCACCTCTTCCTGACAGCTTGCAGTTTATTTTTGTCAGGATATGACGGCATGGCTTCGCCATCCATACCTGCATAAAATCAATTACACAGCCACAGTTATTATCTATATGTCTATCATTCATGCGCTCAAGTGCCAATGCTTCAAGAGTCATTCCTGATATCCTGTTTCAAAAGCCTTAAATTCATATACAAATTTGCTACACCGGGTCCCCGTCCAGCCGAATCCCAAACAATACATTCTCCCTCCGGTTGAACAAAGGCACCTCCGCCGTTACATACCGATGCCTAAGACGCTGCCTGGTAATCCGCCCAATATATGGTTTCAGAGCGTCTCTTGCACTTTGTACATGGCCTTGCTCATCTACCCGCACCGTTGACAGCCGCATATCATGTTCCAGGTCTTTGCCGCATACATGTTCCAGAAACTTAAGATCCTCATCCTCAATCGGTATGAGCTCTTCTGCCGGACTGCCTGTCAATTGTAGAAATCGTCTCGTCTTCTTAAGCTCTTTTGCCAGTTCTTGCGGTGAATCCGTACAGATGAAGAGGTATCCGGGGAACATGTCTTTTCTGCTAAGTAAGTAATCGGCCTGTGTACGGAATAACTGCTGCTTTTTCAGGATCCGGCATGCCTGCCACAGTGTATGGCTTAATTTCCCTACCATTAACTCTGCCGCTTCCAGTTCTTTACTCGGGATTGTGCGAAGCACATACCATTTTCTGTTCATATAACCTTCTCCATAATCTCCAATCCCGCTGGGAGCAGACCGGAGTCCCGCCGTGTAGTTGTCATAATCTGCGCTAACCGTTTGTGCCGGTCAATTTTGCAGATCCGGCTCTCCATCCCCTTCAGAGGTCCTTCCGTTATATGGGGCACTCCTTTGCAGATAACCCCTCTCGACATTTGCAGATGGTGTCCCTTTCCGCACAATATTTTCAAGAACCTTTCTTCTTCCTTATCCATTGGAATCAGCCGATTCCCCCGTTTTGCAGTTATGCGGCATTTTTTAAGCTCCCCTAATAAAATGTTTTCATCCTCACTATCCAGGAACACATACGCCGGAAATAAAAGCTTCCTCTCCAGATGCCATGCTCCCCTATACCGACGCAGCCAGTCATATGTGAAAACAAATACGTTCTGAGCCGCATTGGAGGAAAGTGTGTTTTTACACAAGGCCAGCATTTTCTGCTCTTCGTGTTCCCGGCAGGTTAATAAATACCAGATTTCAATCCCTTCTTTCGTAGAGTAATCTACTCTGCGATTTTTTTTGCCGCAAAACCTGTCATTAGGATCATCCTTATGCTATACTGAGACATACATCCATATATAATTCCATAAAGCAACGAGGTGCAGAGAAACAGAACGCTGGTGGAAGCAGCCCTCTGAACTGCCTCCCCCAGCGTATTTTTTCTAATACCGGTTATGCACATCCTCTGCAAAACACATCAGATCCTTCACCTCAATTACCTTCCCGTCATCCAGCACCGCCCGGCCGCTCATCCGCCCGAATACCTGGTGCTGGTCCGTCTCAATAATCACAGCCGCCGTCTTTGCCGCCCGGTCAAGCACCGGCACAAAATCCATCTCGAATCTTGCGTCACTGGACGTGAACTTCCACGGCTTCATATAATCCCCCTGAGGAATATGGAACGTCACATCATCCAGCTTATGCACTTTTCCGTCATAGATCAGCACATTCTCCGTGGCCGCCCGGGTATCCCCGAATCCATATCCGATATTAAAACCAAAGGGTTTCCCGTCCGCCATGCAGTTCCCCGATCCCCAGTACCAGCGGTTGTCATACGTCCAGACCCCCCGCCCCCAGTCCAGTGTCCCGAAATCTGTCTCCGGATGAAATGTATAAGTCTTCCCATCAAACCTCATACTCCCGCCAGCCGGCATACAGTTAATCTTCTGATTATAATAAAAGGCCGTCTTCTTCTCCTTCCATGGCGTTGCGATCACCATGGTATCCATCCGGGGCTGCCGAAGCGTAATGTTGCATTCCAGTTCTTTCCCCTGGTAGAAATTGCGGAACCTGCACAGAATCCTTCTTCTCCCCTCTTCTTTACGGAATTCGATATGCAGTCTCTTATCATGGTAAATGGTATCACCTTCCTCCGACGTAGACGGCATATGAAGCCTTCCCATGGGAAAAGGATTCAGAATGGTCTCCGTATGCTCCCATCCCTCCTTAAAATTCAGCAGCGACACAGACTGAAGACCGATATATCCGTCATCGGACACAGTAAATGCCCCGGCAAACTCCTCATTCAGCACCAGATAATAATCCCACTCCTTAATCCGGAATGCCGGCGCCTTAATCATGGAACGGTCATATTCCTGGACCATCTGCCTGGACCACCCAGGTTCCCTGAGGCTTCCGTCCTCCTTCAGTAAAGGCTGCCTGTCTGTCACTTCATGGTTTCTCATCATGTCTTTCTCCTCTCCTTCCCCCTCTTTATACAAGGGAAATTTTCAAACACACTCTGACATACTTCCAGTTCTTCTATAATTGTAGCACAAAAAAGAATCTGCAAACAGAATTTTCACAATATTTCCAAATGAAAAACAGCGGGGAATTTCCCCGCCCTGCAAATTGCAATATATTTTTCTTCTGGTATTGAAATCATTGATTTCAGATTCGTCAATCTATCCATACATTTCTTAATCTATATCACAACCTTCATACAGATATAATCCATTCCCTCTGCCTTCTCCATACCCACCACAATATCCCCCCGATACCGTTCAATCAGCGTCTTTGCATTATACAGCCCAAGTCCGTGCCGTTCGGCATCCTTCTTGGTGGAATACCCTTTCTGAAAAAACTTCTGGATATTCTCAAGCTTCATCCCCTGCACCTGGTTTCTGATCTGAAACACCAGCCGGTCATCCTCTGAGTCCAGTTCCATAAATACCCGGTTCCGTTCCTTTGTACATGCTTCATAAGCGTTATCCACCAGCGTTCCCACAATCTCAATCAGATGGTGTTCTGAAATCCCGGATATAATCTCCAGACTCTTCACATCAACGTCCGTCTTCACATAGGAAGGCGCACGGACAATCTTACTGTAAAGGAAGCCTGCCAGCACCTTGTCGCTGATCCTGAGAAGAGGCAGATATTTCCTGCTGTCGTCGTCCCGGATGACTTCCGCAATATAAGCAGACTGCCGGGCCACCAGCTCTTCATAATCACTCACCGTCAGATGCATATTCAGAATCGCATTGACGTGGTTATCAAACTCATGCTGCTTGGCGCGGATCTCCTTCACCAGTTCTTCCAGAGGCCGGATATAGTGCTGGTAAAGCTTCAGTTCCGATTCCTTCTGCTGCATCAGAATATCATTCTTTCTCCAGTCAATAATTCCCCAGATCTCTACCACGGTAAGCAGTAGAAACATAATAAAAATCCGAAAATCAAATGTACCGCTCACCAGGAAATCCACAATCAGATAGACGGAAACCAGCATCGCAAGCACACAGAAGATCCGGTATAAAAATTTTTTCGCCCAGTTACCCACTCACAAGCCTCCCAATCTCTGCCTTGTACGTCACACCGATCTCAATCACGTCCGCACAGTCCCTAAGCTTCACGATACGGTTCACCGTATCAAAATATTCCACTTCCCGCCGGTTCACGGCAAACATCCGATGGCACTGAAGAAACATCCCTTCGGGCACCCGCATAAGAATCTGCTTCAGAGTCACATAGGGCACCTTCCAGTCCTCATCTTTCAGATGAAGGCAGACGCCCCTGTGCACTGCCTCTATGTATCGTATATCACTGCACCTCACCTGATAACTGACCCCGTCCCGCTTAACCATGACAGACGGCGGCTCCTCCTGCCGTTCCTGTTCCAGTACCTTACGAACCACTTCTTTCACCTGTTCCGGCCGGAACGGCTTCATGATGTACTGATAGCAGTGCAGTTCCCGGTATGCCTGCATCATGGCTCCCACGGAAGTAACCATGACCACCGGGGTAAACGTATAACAGAACCGCTCTCTTACCTCCCTGGCAAACAGGATTCCTCCGATATCTTCCCGGTTCTCACCGCCCAGATTCACGTCAAGCAGAAACAGGCCATAGCGGATCTCCTGCCCTAAAAGTCCTTTCGCCTCTTCATAAGAAGAGGCGGCATGGACACAGATATCCTCCGAATACTCCATAAGTATCTTCTCCAAAGCTTCCTTAGAAGCCCTGTCATCTTCCAGAATCAATACATGTGTCATAACGCTGCCTCCTGCCTTACTATGTTACTGCTCACTCCGTTCACAGTAACCTTCGCAAATCCATTTAAAATTC
>CAJULU010000085.1:5886-8913 GCA_910587575.1 uncultured Dorea sp.
CAGCCCTGCAATCCCCTGTATCTCTGACGGAATAATAATCTTCGTCGCCTTGCCGTCTGCTGCCTTCTCAAATGCCTCCAGACTCTTCATGGTCAGCACTGCCTCATCCGCACCTGCTTCTTTAAGGAAACGGATACCGTCTGCATTCGCTTTCTGCACCTTCAGTATCGCTTCCGCCTCACCTTCCGCCTCACGGATCATGGCTTCCTTCTGCGCCTCTGCACGAAGGATGGCCGCCTGCTTCTCTGCCTCTGCATCCAGGATGGCAGACTCTTTGTTACCTTCCGCCACGAGGATCGTAGACTTCTTCTCACCTTCCGCACGCAGGATTGCCTCGCGCCGTTCACGCTCTGCCTTCATCTGCTTCTCCATGGCATCCTGGATGGCGGCCGGCGGAATAATGTTCTTCAGTTCCACACGGTTTACCTTGATTCCCCAGGGATCCGTCGCCACATCAAGGGAAGCCCTCATCTTCGTGTTGATGGTCTCTCTGGAAGTCAGCGTCTGGTCAAGTTCCAGATCGCCGATAATATTACGCAGTGTGGTTGCCGTCAGATTCTCAATCGCCATGATCGGATTGGCCACACCATAGCAGAACATCTTCGGGTCAGTGATCTGATAGAACACTACCGTATCAATCCGCATAGTAACATTATCCTTCGTGATTACCGGCTGGGGTGCGAAATCCACAACCTGCTCTTTTAAGTCCACCCGTCTCGCAACCCGGTCAATGATCGGCAGTTTAAAATGAAGTCCCGTACTCCAGGTCGCCTGATAAGCTCCCAGCCGTTCCACAACCATTGCCCTGGCCTGTGGTACGATCTTGATACAGGAAATCAGAAGCAACAACACAATCAGAACCACAATCACTACAACAACTAAACCAACGATACCGCTACTCATTCCTATTCCTCCTCATACTTTCTTACAATCAGTTTCACGCCTGATATGTTGACTACCTTTGCCAGTGTCTCCGGCTCCAGGATCTCCTGGTCTTCCTGCGCCCTCACGGTCCACTCCTGTCCGTTCACCACCGCCATCCCCGTCTGCCTGATGTTATCCACTCTTTCTGCGATGCGGATGGTCTTGCCTATGATTCCCTCATAATTGGTCTTCTCCCGCTGCGTATTGATGAACTTCACCGCAAACGGTCTCGTAAAGATGAGAAGCACGAAGGTTACGACAAAGAATGCCACAATCTGCCACACCAGTGAAAGCCCCAGGATATTCAGTATCAGCGCCGCCAGCGCACCGCCGGCCGCCCAGATACTGGTCAGCCCCACCGTGATGATCTCAATGATCAGCAGAATGATCAGAAGCACCAGCCAGGCAATCGTAATATAACTGTCCTGCATCACCATATGTTCACTTCCTTTCTGTTGAACCCATGATAACAAAAACTAATAAAGGATTCAATAGATATTGTGCGAATACGGCGATTTCATGTCTGAATCACGCAGACATTAATATTCCCAGTTCTTTGAGAAAATATTTCACTGGATATTTCTCCCGCACTTCTGTATAATAATGAAGATGCTAATTGACTGCAGAGACAAGGAGGGATTCACATGAGTAAAATCGAAGAAGTCCGCGGCGACATGGTGAAAGCCATGAAAGCCGGTGACAAAGAAACCAAGGAAACGCTGTCCATGCTGCTTGCCGCCCTTAAGAATAAAGCAATCGACAAACGGGACGACCTGACCGAAGAAGAAGAGACCCAGGTAATCATGAAGGAAATCAAGCAGACCAGGGAGACGCTGGAGATGACTCCGGCCGACCGCACGGAGATCATTGAAGACTGTAACAAAAGGCTTGCCGTCTTAGAGCAGTACGCCCCGAAGATGATGGACGAAGCCGAGATCCGCAACATCATTTCCGCCACCTTGAAGGAAATCGGAATCGAAGCGCCTACGGCGAAAGACAAGGGCCGGATCATGAAGGTTCTGATGCCAGAGGTGAAAGGCAAAGCCGACGGCAGACTGGTGAATGAAATTCTCACCTCCTTCATGCAATAGTACTGGTTTACACGCAAAAAATCCCTCCATACATCAGCCATTCCTGAAATATGGAGGGATTCTCTTTTTATTCTGCTTCTTCCTCAGCTTCCGCCACATCGTCCGTCTTCACGTCATTTGCGTAAGGATCCTTCACTTCTTCCCGCATTGTGACTTTCAGATCGTTGAAATCAATTTTCTTCCAGACCTCTTTGTCCACGCTGATATCCACTTCCTTGCGCCACTTTTCACAGACGTCATCATATACTTTCTGCTTTCTCTCGCTGACAATCGTATCCTTCCTTGCGTCCGTTGCCTCCCTGTCAAGCAGGCTTGTCAACCTGGCAACATAACAGCCGCCGTCCGTCTTGATCACGTCTGTCACTTCACCCTCTTCTAACTTGTCTGCCGCCTTGACAACCTCCTCGGCAGGGTTACTGGAATCGGAATCAAAGGTTGCCTTCTGGGCTTCCAGTTCCTGGTCTTTGGCATAGGCCTCAAAATCCTCGGCCTCTTCTGCCCCTTTGGCAAATTCCTTCGCCTTTTTCTCAACCTCTTTCTTCTCCTCGTCCGTCATATCCCTGGAATTGCCATCCTCATCCTCCGTCTTATAGGAAAATGTCACAAACTGCATACTCTTCTGAGCCGCTTCTTCGTCTGACACCTCTGTATCCGCCTCTTCCTCGATCTTGTCCTGCATCTTCTGCTGGATTGCCATCAGTGTCATGACACGCTTCACCGTATCAGAAGATCCTGACACCTTCTCCTTGTCCTCCAGTGCATTCGCCTCATCAAACTTCTTAGCGGCATCCTCAACGACCTTTTTCTCTTCATCAGAAAGGGACACCCCGTACTCTTCCATATGCGCTTCCATCAGCAGCATGTTCTCCAGGCCCTCAAGCAGCGAATCCTTCACAGACTCCTCGTAGGTCTTTCCCTCCGAAGCCTCACTGTTCCACATATTCTCTCCCAGATATGCCGAATAGTAAGTCTCATACTGCGCCTGCACATATCTTGCGTAAAAATTGGCAAT
>CAJULU010000085.1:8923-10002 GCA_910587575.1 uncultured Dorea sp.
ATTGGCAATATCGGCCGTAATCTTCTCATCTCCCACCGTTGCCACCACTTCGTCCTCTTTAAATGAACTGCACCCGGCAAGGGAAGCCACACTTAACATCCCTGCAAGTACCAGCATTAAAATCCTCTTTTTCATCTCGATCTACCTCCTTCGTATCAGCGCACTTTCCTATTATATCCTTTTTCTACGCCTCAATCAATCCCTTCATGCCAATTAACACATTTTTCACAACCGCCAGGGCATCCGTACCCTTGTCTTTGCGCATTCTGCCCTTCTTTTCGTAAATAAAGCAGGGGCTTTCCCCATCCGTCTTAAGGGTTAGGTCTCCCCGGAATTCATTGATCAGAGAAGGGATTTTCCCAGGATGGATCTTCGCCTTCTCATACATCGTAAAATAATAGGTCTCGCCTTTCTGCTCCACAGAAGTGACATAGACATTGTGCGCCATTGCTTTCAGGCTGGCCGCCTCCAGAAGCTTTTCCACCTTTCTGGGAATATCCCCGAAACGGTCCGTCAGTTCCTCCACCATATCTTCCTTCTCTTCTTCATTTTCAATGGCGGCAATCCGCTTATAGATATCCAGCTTCTGATATTCGTTGGGAATATAAGAATCCGGGATAAATGCATCCACGTTCAGGTCCAGGGTTGTGGTGAAAGTCTCTTCCTCCATCTCGCCTTTTAAGTGCCGCACCGCCTCATTCAGCATCTTACAGAACATATCATATCCCACGGCTTCCATATGGCCGTGCTGTTCTGCGCCCAGAAGATTGCCCGCCCCCCGGATCTCAAGATCCCGCATGGCGATCTTGAACCCGGAGCCAAGATCCGTAAACTCACGGATAGCGGCTAACCGTTTTTCCGCAATCTCTTTTAACATCTTGTCTCTCCGGTACAGGAGAAATGCATAGGCCATCCGGTTGGAACGTCCCACTCTTCCCCGCAGCTGGTAGAGCTGCGACAGGCCCAGACGGTCGGAATCATGGATAATCATGGTGTTGACGTTGGAAATATCAAGTCCCGTCTCAATAATGGTGGTAGATACCAGTACGTCAATCTCGCCGTTGATGAATTCATACATG
>CAJULU010000086.1:0-546 GCA_910587575.1 uncultured Dorea sp.
TCCTCATGCGGCGTTTCTCTATTATCACAAAAACTCAGCAGATATCCTTTCTTAAGCCCCCGGGCATCCAGATAACGGATCAGCTGGTCATATGCGCTCTGTTCGTATTTCTCTCCCCGCCACACCTTGAGTTCCACAACCATCTCCTGTTTCCCATAGAATACCTGGATATCCATCCGGTTATTTTTTCTTGTGTGCGGCTCTACAGCATAGTGCCCGGTTCCGTTAATAATAGGACGCAGAAAACTTAGGAACAGCAATCGCCCATGACTCTCTATAAATTTCCCATCTTCATCCCTGTACTCAGCTTTCATAAACGCCGAAAAACGCCTCAGAATCTTTTCCATATCCAGAATCCCGCCTCGTACATACTGGCCTTCCTCTACATACCCTGACGAGGTCAGTGCATATGTCGAACGGACAGACACAAAATAATTGATAATCAACGTCTCAAACAAAACATTGGAAACTGCCGTCTTCCCGTCCTGTTCCTTCAAAATTCCATACATAACCCCCAATTGTATCATAGGATTCCGAATCTCAAAC
>CAJULU010000086.1:556-8255 GCA_910587575.1 uncultured Dorea sp.
GCCACCTGCGCCCCTTGAATCACAATCTGCTCTGCAAGATCCGAAAATTCCGGATGATTACGGATATTTTTAATCACATCGTCAAACAGCGTATTGTTCGCCTTTAATAGTTCCTTCACAGCAGCCCGAAGCCCAATCTTATCCCAGGACAATCCGCTTTCATCCATAATCTTACACAGACAACTCACCAGAAATGGATACCCGCCTGTATACCCATACAACCCCTGGGCCATCTGCAGAATATCCATGCCGGCATGCACATCCTCTTCATATTCCTTCAGCATGCTTGCAATCTCATTTACCGAAAGCCCCATATCCACGTTAAAAACTGCAGAAATATTCCACGGGCTGTTATAATTCATCCCATCATCCGGGCGTATTTTCATTTTCAGATTCTTAATATCATGCACACCTGCCAGTATCACACTGGCAAATGTCGCATCTCCGCCTACTCTCCTCCTCAGATATCTCTCCCTCAGTAACCCAAGGAACGCCAGAAATACTTGATGATCTGACGCTTTATCCACTTCGTCAATCATCAATATCACCGGCTTCCCCGCACGCTCGCACAACTCCGTGATACGGTCTCCAATCTCCTCCATGGCCAGCGTCTGGCTGATCTGATTCTGAAAAATCCGGGCCAGTTCTGGATATAATTTCTTCAGCGTCTTATAAATACTGATATTCAGACCTTGTGCAAAATTGTTAAGAGAAAGGAAATATTCCTCCTTGCCTTCAAAACTGATACTCAGAACAACACAACGTTCTTTCAGCTTTTCCTGCACCAGATACAGAATCGTAGTCTTACCGTACTGCCGTGCCCGGTTAATCGTAAAATACTCGTCTCGGTCTACATATTCTTCTATAATACGTCTAACCTTATCCTGCACATCCGCCATATAATGATACTGCGGAATACAAAGCCCGGTTATATTAAACTTTTTCCGTTTCTGTGATACCCCTCTCTCCATCTACCGCTCCTTTGGCTCACCTGAAACTGTTCTGATAAGAAGCATAAACCTGCCTGCGATCAATATGGCTGGTTCTGATCAGTCCTGAAATCCACGGCTTCTTTTCTGCCAGCGCTCTGTTTTCATCCAGACTGCCGTCCAGAGCATCCATGAATTTTTCCATAAACGGCTTCCAGACATGATGAAGCATCTCTGCCAGCCGGCCGCTTACATCCGCCTCTTCGATTTCCTTCTGCGCCGAGCTCTCCCGGGCCGCCAGAAACGTACCTAATGCAGAATCTTTCTCCCTTGTATTCCATATCATTTCCGGTCTTTTCAGCTGTTCAGAAAGTGATTTCGCATAAGTGCCTGCAAACAATATATCTTTCGTATCATAGGGAACCCGTCCGGCTAACTCTGGATTTGCCGGTTCCAATTCTTCCTTCTCTCCTGCAGATACCGCAAAACTCTCTCTTAACCGAGCCGCCATATATGCATCGTCCTGTTTCAGCCACTGGTCAGAAGAAACATCTGTTTCTGCGTAAATATCTGTCTGCGCAAGATACTCTTCATAAGCAGCCGCTTTTTTATCCACCATGGCCAGGACGCTGGTTTTCATGTCCTCAGATACTCCCGTCTGCCCGAGACTTTCATAAAAATCTCCAATACTGCCCGCATAAGAATCCGCCAGTTCTTCTTTTGTCTCTGCATAAATCTGTTCCAGTTTCTCCATCTCAAGAAGCTGCTGATCGCCGGTGTATTGATTCTGAATCCGGTCCTTGAGAACAGCATACCGGGAAGCAAGATAATCCGCTTTCATTTCAAGACGCTCAACGTTAAAGAATCCGGTCCGCATCTGCACAAAATCTGCATCCACGCCGCGCCAGTCTATTTCCGTACCCAGTCCTTCTTCATTTAATTTCTGGCGGAAACTTTCCAGTTCATCCTCACAGACCTGATCTGGCAGAATCACCCGCACAATCTCCGTTGAGTTCTGTGCAGATGAACTGAGTTCTATCCGGCCCTCGATACGGTACTGCTTCAGATACTGATTTAATAAAGCGTCTTTCTCCGTATACGATGCCCGTTCAGAGGGAGGAAGCAGTTCAGCCTTTAATCTTTCATCCGGCAAAACCTGCGTATATTCGAAAGAACCGATCGGCCGCATATTTCTTCCATCCGGTCTGTAAATGCCGCTTTCCCATTCTGACTGCGCAGAACCGGATGTAAAACAATCCTGGCGGACAGATAATCTGTTTCGATTCGTAAACGCCGTATTCCGATCCGCTCCTGCATGATTCCGTATTACTGTGTTCAGATAGCTGTGAACACCTATTTTCCCAATAAACATGAAACCACCCCCCTGGTACTACTTTCATTGATGCGCTCATCTGTTATCAAGATCTAAAATGATAACAGGTTTTTCTGATATTATAACACGCTTTTCCTTCCTTTACAATGATAGAAAACTCCGAGCGAAAGCTTTCCTGCGGATTCCATTCTACCTGTAAAACTATAATAAAAATACAACGAAGTGCCCGAAACACTTGAAAAAATCGTTTTAAAATGAGAAAATAAGCATGAAAACTGAGAACAAGCCGAAAGGAGAACACACCTCGATGGGAAGATATCTGAATCTGGGAAATGCAGGATTCCAGTCTGTAAGAAAAGGTCTGTATGTAGACAAATCAGGATTGATTGCATTTATGAATAAAACTCTGGGAACAAAGGATAAGCTTACCTGTGTCAGCCGCCCAAGAAGGTTCGGCAAATCATTCGCAACCCAAATGCTGTGTGCCTATTATGACAAAAGCTGTAATTCCCAAAAATTGTTTCTGGATCTGGAGATTGCCGGCGAGCCAGACTTTGAAACACATCTGAATCGATATAATGTAATCTACATTGACATTACATGGTTTATTTCCACAGCAAAAAATATTCAAGACTCCGTAAAATATCTTCAAAAAGAAATTATAGACGAACTTTCCCACGCATTCCCGGATATCAATACAGAGAACTGCTCGCTTCCAATCGTATTGTCTGACATTAGTGATAAATCCGGAGAAAAATTTATTATTTTAATCGACGAGTGGGATGCGTTTTTCCGGGAAGCAACGGAGGCACACAACCTGCAGGAAGAATATGTACAACTCTTACGAGGACTCTTCAAAAGCAGCCAGACCGATAAAATGATTGAAGCAGCTTACATGACTGGAATCTTACCGATAAAAAAATACGGAACGCAGTCAGCTCTCACTGATTTCCGGGAATATACCATGATAAATCCAAAAAAATTAGCAAAATATGTAGGATTTACCGAAACCGAGGTTCGCATACTTTGCCAGAATTATAATATGGACTTTGAAGAAATGAGACGTTGGTATGACGGCTATTATTTTCAAAAAGAACATTCTATTTACAGTCCTAATTCCGTTATAGAAGCAATTCGTAATGAAGAATTCGGTACTTACTGGACAGAGACTGAGACTTATGAAAATTTAAAGTCCTATATTAATATGAACATGGACGGTCTGAAGAACATGATCATAGCCATGCTGGCTGGAGAGCGGTGTAACATCAGTATCCGCCGTTTTCAGAATGATATGACAGGTATGAAAAGCGCAGACGATGTCATGACTCTGCTTGTGCACCTTGGATATCTTGCATTTGATTCTGCAAAAAGTGAAGTCTATATTCCAAACAGAGAGGTTACGGACGAGTTTAAAAATGCAGTAGAAGGCGGACACGGGGGAATCATTGCCGAAATGCTGAAGGAGTCAGAAGAATTATTGAAAGCAACTCTGACCGGCGACAGTGAACTAGTCGCCCAGAGACTTGACAAGGTTCATGCGTCTAACACTTCTATATTGGAATACAATAATGAAAATGCCCTAAGCTGTGTAATTACACTTGCTTATTTCAGCGCACAAAAAGAATATGATTTCATTCGGGAAATGCCGTCTGGCAAAGGATTTGCTGATATTCTGTTTTTACCCAGAAGGACTACAGACAAGTCCCCGCTTATTGTTGAACTGAAATGGAATAAAACAGCAAAGGGGGCGATTGAACAGATAAAAGAAAGAAATTATCCGGACGCTTTAAAAAGTTTCCATGTCCCGATTCTATTAGTTGGTATCAGCTATAACAAGGAAACCAAACATCATCAGTGTCTGATTGAAAGATATCATCACAAATAGTATGCCTTAACGGGACTGTTACTCATAACAGTCCCGTCAGCTTTTACAACTGCACCGCCATCCACCCGGTTGTCTGTATTTTTCTTATCTTTCCGGCATTCTGAAGTCCGCAAGCGCACGGTTCAGATAATCATTAAATGGTTTCATAATACGGAAAACCGAAACTGCATGGTCCAGGAATGCCTCTCCGTCTCTGACCCCGGCGTCTGTCACCGGATATTCCAGATACCAGCTTTTATATTTTAAAAACTCTGCCTGCGGATGCTCTTTCTCGTACCCTGCCGGGACTCTCTTAAGCGCCGTTCCCTGTACAGTAAAATATTTCCGGAAATCCGGATCTCCGGTAATCTCCTCCCATTCCCTGCCATTCGCCGCAATATAATCCCGTACCATCGCAGTTGCCTCTTTAAACATATCCGCAAAGAGGCCTCCGCCCAGGAACGACTGCCCGCCCGGCTTTATCATGAGATAATACCCTACCGGAACCGGAAGCTTCCCTTTTGAGGAAATGTGCGCACGGAAGGCCGGATTATAAGGGGATTTATCATGGCTGAACCGGGTGTCTCTTACCAGCTTGAAGGTAAGGTCTCTGGGCTGGTTATGAAGGACGCTTCTGTCAAATTCTCCGATCTTAAGAATCAGTTCCTGAAGCAGTGATTCAAACTCTGCACTGGCCTCCTTATATTCTGCCTTATGCGCATGATACCATTCACGTTCATTATGGCTGCTTAAATCAGCCAGGTAATCTAATATCAACTGTGTATTCATCTTTCCACCTCCGCATTTGCCACAACCGAATAGGACGCCCCATTCAGGAAATCTTCTACAAACTTCTTCAGACTCTCCGGCGGCTCATATACCTTGCAGAATGAAAATGTCTGGGACAGATCATCAATCTCCTCCATAGCCTCTTTTACCTCCAGTGTTGTCTGCCCTATGGCAGACGCTGAAGTAAAGAAAAGATTTTCCGGCATAATCCTGTGGTTCTGGATTGCATAATTGACCCGGTCTGCACATTTACATCTGCCCTTCCCATATTCACCGCAGTATTCCGAAAGGAAATCCGCCACCTTACGTCTTATGCGCACCAGTCTCTGCCTGTATGCCTCCGGAGTCATCCCCAGAATGTCCCCGGCAATGCGGCTGTCAATCCGGAACATGGTACCCAGAATAAAGATACACCGGCTCTCTGCATCCAGGCACTGTAACATGACGTTGGTGCAGGACAGCTTCAGTTCTTCCGCCAGAATCGATTTCTCCACATCCTGGGTCAGATCCGGTACCTGATGAATATCTGCATTTTGAATATCATTTCCATAATATTCAAAACTCAGCGGGAATTTGGCAAACATATGCTTTTTGTAGTCTTTCAGATGATTGGAAGCTATGCTGAATACCCAGGTGGAAAAGGAACTGTCCCCTTTATAGGATGACAGATGGGTCATGATTTTCAGCAGAATGTCCTGTGACGCATCCTCGGCGTCCGGGAACGTACCCAGCATCCGCAGGGAAAGATTGAATACCAGATCCTGCACACTGGAAAGCACAGTCTCAAGAGATTCCTTATCTCCGGCCACAGCCTTCTGAATCAATGCCAGTAGTTCTTCATTTGTTAATTTGCTCATAATTTCCTCTTTTCTGAAGCGTATTTCTGATTGGTACAGGGAAATGATTCTGACAGCTCTGACGCGCTCCCCGGCAAAGCTTCTCCCTCTGGCAGCTGCAAAGTAAAGTCCTGGTTCATCTGCCTTTCCTCCGCCAGGACACACCTTACTGAACCAGGTCTGGCCCTTTGTGTATACACCGCATGCGTTATGGTGTGCCTCTGGATCTATAAGATTAGACGGCAGATATCAGCCTGTGTGACAATATTTCTCATTTTTTTCTTGTATCCAATAAAAAACTCGTGCAGAAAGCATATAGCCGCGCACTCTGCACAAGAAAACCGTTTTTTTGCATACCCGCCAACAGAACCGTTCGTCCGGAAATGAGCTCAGCTAAGTATCCAGCCTTTCAAAATCAGAAATCCAGCTTTCTTACCGGTGTCTGGCAGACTCCATTCTCGCACAGGTAGTACATCACCCCCTCCTGCGGCAGCGGGTACTCAGCCGTAAACGGCGCACATTCAGCCAGTTTTTCTGCATTTTCCCTTGTTTTGACCAGAATCTCCATTCCATCTATCGGCAGTTTTTCAATCTGTTTCCTCAATTCCTCCGACTGTTCTCCATCCACAGCACACACCAGTTCCCGGTGGGGATATACTGCCCCGGCCATTGCCAGAAGTGCAAAACTGCTCCCTGCCGGGTAATCACAGATCTCCCGGGCACAATACTGCATCTGTCTTCTTGCCGCCTCCTGAAAACGCACATCCCCGGTCAGCGCCGCCAGCTTCTGAAGCGCCATAGCCGCCGCAGAATTACCGGAAGGCATGGCTCCGTCATACATTTCTTTGGGCCGTGCAATCAGCTGCACCGCATCTGACGCATTGATGAAATACCCGCCTTCCTTTTCATCTTCAAAAAAACGAATCATCTGCCCTGCCCTCTGTATCGCCGCCGAAAGGTACTCTGCCTGAAAATCTGCCCGGTATAACTCCAGCAGCGCAAGAACATAAACCGCATAATCCTCAAGCTGCCCCTGGTTCGCCGCCTCTCCGTCACGAAAACGCAGATAAAGTCTCCCGTCTGTTCCGGTCATGTTCGTTTCTATCAACCCCTGGGCCTTTTCTGCAGCTTTCAGATACCGCTCTTCTTCCAGTACCGTTCCCGCCCGGGAAAGAGCCAGTATGGTCCATGCATTCCACGAAAGCAGAATCTTATCATCTTTATGAAGGCTGGTCCGGTTCAGACGGTAGTGATACAACCGGTCCGTATCACTGGCTTTGCACTTTTCCTCCGTCCTGGTACACCGAATCTGATTAGGAATGCTCTTACCTTCAAAGTTACCCTCTTCCGTGATTCCATACCGGCGGCAGAATTTTTTTCCCTCAGCCTCTCCCAGTACGGAAATGACTTCATCCGGGGTAAAGACATAATATTTTCCCTCCACCCCGTCACTGTCCGCATCCTGGCCGCAGTAAAATCCGCCCTCTCTGTCCGTCAGCTCCCGCAGGATATAATCTGCCGTACGCCTTACCATATCCCTGTACTTCTCTTTTCCCGTGACCTGGTATGCTTCCAGATAAGCCAGAATCAGCAGTGCATTGTCATAGAGCATTTTCTCAAAATGAGGGACAAGCCACTGTTCATCCGTTGAATAGCGGGAAAATCCTCCGCCAATGTGGTCATGAATTCCGCCGTCCGCCATTGCATTCAAAGTCACTTCCACCATATGAAGCGCCTCCGGTTCCTGCTCTTCCCTGGCATACCGCATCAAAAACAGAAGATTATGAGGCGCCGGAAACTTGGGCGCACCTCCGAAACCGCCCCATAACGGGTCGAACTGCTTCTCAAGAATATCGTACGCTTTCTTAAGCAGCTGTTTCCCAGGCATTTTATCACTGGAACCGGACTCTCCGGACACACTATTCCGATTAATCATGGCCGTAATCTC
>CAJULU010000086.1:8265-9848 GCA_910587575.1 uncultured Dorea sp.
GGGGGAACAGCGGGAGACGCGGGGAGCGCCGGGGCCGCCGCCTTGGGGCGCAGAATTTTTATTGATCATCGCCGTAATCTCTTCGCTGTCTCTAAGAAGCTCCTGCCGTCTGGTCTTCCATAGCCTTAAGACTTCATTTAAGAGATCCATAAGCCCCGGGCGGTCATAATACCGCTCTTTGGGGAAATAAGTTCCGGCAAAGAAGGGTTTCTGCTCTGGCGTCGTAATAATCGTGAGGGGCCATCCGCCTTGTCCGGTAACCGCCTGGCAGACGGACATATACACAGCGTCTATATCCGGCCGTTCCTCCCGGTCTACCTTGATGCAGACAAATCCTCCATTGAGTATTCCGGCAACCTCTTCGTCCTCAAAGGACTCATGGGCCATCACATGGCACCAGTGGCAGGTAGAATATCCGATACTGAGAAAAACAGGCTTATCCTCTGTCCTGGCTTTGGCAAACGCCTCGTCACACCAGGGATACCAGTCTACCGGATTGTCCTTGTGCTGGAAAAGATAAGGGGACTTTTCATCTTTTAATCTGTTGGGCATAGTCTTTTCTTCCTTCCTGATAAATACTTTTACGAAATATAGCATAGTATTGCCAGAAAACGGGTTCTCGACTCTTGAAAAGGGACTTCTTATCACTTTTATTCTGATACTAATTTTTAATTATGGGTCCTGACCAGCGAAACCACACCTGCAATCAGTAAGATCGGTACTGCAAGATAAACAAGTCCAGCCACCACAAGCCCGATCAGTACAAGCGGCAAAAACAAAACCGTAACTAAAATTCTTGCAAGCCCCCAGGATGCCATAACCGCAAAGATCAGCAGCTTCCCAAATACAATCAATGTCAGAATTGTAAATAATATCGTAAACATATCATACCTCCTGTCTGTCCACTTTTTCCAGATACCTGGCCGGGACCTCCCTGGTCAGCCATACGCCGTTTCTGGAACAGTAAAACGTGTATCCGTCTTCCTGCATTTTCCCGGCAGAAACCTGGTAGATAACTGCCTTTCCATGTCTTTGCCCTACTTTGTATGCCGTTTCCATGTCACCGGAAATATGCACATAAAGCCTGCTCTTTGGTATCAGCCCGGTCTTATCTATAGAACTGACATACTTCTCACCTGTTCCGTGCCATAGGAACTCCGGCGGTTCCATGACGTCTAACTGTACGTCAACCGGAATGGAATGTCCTTGATTCGCACGAATGAGAGTCTTATCCTCATTAAAAGAATATCGCTGCTTCTGATCTGTTCTTACGATCTCTTCCAGCATATTCCTGTCGAATTCCCGGGTTTTCCTTATCCCTGTAACCACTTCATCCACGTCTGCCCATCCATGTTCATCCAGAGAAATTCCGATGACCTCTGGCTTGTGACGGAGTATGAGACTTAAAAACTTACTGTCTGCTGATAAATTCATTCCGGTCACTCCTCTTCGCTAATTACCATATCCATTTTTATCTTTATTATAATCGTAAAAATCCGCAAATACAACAAAAAGAGCCCTTCTCGTTTCAGCTTTGACGCTTAAAAAATTTTCATAAAAAAACCTCCCATTTTACGGGGAAA
>CAJULU010000087.1 GCA_910587575.1 uncultured Dorea sp.
TTTTTCTTCAGTGCTTTCGAGTTTTTCTTCAGTGCTTTCGAGTTTTTCTTCAGTGCTTTCGAGTTTTTCTTCAGTGTTTTTGAGTTTTTCCTTAGTGTTTTTAAGTTTTTCTTTAGTGTTTTCCAGTTCTTCTCTGGCTGCTTCAGCATTTTCAGCCACTTCTTTGGCTGCGTCTATCAATGCCGCCACTTCTTTCTGAACAGATTTTATGGCATCGTCCCGCAATCCGGCAAGTACGACCTGCTCCAGGCTGCTCATCTGCTTAACCTCCCTCCACAACTCTGCATTCTGAGAATAATCAATATACTCTGTAACCGTTGGCATAAAATCCTCTTTATGCGGGTACATAATTGCATTCAGAAAACGAAAAAGATCATATCCGTCGTCTTCCTTACCCCCATTATACACCTCATTGCCTAATTTGATAACTACCAAAGTCATCAGATCGTAATTTTCTCTGGCAACTGTTCCGGAGGCAGTATTCTTCGTATTGGTCATTTCGTAGACGGAGAGGCTGTAGCAGTCTTTCTGCGGGATATCGTCCCGGCAGATAAAGATACTATAGCATTTGGAAAGCAGATTATAATCTGTGCCCTCTAATGCCAGTGACAACTGGGAGGACAGACGGCGTGCAAGATAATAGAGGCCGCGCTTTTCAATCGGGTAACCCGGTCTGTAAGTCTTCTGCGGTTCCAGATCAATATGTAAGTTAATCTGTATATCTTCTGTGGAAAGCTGCGGATTTCTGGCCTGGAATGCCAGATCAAAATGAGTTGTCTTTTCGTTCAGATGTATGAATTCGGTATTATCACCCCGGACCTCTGTGTTGGTTCTGCCCGGCGATACCTCCATTGTGTTGATGATGGAATCTGGTACAATGAACTTCTGTACTTCCTTCAGACTGTATCCTTTGTATTCTGTGACTGTCCCTTTCAAAATTACTGCCAATACCTCTCTGTGGCGTAAGAGAGTCTTACTTGGGATATCTTTTCCGTCCGTATCTGCCGTAATCTGCATAGCGCTGAGTGCAGCGATGCTTCCCTGGAGTTTATCCATGTAATCTCCTCCAATTCTGCTGATACCATATAAAAATGCTGCTGTGTATTACGGGAAATCAGATGGCAGTCTGCCTGTCATTATAATGAAACAAAAATAGACATTTGTCAACAGAAATGATTCGACCTATTTCGACAGAATCATTTCTGGCAGTCTGTTCTTGGGTATACCCAGAGGCACACCGTGCAGTATGTTCCTTACGGAGCGGACGGACTCCGTCCAGTAAGTAAGGTGTGCCCTCGGGTATACGATATTGGACGAAGTCCACCCGCCCGAAGGGCATGTGTTAAGGTGTGCCCTTGGGTATAAATTACTGGTTATTCATCTTATCAATCATCTTTACAAGCTCTTCCTTACTGCAAAATCCATAGGAAACGACATTGCGAAGAGGCATACAGGCAACCATGGCGGTGTTCATTGCCTCGCTGATTGCAACATCTCCGTCTTTGTGTTCACCAGAGGAAGACATTCCGAACACCTCGCCCAGCTTCTTTTTAAACGCTTCCACATATCCGGCAGTACGCTGGTCAGCCAGTAACTCTCCAAGGGTCGTATTCATATGCACTCTGAGCGGAAGTATTTTCTGTGCCGTCATATGAACCTTGCCGGTCAGTCTCAGATCACGGGAAGAGGCCCCGATCAGGATTTCATAGTCTCCGGAAGCAGCATACCAGTCCCGGATGTTCTCGTTATACCATGCAAAACTTCTGTAATCCAGAGTAAAATGTACGGTCTTTGTCTCTCCCGGCAGCAGGGAAACCTTTTCATATCCCTTTAATTCCCGGACAGGACGGCGTGCGGCGCCGGTCAGATCGCTGACATACAACTGCACAATCTCTTTCCCTTCTACATTTCCGGTGTTTGTCACATCCACGGAAACGGTCACAGTATCATGGTCTGTAATCTCCGACTTATCAATCTGCAGATGATCATAGGCAAAGCTTGTGTAAGAAAGCCCGTAGCCAAAGGGAAACGCCACTGGCATCTCTTTTGTATCATAGTACCGGTATCCCACGAAGACACCTTCCTGGTATGCCACGTTTTCACCTTCCCCAAAGGAAAGATAAGACGGATTATCAGACAGTTTGAAAGGAATCGTCTCTGCCAGTTTCCCGCAGGGGCAGGCGTTCCCATACAGGATGTCAGCAACAGCTTCCCCCACGGCCTGTCCGCCAAGGTAGGCTTCCAGAACACCCTTTACCCTGGAAAGCCACGGCATTTCAACCGGAGAACCATTGTGCAGGACAATAATGACCTGGGACTGTACGGCAAGAATCTGATCAATCAGACGGTTCTGGCATTCGGGCAGCCGCATATGGGAACGGTCATACCCCTCTGACTCAAAGCTGTCGGGAAGCCCGGCAAAGATGACCACTTTATCCGCTTCTCTGGCGGCCTCTACCGCTTCTCTGGCCAGGGACTCATCGTAAATGTCAGCGTCAGCCGGAAATCCTTTGGCATAACGGACATTTGCAGCCGGAGAAATGTTGTCTAAAGCGTTACTGACACGGAAGCTGTTGATGTGGGAACTTCCGCCGCCCTGGAAACGTGGTTTTTTTGCGAATTCCCCGATAAATGCGATCTTTTCTGTCTCCTTTAAGGGAAGCACGGATTCATTTTTCAGAAGAACCATGGATTCCTCTGCAATTTTCTTTGCAAGCTCATGGTCGGCTTCCAGCGTAAATTCCTGTTCCTCCCGATGATCCGTATATTCAAATACGATGTTCAGAATCCGTTCTACAGCCTGGTCAAGAATCGATTCCTCCAGAGAACCGTCCTTTACGGCAGCTACGATTTCCTTGTCATATACACCGCCGGAAGAGGGCATTTCCAGTTCCAGTCCGGCTTTCAGTCCGGGTACACGCTCGTTGACCGCACCCCAGTCGGACATCACGTATCCCTTGAAGCCCCATTCGTTACGCAGGACATCTGTCAGCAGCCAGGGATTTTCGGAGGCAAAGGTTCCGTTGATCCGGTTGTAGGAGCACATAAATGTGTAGGGCTGGGCTTTCTTTACCGCAGTCTCGAATGCCGGGAAATAGATTTCGCGTAAGGTGCGTTCATCTGCGTTGGAGGAAGAACTCATGCGGTTATATTCCTGATTATTTGCGGCAAAGTGCTTGATAGAGGTTCCCACATGGTGTTCCTGTACGCCGTTTATGAAAGCGGCGGCAGTCTCGCCGGCAAGATAAGGATCCTCGGAATAATATTCAAAATTACGTCCGCATAAGGGAGAACGCTTGATGTTGACCGCCGGGCCAAGAACGACAGAGAGGTCGTTGGCCTGGGCTTCCTTTCCGATGGCATCTCCGAATTCATGCATGAGGTCACGGTCAAAAGAGCAGGCGCTTAATACGGCTGGCGGGAAACACACGGCTTTGATACTGTCGTTGATTCCCAGGTGGTCGCCCTCTTCTTCCTGCTTGCGCAGCCCGTGAGGGCCGTCGCTTACCATTACACTGGGAATTCCCAGCCGTTCCACGCCTTTGAGATGCCAGAAATCAAGTCCGGAGCACATTCCGGCTTTTTCTTCCAGGGTCATCTGGCTGATCAGTTCTTTTACATTTCTCTTCATGGTCGCTGTCTCCTTTTCTAAAGATATTGTGTTTTAATGATTCTAATGTACCAGTTATAGAAGGAAAGATATAGTAATTTCTTGTGAAAAATGTTAAAATCTTGTTATATAGATTTATTTTTTATAATAAACTTCATATGACCATAGGAGTTACCGTATTGCATGCGTGCGGGTGAACCTCGTTCAGCAAGGGATACCCAGGGGCAAGCCGTAAAGCATACCCTGTCGGGCGGGTGGCCTTCGTCCGGTAAGGTATCGTGAGAGAGAGGAAGAGATGAGGAAAAGAGATACAGATTTTCTGGAGGCTTACAGGGGATATAGTTTATTTGAAAGAAGAGAGCTGGCGCAGCCTCATATGTCTTATGCATATGAGAAGGAGAAATACCGGGTAATCCGGGAGGGAAGGGTGGATCTTCTGGACTCAGTAACCCGGATGCCGCCGGACGGAACGGAAGGTATTCTGTCAAAGAATGCTCTGCGTCACCAGAAGAATATGCTGATTGCCGCAATTACCATATTTACCCGGTCGGCCATGGACGGTGGGCTTCCCGAGGAACTGGCATATGCTATGAGTGACAGTTATATTCTCAAGGGGGAGGAGTGTACCTCGGTCGAAGAACTGGATCAACTCAGCGACCGGGCTTTCCGGGAGTATACTTATGCGGTTGCGGTGAGGAAAAACAGATATTACAGCAGCAGGATAGAGACAGCGCTGCATTTTATTACCATTCATCTTCATGAGAAGATCACGCTGGAAACTGTGGCAGAGGCAGCAGGCCTCAGCCCCTGCCATTTATCCCGGATCTTCAAAAAAGAAGTGGGAATGTCCATCGTTGATTATGTGCAGAAGGAACGGATAGAGGCGGCGAAGCATATGCTGGTAAATTCGGATGAAACGCTGGCGGCGATCAGCCAGTATCTGCATTTTTCGACGCAGAGTTATTTTGTCAGAATTTTCAGAAAACATACAGGGATGACTCCTGGGCAGTTTCGTAGAAGTTACGAAAACAGGTAAAGGAAATCCTTACGAAAGGATATCTTTCCTGCAATACCGATAGAAGCCCACTCCAATTCCAATCACCGTAAACGCAATCCCAACCGACAGATATTTCACATCCAGACATTCATCTGCAATAATGTCCGCACTCTCCGTATAGCCAAAGGGAGTCAGATATTTCAAGAACTTTGCCTGTTCCGTCAGATTCGCAATGATATTCAGAAAGTAAAGAAGGGCGGCCATGCCAAGCCCGATTCCTGCGCCTCCATGGTTTAAGAAAGCCGAGATCCCGAAACAAACAGAAGCCACTTCGATCTGTAAGATAAAATAAGCAAAGAACAACAAAAAGAGCGGCAGAATGTCCGGCGTCTCCCCGATTGCGCAGATAGAGACAGCGGTAACGGCGGCTACGGAAAGATTCAGGAGCAAAATCTGTATCAATACGGAAACCAGCTTCTTGCCTACGATTTCCCGGCGGCTGACCGGATGAGTGAGGAGGAATTCCGCCGTCTGTTCTTTTTCTTCCTTCGCTAGCGCAGAGATGCCCAGAAGGGCCGCAAAAAAAGCGCCTCCAAGCCCCAGGATATTGCCGCATTCCACACCAAAGAACCCCAGGAACTCACCAAAATTAAGCCTGTCCATGCCAAAAGCGGCGGAAAAGCCGCCCATTTCGGCGAACATCGAACTGACGTCGCCCATCTGTGTCTCCATTTCCGGATATATAAGGACACAGAGCGCCAGCATAAATGCAATTACCATTGTCCATATGAGTAAGGTTATCCGTCCCTGTCTTAACTCGTGTCTGATTATAACCATAGTATTTTTCTCCTCACTATCCATAATAATGCAGAAAGATCTCTTCCAGATCCGGTTCGGTAATGGAAACATCCGTAAGGTTAAGCCTTGCCAGAACATTCAGCAAATCCTTCAGATTGCCGCTATAAAGAAAACTTATGGAATCCCCGTCCGTCTGCACATCCTTCATGCCGGGCAGTTCAAGCGGAAGTTCCGCTCCCCTTAGCCGAACCCGTTTCGTATCGGTATGCCCAAGGTTCTGCGTACTGTCAGAGACCAGCAGGCGCCCTTCCCGGATGACAGCCGCATGCCGGCAGTACCGCTGGACTTCCGAAAGGATATGGGAAGATACGAAGATGGTAGCGCCGTCCTTGTTGCGCTCTTCTAATATCGAATAGAACTCCCGCTGCATCAGAGGATCCAGCCCGCTGGTAGGCTCGTCCAGAATGCAGAGCCCGGGCATATGCTGGAGCGCACAGACGATGGATACTTTCTTGCGGTTGCCGAGGGACAGTTCACGGATTTTTTTGTTCACGTCCAGTTCCAGCCGTTCGCAGAGATTTTTTGCTTCTGTGCGGCAATCCCTGCGGTGCAGGTCGGCGGAGAATGATATCACATCCCGAACCCGCATGTTACGGTAAAAGGAAGCTTCCGAAGGCATATACCCCACATGAGAGAGGATCTCCTCTTTCTGGCGGCTGATATCCATTCCGAGAATCTGAGCGCTCCCCTCTGATGGCGAGGTCAATCCAAGCAGGGTGCGGATCGTGGTGCTCTTCCCGGCGCCGTTAGGGCCTATGAAACCAAAGAAGTCTCCCTGTTCCACGGTCAGGTTCATATCCGTGATTCCCCGTGCCCTTCCATAGTATTTTGTCAGTGAAGTAGTTTTAATCGCCTCCATACTTTCCCACAAACTCCTTTCTGAGTTATACATTGCATATATTAAGGAATGCCTTTTAGGTTTACCCAGGGGCATATCTTAAAGCATGTCTCTGGGTATATCTTTAAGAAGGCTTACGCAGGTACACATTCTTCCAGAATGCCAGCATTGCTCCGAAATCCTTTTCCAGCGTCTCTGCGTCTAATGACTCCCCACGCTGTGCAATCTCCCACAGATATCCCACAGACATCAGGTAAATCTGCCTGTACATCATCGCAAGATCCAGCCCGGGGATGAAATCGTCAGGATCCAGCCCGGCAAGGGCGTCCGCCGCCTTCTGGTTAAAATGCATCCGGTAGCTTTTCTGGATCTCTTCAAAGACGGCCGGTTCCTTTTCATAAAATGCCTTCATGGCAAATGCAGCCATATCCGGATAGCGGCACATCATCTGTATCTTCGCATACATACCCCGTTCCATCATTTCAAATAAATCCGTGGAATCATAACAGCGGTTCTTTGCAAGGTGTTCACAGGTGATGTCCGCCGCTTTGTTCCATAGGAAGAGATACAGCTCTTTCTTATTCCGGAAGTAGTGGAACAGGAGAGATTTGGAGATTCCCGCCTCATCTGCAATCTCCTGCATGGGACTTTTGCGGTAGGAATTCTGTGAAAATACACGGAATCCTGCGTTGATAATCCGCTGTTGTTTTTCGGGCGGAAGGGTATAGAACTTTTCATTCATATAGAAATCCTCGCTGACTATTATTATACCCCGTTGACCGTTTTTGGGAAGGCTTTTTGTCAATATTTTAGGGCAGGGAGAATGGATCAATTATTGCCTTTATTATAGCGTTTTTAGGAAAGTCATGCAATAAGGGAGGAGCACTTTTGAAAATGGACAGGAAAGATGGTATCATCCATAGATGGTTTATGCTATAATGACACAGCAGGGAGGTGTTTTACCATGAAGGTGATTTATGAGATCATGCATGGGGAGAAAAGGGTTGCACAGATTGATGCGCAGGGACATTGCAGGATATTTGACGAAACATTCATGCCCTGCCATCTGTATCTGGAAGAAGCCGGTGAAGATATCGATACACTGGTCAATAACGTAACGAATTTCCAATATTGGTGTGCGACCAGAGTCCTGACCCTTGACAGACAGTATGCGAAAGAGATATTGAACAGTATTGGCGCAAGCCAGGCGGTCACAGACCGGGACAGGGCGAAGATTGCATTGTCGTACCGCTGTGTATCGCTGACAGATATATACTGGGTGAGAGAGCAGGGGGAAGACATCCGTTTTCAAGACATCAACCTATATGATAACCATCTGGACAATACCTTTGTAGACGTGTCCCTCCGGGGAAAACAGATTACGGCAACGAACCGGCAGCTTGCACAGGATTTGTCCACCAACGGCTGTTTCCCGAAAGCATGGGTGAGGTCGGGGCAGGGGTTTTTGTTGTACAAGGACGGCGGGGCGGACGCTGTAGAACGGGAGGTCCTTGCAAGCCGCATTTGCCAATGCTTTCGCTGCAGGCAGGTCGTGTATAGCGAAGACTGGTACGATGGGGAGAAGGTATCGGTCAGTGAAATCATGACGTCTAAGGAGTATTCCATTGTGTCAAGGGAAGCATTTGAAATCTATGCGGTGAACCATGGGGTGGATGCGTTTTCTTATATTTTGGGGCTGGATGGGTATGCATATTATATGATGAATATTCTGGACTATCTGATTGGAAATACAGACCGGCATTGGGGAAACTGGGGACTGCTTCTGGATAACCGGAACAATAGGCCGGTCAGCCTCCATCCGCTCATGGATTTTAATCAGGCATTCCGGGCATACGATACGGTGGAAGGCGCAGGATGCCAGACGGTAAGAGAACGATTCCTTACGCAGAGGGAGGCGGCGGTCTGTGCAGTGGGAAAAATCGGGGCAAACCAGATTAAGGAGACAGACGCCGCATGGTTTGCCGGGAGGGAGCAGGAATAT
>CAJULU010000088.1:0-7667 GCA_910587575.1 uncultured Dorea sp.
CCGTCAGAGTTTCTTCTGTAACTTCGCCCTCATCAAGCGCTATCTGGGCATCGTACTCGAAAAGCCGGATTGTGATTTTGCCATCTGGTAAGCTGCTTTCACATTCAAGATGATATTTTTTAACTATTCTGCCAATAATCTGAAAATTAGTATCTGTTATCCGCTCTTTGTCAGCCGCATCCTGCTGGTCTAAAAAGTGTTCATTAGGAAAAAAACGAATCTCTTCTTCTCCCGTATAATGTTCCTTAAAAATTTCATTGATTACAGGTATAATCAATTTCCGGCAGTCATTCAGGATTGTCCGGAACGCTCCATCATATATATTTCCCATATGCTATCCTTTCTGTTTAGTGATTTTATCATATCATTTTTTACCTTTAAATTCAAGTATAGCTGTCTTTGCTGGTATAACCTGCAGCGTTCCTATGTTGTTTTTGTGTCTGCTGTCATCTGTAATCCCCGCAGCAGTTTTTCAGCATTTTTCTGGAACTGTGGCAGGAATTCCTTTTCCAGATCATAACAGAGATAAAGGATACCAAAAACCAGGTTCCATACTTGCCGCATAGCTGCTTCGTCCAGGAATCTTTCTGCTTCCCTTATGAGCGTTACAAAATTCTTCTGGAATGTCGCCCATTCAATAAAGAAGTTATCATTAAGCGGAATACCAAAAGAATCAAACCATTCACGTAAGGTCTGTGTCCTGGTATTGTTCCCGCATTCTGGATTCATGTAAAAGTATTCAATCACTAGTGCTTCAGAAGAAGTTTCATCTTCCGGAAACGCAATGACACGTCCGATTGGAAACATGGCACACATAGCAGGTTTTGCTTTGTGGACGGAGCATCTGCGGTTTTTTAGCAGAGGGCACCGCTTGACAGAACCTCTGGGTTTCAGCCGGATGATCGGGAAGTGCGAATCCGGTCCGATATACAATTCACAATATTGGTCGATGAATTCTTTTAAAGACAGCTTCAGTTCGTTTGCAATCCGGAAGAGATCCAGCGGTGTCAGCAGGATATCCTCCCGATTGATGCAGCATTTCCCGCATTGTGTGCAGTGAAAACGAAACGAATCATCGGCAGTCAGTTTGTTATGTTCAATAGCGTTCATGATTTCTTCCATTCTTGTATTCATATGTAGTCCTCCTTGATTACGGAACCATTGCCTTTAAGGAAGCAATCAGTTTTTGATTATTTTTTTCGTATTGTTCCTGAAACGGCTGATCCAGATCAAAGTCTGTGTATTTGTATAACAGAAAACAATGCCCTGTGCTTGTGTGTCTCTGGTATCTGCCTGAGCAGCTGCGCAATCTCGGATACTGCCGAAATGTCTGCATTGACAAATGCCTGGTCTTCCTGTGTGAAATATTGGTTCATCCAGTTCCGTGCTTTGAATTTCCTGCCTGTGAAATGGTGGTCCTTCTCCATACTGAGATAGTACTGGAAAGAGGAAGCGTCATCTGGCTCCGCTACCAATGGATAAGTACGGCAGGCCCGCGGTTTTGCTGCCTGGATCGTACACCGGTTGTCCTTTAGGAAAATGCAGGCATCGTCTGCGCCAACTGCCTTTAGTGTGTAGATAAAGTAACCGCACTCATGAATCGGAACCGGCTCTGCATACAGGGACAGTAAATGTTCTATGGAATCAAAAGATTTGTCCTGGCTTTGCAGGAACCTGGCGATCCGGTAGACATCTAGGCTCTCCAGCGGGACGCTGTCCTTTACATGCCGGCAGCATGCGCCGCAATGGTGACATTCAAAGTGTATCCGTTCATTCCACGCGATGGGAGTGGCGTTTTCCATTAATGATTTTTTCATTTTGTTTTTTCCCTTTCTTTGTATATATAAATGTTAAAGTGAGCCATTCTGGATGGAATAGCTCTTGTTTTAATCCCCAGTACACATTGCTTTTTCATATGCAAGAATCTGATCCCATGTCAGCCATTCGGGTTTTTCTTCGTCTGGAAAACTAAGCCATATCCTTTTCATGGATTCTATGTGTTCCCTTTCATCTTTTGATGATAAGACGTCAGGGTTTTTGTTGCCGTATCCAAGGTAATACTCGCAATCGCATCTGTATCTGTCCAGCATCTGATATTGAAATCTTTTATCTTTGTTAATCTGCTTTTCATTGGATAAAATGATGAATGGTCTCCGAATCGGCAGATCCGGCTCGCCGTCAAACGCATTATTGACTGCTGAGCATAGATTCGGCTTATTGAGGCCTAATGCAATATCCTTCCACAAACGCCCATTTTGATCTTCATAGACCGGACGTGACCATGAGTCCGTACCAATTGGTTTCAGTTTTAAAGTGTCGTTCTTGTTTGCTGGTGTATTCATATAAACTCTCCTTTCATTGAACAAATGTCTTTGAAAAAGCTTAAAGCATCAAAAAAACCCTGCTGGTAAGCAACCCGCCCATATTCGGAACCGCTTGCATTGCTTTCTTCCAGGGCATCGTCAATCAGATCCCATTGTTCAGGCGTGAACATATCTTCTGACAGTCTGCCGGCCTTTTCTTTAGCAGTTTGTTTTGATTTCTGGTACTTCCGGTCTTTTCTAAGAGTATCTTCCAAAGCGGTATCAAGCCTGTTTCGGATGATCTGCTGCAGGATCGAGTGCCGGAACTCCGATGCCATATCGGTATCTGCATCTATAGTAGATTCAGCATTCAGATCCACATCAGATTTGGTATTTGGATTTTCTTCCTTTGTCTTATAGTTATCCGAAGCCATACTATATCCGTCCTGGTCTCTTTCCCGCCAGATAATTTGGAACAGATCCGTAATTAACAGGAATCCTGCCTGCAGTCCCAGTTCCATGTACACGCTGGCATTTTCATCCACTAGCTCATTTGCCGCAGATAACAACACCGAAGCCCCGTCTTCATCATATTGTTTGGCAACCTTTTCGTAAGCCAGGTCTGCATCATCCAGACGTGCCTCGTAATTACGGTCATCCCGGTCTGGGACCATGCCGTATAACAGGTAATCTGCAATTCCTTTTACCGTTGCCCTCTCAAATATTTTCTCTGCAAATTTCATAATGTTTCCTTTCCGAAAAGAAAGGTACAGCATCAAGCCATACCTTCCCATTCTCTTATCTAATGATTCTCTTTGCTTATTCTTTTCGTAATCCATACAGTAAATATGCCACGCCTTTCGGATGGCGGTCATCAAACCAGTGCCAGAGTTCTATCCGTGTGATTCCGTCCGGAAATGTGATCCCCTGCAGTGTAAATGATTCTGCAATGAATTCGTCTCCGGAGTCCGGGACCTCCAAAGGTATATCTGAAAGCTCCTTCCACATGGTCTCAACTATCCGTCTGCATAGACCGGATTCCTGATTATAGTCACAGCCGTCACGGTTTACACATTCACTGCAGAGCAGTAAGCGCTTACCACAGGAAGGGCAGTTTGTCAGATACTCTTGTGACGCTGTATCCCATAAGACCGAAACCTCTGCATTGCAGTGCGGACATAGTTCATAGATCATTTCTTTCATGGCTGTTTCCCTTATTATGTAATAAGCAAGCGTTATGCAATCATCTCCAGGAACTGCTCTTCCGTCAGAACCGGAATGTTCAGCTCCTGGGCCTTTTTCAGCTTGCTTCCCGCCTTCTCCCCGCAGATCAGGTAATCGGTCTTTTTCGTTACGGAGCTTCCGGGTTTTCCGCCAAGCTCCAAGATCTTTGTGTTGATGCCGTCGCGGGTGAAATGTGTAAGCTTTCCTGTCGCAACAACTGTGCAGCCCATAAATGGATTCTCTTTTACTTCTCTCATGATGTGTTCCTCCTTTGATTTGAATGTTAATTCTTTTTGTAATTCTTTCCATAAACACAAGTTTTCTTCGTTGGAAAACCATGTGTGAATGTTGTGGCTCAGTGTCTCCCCGAAGTCCTCCAGCGCCGTAAAGTCATAACTGCCGACAGCAGCGGCTTCAAAGTCATTCAGGTTTCCGGAAAATACGTTATTTAAAATACGGCTTTTGGTACGCCCCACCATGGGGATATCCATTGCTACCAGAAAATGCACGAAGTCTGTCTCCCGGCTTCTGGTAATGGCGCTCCAGAGACGTTCATAGGATTTCTCACCAAATCCGTCCAGTGCAAGGATATCCTCGCGGTACTGATCCAGATGATACAGATCCTGAAAGGAATTTAGGTAGCCAAGTTCTAAGAACCGCTCCAATGTAGCCAAGGAAAGCCCTTCGATATCCATAGCCTTCTTACCCACGAAATGCTCAAACTTCCGCAGGATCTGGCTGTCACATAACGGATTGTCACAGTGGACAGTTTCCACGATTCTGCCGTCACTGGTTTTTCGTCGTTTGATCCGGGTGGCTGACTGGCAGCATGGACAATGCGGCGGGACAATATCCTGATATCTGCCCCGGTCCAGATTTTCCTCAATGTGAGGAATGATCATGTTCCGTTTGGAGATCAGAACCCTGCATCCCGGAACCAGTTCCAAATTCTTGATGAAACTTAGGTTATGCAGTGATGCCCTTGATACTTCACAGCCGTCGATCTCAACCGTGTCAAAAACGCCGACCGGCGCAATCTCTCCGAAACGGGTAGGCGTCCATTCTATTTCCCGTAAAATAGTTTCATACTGTTCATCCTCAAACTTGTAAGCAAGCCCATCCTTGTAATGATGTCCCGTCTTCCCGCAGCTTTTGGAGTAACTGAAGCTGTCAAAGACTGCAACGATGCCGTCAATCGGGACGTGCCGTCTGGAAGCTTCGGTTACTAGCATGTCGATACTGGTGGCAACCAGTTCTTCTGTCGGCGACGACCCTTCTATAGAAATATAGGGACAGGTATCGAAGCCAAGCTCCTTTAAAAGCGAAAGCCGCATCTGCCTGCTGTCGCTGTAGGGACTTTCATCCAGCCCTTCTAATACATTGAATGGCGAGAAATAGACGCAGCGTTTTGCGCAGGTTTCCGGATTCAGGCTCCGTACTGTGCCTGAGACAAGATTGCGCGCATTACGGAATTTCTTTCCGTTGCTGTCTGTGAGTGTTTCCTTCAGGCGTTCAAAGTCATTGATGTGGATATAAGATTCCCCGGTGATGACCAGGCGTTTCCGGTAAGGGATTGATAAGGGGACATTCTGATAGGCAGGGAGAGTGTGGGTGATTTCTTCTCCGATTTCTCCATTTCCACGTGTGGAAGCCTGTATCAGATGCCCGTCCTCATACACCAGCTTGGTAGTAAGCCCGTCCAGCTTCAGCATCAGTAATGCCGGGTTTCTGGCAAGAAGCGCTGTGATCTCTGTTACCTGCTTGGTCTTATCTAAGGAAAGCAAAGGGATGGGATGCTGCACTTTTGAAAGGCTGCTGACCGGGTAATAGCCGACTGTCTGTGTCGGGGAATTGGAGAGGATGAATCCGGTCTCCGTTTCCAGCTGTTGAAGCTCATCGAATAGCTGGTCATATTCTTTGTCTGTGATCGTCGGTGAATTTAAGTTGTAATAAGCATTCCTGTGCTCATTCAATTCCTGCACCAGAGAAGTGATCTTTTGAATCTGGTTCATGATACTCGTCCTTTCTTTTGTTGGTTTTGGGATATTTCTAAGAGATGATTCCGGGTGAATGAAGAAGCAGGTTCTGCATAAAATATTCGCCTGTGCCCTGTCCGGATTTGCTGTAATAGTAAGCATGGTCGGAAAGATATTCCTCCGGATCCAGATACTCCTGATTGACCTCCTGTATCAGCCGGTCCAGTTCCTCTTTGGAAGGAGCCTTGGATCTGGGAAACAGAATTACTTCATGGATGCTGCTTGGAATAATGTAAAAATCCTCTTTAAAGAAATCTGCAATCTCATCCATCAGGTTTTTACAGGTCATTAAGACAGCGCCGCATGAGAAGTATTCGTTTGTTAAAAAATACATGTCCTTATTCGGATCATTGTCAGATATCGCAGCGTAGTACTCACTTTTTAGAAAGCCGCGATCCAGAAGATGCTGATTCAGATTGGCGAATTTTATTGGCAGCAAACGGTTATAATTTGCCAGCGCCTGCTGATGCAGTTCCAGAGTGTCAACGCCCCATTCCTTTAGTACCTCATCATTAACCGGCATACTCAGGAGCATCCTGTCGGTCTTCCCAATAAGATAATGGTAGACGACCGACAGGTCCTGGAATGGGATGTGTGGGGCTGTTTCTAAGAATGTGCGGTTTTTCTCTGTATTGACCAGCTTCATGATGATCCTGCTTTTGGCGGCGGAGTAATCAAGGAGTTTCTTTTCATCCACCTGTATTGCAGGTAAAGATTGGTACAAGCCTGCAACCAGATCAATGACAGTATCAAGATCCTCTGTCGCCTGATAAAATTCATAGTATTCCTCCAGATAGATTGTGGGCGATGTATTTGCAGCCGGATTTTTGAAAACAATCCCGTATTTCATCTGCCCATTAGATTTCATCTGCTTTGTAAGACGGAGACTGACATTGCCAAGTTCTCTGCCCTGTAATCCCTGTAAAACTTTCCCCCTAAATGTTTCGTATGTCATTTGAACCCTCCTTTTCTTGTGGTGTCATCCGAAAGGATTGTATATTGTCCTCCCTTCTATTTGCGTTCAGGCAAAAAAAGAGAATGTACACCATAAGCATCCATTCTCCCATTCACTGCGGAAATCCTGCAAAATGCAGAAGGGGTATCTCATCTTCTGCAAACAAAAAAAGCCAGAAGCTCCTATGCCGGGCATAGTAATCCTTCTGACTTCATATACAAACCTAAACCGCGTGTGATATCCTTCTCGGACTGACACAAAAAATAATTACAATATCATATTAACACTATATATTGTACGTGTCAAACATTAAAACACAAAATATGGTTTATTTGATGAATATAAAACAAAATATAGGGAATACTATTACAAAGGATGCCAAAATATGGAAAAAGAAAATGAAAATATCTGCTTGATAAGAGAACGTAAGTTCTGTATGATGGAATATAGTGTCAGCAATGAATTGACAAAATACGAAAAGATAAAAAGAACGGTGAGGATGGGACAGAACATGGATGTATTTACCGTATGCCCGGAATATGAAACCGAGCATTTTAAGATAAGGAAGCTGGAGGCAGTAGATGCAGAGGGGCTGTTTCCCTGTTATTCCGATCCGGAAGCTGCACGTTATTTCAACGGAGACTGCTGTGGGGATGATTTCTATTATACGGATAAGGAGAAGTTCCGGGGATGTGTGGAATACTGGCTGAGCCGGTATGAGGCAAGGGATTTTATCAGGTGGAGTGTTCTGGATAAGGGAACCGGGTTCTTGATCGGAACGATTGAAGTGTGTCCCTCTCTGAAGTATGCGGTTGACGGAAGGAAGATGGGAATTCTGCGGATCGATTTAAAATCAGAGTATGAACGCTGGCCGGTATTGAAAGAGCTGATGGATGTATTAATCTGCCACATCTACGAGGATTTGGAGGTTGCATCTATTATCATGAAGTTCCAGAAGGATGCATTTGAGAGACAGAAACTGATAAAGGAATACCAGTTTGTTGCTGCAAGGGAAGAATGTAATATCTCTCTGGAGGACTATTATATCAGGTATTGTTAGCAATAGGGATGCAGCGGCATATAAGGCAGATACCGTAATGAGGTTGTCATGCGCGTGAGTTTTGCAGGTAAAAATCACTTTTTGTATGC
>CAJULU010000088.1:7799-7991 GCA_910587575.1 uncultured Dorea sp.
ATTCTTCAAAATATCGGTCTGCGATATAACCGGCAGATTCTACCCATAGGGTGTTGTCTGTGTTCTGAAGGGCCTTGTACGTTTTGGATTCATAAAAAGCCAAAGTTGCGTCTGGAAAATTCAAACCGGTTGTTGTCTGAATAATGTCAATCACATCCCGAATCTGGATGCACATATTCATAGTAATATCTT
>CAJULU010000089.1 GCA_910587575.1 uncultured Dorea sp.
TTTTCAAAGTGTCAAAGACGGGAGTATAACATGGAGGAGAAGGAAGAGGCAATAGGCTGACAGACGCTGTTTGCTGAAGGAGAATCAGAATAAAGAGCCGGAATGAGCAGCTCTTTATTGACGGTTTTCAATATATTCTTTCAGAAGCAGCGTCAGCATTTTCTTCTCAGCGGAAGAAAGCTGTCCGTATAATGCATCAAAATCTTTTGACAGATACCTGTCGTTGTCAGAACTGCTCCCTCCAGTAACAGCACCATATCACAATCTAAATATTCTGAAATCGCTGACAGCCGTTCCAGGCTGATCTTCGTTATCCCCCGCTCCATCTGGCTGATGTATCCGACTGATACGTTCATATGTTCTGCAAAATGCTCCTGTGTCGTTCCCTTGGAAAGACGCTGCATTTTTATCCGTTCGCCTAGAAGTTTGTAATCAATGGCCATCTTTTTCACCTACTTTTGAACCATTATATTGTAAGTATGTACTATAATTACAGAAAGTAATAACTAAATATTTAGTTATGGGTATTGCAAAATATAGATATAAAGATTATAATAAGAAAGTAATAGCTAAATATATAGTTATTAATATTGTAAAAAGAAGATAGGAAATGCAGAGATATGGACAGGATATTGCTGGCGGAGATCGTTTTGTTGTGTCTGAACGGAGGAATCTACGACCATACCTTTGCCCTGTATGGCGCTGTGTTTTCAGCAGGGCTTCTGACAGTGGCGAAACGGCACAAAGAGATCAGAATTCCGCTTAATATCACCAGTTATGGGATAGGGGCCATATTCCTGGGATACGTTATTTCTATATTTGTGGCAAACGACAGAGGGATGGCATTCATCGGCTGTATCCGTATGGTCATGATGGCAGGCTTCTGGCTGCTGTGGAATAATCTGAAGCCGATTTACCGGGAACAGATCATCAGCCGGCTTCCGGATACTGCCGCACTACTGACCGCAATGACGGTACTCCTGTACTCTGTACCGGCTGCAAAAGAGTATCTGTACCGTGCAGGGCGCATGGGCGGGGTATTCCAGTATTCCAATACCTATGCGGTTTTTCTGCTGGTTTCCCTGGTGATCCTGTTTTATCGGGAGAAGCGGGATTGCCGGGAATATGCCAAGGCGGGAGTTTTAGTGGCCGGGATTGTATTTTGCGGCAGCCGGAGTGTCTTAGTGCTGGCAGTGGCAGTTATCCTGTATCTTCTTATTTCAGATCAGGAGAACCGGAAGAGGTGGCTGTGGATTCTGGGAATTACGCTGGTATTTTGTGCCTGCGTTCAGACGCTCATGGGACTTGATGTGGAACGCCTGGGGAAAATGACATTGGATTCCAGCACCTTGAACGGACGATTCCTGTACTGGCAGGATTCGCTGCCGGTGATTGCTGCAAATCCGCTGGGATTAGGGTATATGGGATATTATTACCTGCAGCCGCAGTTTCAGACGGGTAACTACGTGACCAGATTCGTACATAACGATATCCTGCAGATGGGGCTTGACGCAGGGGTAATCCCGATGATTGCCTTGGCCGTGATGATTGTGGGAAATGTATGGAGGCTGAATCATTCGGCTAATCTGGCAAAGGAGGCCGAAGGGCACACCGTGATACATGATCTTAGGTATGCCAGGTGCAGACAGGTGGTACTTGTCATTCTGGCAGTCCGCAGTCTGTTTGATTTCGACCTGCAGTTTGGCGTGATGTTCCTGGTTATGCTGATGTGCATGGACGGGGGGAAGGAGAAGGTTTACAAATGGAATGGAAAATGTGCGTGTGCGGTATGCACGGGGGTTCTCATTGTCTGCATCTATTTTTCCATAGCCCTTGGGATCTCCCGTCTTGGAATGAACGAGGCTTCCCTTGCATGGTATCCGCTTTACACGGAAGCCAGGGAGGTGGCCATGCAGGAACAGGAGGGAGGAGAATATGCAGAGATTCTGATTGAGGCAAACGGAATGCTGGCGGAGGCGTATGAGTATGCGGCGAAAGGACATCTGGAATCTGGGGAATATCTGGAAGCCCTTGAAGATGTGCAGGGCATGCTTAAGACGGCAGGCTATGGAATCCGCTACTATAACCAGGCAGTTTATGACTTAAGCATCTGCCTGGACATGGCGGTGAGAAGCGAAGATTACGAAGGGGTCAAAAGAATCCTGGAAGAGATACGGGGAGTACCTGGAATGCTTGAAGATTTGAGAGAACAGACTTCCGGCCTGGCATATCGGATTCATGATAAGCCGGTATTTGAACTGGACGAAGAGATCAGAGAGTACATCGAGAATCTTTCGGGAGTTTCTTTGACATAGATACCAAATATACCAGGAGGACAGTAAGAGATGAAAGGAAAAGTAAGCAGAATTGCGGCAATGCTGCTGGCCGCAGTGGTGGCTGTCGCAGGACTTGCGCCTGCGAAAGAAGCAGAAGCGGCAGGGAAACCGCAGTTCACCGTCAGGACGAGCGCGGCTTCCACAAAGCCGGGCGATGAGATCACGGCAGAGGCGTGGCTGGAGCCGGGAAGTGACATTAATTCATTCGTGTTCAATTTTACCTATGACAGCAATGTCTATGATTGCGTAAAAAAGACACGGGGAGAATTGGGAGAGGAAGCAATCGTGGCAGACGATCCGGGATCATTTTCGGTTGTATGCGATTTTGACCAGCCGGTATCCCAGGGAGGAAAGATTTACACTTTGACATTGAAGGTGAAAGACAATGCTTCCGGAAATGGGAATATCGGCCTGGAATTCAAGGGTGCCACCACACCGGATGGGACGGCGATTCCCAGCGGCAATGACAATGCTGATGTTAGTGTAAAAGATGAGAATGGAAATACGATTCCCGGAGGCAATGTAGTGATCAATGTTGCATTGAATACAATTGTATTGAATAAGACGGCTCCGTTTACCATGGTGAAGGGAGCAAAAGATACATTGACCGTTTCCGGAACCCCGGCAGGCGCACTTGTGGGGAAGAAGGTAGAATGGACAAGCTCTGATGCAAATGTTGTGAAGGTAGATGGGAATGGCAATATCGAGGCAGTTGGCGGCGGCAAGGCCACTGTAACGGCCAGCGTAGAAGGAAAGACTGCATCCGTAGAGATTACGGTAAACGTTCCCTTAAATGCAATCAGCCTGAATAAGAAGACACTGGAACTTCCCAAGGGAAGGGAAGAGAAACTTCTCGTAATGTATAATCCGGCGGATGCTACAGAGGATACGGCGATAACATGGATTAGCAGTGACAAGGAAGTTGCGCTTGTAGATAAAGAGGGTAAAGTCACCGGTATCAAAGCCGGAACAGCGACCATTACCGCAGAGACGGCAAAAGGGCTGAAAGATACCTGTGAAGTAAAAGTGATTGAGATTCCGCTTACAGGGATTGCCATCGACAGCAGTAACCCGGCAGTGGTTTACAAGGGACAGATCCGCAAGATTACGGTTGCGTTGATTCCAGAGAATACGACAGATCAGAACGTATCATTTACCTATGATTCCTCTGACGAAAAAGTTGTAACAGTGGATGAGGATGGAATGCTCCATGCATTAAAAGAAGGAGCCGCAGAGATTACGGTTGCTACGGCAGATGGAAGATTTACTACAGTATACAAGGTAAAGGTTGAGGAAATTCCGTTAAAGAGTATCAAATTTGAGACAGAGGTTACTCCGTTGGAAGTAGGAAAAACGGCTCAGCTTAAGATATTATTCAACCCGGCAGATACCACGGATGACAAAACCATCGTATGGAGCAGTTCGGACGAGACAATTGCAACCGTAGAAAATGGGTTGTTAAAGGCGTTAAAGGCGGGAAAGACAACGATTACTGCAAAGGCCGGTGACAAAGAGGCTTCTTACGAACTGACGGTGGAAGAAAAGAAGGCTTCCACGGGGAATCCGGTTATCAAAGACAATAACAACAGCACGAAAACACAAGTAAATAAGCCAGGCACAGCCGGAACAGTGAAGACCGGGGATACGGTCAGCATCATGGGTGTACTTATCGCAATGCTTCTTTCTTTATCTGTTATGGCAGCAGCAATCAGAGAGATCAGGAGAAAAAGAGTACATAGATAGAAGGGCATAGACAAGCTTCCTGTTGGGAAACCGGCAGGGGGCTTGTTGTACAAGGGAAGGAATAAGACGATAAAGTGAAAGCAAAAGCTAAAGTAACAGTAATAACTATATGGAGTATCTGTGTGTTATGCCTTGTGGGAGCGCTTCGGATGAATGTATTGGCAGAGGAAGGGATCGTATTTCATGTAAAAAACCAGGCCGGGAAAGCCGGGGATCAGGTGACAGTTCCGGTAGAACTTCATAGCGGGGAACAGGTAGGGGGCTTTGACATCAAAGTGTATTACGACCCGGAAAGTATGGAATTCCAGGAACTTCAGAAGGGGGAACTGATTCGGGAAGACGGGTTGTTCGATTATAACCATAAGACGGATGAAGCGGCAGTGAAGATTGTCTATGTAGTTTCAGATACGGTAGCAGCAGATGGGACGATTGCGAATCTGGTATTTAAACTGAAAAGAGACTGCGAGAGCCTTCCGATTGGAATGGGGCTGAAAGAGGTCATTGACGGCAGCGAAGAAGGAAATGCGGTGGCCGGACAGGTGACGGGGACGGATCCTGTTTACCAGGAGCAGGCGGAGCGAAGAGTTGTGGAGGAGAATCCCGCTGCACAGGAGAACCTTGCAGAAGCGCAGGGAGAAGGTGTTGGAGAAGAAATACAGGAAGAAGAAGGGCAGGAGCAAGGCCAGGGAGAAGAGATACAGGAAAAAGGAGTGCAGGAGGAAGAAGCAGGCCAGAAAAATAAAGGGGATATGGAAGAGAGTGGTTCTGAGGGAACAGAAAAAAAGAAAAACAATAATATTGGTTTCGTTTTAATCGGTACGGCAGTTATAGCAGGATTAGTGATTTGGTGGCGAAAATCAAGGAAGAATTAAAAAGGGGGATGTAAATGAAGATGGAGAGATAAATATCAAGGATCTATTGTAACGTGATAATCTTGGAAATAAAAGGAAGAGAAGCAGATAGGGAGGAGGAAGAGAGAATGTGCATTAGGAAAGCCTTGGCAATGGTACTGATAAGTACGATACTGACGGGACAGACGGTATACGCACAGGATGCTGAGGATTTAAGTGATATGGGCGACGCCAGTGTGACTGAGGAGATTGGCGGGACGGAACAAATAGAAACAGAAGATTTGGAGGAAGAAACGGATCAGAGGGATGAGGGTGTTGCAGACAGTCCAGAGGCTGCAGAAGAATCTTATGAGAATGATCCGGCAGAGACCAAAGAGGTGATAGATTCACAGGATCTATTTCCGGACATTTCACAAGAAGCGGAAAAAATATGGATGTCAGGTAATACAGGGACGGCAAATGTGCCTCAAGTATATGCGGCAAACGTAATATTGAATGGATTCAATGGCGATACATCGACTGGCTGGTATTCTACGTTCAAGAGCCTGCGTGATCCGGAATATTACGAATTGACAGAATATCTTATGGAAGACGGGGTTCTGTGCTGGACTTCTAATTTCTGGAATGCTGCGTTTAACAGTGAATTTAGGGATAATCCGAGTTATTTTTATGAAGTAGTGCTGATGGGATTCTTAAAACATGAGCAGAATCAAATGAGTATGGACGGTGCCTGGAATAGTAAAGAGATGTCTCTTTCTCTTTCTATTTATAATGAACTGGTTGGTCAGTATACGGATACATACGAAGAGGGGGCATTAGAAGAACTTGTAAAATCAATCGGGAAGATGCCGGCAGAAGAGGCGTCCCAGAAAATAAGTACATTAACGAATGTAAGTTTAGGAGCGGATGCTCTAAATACATTGAAGCAAGGCTGTTCGACTGCAAAGGATCTGATTGATGCGATTTCTGAGTATCAGACTTTGCTTGATGCAAAACAGGAAAGAATTACCCTGTTGAAGTTGGCAAAGGAGAAGATAACGGATAATGATTATTTTGCAAAGGCGGTAGATGATATTATTGCGAAGATGGAAGCAGCCCCGATTGAGTATCTGGCTGGTGAAACTCTGGAAAAATTATGGGATGAATTCATGGACTCAGCATGGGATCTGATTGTTAAGGGAAGTCCTATGGAACCCATTTTAAAGGCTATTGATATTGAGAAAATGATGTTAGATGTGCTGTTCAATTCAAGTGATACCGCATCAAATAATTTTAAATTACTGGTTGTGTACATTGTAGATACCTATTTTAAAAGTGCATTGGAGTTATCAAAAGCGAATTATGAGGGGGCAGGCACAATACCGAATGCGGCTTCTTTTGTGGAATGTTATCAGGCATATATTGATTATCAGATTTATGGGCTTGAATATACGAAGACTTTTATTAAAGATATTGTGGACAGCGGTCCGCTGCATAATCTGATAGAACAGATATTTTTCCGGGAAAGTATTGAAAGTGCGGAGGAACTGGCGGGAGTCTGTGATGGGCAGATTAGCAGCCGGAAATCTTGTCTGAGTTTGTTGGGGAGACTGCCGGGAATCTATAGTAATGCTAATGGGATGACACAGCTTGAAGATGTGCTGAGTAAAGTAGATGCGAGTGGTAAGGTTGCGGTTGAATCAATCTCATTCTCAAAGTCAGAGGTAGTATTGGAACATATGGATGATATCTTTGTGGCATATGCAGATGTATACCCGGCGAATGCGTCGAATAAGAAGATTCGGTATACAAGCTCTAATCCGGCTGTGTTGGAAGTTCCGGAAAATGGAGGATTTGCCACTTTGAAAAGTCCGGGGACGGTTACGGTAACGGCGGTGTCGGAAGATGGAGGGTATAAGGCTTCGCAGATGATTACTGTGAAGGAAGGGAATCGGATGACGGAAGTTGAGAAGGGGAGATGCGGTGAGAATCTGAATTGGGTGTTTTATAGTGATGGAACTTTGTATATCTATGGAACAGGTGTTATGATTAACTGGTATTATAATGATCTCCCACCGTGGAAAGATTATCTAAAAAAAATAACCTGTGTGATAATTTCAAAAGGAGTGAGTTTTATAGGGAGTTCAGCTTTTCATGGATGTAGTAGTTTGAAAAGTATAAGAATTCCGGAAGGAGTGACGAGTATAGGGAGTGGTGCTTTTGAGGGTTGCAGCAGTTTGAAAAGCATAACAATCCCGGAAGGAGTGACGAGTATAGGGGATTATGCTTTTTATGGATGTAGCAGTTTGAAAAGTATAACAATCCCGGAAGGAGTGACGAGTATACGACTTTCTACTTTTGGTGGATGTAGCAGTTTGGGAAACATAACAATCCCGGAAGGAGTGACGATTATAGAAGATTGTGCTTTTGATGGTTGCAGCAGTTTGAAAAGCATAACAATCCCAAAAGGAGTAACGAGTATAGAAGGTGGTGCTTTTAGTGGTTGTAGTAGTTTGAAAAGCATAACAATCCCGGAAGGAGTGACGAGTATACGACTTTCTACTTTTAGTGGATGTAGCAGTTTGGGAAACATAACAATCCCGGAAGGAGTGACGAGTATAGGGATTAGTGCTTTTTATGGATGTAGCAGTTTGAAAAACATAACAATTCCAAAAGGAGTGACGAGTATAGGGGATTATGCTTTTTA
>CAJULU010000090.1 GCA_910587575.1 uncultured Dorea sp.
GTATTGATTTATCAAGGTGCAAAACCCATTTTTTATGTGGGAAGTTTGAGTTATTTATTTTTTAATGCGTCGTCAAACGCAACGTCTGATGGTGAGAAGTTCATCTTTTTGGTAAATGCACATGCTTCTGTTCCGCCAAAGATCCGCTCCATTCCGCTGTCTTCCCATTCAATGGAGAGCGGCCCGTCGTATCCGATCTGATTCAACACACGGATGATGTTGTCAAAGTCGACATCCCCATGCCCCGGGGATACAAAATTCCAGCCTCTGCGCTGATCTCCGAATGTGATATGGGAGCCTAAGATACCGTTTCTTCCATTAAGGTTTAATTTTGTGTCTTTTACATGTACATGATAAACACGGTCGGCAAAGTCGAACAGGAATATTGCCGGATCCAGTCCCTGCCAGATCAAATGGCTGGGGTCGAAATTGATTCCCAGAGTCTTCCTGTACTCGAATACTTCCAACAATTTCTTTGTGCTCCAGTAGTCAAATGCAATTTCCGTAGGATGTACTTCTAACGCAAGCTTTACACCGCAGGCATCAAACTCATCCATGATCGGATTCCATAATTCTTTCACCTTCTGATAGCCTTCTTCGATCATTTCCTCAGAAGTCTGTGGGAATGAGTACCAGTATTTCCAAATAGGCGAACCCATGAAGAATGTTGCCACGTCGACTCCCATGGCCTTTGCGGCATGGGCAGTCACTTTCATTTCCTCAATTGCCCATTTCTGGATCTCCTCTGGCTTTCCTGCCAGTTCTGCCGGTGCGAATCCGTCCAACCGTGAATCGTAGACGGAACGGATACTGTCTGCAACGCATTGTCCTGCCAGATGGTTACTGATGGACCAACATCCCAGGCCATGCTTCTTCAAAAGCTCCTTGACTTCTTTTACATACTCCGGATCATTGGCTGCACGTCTCATATCCAGATGTGCGGCTGATAATTCTAATCCTTCATACCCCATTGTCTGTGCTTGTCTGCACATCTCTTCCAATGGGAGATCTCCCCATTGAATCGTAAATAATGTTACTGGTCTTGACATCTGTCTTCTCCTTTCTTTGTACTTCTTTCTTTTATACTTCTACCCAGACGTTGCCCTTTTCGTTGCTGTTAATACATGCTTCTACATATTTTAATCCGGCAATTCCTTCCTCTATGGTCGGGTAGTCAATCATTTCCAGACTAAATGTTCCTTCTTTTTTAGCTCTCACGCACTCTGCATAACTGTCATACAGATTCCCCATGGATTCCAGCCACCCTTCGGTATGACCGGCAGGGAGTCTGCCATATTTTGCCGCCTGGGGCGTGACCGCTCCATTTCCTCTCCGGATGATCCGCGAGATACCGTCTTCACGAATCAGCGTGACTTCCTCACATCTTTCCTGGAACCAGAGAATCGTGCCCTTAGAACCATAGATCCTGACTCTCAAGCTGTTATCACATCCGATCGCAAACTGTGACGTCCAGTTCACTCCGGTCGCTCCGTTCTCATATTCCACAAGAATCTGGTCATTGTCATCCAGAACTCTTCCCGGAACGACTACATCCATCTTCGCCAGGACTCTCTTCACCTTTAATCCGGTCATGGCCGCCACTGCGTTCTCCACATGGGTGCCAAGATCGCCAAGACAGTTCACTTTACCGGACTGGGCCGGATCACATCTCCAGGAACCCTGTTTCCCTCCGTTGTCATGTTCATTGTAAAGCCACCCTTGAGGATACTCTGCCATAACGGTCCGTATCATTCCGATCTCTCCTTTGGCAATCATATCACGTATGAATTTGGAAGTCACATGTCCCATATAAGTATAGGTGACCATGAACAATAACCCTTTTTCGTCCGCGATCGCTTTTAATTCTTCTGCCTGTCTGCTCTCTGTTACTAATGGCTTATCACAGGCAACATGGATTCCGGCTTCGAGAAATGCTTTGCATACTTCATAATGGGTACTATTGGGCGTCACCACCACTACAAAATCAATTCCATCTTCCCGGGCATCTTCCTTTTCTGCCATCTCCCTGTAGCTTGCATAACACCGGTCGCTGCTGATCCTAAGCGCCTCTCCCTGGGCTTTTGTCTTCTCCAATGTTCTCGAAAAACAGCCAGCAACCAGATCCGCCGAATTATCAATACTGATCGCTTTCCTGTGGGCATCGCCTATGAACGCGTCCGGCCCGCCGCCGACCATTCCGTATTTTAACGTTCTGTTCATTCTCTTACCTCCCTGCTTTTTATAATTCTGCTTCCATTTGTCTGAAATACTTGATAGATTCTTTTACGCCTTCCATCTTATCTTTCGCTTCTACGCTTCCTTCCAGCGTAATATAACCTTGATAATCGTCCCGTTTCAGAAGCTCTAAGTGTTTTCTGAAGTCAACCAGTCCTTTCCCAAAGGGTACGGAATCTACTTTCTTTCCGTTCCTTAAGACCTTCGCATTCTCTGTATCCACATAACCGAATTCTTTAAAATGTACTGCTACGACCCTGTCCTTGAACATCTCGTACATGTCCACCGGATCTTCCAGGCCCACGATCGGATTCCCTGTATCATGGGTATATTTCAGTCCTTCTACCTCGTCAAAGATACGCTTCATCTCTCCGCAGGTGCAGTAGGATACCCCGGCCGTCTCCAGTGTCTCCGTATTAATAACGACTCCCCTGGACCTGCCATATGCTACGCATTCCTTTAATCCTCTGGTAAGATAATGGAAGGATTGCTCCATGGTGATTCCCTCATCCAGCGAATAAACGGTAGGCATTAAGAGCATATTGTGGCAGCCCGCTTCACTTGTCTGGTCAATCGTTTCCTTTGCTCTGGAGATCATGACTTGATATTTTTCCTCTGTGGAAGCATTGGCAAACGGTTTGATCAGATTGACGGCTGATAACACGATTCCATACCGCTCCAAAATCTCCTTTGCCTCTGCTCCTGGAAGCTCAAAATGAAAGCTCATCAGATCCAGGCCGTCGTATCCGTTATCTTTTGCAAGCTTTACCAGATCTTCAAAAGTCATCGTCCCGTTTTTCATCGGGACTCCATGGGCATTTAAGAAATCGAACACTTCATCGATGGAAGGCTCTTTTCCTTCATACCCCATATCCTTCAAGATAGACATATGGATGAAATTGGGCTTCATCAATTTTAATTCTGTATCCACCATCAGGGACATCAAACTGTACTTCATAATTACCCTCCTGTTATTGATTCAGTTCTGCGAGAATCTTCCTCTCAAGCGCAATATGTCTTCTTACATAATCGAAGGAGCGGTGTCCTGGTTTCACCTGTCCCTCAAACTCAGATACAATGTAACCGTCATAATTTTCTTCATCCAATACTTTCAGGATCTTGTCGTACGGGATGGTAGCCTCAGTGCCGTCTTCCAGGATATCGATGAATTTTCCGTGCATATGCGGGCTGTACTTCATGATCTTTCTCAATCCGTCAAAATCCGGATTCTTTGAGAACTGCATGAATCCATACATGGACTCGAAAAGGTTCATCTCCATCGGAGTCGCATTCTTTTCCGTCAGTATCTTTCTGCCGTCTTCCCGGGAAACTCCGTCATAACGAAGCTGTATCGCTGTCTCCACAATATCCCGGTTCGCCCCGCCCTGGATGGCGCGGTCCATATCCGCCTTATTGGGCCTGTCTGCGAACATTCCGAAGTCCGGGACAAAACCTAAATACTTTGAGCCGGTTTCTTCAAACGCGTCATAGTATTCCGTCATGATCTTGCTTGTAGGCGTCTCCGGATTATGTATCTCGATCGTAAGCTTTACGCCATAGTATTCTGCATATTTTGCGGCCCTCTGCATTACCTGGGGCGAAATCAGGAACTGTGATTTTAAAACAGGGCATTCCAGCTTATTCGCATTCTGCAGATCCCGAATTACAATGGCAAGCATTTCGTCTTCTGTCAGATTTCTGTCATATCTTTTTCCCCGGTCCATGTTGCCGCTGATGGCAACGAGCTTTACGCCGTAATCCGTGGCATACCTACGGATTTCCCCTGCATAGGCGTCGCTGACATAGGGATATTCCGGGAACATAGATGTTGCGACGATCTCCATTCCGTCGCAGCCCAAATCTGCAATATGGCGCACCATATCTTCTAAAGTTGCCTTATCATCTACCCATTCTGCTACATAAGAATGCGTTGTTACTCCTAATTTTATATTACTCATCTTCATACCATCCTTTCCTGCTCAATCTGTATCACTTACGTTCCCTACGCGATCGTGTCTTCCAAAACTAATACCTTCTCGTCGCAGCTGTCAACAGGAGTATACCTGTCCTCTGCTCCCGGCTGCGGAAGATATGGGTTCCGGAACATCAGCGTAAGCTTCACATTATGCTCTCCGGCTGCAAGTCCGCCCTCTTTTCTGACTTTAATGGTCGCCGGCTTCTTGATGTTCCAAAATTCATAATATGCTTCCCGCAGTTCACAAGGCAGGAATTCTTTCCCATTTACACAGAACCGGATGTCCATATCATCCACCTGCTCGTTATCCACCTCAACCTTGAACTCATCAATAACTGAGAGATAATGGCCGCGGTAATATGCCAGCCTGACATCAAACTGATATCCTGCCTTTTTCCCGTTCTCAAAATAATTCTTCAGCGTTCCGTCTCTTAATGTCTCCGTCAATTTCACCCGCATTACAAATCCCATAATTGATCCTCCTTCTTGTTTGAATCTGTTTCCTTACTGTTTTTCTACATTCCCCTTGTTATTGACAAGGATTGCCGCGATCACTGCAATGACAATACTTCCGGCTGCCGCCGTCACAAATCTGGCTCCTACGTCCGTTCCTGCTGCCGACGCTGCCGCGTTTATGATCACCGGGGAAAAAGCCTGCCCCAAATTGATGATCGCCGACAGAAATGCAACCGAGAATGTCAGTGTGCTCGGCGTACTCATTTCCGATACATGGAAATTCGCCGTGGATGCGAAAATACAGAATCCAATGCCTGCGATAAACGCTCCCGCACAGATGACCGGGATACTTGTTCCCCCATAGACGATCAACAGTCCGACTGCTCCCAATACATATGCCGCGGCAATTGATTTCCTTTGCAGTTTCATAACAATCTTTCCGGCAAATAATCCCGTGACCAGTCCGGCTATCGTATAACAGGTAGTCACATAGCTGGATTCCACGGCGCCCCCGATCGAGCGCTCTGCAACGAGCATTGCCGCATTGTTATTGATCGCATTGATACATACATAGAAGACAAATCCTGTCAGCGCAATGATCCACACCTGTTTCGACATACGCTTGCTCTGTTTTACTTCTGTTCCCGCTTCTTCCCGATCCAAATGCCCTTTGGGCAGGAAAATGATCTCGCAGATAATAATCGGTATCAATATCAGATACGCCAGGAATGCACGATACCATACAGAAGCTCCAAGCCTGCCTCCTAACAGGGACGCCAGCGTTCCGCCTACTGCGATGAATGCCGCATACAGCCCGAGCATTCCGCCCCTTTCTTCCCCTTGGAAAGATTCACAGATCAGGGCCGTGATCGCTGTCATTGCGATTCCCATCCCTACGCCGATAATACAGGAACATCCCAGAATCACTTCTGCACTTCCATGAAGGAAATAAGGCAAAATACCGCCCACAAGGTAACAGCACGTTCCGAACACAATCAATGCTTTTTTATAAAATATCTTTGCAAGCCTCGCCGCTACCAGTCCCAGCGGAATCGAAATCAATGACGGAACCGTAATGATCATCTGAATCAATGACACATTGGTATCCGGGAACTGTTGAACCATGGCCGCCATGACTGCTGCCGGTGACAAGAATGACATCATTGCCATTGCTGACAGCAAGAGCCCGACTTTCTCCTTCAGTTTCTCACTCATACTGCTTTCTCCTTTTTCTTTCTTCATTCTTCTGATTCATGAATCCTGTCTCAATTGATATATTAAGTATAGAAAAGGATGGTTTTTTCTTCTATGCGTTTCTTGCTGTGGGGAGACAACAAGTTTGCTATTTTCCCTGTTGTCAGAAAATGGGAATTGACAAATGATTTTTTCCTGTTGTATAATGGGGCGCACGAACGACAGCGGACAGCTTCAGACAGCCTCAGACAACCTCTTAGTTACAAAAGGATCGGGTGTTTTAGATGTACGGAAAACAAGAAAAAAAAGAGTATGAGAAAATCTCCCATACCCATGTAAGTAATATTAATTTCTTTTTGATAAACTTGACTTACCGCTCGCCTCATCTCCATCATGACTTTGAAATCATCCAGGTCATAGAAGGCGCATTACGTGTCACGACCCTCACCGAGGATTTTATGATCGGTCCCGGTGAGATTGCGCTGTTCAATCCAGATTCGTTCCATACCCTTTGCAGCGCCGAAAGCCATTGTATCCTATTGGTCATCCAGGCCGATCCATCCTTTTGTTTTGCCCATTATCCGACAATTCAGCATATCCAGTTCGACACGGCCAATGTGACGTCCAGCACCCCATTCCAGGAAGCCCTTGACATGATTCAGGTATGTTTCAATCTTGGATACAATTACTGCAGCAGTGAGGTCGGATTTGAGCTTAGGTGCGTAAGCGACCTCTATCGCTTATTTTCTTATTTTGTCGTATATGTACCGAATCATTTGGAAAAAGAATCCATGGTCTATCATTCAAAAGAAAAGGAAAGGCGGCTCACACGTATCATCAATTATATCCATCAGCACTATACCGAGAAACTGACTTTATCAAAACTTGCCGACTCCGAGTCCCTTTCCATGACCTATTTGTCTCACTTATTTAAAGAAACGATCCATATGTCTTTTCAGGAATATCTGAATTCCTTACGGTTCGAACATGCACTGCTGCTATTGAAAAAGACTGATATGAGCATTACTGATATCTGCCTGGAAAGCGGTTTTTCTGACAGCAAATATTTGAATAAAAGATTGAAATCCGTTTACGGACTTTCCATAAAAGAGTTCAAGAATGCCGATTTGAACCTGAATCGGGGCGCCGCGGACAAATGGGAAGAACAGCTGATCTACAGCCCGAAGGAGGGCCTGGAAATCATGCGGAGACACCATCATTTTGATTGTGATAAGAAACTGGGAAAATAAAATCTGCCGGGACAAGGATTCCCCCTTCCCCGGCATTCTTAATACAGATTCCATTCCCAATCTTAATTCTCCTGCTGACTAATCATCCGCATGATTAAATCCACAGACCCT
>CAJULU010000091.1 GCA_910587575.1 uncultured Dorea sp.
CTGATGTTTTCCTACCCTATTAAGCGGCAGAAAATCTTAGCTTCCCAAATGATTGGCTTCCAGTGATGACAAAGTATACATAGCTTGAGAGGGGAAGTTATGGAAATCATTGTACACGATTGTGCAGAGATTGTCAGTCATTAAATACATAATAGCAGATTTTTTCTCTGATTCAAAGATATCAAATCATGCGTTTACCGTGAGAAATAGACATAACAAATATAAATTGAAAGATACAGTTACTATGAAAATCGTAACCATTGTCGGAATATTGGGACATTTTTGCATGTTTAAAATACAAACTGCAGGAGCAACATATAGCACAGTGTTCCTCCTGCGATGGAAAGCAGCATTTGACGTTTCCAAATGTGCAGGCCAACAACAGCGGCAATGGAAAGCAGTTCTGGAATTCCGTGATTTCCGGCAAACAGGCTTACATCCTTTAAACAATAAACCACTAACAAGCCAAACACGGCGGAGGGAAGAACCGTCCCCAGATATTGGATATACTTCTACAGAACCGGCAAAAATAGTCAAGCTCATATGACTTCTTAAATTTCTGATAATATTCCGGGAATATCTAGTTCCATTGCTATTTCATTTGTATTTTTTAAAGTACATATATTACTAATGAAATTATTAACGAAAGGACTCTTGCCATTCTGTAAAATATTATCAAATGGTTCTATAGAAAGAACCCTGTCAACGAGAAGGCCTATTTTTCTGGAATCTTTTGAAATAATAATCATCATAGAATTTCTATCTGAAATTCCCGTATTATTCAATTCTAATAAAATCGCCAGGTCTATCATTGCAATATTTCGACTATAAGAATTACATATTCCAGATATGTATGCAGGTGAATGAGGGACAGTTCTCTTTATTTCTGGTATAGGAACAATATCCGAAACATATGCTCCAGATATCAGAAGCATAATGTTATGAACGCTGGAAATTATATAAATAGAACCTGAATTTTCACTTTCCATAAAAACTCTCCTCTCACATAGAAAATATTTTCTATTATAATGCCTGTTATAATAATAGAGTCAAGCAAAATCCGAAATATTTTCAAAGATGATCTGATTTGAGATTTGTATTTCACTATGGTTGATCCCGAATGCCTGTTCGCTTAAAATCATATTGGAAACAATTGCTGTAAAATTACCAGATGGGAATTCTGGTTCGTCTTGAATCAGTTGGATAAGATGATTCATAGGAAGCCAGCCGGTTGTTTTAATATGTTTGCATAAAAACCGGCCAATAGGAATGGTAAAAACACATTCATCGTTATAATTTTTTAAAATCTCACAATAAATATAGAGAATAGCGGGCATGTGCTCCTCAAATCGTACGATGACTCCGCAAGGTGAAACCGGCTGCATTTTCTTTTTTTCTGCACATAAGAATAAAGAGGCATTTAAATGTTTCAGCATTTGTAAATTGTCTAAATCATCTGACCATTTTTTTATAAGAAAGTGTCTTTCTGGAAAATCTCGCATATAGACATCTTTTCTGGTTTTATACTCATGATTAAGCTCCTGGCAATTCAGTAGATATTCAAGTTTTTCCAGTCCTGTTTTGATGTCCTCCATTTTCTGCATGGCTATTCTGCGGCCGTCTTCCAAAAGTTTCTGTCCCATAAATTTATTATTATTTTGATATTGTTTTAAATCTTTTAATGGAATACCGATATCTATACACCAAAGGATGGTATCCAGTATGAGCAGTTGTTCAGCGGAATAATAGCGATATTTCGTTGAAGGATCGATATAGGCTGGAAGAAGCACTCCAATCTTTTCATAATACCGTAATGAATTGATGTTAATATTTCTTAATTTTGCAAATTCACTTATTGCAAAATAACCTTCCATAATTCTCCTTTATATTTAATGATAGGATTTACAGCTCTCCTTGTTTATTTCTGTATATTTTTCCGATACTGCAAGGGAGTCATCCCGTATTTTTTCTTGAATACGTTCTGAAAATAAGATTGACTGGAAAAGCACAGATAGCTGCTGATTTCACTTAAGGGTTTATTTGTATAAGTGAGGAGGCTTTTCGCTTCTTCCAGCTTGCAGCGCATGATAAAGCTGCTGATATCGAATCCAAGCTCCTTTTTAAATTTTTTTGTTATATAGGATCGACTGCGTTTAATGAAAGCTGCCACATCGTCCACACGAATTTCCTCATTCGGATGTTGGGAGATATATTGTATGCAGCGGAACACGTCTTTTGACATTCCCTCAATCGGCAGCTTTCTGTTCCCAACACGGGTGGTGAAGTCAATGATCATCGTATAGGTTAGTGTGTCCAGTGTGATTCCATACTGCGCCGAAGCGTCAAAGTGTGTATTAAAATGACTTTCTATCTCTATTTTTTCTTCATTGATACACAGATGGATGAAGGACAGCATGCTTAAAAACTGATGAAAGGTGATGTTAGGACTGTTTAAAAGCACATGGGACATTTTATTGCGGCTGTCTCCTGTAAGCTGGCATTCCCTAAGAAAACTATGCAGTGTTTAGGATTTTTGTGAAACTTGATTTTTTCCTCCATAACGGTATTCTGTGTACTCATTTCCTTCAGAATGGAAGGACAGGACCACTGAATTTCATGGGGCCAGTGGAAATACAGGATTGGTATAAAGGTGGAAGCATAAAACTGTTGGCAGAAATCAATAATGTCTAAAACCATAGTACGGAAACCTCCTACAAATCTTTTATCTATATGCTTAATATTACAAAAAAATAGTTGAAATTACAATACGAAGAATTTTCTTTCTGATATTTTATCACTATACAGAAAATTCAGAAAAGGAGGTTTTATATGGAAGCCGAGAAATTACAGGGAATCATCAAGCAGATGACATTAGAAGAAAAGGCGTCCTTATGTTCGGAAGCAGATTTCTGGAATACGAAAAGCGTGGATAGAATAGGAATTCCGGCAATGGCAGTTTCAGACGGGCCTCATGGACTGCGGAAACAGAGCGAGGCAGCCGATCATCTGGGAATCAATGAAAGCATAAAGGCGGTTTGTTTTCCGGCAGGGTGCGCGGTTGCGGCAAGTTTTTCCAGAGATGCGGCGCGGCTTTTAGGAGAAACACTGGGGGAGGAATGTTAGGCGGAGGATGTTGGCATTATCCTTGGTCCGGCTATGAATATCAAGCGTTCTCCTTTATGCGGAAGAAATTTTGAATATTATTCTGAAGACCCTTGTGTATCGTCAGAGATGGCATCCGCCTATGTAATAGGAGTGCAGAGTCGGAATGTCGGAACAAGCCCCAAACATTTTATGGGAAATAATCAAGAATACCACCGCATGACCAGTTCTTCGGTTATGGATGAACGTACCATGCGGGAGATTTATCTGGCGTCTTTTGAGGGAATGGTAAAAAAAGCAAAACCGTGGACAATGATGAATTCCTATAACCGTCTTAATGGAACCTATCTTTGCGAAAACAAAGAAATTCTGACGGATATCCTGCGAAAAGAATGGGGATTTGAGGGTTATGTGATGACGGACTGGGGGGGGGCAATGAATGACCGTGTGGCAGCGCTGAAGGCAGGGTGTGAGCTTGATATCTGTACTATGGCGGCGAAAACGATGAATCTGAATACAGGGAAGGGGTTTTTACCGGATATCGGTATTATACATCGAAACAAAGGAATATACTTTAAATTCCACGGTAGGGGATATTTTATCTGATCCCAAAGGAGCGGCTATTTTTCAAAAGGCAATGGGAAGTATGCTCTCATCGCCGGAGGTAATGCAGATGGAAGAAGGTTCAGACGGAGGCGGTATGATGAATTCGGAGATGCTAAGCGCCATGCTGGAAGGAATGCCGCTGCGTCAGATGATGAGCTTTATACCAGGAGTAAAAAAAGAGGACTTAATGAACTTTGTCAAATTATTAAAAACGGCGGAGGATAACTATGAGTAAGAAACAATTAGGACAGGATAAATTCGGAGTGCAGAAGGTTATGCACTTTGGAGATTGTTTTGGAGATTCGCTGGGAATGTTTGCCCTGAACGCCATCAGCGGCCTGGTAGGACACCTCCTTATTCTATGTCATTATCGGAACTTCCTTTCTCTTTTTCCTTGCGCTCTTCGATTTCTTTGCGAATCTGCGGCAATTTCGCCTCCAGATCAAATCTGCATGTCATGATGAATATTGCTGCAAACATTACAAGCGGCGCTGGCAGGACTGCCCAAGATGAGCCTTGACGGACTGATTGTGCGGATGTAAGGAAGACATATAGGTGTTTGTGAAATGGGAAGGTCAATGGATCAGGTACTTATGAGGTTTGAGGCAGATTATGATGTTGTGCTGGAGTGTATTCAGGAGGTATATGGTCTGGAAGGCGATAACCTTCGGCTTGAAAAGGATTTCCGCAAGACTATGGTGCTTCCCTTTATGAAAATGCTGGAGAGTCACTGTGGCGGTATCCAGATGGAGAACTTACATAAGGTATTGTGGGAAGTCTATCAAGAGAGTACGGACAGAATAGATTTTCTGGAGAAGGCAGAAATCCAGGGTTGATTCTCTGCCGGAAATTTTATTTGCCATAGCATATGGAGGAAGCTGTCAGTGGCAGGTTCTGTGGTTGGAATAATCTGCAGTTGATTTTCCTGGCCTAATTACATACAATATGATTATTAATTGCGAATGATAAACAGCAATCAAAGTAGATATTGCCAAGATTACAGGATAAGCAGGTGAAATAAATTGAGATATTATATTGCAGACCCGCATTTCTTCCATGGGAACCTGAATACAAAGATGGACTGCCGGGGATTTGCGGATGTGGAGGAAATGAATGGATACATGCTGCAGAAATGGAATGCGAAAGTCCGAAAAAATGATGAGGTTGTGATTCTGGGAGACCTGTCATGGGGAAAGGCGGAAGAAACTAACGAACTGCTTGGGAAGCTGAACGGGAGGCTCTATCTGATTCAGGGGAATCATGACCGGTTCTTGAAGAATAAGGGCTACAATGCCAGCCGTTTTGTCTGGATCAAGCCTTATGAGGAACTGCAGGATAACAAGCGGAAGGTCATCCTCTGCCACTACCCTATCATGTGTTATAACGGGCAGTATCGTCTGGACGGAAATGGGAATCCTAAAGTATATATGCTCTATGGCCATGTGCATGATACCTATGACCAGCGGCTGGTCGAGCAGTTTCAGGAGATCACAAGGAGTAGTATCTGTGAGAATCCGGATGGGGAGAAACGGGCGATTCCGTCGAATATGATTAACTGTTTTTGTATGTATTCTGATTATACCCCATTGACGCTGGACGAATGGATACTCTGCGACAGGAAAAGGAGAGAAAAATTATGTGTGGAAGGTTCTATGTAGATGAGGGGGCAGCCAAGGAAATTGAACGGGTAATCCGGGGCGTAGATCTGCGGATGCAGAAAATGCGTACAGGAGATATTTACCCGTCACAGTCTGCTGGTATTCTTACTTGCCACAGCCAGCAGAAAAATCCGTTGTTGGCAGGTCCTGCAGCAGAAAAATCACTGGCATTGGAACTTACGGAAATGCACTGGGGATTCCCGCAGTATCAGAAGAAAGGATTGCTGATTAACGCCAGAGCAGAGACAGCGCTGGAACGGAAGACATTTCGTGAAAGCGTATTGTACAGGCGATGTGTGATCCCGGCCAGGCATTTTTACGAGTGGGATTCTGATAAGAATAAAGTAACTTTTTTCAGAGAGGCCAGGCCGGTTTTATTTATGGCGGGATTCTATAACCGGTTTCAGGATGAGGAGCGTTTCATTATTCTTACGACACAGGCGAACGCTTCTGTAAGCCCTGTTCATAATCGTATGCCGCTGGTTCTGGATGAGGGTGAACTGGAGGACTGGGTTTATGATGATAAGTTTACGGAGTATGCGCTTCATAAAACTCCGACAGGGCTTTTGCGGGAACAGGAATATGAGCAGCAGAGTTTGTTCCTAACATGAAAAGGAGCCATCTGGAGATCAGAATATTATCAGATGGCTCGGAAATTCAGTTTGTTTTGTTATCCTGCTGCTTATACTGTCTGAAGATTCGCAAGCTGTTCTACTTCTGCCACACTAAGGGCTGAGTATTCCGCAATCTCCTCGACCGTCAGCTTTCCCACTTTCAGCATCCTACGCGCCGTTTCTCTCTTTGTTTCACTGATGCCCTGGCTGATGCCCTGACTAATGCCCTGGCTGATTCCCCTGTTTAAAATGGTTCTTGCTTCTGTTTGAATCAATGGTCCTCTCATCATAGCACCTATGCCTTTCTGCACGTTTTCATACCTTGTCGTACGATAGTCCGTCCGCCCTGTCCAGGGCATGCATTACGGGATGCCCTTTGGGTATACTTACGTGCGATTTCCCGGATCACATCACTTGAAAGCTCTAGGATTGAACTGATTGTATATGGTGCGAAAAAGGAAGAAGGTACTAAAATCCAAACATTTTCCTTATTTCTGCATCGGAAGGTTCGGTTTCTTCGTGTTCATATTTTTCAGCAGTATAGTCTCCAGAACCACCGTTATCAAACTGTTCTAAAAATTTGAGGGTTCCAGTAACACCTAATGCCGATTTTAAAGCATTTATTCCATTTTTTCGTAATTCTGTGGTATTTGTAACATTTAACCTTGTTGCTATCATTAATATAACACCTCCAACAACCATTCATTAGGATTCATAACCTTTGTATAAGTCGTAATCCGCTGGCAGTTATTCAAAAATTTTTTATCTGTGGTTAACAATACATCTGCATTTGCAGACTCAGCACATGCAAGGTGAATACTGTCCTTATATTTAATATTTGAAATATGCCGTATTTCCTCGGCGCGGGTTAGGATTGACTGGTCAACCGAAATTTCTTCCGTGCATAGGCTATATATCATTTGCAATATAGCGCATTTGTATTTGTCTGGTGTCGCCTGAATCTCTTTCGTAGTAAATATGTGAGTAGCTGCGATCATCAAGCAGTCGATTGTAACAGCAATTATCTAAATATACTCTCAATTATCTGGAGTCTCCTTTCTCTCAGTGTATTTATTATAGTCTATTTAAAATAGTTTTACAAGCATAGCAACTATTTCTTTTGTTACTATTCAGCCTTCCGGCTGGACAACTGGCAATGCACCGGCTAGAAAATAGC
>CAJULU010000092.1 GCA_910587575.1 uncultured Dorea sp.
GTCATGCATAGTAAGCAGTACCGACATTTTGAATTTGTATAGGCAGTGGACGGTTGTAGTCTGCTGCCACTTTTGAATAAAATCCGAGGCTTGTCGGCTCTATTGGCAAGCCCATTATCATATATAAATAGGAGATTAGATATAGAGTCTTCTTTTGTAGGTTGTGATAATTGACTACAAAAAGATATTTTATTATAATTAGGGAGGAATAATTTGATAAACAATAGTATTATAGTAAGCGAGATGGACTACAGGAATATTTTTACGGACATAGCAGAAAAACTTTTTAAAAGAGACTTAATTGACGGCGACGAAAAGATAAAGCTACTTAATATTATTAACAGTGACAAAAGCCTTTTGAGAAAGGCAGCATAAGAATCTGGAGTGAGTGATATGTATAAGAGGTTAGAACAGAAGATAGCGTTGAGGGCGGTTTATTATGCCAGAGTATCAACAGAAGAAGAAAAGCAAGTAAATGCACTAGCAAAACAGTGTGAAGAAGCTGAACATTGCATATCATCTAACGGATGGAACCTTGTGGATAGATATATAGATGAAGGGAAATCTGGTACAACATCTAAGAGACGTAACGAATATAATCGGCTTTATGAAGATATGGAAATAGATAAATTTGATGTTATTGTTATAAAATCACAGGATCGGTTGATGCGAAATGTCAAAGATTGGTATATCTTCATTGACAAAATGGTAAAGAACGGGAAAAGGCTGTATTTTTACCTTGATAATAAGTGGTATGAATCAGATGATGCACTTATTACAGGTATAAAGGCTATTCTTGCAGAAGAATACAGTCGTGAACTATCGAAAAAAATTAATAATTCAAATAGACGTAGACAGCAAACGGGAACATCTATCATAACCAATGGTAAATTGTGGGGATATAACCAAAAAGACGGTGAGCTAACGATAAATGAGGAAGAAGCGAAAGTAGTAAGAAGGATATTTGAATTATACATATCTGGTTTGGGATGTAGAGGTATACGGAAAAAGTTGACAGAAGAAGGATATCTTACAAGAAATGCTACAGAATTTGCAGAAACTACTATTAAAAGAATGATAAAAAATGAAAAGTACAAAGGTACTGTCATATTTAATAAGCAACATAAGGACTTTGATACCAAAAAGATTATACGAAATCCTCCAGAAGAATGGATTGTACATGAGAATAGGATACCTGCTATTATTGAACCTGTTATATGGGAAGAAGCCAATAGAATTATGAGAGAACGATCAATAAAGGCTGGTAGCGATAACCGCATAGATCAAAAGTTTGGCTATAACAAATCGAAGCATCCACTAGGAGGAAAGATTATATGTAGTGAATGCGGAAAGGTATATTATAGATCCCATGTAAAAAATAAAGACCGTACAAAGTTTAAATATGTATGGCAATGCTCAACATATGTTCAGAAGGGGCGTATCCATCCATGGAAAAAAGCCAATGTCAAATATGAAAATCCTAAAGATTGGGTTGGATGTGATGGAATCAATCTCGAAGAAGATAAGATTATGGGACTGATGAATGACATTGCAAGTGATTGTTCATTAGATATAGAGTTTATTATAGATAAAATGACCGAGTATATATCACGATTATTTGAATCCTCAGATAACACGCTTAATATAGAAGAAACGCAAAAGGATATAGACAAGGTAAACGTACAGAAGAACTTCTTATTAGATAAGTACATGAATGGTATTATAAATGATTCTGACTATATGAAAAAGAGTAAGGAATTGGATTCTAAGTTAGATGTACTTAGTTCAAAGATGGAGCAATTGAAAAATTCAGAAGAAACAAAGAATGACATGGAAAATAAGCTGCAAAGGATAAAACAAGAATTGCGGAATGGGATCATAGAAGAAGAAAAAGTATCATTTATCATGGATAGAGTAAAAAAGATAGTAGTATACAAAGACCATTTGGAGATAGAGTTGGAGTTTATAGGGAATATTATAGCTAGTATAGGTGATGATAAATCTCTTAATGTAATCAATGCAAGACCGGATTGACATCTGTGTGGAGGCGCCGAGAATTGCATATGAGGAACTGGCAGAAGGAAAGAAGCAGGAAAGTTCGGCCATGATCCGGGAAAGAGTTTTCCTTGCAAGGAAGGTGCAGCTAAAGAGGTATGAAGACAGGCGGATTCTGACCAACTCCATGCTGGACGTCAGTGAACTGAAGGAATTCTGCGATCTGGGCAGAAGGGAGGAACTTCTGATGCGGAAAGCCTTTGTATCCCTGGGGCTTACTGCCAGAACTTACCATAAGATTCTGAAAGTTGCCAGGACCATTGCCGACCTGGACGGTTGTGAGAAGATCCGGGAACATCATCTGAAAGAAGCCATTAGTTACCGCACTATAGATAAGAAATACTGGGGAAGGTGAGAAAGATATGGAGTATGAATACTGGCTTGCGGCGATTCCCTGTCTGTCAGATGAGAAAAAAAGATTGCTGAGAGAAGAATACAAAGAGGGAAGAGCCGTATATTATATAGAAGAAATGCGGCTTCGGTTTCTTCCCTTCCTGGATGACCGGGATGTGGAAGCAATCCTGAAGGCAAAGAAAGAAATTCAGGTCGAAAGAGAATGGGAATGCATGACAAAGCAGAACATCCGGTTTATCCCCTGTTTCTCAGAAGAGTATCCGAAGAAGCTTCTGAAGATTCCGGATCCGCCCTATGCTCTGTATGTGAAGGGAAAACTCCCGGAAGAAGACCGGCCGGGTGTGGCCATCGTCGGCGCAAGGAAATGTACGCCCTATGGCCAGGAACTGGCTCTGGACTATGGAAGATTCCTGGCAGAACACGGGATCCAGGTGATCAGCGGAATGGCCCGGGGAATTGACGGGGCAGGCCAGAGAGGGGCGCTGGGTGGAGGAGGCACAACCTTCGGCGTCCTGGGCTGCGGCGTGGATATCTGCTATCCCAGGGAACATATCGGGCTGTATATGGATATCCAGCAAAGAGGCGGCATTCTCTCAGAACATCGTCCGGGCAGGCCGCCCCTTCCCATGTATTTCCCCATGAGAAACCGCATCATCAGCGGCCTGTCGGATCTTGTGCTGGTCATGGAGGCAAGGGAGAGGAGCGGTTCCTTGATCACGGCGGATCAGGCCCTGGAGCAGGGAAAGGACGTCTATGCGCTGCCCGGCCCTGTGACGAGCCCGTTCAGCCAGGGCTGCCACCGGCTGATCCGGCAGGGGGCGGGGATTCTGATTTCGCCAGAAGATCTGCTGGCAGAACTGGGAATGGCTCCGGAAGAGTCCAGGCAAAAAACAGACAAAATTGAAAAAACGCTTGAAAATGACGAAAATGTGGTGTATAGTTGTCTCGGTTTCTTTCCAAAGGGAATCAGCCAGTTAATCGAAGAGACGGGGCTGTGTGCATCTGTTCTGCTGCAGAGGCTGATTTCGCTTGAGCTTAAGGGCTGCATTCGGGAAGTATCAAAAAATCATTACATCAGAGTCCGCTGAGGAACTCTAATGCTAGTTGTTAATGGAGGAAGCAAGGCTATGGCACGTTATCTTGTAATCGTGGAGTCACCTGCTAAGGTGAAGACAATAAAGAAGTTTTTAGGAAGTAATTATGTGGTGACCGCATCCAACGGACATGTAAGGGATCTTCCTAAGAGTCAGCTTGGAGTTGACGTGGAGCATGATTATGAGCCGAAGTATATTACAATCCGGGGGAAAGGAGATATTCTTGCAGGACTTCGCAAGGAAGTGAAGAAAGCGGATAAAGTGTATCTCGCAACAGACCCTGACCGTGAGGGGGAGGCGATATCGTGGCATTTGAGCAAGGCGCTGAAGTTAGAGGATAAGAAGACCTATCGGATCAGTTTCAATGAGATCACTAAAAATGCAGTGAAAGCGTCTCTGAAAAACGCAAGGGAGATTGACATGGATCTGGTGGATGCCCAGCAGGCCCGGAGAATACTGGACCGGGTTGTGGGATACAGGATCAGCCCCCTGTTGTGGGCAAAGGTAAAGAGGGGATTAAGCGCCGGACGCGTCCAGTCCGTGGCCCTTCGGATTATTGCCGACAGGGAGGAGGAGATTAATGCATTTATACCGGAGGAATACTGGACGCTGGATGTCATTCTGAAAGTCAGGGGGGAGAAGAAACCCTTGACGGCAAAATTCTACGGCACGGCAGAAAAGAAGATGACGATCCGTTCCAGGGAAGAGCTGGAGGGGATTCTGAAAGAAACAGATCACCAGGATTATATGGTAGAAGATATTAAAAAGAGCGAGAGGACGAAGAAAGCGCCGGTTCCCTTTACCACCAGCACGATGCAGCAGGAGGCGTCAAAGGCGCTGAACTTTGCCACTTCAAAGACCATGAGGATTGCCCAGCAGCTGTATGAGGGAGTGGATATTAAAGGCAGCGGTACCGTGGGACTCATTACTTATCTGCGTACGGACTCCACCAGGGTCTCCGAAGAGGCAGATGCCAGTGTACGGCAGTACATCGGGGCGAATTACGGAGAGGAATACGCAGCAGAAGGGGAGGCGAAGGGCGGCAGCGGGCATAAGAATATTCAGGATGCCCACGAGGCGATCCGGCCTACGGATGTGAGCCGTACTCCTGCGGCGGTGAAGGAATCTTTAAGCAGAGATCAGTTCCGGCTGTATCAGTTAATATGGAAGCGGTTTGTGGCAAGCCGGATGAAACCTGCAAGATATGAGACAACCTCAGTCCGTATTGCGGCGGGACAGTACCGGTTCACGGTAGCGGCCTCCAAGATTGTCTTCGAAGGTTTCCGTTCCGTGTACACGGAGGCCGGAGAGGAGAAAGAGGAGAACAACGTGCTGCTGAAGAGCCTGGATAAAGATTCGGAACTGACGAAGATAGATTTTGAGTCGAAGCAGCATTTTACCCAGCCGCCGGCGCATTATACGGAGGCTGCCCTGGTAAAGACCCTGGAGGAGTGGGGAATCGGGCGGCCCAGTACCTATGCCCCTACCATCTCCACTATTATAGCCAGGAGATACGTGGCCAAGGAGAACAAGAACCTCTATCTGACAGAGATCGGAGAAGTGGTCAACAATATCATGAAGCAGTCCTTCCCCAGCATCGTGGACGTGAATTTTACGGCCAATATGGAAAGCCTTCTTGACGGGGTCGCAGAAGGGAAGGTGAAGTGGCGGACAATCATAGAGAATTTCTACCCGGATCTGGAAGAAGCGGTACAGAAGGCCGAGGAAGAGCAGGAACAGGTGAAGATCGAGGATGAGGTGACGGACGTCATCTGTGACCAGTGCGGGCGGAACATGGTCATAAAGTATGGTCCCCACGGACGTTTTCTTGCCTGTCCGGGGTTCCCGGAATGCAGGAATACCAGGCCTTATCTGGAGAAGATCGGAGTCCCCTGTCCTGTGTGCGGCAAAGAAGTGGTACTGCGTAAGACGAAGAAGGGAAGAAAGTATTATGGATGTGAGGACAATCCGGAATGTGAATTCATGTCCTGGCAGAAACCTTCTCTGAAGAAATGTCCTCAGTGCCAGAGCTACATGGTTGAGAAAGGGAACAAACTTCTCTGCAGTGATGAACAGTGCGGATATGTAGAAAATAAAGAAAACGATAAAAATGACAAGAAATAAGTAAGGGTTATAAAAAATAATTTGGATATTCATTGAAAAAAGAGGAATTGTATGATAATATAACTTGCAAAGGATGGAGGTATGTCAATGAGTGTACAATTATTAGATAAGACCAGAAAGATCAATAAATTACTGCACAATAATAATTCAAGTAAGGTAGTATTTAATGATATTTGTGAAGTGCTTACTGAAATCTTGGATTCGAACGTGCTGGTAGTGAGCAGGAAGGGAAAGGTACTTGGAGGAAGCAAGTGCAGCAGTGTACCGTATATTATAGAGCTGATCGAGCAGGAAGTAGGAAGGCATATTGACCCGATGCTCAATGAGAGGCTTCTCAGCATTCTGTCAACGAAAGAGAATGTGAATCTGCAGACACTGGGATTTTCGGGAAATGCGGTACACGGATATCAGGCAATCATTACGCCGATTGATATTGCGGGTGAACGTCTTGGCACGCTGTTCATCTACAAGAAAGAACGTATGTATGAGATTGATGATATCATTTTAAGTGAATATGGAACAACGGTGGTAGGACTTGAGATGCTACGGTCTGTGAATGAGGAGTATGCAGAAGAGACCAGGAAGGAACATATTGTACAGTCGGCAATCAGTACACTCTCCTATTCTGAACTGGAGGCCATCATCCACATCTTCGAAGAACTGGACGGTATGGAAGGAATCCTGGTGGCAAGCAAGATTGCGGACCGGGTAGGGATTACCAGGTCTGTGATTGTCAATGCCCTTCGGAAGTTCGAGAGTGCAGGAGTCATAGAATCCCGCTCATCGGGAATGAAGGGAACCTATATTAAGGTTGTGAATGATTATGTGTTTACGGAACTGGAACATATCAAGGCGGAACGTATGAAATAATCAGCAGCTTTTTGTCTGAATGTGAAAGAGAGGGACGCATATGTATGAGGGGTGTCAGGCGGATATCCGTATGAACCGGATGATTCTCAAAGAAGGACGGTTTGACGAGAAGGTTCATCACTGCAGGATTATCACGTATAAACCGGAAGAAGAATGCATATACCTGGTTGCAGAGGATACGGAAGTGACAGAGTTCTCGCTGGACGGGAATTATGAATGCAGGATTCATACGGCAGAGGATGATACGGTATGTATGGGTTCCATCATGGAAAGGTACTGGAATAAGGCCGGAAAGGGGCTGAAATTCCAGATTAGGAACGGATTTTATAAAAATCTTGTAAACTAAATATAAAGTGTGTTGACAAAGTCAGAAGAGAGTGCTATTTTATATCTAGAGTTT
>CAJULU010000093.1 GCA_910587575.1 uncultured Dorea sp.
CAATGGTAATGATATCGCCTTCGGATACTTTGTACTGCTTACCACCTGTTGCTATAATTGCGTACATATGGCACCTCCTATGATCATTACTCGCCAACTGCGGTGTCCCCCGACCCTGCTGTCCGGGAATCTTCCCATGCAGAACAGACTCCCGTTCCCGATGGGGAAACTTACAAACCTCGTTGTGCGGCATACTCGTATAGTATAGCACATAATATTTCAAAATACAAGTCATTATCTGATAAAATTTGCTTATATTTCCAGAAGCCGGCAGGCATTTCCGGAAAAGATCAGTTCCTTCTCGGATGGATCAAGGGGCATATCTGACAGAGTCTTTACGAATTCCTTCTGACCTTTCCATGGAGAATCCGTAGCAAAGAGAATCCTGTCCACACCGTGATTTCTGACGATGCGCAGAAACTGCTCCTGGCTGATATGATCCAGCACGACCCCGGTGTCAAAGAACACATCAAGCCCCACCAGTTCCCGTTCGACATCATCCCAGAGCAGATTCCCGCCCAGATGGGCAAGAACCAGCTTCTTAGGCTGCACTTCACGGATGACTTCTCTGGCCATCCCAGGCGTACAGTGTACATCCTGGGGGCACTTAGGATCTACACCTGCATGGACAGAGATAATCAGCCCCAGTTCCGAGGCAAAAGAAATCAATCGCTTATAACGGATATCATTAAAATACATGTCCTGATAATCTGGATGAAGCTTGATTCCCTTCATACCAAGTTCTTTCACCTGCCGAAGAATCTCCTTGTAATTCTCGCAGGCAGGATGTATCCCGCCAAAAGAAAGAATCGGTTTCTCCTGGTAATTTGCGGCAAACCGGTTGATGGAATCAACCTGGGAGACTTTTGTGACAGCGGGAAGGGCAATACACAGGTCAACCCCGGCCTCTTGCGCAGACTCCCGAAGCCCGTTATAAGTACCGTCTGTATATGGCTTCACCTTACAGATGCCTGCAAGGAAGTCAATGGTTCCCTTTGCAATCTTATCCGGGAACATATGTGTATGAAAATCAATGATCATGGCTTTTTTCTTCGCATCCTTTCATCCTGTTGTAACAATATTCAATGATATCACGTCTTGTAATGATTCCGATAAAATGCTCCTGGTCATCGATAACCGGTACAAAGTTCTGCTCCATGGCCCTTCCGATCAAATCCTCCATCTTGGATTTCGCCGTTACGCACTGATGGTCCAGTCTCCGGTCGACCTTCATGATGCTGATCTCTTCCGTATCCTTGAGTTTCGTAAGATTCCAGCGTTTCAAAGACCAGAGAAGATCCCCTTCCGTTATAGAACCGATATATTTCCCATCCCTGCTCAGAATGGGCACAGAGGAATATTTGTGATACTCCATAATCTCCAAAGCCTGGCGGACCGTGTGGTAATCATAGATATACGCCACTTCGCTCTTTGGCCTTAGAAAAAACAAAATATTCATGAGAATCTCCTTCCTATATCATGGTATTGACAAATATGTCATAGATTGCGTTGATCGCATCTTTGAAGTCATGGTTCCGGACGCCGATGATAATATTCAGTTCACTGGAGCCCTGGTCTATCATCTTTACATTCACGTTGGCATGGGCAAGGGCTGAAAAAATCCTTCCGGAAGTACCTCTGGTCGCTTTCATTCCTCTTCCTACGACGGCAATCAGCGCAAGATCTGATTCCAGTTCCAGGAAATCCGGTTCCACCCTCCTGTGGATCCCGGCAATGACCTTCTGCTCCTTCTCCTCAAATTCATCCTGATGCACAAAGATGGTCATAGTATCAATTCCGGACGGCATATGTTCAATAGAAATCTCATTCTCCTCAAACACTTCCAGTACCTTCTTGCAGAATCCTACTTCTGAGTTCATCATGGCCTTTTCCACTGTAATAGAAGCGAAATCTTTCTTTCCGGCGATACCGGTAATTACGAACCGGGGCTTTCTGCAGGTGCCCTCCACAATCAGCGTCCCCTTATCCTCCGGGGAATTGGTATTGCGGATATGAATAGGAATCCCTTCTTTTCGGACCGGGAAAATCGCATCCTCGTGAAGGACGGTTGCACCCATATAGGACAGCTCCCTTAGTTCCCGATAGGTGATGACGTCGATTGCTTTTGGATTTTTCACCACGCCAGGATCTGCAATCAGAAAGCCGGACACGTCCGTCCAGTTCTCATAGATGTCCGCCCTGACCGCCTTGGCAACGATAGAACCTGTGATATCCGAGCCTCCCCTTGAAAATGTCTTCACCCGTCCGTTGGGCATTGCCCCGTAAAAACCAGGAATGACTGCTCTCGGTGTATCCGCAAGCCGTTCTGACAGGAGTTCGTTGGTCCGCTCTCCATCGAAATTTCCTTCCTCATCGAAACAGATGACCTCTGCGGCATCAATGAACTCATAACCAAGATATTCCGCCATCAGGATTCCGTTCAGGTATTCCCCTCTGGATGCAGCATAACTGCGTCCTGCTTTCCGGCTGAATTCCATTCGGATGGTCTTAAATTCTTCGCTCAGGTCGATGGAAAGGCCAAGCCCTGTTATGATCTCATCATAACGTGCCCGGATTGCAGACATCTGTTCTTCAAATTCATCTTCATACTCATCATCCATGATAGCGAGATTGTAACACCGATACAGCATATCCGTCACTTTGGTATCACCTGGCATACGTTTTCCAGGGGCAGACGGGACCACGTATCTCCGGGACTCATCCTTATTGATAATCCTTGCAGCTTTTTTGAACTGCTCTGCGCTTGCCAGTGAACTTCCGCCAAATTTTACGACCTTTTTCATCTTCTTTTTTGTAATCCTCCAAACTGCTTTTTTCTCTACTATTCTACATCATTTTCCCATCATCTGCAATGGAATATCCTGATGAAAAACAATACCATTGATCCCAAGCCTTAAGGCAGTCTCCACATTTTCCGGCCGGTCGTCATAGAAGACGGCTTCTCCGGGACAAATGGAATAACGCTCCAGCAGAAGACGGTATATGTTTTCATCCGGTTTGATGCATTTCACCTCATAAGAAAAAATCCCGCCGTCAAAGGTATCCAGAAATCGAAGTTTATCTCTGGTCTTCTGATATAATTCCCTGGAATAGTTGGACAGATAGTATAATCTGTACCCAAGACTCCGGAAATAGTCAAGCCATTCTTCTGTATAGGATAATGGCACAATGGTTCCGGCAAATCCGGCAAATACCCGGCGGATCTGGGGTTCCAGGTCCGGTGCGTTTTCGATAAAGAGGTTCAGCCATTCCTCTGTGGAAATACGCCCGATGTCACCCTCTTCCCAGTCCTTATTACGAAATACCGCATCTGCAATCCGTTCGTAAATTTCTTCCGCAAAATGAAACGTACGCAGATAATTCTGCCAGTCATATCCAACCAGTACGTTTCCGACATCAAATATTACTGTATTCATAGAAAGTCCTTTCTTGTTTTGTTCTAATGAATTACATCCGCAAAACCGGCATTTGCCGCCTTTTTAAGATCTTCAGGGCTTAATTTCAGCTGCATTCCAAGTCTGCCGCCGCTGACGTAGATTGATTCCAGACCACATGCCGCCTCGTGGATAATGGTGGGAAACTGCTTTTTCATGCCGATTGCCGTACAGCCGCCTCGCACATAGCCGGTTACTTGGGTCAGTTCTTTTTGTGGCAGCATTTCCAGAGACTTCTCTCCTACTGCCTTTGCCGCTTTCTTGAAGTCAATCTCTTCCTCGACCGGGATTACGAATACATAGTGCTGACCGGATTTCCCCGTAGTTACCAGCGTCTTATAGACCAGTGCGTGGTTATACCCCAGCTGGTCGGCAACCTGTATGCCGCCGGTAAAATCTTCGCACTCATACTCCTGGTATTCATACGGGATTTTCTGGCGGTCCAGTATACGCATGGCATTGGTTTTCACTTCTTTCTTACTCATTGTATATACTCCTTCGTTCGATTGTATTGAGAAGTTGTAGAAGTTTTCAATTTTAGTTCAGGATTACGTGAGGTCAGGGCAGTTCTTTCAGATCGCCCAGGGGCACGAAAGTACAGACAGTCCCGTTAATGACTGCCTCGATCTGTTTCTTCGGACACGTTATCCCTTCCGGCTTTCTGGCATAGACATCAATACGGTGGTAATGAAAAGGAACACGTCCCGGATCTTCTCCGATAAAATCCAGGAAAGCCTCCATTACAAGGTCTGGTTTCAGATTCTGCTCACTTCCGGCAGCCAGAAACAGATCAATCCCGTCCCGACCAATCTCAGCCTGGTAAATCATCGGTCGGATATCCGTTTCCTTTTCACTGCGCTTAGTCCTTTTTAGAACCACGATATTCTTCTGCTTAAAAAATGCTTCCATCTTTGTAATCCATGAATCGGGAAACGGCCTTACTATTTCAGCGGATTCTGCCGATTCCAGCAGCGTGACCCGGTAACCGGCAGCGGCAACAATGGTCATTCCGCTGCTTTTCCTGTCATCGGGTATCCTGTTAAAACCGGTCACTTCTACTCCTTCCACCATGACCTGATTCAGCCTTCTGACTGCCTCGTCAGAATCAATCGCTTCTTTCAGTTCAATATCCAGATATTCTCCGTCACTGGTCACACCCACGCCAAGAGGCTGTGCAAAAGACATGATCATGTGAGGGCTGTAGCCTCCGGTAAATGCAATCGGGATCCCTGCCCGCCGCATAGCCTTCTGGAAAAAACGCATGACATCCAGATGCCCGATAAAGCGCATGACACCATATTTGCGGAATTTAATTCTTGCTTTCAATACAGACACCTCCTTGATATTTCATAGCGCCGCAGCCAGAACACGTTACCCGGCAGTTCGGCGTCACCTCGCCTTTTTGCGCCCGCTGCCATTCCTGATACAGGAATTCTTTCGTTACACCGATATCTATAAAATCCCAGGGAAAGACTTCATCGGCCCTGCGCTCCCTCAGGTTATAGAAACCAATGTCCACGCCGGTATTTTCGAATGCTTTCATCCATTTCTCATTGTCAAAGGTTTCCGTCCAGGAATCATAAAGACATCCCAGGCGGTAAGCTTCCAGAATCACCCTGGAGAGTTTCCGGTCGCCCCTGGCAAAGACGCCCTCTAACACCGTCACTTCGGCATCGTGCCAGTGATATTTCAGGCTCTTGCGGTTTAACTGCTCCTGGAATTCATGTTTCACAATGGCAGCCCTTGCCACATACTCCTCATTGGTATACATCCTCGCCCACTGGAAGGGTGTGAAGGGCTTCGGGATAAAGAACGAGGTGCTGGTGGTAATCTGGCATTTGCCGCTGCGCTGTTCCTTGGGAATCTCATAGTACCTTCTGGCTATCTGATCCGCAAGATGCGGGATGGCCTTCATGTCTTCTTCTGTCTCGGTGGGGAGCCCCAGCATGAAATAGAGCTTTACCTTGTTCCAACCGCCCTCGAAAGCCTGTCCTGCCCCGTTCAGAATCATTTCCTCTGTCAATCCTTTATTGATGACGTCACGCATCCTCTGGGAACCCGCTTCCGGGGCAAATGTCAGGCTGCTTTTGCGGATATCCTGGACCTGTCCCATTACGTCCAGTGAAAAGGCGTCAATCCTGAGGGATGGCAGGCTGATATTGATGCCCTCATCTTTGAATTCGTCTATCAGGAACATGACCAGTTCTTTTAACTGGCTGTAATCGCTGGAACTCAAGGAACTTAAGGAGATCTCCTCATGTCCGGTGCTCTTAAGCATCTGGTAGGCATATTTCTTTAATGTCTCTACCTCCCTCTCCCTCGTGGGCCGGTAGAGCATTCCTGCCTGGCAGAAACGGCAGCCTCTGATACATCCTCTCTGTATTTCCAATACAACACGGTCCTGCGTCACCTTGATAAACGGAACGACCGGATTTTGCGGATAAAAGGTATGCGTGAGGTCTCTGACCATCTGTTTCTGGATGACGGCCCTGGCGTGAGGGTTTACAGGGGTAAAAGCGGAAAGAGTTCCGTCTTCTTTATAGGTTACCTGGTAGAATCCCGGAACGTAAATTCCCTCAATCTCTGCCGCTTTCTCAAGGAAATCCTTACGTGATCCTCCATTTTGCCGATTCTCCCTGTAGGTATCCAGCAGCTGTCCGTAGACAGTCTCCCCTTCCCCGATGTAGAAGATGTCGAAAAATTCTGCCAATGGTTCCGGATTGGCGGTACAGGGGCCGCCGCCGATGACGATGGGGTGGGAATCATCCCGGTCACAGGCACACAGAGGAATCTGGCTTAAGTCCAGAATCTGAAGGATATTGGTGTAACACATCTCGTACTGGATGGTAATTCCGAGAAAATCGAATTCACGGATCGGATCCTGGGATTCCAGGGCAAACAGCGGGATGTGTTCCTCCCGCATAATCTGGTCTAAGTCAGTCCATGGAGAATAGACACGTTCGCACCACACGTCCTTCCGGCGGTTGAACATGTCGTAGAGAATCTGGATGCCTAAGTGGGACATACCGATTTCGTATACGTCGGGAAAACACATGGCGAAGCGGATATCCACTTTTTCAGGGTCTTTCATGACGCTGTTTACTTCATTCCCGATGTAACGGGCAGGTTTTTCGATTTTAAGTAATATTTC
>CAJULU010000094.1:0-3674 GCA_910587575.1 uncultured Dorea sp.
TTCCCCCATTGCATTTAGAATTGCTGTGAAAGGAGCGTCAGAAATGAATTATAGAATCGAGACAAAAGAAGCATTCCGTATCATAGGCGTATCTGCACCGCTTGATAAGGAAATCGAAAATAACTTTATGGTTGTGCCTGAAATGTGGCAGAAGGCGTCTGCAGATGGAACAATACAGAAACTGGCAGGAATGATGGATACGCCGCTGATGGGCCTTTTGGGAGTGAGTGCCTGCAACGATGAAGAACAATGGAAATATTTTATTGCAGTTTCCAGTACCAAAACAAGCAGTGAGTTTGAAGAATATACCGTGCCTGCATCTACCTGGGCAGTTTTTTCCGGAACGGGTACAAACCAGTCCATACAGGAACTGGAGCAGCGGATTATAACGGAGTGGCTTCCTGCCTCCGGATATGAATATGCCAATGCCCCCGATATTGAGGTTTACTTAAATCCGGACCCGCAGAACGCACAATATGAGGTATGGATACCTGTAATAAAGAAGAAGGGGTAAAGGAGGGAGTTATGGACGAGAAATTCAATCTATTTATGGAAACAGTTGATGAGCGTTTCCGCAGCTTTGTAAACCAGATCAACGAGTATCTGACGGCAAATGGCTGTAAGTGTGATATAAAACTGCAAAAAAGCGGTTATGTTGTGTCCTATGTGTTAAACAGCAGCAAAAGAACCCTGGCAGCATTTGTATCCCGGAAATCGGGCATGAAGCTTCGCATTTATCCTGAACATATACAGGAATACCAGAGTTTTCTTGACACACTGCCCGAAAAGGTAAAAAAGGAAATCAGGAAGGCTTCCGTCTGCAAACGGCTTATCAATCCCGATGACTGCAATCCCAAATGTGTAATGGGATATACGTTTGTGCTGGATGGCGAGCAGTATCAGAAATGCCGTTACATGGCGTTTCAGCCGACATTGAGTGAGGAAAATAATCCGTATATCAGGCAGTTCCTGGAGAAAGAACTGCAGGCCGGGTAAGAAAGAATGCAGGGATTGGATATGTGATTCTGCTAATAGGGTTATTTTCGGAAAGCTGCAAAAAAGCAACCTGCAATTGCTTTTTTGCACTTTTTCATCTCTTCATTTTTCGAAAAGAGTATTTTCCGGCTGTTCAATAAGCTTTACCTGCGTAGTCTTCAACAATTCCATCAATTCTTTGACATCATTTACCGGCTGTTCAATCTCAATGCCACCCGACCCCACCTGATCCAGATCGTGGCAATCGCTGCCGGAAATGAATTTTAACTTCGGATAGTCTTTTACCCATTGGGATAGTTTTTCGTTATGGTTTCCGCTGTAAGGACGCTGGTTAAATTCCACGCCGTCTAAGAATTCGGGGTTCTGGGGTCTGCATGGCTTCCGGAATGGATGGGCCTGATAGAAAACAGCGCCGTATGAATGGCATAACTCAAAGACTGCCTGCTGATTCATAAAACATAAATCGGGATGGCAGAATAAAAAATCTTCATCTATTCCGTAAATAAGAAAATCTTCCTGGCCTGGCTCCAGACGAATCTCCACACCAGGCATGACCTGGATTCCATAATGGAAACCGGCCGCTTTCGCTTTCCTGTAGCCCAGTAAATAGCGTTCAATCCTCTCCGTCTCCGTTTTCCCAAAATCTTTTAATAATACACTGTCAAAATGATTGGTGATAACAATCCCGTCATAACCGGCCTCGCTATAAGCTTTTACGATATGTTCCGCATCTGCCCTGGCACAGGGACTTCCTTCACTGGTGTGAACATGCATCTCTATCCTCATAAAGAATCTCCTTTCGTTTCTGATGTCTTTTCATGCCATCTGTCTTGTGCTGATAATTCCGGCGTCTCCAGTCCTTTCTCGGGCCTGCGCTTTCCGCCTCCAGATCTTCCGTAAGGTATGCTTCGTATGGAGTCGGCGGCCTTTTGCTGCAGAACGGACAGGCGGGGTCATCACAAGGCTCATCAAGCACCTAAAAGATAAATGTGAAGTTTAAACTGATTATAACGGTTATTTTGAAGAAAATCGATATCTTTCCACAAAGTTTTTTTAAACCAGAACATTTGCCGAGGCTTGTCTTGGATATTCCGTTTTATTGTGATAAAATAGCATTTGACAACAGACTGAAAGGGAGGTACTGCAGATGAATTTTTTTACACCGGCCGAGGTGGCCAGGAATTATATTGGAACAGGAAAGGCGAAGGTGGACACGCCTGTCCGTAAGATGTTTCTCCTGGCGGTTCTGGCAGGGGCGTTTATCGCAATGGGCGGTGTGGGTGCAACCACTGTGGCGGTGTCCGTTCCCCTTGCGTCCGTGGGAAAGTTCGTGGGTGCGTGCGTGTTCCCGGGCGGCCTTACCATGGTGCTTCTGGCAGGGAGTGAACTGTTCACCGGAAACACGCTTCTGGTGATCCCGCTTCTGGAAAAAGAGATCAGCCCCGGGGGAATGCTGAAGAACTGGGCGGTTGTGTATCTGGGGAATCTTGCCGGCGGACTTCTGACCGCCGCAGGGGTCGTGTACTCCCACCAGCCGGACCTGTTTGGAGATCAGATGGCGGTATCCGTTATTTCCACGGCTGCGGCAAAATGTTCGCTGTCCTTCGGAGACGGAGTCATCCGAGGGATTCTGTGTAATTTTCTGGTGTGCATCGCCGTATGGATTTCCTTTGCGGCAAAGGATGTGGCAGGGAAGATTATGGGCCTGTTCTTTCCCATTATGATGTTCGTGCTCTGTGGTTTTGAGCACAGTGTGGCGAATATGTACTACATCGGCGCAGGGATTTTTGCGAAGGGAATCCCTGAGTATGCACAGGCAGCAGTAAAAGCAGGGGTGGATTCCGGTGCGGTTACCTGGGGGAATTTCCTCGGGGCGAATCTGCTTCCGGTGACGATCGGCAATATCATCGGCGGTGCGGTCTGCGTAGGATGTGTATACTGGTATGTTTATCTGAAGAAGCAGAAAAGAAGTTCCGTGTAGGCCCGGACAGACGTGAGCAGGGAGGAGAGAAAAATGCCGGACGTATGTGAAGATCTGTTATATAGTTCCATCATCCTTCCGATGATTCCTTTATGCTTTTATCCGGTACGGGAATATGTGAAGAGCCGTGCATCCGTGCTGGCGCTTAAGATTCTTCTGGCGGTTCTGGCAGTGAGCGGATGTGTGGCGCTGATGGGAACAATCCATTCTCTGGGTAAGGTGACGGATTTTATCCTCTATCCGGCGGGAATTTATTTTTTGTATCTGTATCACCGGGAAGTCAGCCTTCCCTTTTCGAAGAAACTGTTTGCCTTTATTTCCGCCTGTCTCGTTGGGGGATTTTCTAAGCTTTATGCTACGATGTTTGATTATACCCGGCATCCGTCGGGAAATGCGCTTGACTTTTCGCCCGAAGCCCTGGGAGTACAGATTCTGTTTCTTGCGGTGGCTGACCTCATTCTGTATCTGCCCCTGACCCGGGCTATGGGATGGGTGATGGCGAATTTCCATGAAGAAGAGGTGTGGAAGAAGGTCTGCTGGTTTCCGGCTCTGTTTCTGGCATCCACCTACTTTATGTACCCGAGGGTCTATCGGAATATGTATGTAGGATATGTGCGGCAGCTCTATCCGTTTGTGCTGTTGTTCTTTACTTTTTTTGTTATTTTGATTTATTATCTCTTTTATATCGTTGCCCGTT
>CAJULU010000094.1:3684-6481 GCA_910587575.1 uncultured Dorea sp.
GAAGACAGAGACTGCCAACCAGATGCTGCTGATGCAGGGTGCGCAGTATCAGCAGCTATTGAGAAACGTGGAGGAAAACAGAAGGATCCGCCATGATTTCCGCCATCAGCTGATAGTAATCTCTGAACTGGTAGGGCAGAAAGAGTATGACAGATTAGAAGAGTACGTGGGCAGGTACATGGATGACGTGCAGACAGAGGTAAAACTGTATTCTTATTCGGCGGCGCTGAATGCGCTGATCTCCTATTACGAAACCATTTGCCGGGGCAGAGGAATCCGGACGGAGTTTACGGTTACCCTGCCTAAGAGGATGTGGGTTTCTGATCAGGATTTCTGTGTGCTCCTTGGGAATCTTCTGGAAAATGCCATGGATGGGGCCGGAAGTGTGCAGGAAGCGTATATTGTTCTGAAGATCTGGCAGATGGCATCATCGAATATGCTTGCAGTGAAGGTGACAAATCCGTACCAGGGCGAATTTAAGCCGGAAGGCAGGCGCTACCGTTCCTCGAAGCGGGAGGGATTCGGACAGGGGCTTGAGTCTGTGGAGATGATTGCTAAAAAGTATGAAGGAATGATGGAGATTCTGACAGACAGTCAGATATTTACGGTGAAAATATTGTTGCAGATTCCGTACGCTGAGACGGAGGAAAGGGTGTAGGACGTGTTACTTTTACAACAGATGATGGTGTTATTTATCTATATTGCAATCGGGTATGGAGCAACGAAGATGGGGGCTATGGACGAGGCATTCAGCAAGAAGATTTCCTGGCTGGTGGTGAATATTGCGAATCTTGCGCTTACCATTTCCGCAGTGGTTAATGGGGATGGTACGATTAAGGGAAGGGAACTTCTTCTGACTGCGGTTGCGGCCATCGCAATTCTGGGCGGAATGGTGCTGCTTTCCCTGGTGATACCGTTCTTGTTCGGAGTGCGCAGAGAACAGCGGGGTGTGTACCGGCTGATGTTTGCGTTCAACAATATCGGGTTTATGGGATTCCCGGTCATTGTGGCCATCTATGGGCAGGAGGCCCTTTTGTATGCGGCGGTCTTTTGTATGTTCTTTAACGTTCTGATCTATACTTACGGGATTGGGACGGTACAGGCAAAAGGAGAGGGGAAGATAAAGTGGAAGGAGATTCTGAATGTGGGAACAATCGGAAGTGCCCTTGCGATTGTACTCTATCTTCTTCCGGTTTCTACACCGGAATTTTTTAATGCAACCATGAGTGGGTTAAGCGGACTGACGGCGCCGCTCAGTATGATGGTGATCGGGATATCCCTTACCAGTATCCGGTTAAAGGAATTATTCCTGGATGTGAAGCTTGTGCTGTTCTCTCTGACGAAACTTCTGGTGGTTCCGATTCTTGCCATGCAGGTGATCAACAGAGTGATTGATAATCCGATGCTGTGCGGAGTCTGCATGGTGATACTCTCCACCCCGGCGGGCAGCATGACTGCCATGCTGGCCCAGCAGTACGGGGGAGAGGAAAGCGGAGAACTGACGGCAAAGGGTGTGGCGCTTACCACTCTTTTGTCTGTGGTGACGATTCCGATTGTGTCGGCGGTGGTTTTCTAGTCCCAGACACAGACTGGTTTCCTGCCCTTTCTTTTTGCCCACAGATACAGGCAGACGCACGCCAGAATCAGAACGATGTCCGCAAATAAGGTTCCTTCGATACCGAATCCTACGTTGTATGCGAAACTGTCTCTTGCTGTTGCAGCATCCAGCCGGAAGACGGAGTAAGGGGATACGATTCCGCTGTTTGGCAGTCCGAACAGGATGTTCTGTGTAAAATTCCATGCTGCATGCATCGCCATGGCGCACCAGAGACTGTCCATATAACAGACCATAAACGAAAACAGGATTCCTACGATAAAAATATTCAATACAGAGAGAATGGTAACTCCCTCGTTCGTCAGATGTAAGATGGCGAAAAGCAGAGAATTTCCGATAATGGCTATGGCAGGATTCTGATAACTTCTCCGCAGACGCTGATATAAGAATCCCCGGCAGACCAGTTCCTCGGCAGAGGACTGGACGAAAACCGCTATAAAGATGATGATGAAAGATACCGGCCGGAAGGAATCGTAGTACAGGGAAATGTCTTTGTCAAGCCATGCGGCCAGAATACAGAGGCCGTTTAAACCAAAGCCTAATGCAGTTCCCAGCAGGAGATTCTTCCAGTTGTTGCCTGCTGTCTTTCTTCCGACCGCCTGTAAGATCTGGCGGTTTTTCTTTGTGTAACGCAGATACAAAAGCGTGAGCGTCCAGATGCCGATAAAACTCAGATACATGGTGACAGTGACCATTACATCCGTGCTTAACATAAAAGGGAACATACCTAAGAGCATTCCCAGAAACTGCCCCAGTATGACAAGCAGTATTGCAAGAAAATACAATACAAGGATGTTATCTGAGAATCTGCGCTTTTTGGGCGGCTTTTTTATTGGTTCTTCCATAGGATTCATTTCTCATTTCCTCTTTTCTTATTCAGTTATATTTATGATGTCTTAAGGCAGCATCGCTGTCTTATTTGGGATTGCTTTTATTATACCCGGGGGAGTGCCGGAATGCAAGACTTCAAAGGGCATACACGGGTCTTTGACAGTTAGATTTTTAATAAAGCCATTAAACCCCTTATAATATCTATATTTTCGTCGTCAAGAATTTTGTTTCGCTATATAGTAATGTCAGTATCTTTTGATATTTTCCTGTTGTAGATGTAATATACTCATATACATACTGGCATGAACGCTTTATCTTATAATTCCGCATAATATCAAGGTTTACTAAAAA
>CAJULU010000095.1 GCA_910587575.1 uncultured Dorea sp.
ACTTTTTCCATGTATCAGAATAGGCATCCGGCTGTGCAAGCTCAACCAGATGCCCTACGCACCATGAAACGAGATAACCGTTCCCCTCCATGTACCCGTCTTTCCTCTTATCTGCGCCGATCACACGGGCAATCGCCTGTGCCACGCTTGGTTTTTCTGTTACCACCAACTGCATAATCACTCATCCTCCTCATTCTCAAAAAAATCATCTCCGGAACCGTCCTCCGGTTCTTCATCTTCGTTCTCCAATTCCTCCTCATCTTCCTCGTCCTCATCTTCGTCCTCGATGAAGTCCTCTTTCTTTTTGCGGACAACTTTGAAATAATAAGCGCCGCCGATAAAGGCTATTACAAGTGCGCCCATAAGGATATAGGAAATGGCCGGGTTCGGTTCCTCTGCTTTTTCCTCCGGCTCAGGTTCCTCTGTGCCTTCCGTTTCCTCCGTGCCTTCTGTATCTTCCGGATTTTCCTCTGCCTGCTCTGTATCTTCCGGCATTTCCCCGTTATTGTTCGGCAGAGCGCCTTCTTCTGTCGGGATTGCGGATTCTAAGGCTGCGGAGTTTTTCGGTAAGGTTTCGCTGTTGTCGGAAGTTGCGTTTAACAGGTCATTCTCCGTGATCTCCGTAAGGAAGTACACCATTTCTTCCTCCCCGTCACGGTCAATGATCAGGTAGAAAACCTTGTCCGATGCGGTCTGGATTGTGTAAAATTCCTTCCCCTGCTCGGACGGCTCCTTTTCCTTCTCCCCGCTTTCCGCCTTTTCTGCGGCATCCGCTTTGGCAAATTCCTGTTTCTTCTGTTCCTCCGGCGTCTGGGAAATGGTGTTCCCGTCACTGTCCGTCCTGGTATGCTCTGTTACGGTGGCTGTGGCGTTCCCCGGTTTCGTAGCTTCAGCATTGGCCGGGAGCTGCTTTGCCGGGTTTTCGTCACTCTCATCGGCAGGGTCTTTGTAATAAGGGTTTTTCGTCTTGTAGACTTCCGACATATTCCCGGCATTGTCCATAGCGGAAATGGTAAAATACTCATACCCTGCGTCAAACTGCTGTAAGCGGATATTCAGCGTTCCATTTGTCAGCTCCGTAAATTCATACCCGTTCACATAGACTGCCTTTGCGCCGGAATCCGTGTCATGCACCTGGACGCTTAACAGCCCGTCACTGACCGCCGCATTGAGCGTGGGCTTTGTGGTGTCAAAACACCGGACAGCCCTGCTCCGCTCATATGTATTGCCTTTCTGGTCTGTGACCTGCACATAGACCGTGCAGTTTTCCGAGATTTCCAGTTTTTTATCTTCCGTCACGTCCGTCCAGCTCCCATTCTGCCCGACCTTTGCCTGAATCTTTGCCGTTTCAAAATTCCCCGTGTGCGCTGTATCGGACACGGAAAATGTCACGGCTGCTTTTTCGTTGTACCACCCGCCCGGACTGTTGATATGGATCACTACATTCGGTGTCTTGTATTCACAGTCCTTATAATCAGCGGCGCACACTTCACAGTCTTTGTCAAAATCGTAAGCGCCGCACTTTTTCTCACAGGCACACACCGGCTCCGGCACGTCATTTCCCGATACGGTTCCACCCGGCACATCTTCTTCCGTGCCGCTTTCCACGCTGTCCTCCGCCCTTGCGTCAATGGCATTGTCCCCGTTCATGGAAAACGCTACTGCGGGCATACAGAATAACACTGCGGATAAAATGAGCGATAATGCCGCCCTATAACGTAACTTCATTTTTCTGTTCATGGCTTTCTGCCTCCCTTTCTTTCTGCTGCTCCTGTTGTAACTGTTCCTCCTGCTCTTTTTTCCTCAGCAGGCTTAAAATTTCTTCCTCGCTGACTTTATTCAGCAGGATTAAATGTTCCAGAGAGATTTTATTTTTTTCAATAAATTTCATCTTCTCCGCATCCTCTGCCATCTGTAACTGGCTCTCCAAGTCCTTCTGCCTCTCCTGCAGGTCTGCAAGCTGTTTCCGGACTTTGGAAAGCTCTTTTACAATCCTTTCCTTTGTCACATCATTTCTCCTTTCTATGCCCCGGCAAAGGGTATTTATTTTCCTTCTTAAAAAAACTTACATTTACAAGTGATTTTGTGGTAAAATAATTTAATAATAGAAAAGCCTGAAATGCCCCGCACCCCAAGCTGGTCAGCATGGCAATTCCATGTTCATATCCTGATATTGTCAAACTTAATTATCATCAGACAAAATCTCTCTAATTCAGCCTTCCGAAACTATAAAAATGGCTCTGCCAGTAGGAAGAATTTATGTTTGCGTAGCTGATCGGATTTCCGCAGTGGATCATGGTTCCGTTACCGCAGTAAATCCCCACATGGCTCACAGGCCCCGCCGAATTGTAAGTACCCGTGAAAAAGATAATATCCCCCGCCTTTGCGTCTGCCGCCGAAACCGGGGCGCACTGGTCATAGATCCCCTGTGCCGTAGTCCGTGGCAGGTTATGCACCCCGCTGTTGGTATATACCCAGCAGACAAATCCGGAACAGTCAAAACTGGTAGACGGTGAACTGCCGCCCCATACATACGGGTAGCCCAGATATTTTGCGCCGCATCATTATAGGAATCCGGCGGTATGGCGTTTCCCCCGCCGCTCCCCGGCGCATTGGCTTCTCCGTAGAGCGTTCCTTCCCCTGCCTCAAAATAAAATAACGGGTTATAATACTCCCCGTTGTACAGACATTCGATATGCAGGTGGCTTCCGGTGCTGCTCCCCGTGTTTCCTGTTGTTCCTATGGAATCCCCGTGTTTCACGGCCTGCCCCGCACTGACGCTTAACGTGTCCATATGGGCATACTTGGTACAGTAACCGTTGCTGTCCTCAATCACGATATAATTCCCGTAATAACTGTCATAGGCGGCTGTGGTGACTGTGCCGTCCATCGCCGCAAGGACACCTGTTCCTGTCGGCACCGCAATATCAACGCCCCGGTGGAACTGCTCCGCCCCTGTTACCGGATTGATACGGTAGCCATAATAACTGCTCACATAGTTGTACCAGTATAAATTTAACGGTGTGTAAAACTGCTGTGTCAGGCCGTGCGTTTCATTATAAAGCGCATAAATCTCTTTCTGCTCGCTGTTCATATGTCCGGCAGCAATCAGGTTTAAGTCTTTTGCGGTCAGCGTGACTTCCAGTATGGTTACGGTATATTCTTCTTCCTCCTCGTACTCATATTCTTCCTCTTCCCCTGTTTCTTCCCCCGTTACCGGGTCTATCACAGGGCGTGTGCCTGTTTTGGTCACTGTCCTTGTCCTCGTTTCCGTTACCGGATTTAAGGTCAGCTCATACATCTCGTCAAAAAGGCTCTCGACTTCACCCTGTACGTCTGCCGCCGTAAATTCCGTATGGACTGCGGAAAGGTAGCTGATTAGTGCAAACGGGTCATGGCCGATTGCATCCAGGTTGTAGCGGTATTCGTCATAGTCCGGGTAATCCGTTTCTATGGAATCAATCTCTTTCTGCAGCTCCATTTCAAGCTCTGAAAAAGCCAGATCCGCAGCGTCAATCTCTGCCGGGACGCTCATATAGCTCCCTGCCAGCGTGGTACTCATGCCGTTCGAGAACATTGCCCCGCAGGACGATACGGAAGTCATGATCATAATGAGCAGGAGCGCACAAGCCCCAACCGTTACAAGGAGAGAGGCGTGTTTTGCCGCCATCTCCTGCAATTTCTTCGCAACCGTCGTGGTGAAATTGGCGGTTTTTACAGCCGCTTCCTTAGTATTCTTCGCCGCCTGCCCCGTCCGTACTGCCTTTGCATACTCACGTTTGATGCGCTGTTTCTGCAGCCTTTTCTGGAGCTGTTTCTTTAAGGTCTTTTCCTGCATTTCCGGGTTTTCTTCCAGAAACTTCTGGTAGCGGAAATTGACTTCCTTTTTGAACTGCTTTTTCTCCAGTTTCGCCACTTTCTCACGCCGCCTCTGCTCCCTGCCTTTATAATGCCGCTTCACAAAGCGGTAGGCATCCTCGGCTTTCTGCTCCGTCTTATGTGCGCCCTCCACGCCGGAATTCTCTTTTTCCGTTTCGGCAACCTTGCCGTGTGCAAAGTTCGTAAACTCCGCCCCGGCTCTGCCTGCCATCCTTTTTACCGGATTGTCCTGCTTGAAAGGCTTTTCCTTCACCACTGCGGTCAGCACATATTTTGCCCTGCCCGTTTTTTCATCAAAGACACGCTCTAAAGAATATTCCTTTTTCTTTGGGAGCTTCTTTCTTGCGGCTTCGGTCTTTTTCCCGGCTTTCTCCGCTTTCCTTTGCAGCCTGTCTGACTTCCTGCCTCCCTGAAACTCCGGTTCTGCGCCCTCTGTAAAGGTATCAGCCTCCGCAAAGGTGGCCTCCTTTGTCTGGAAGTCACGCCGGAAGTCAGATTTTTTAATCCGTTCCCTGTCCTGGCGCTCCCTCCTGCGGTATCTGCCCTTTTTTTCGCTCTGGTGGTAGGTATCCCTGCGTCGGTAATCGTCCTTAAAATCCGTTTCTTTGGCCTGCTCCCCTCCGCCCTCCTCCGTAAAAGTGTTTTTCTCCTCAGAAAAACCGTCCGGCGCTTTACTGCCCGCATGGTCACTGTCCGGCTTTTCCTTATTACCGGTAAAGCTGTTTTCTTTCTGGAACTGCACCTGCTGTCTGCGTTTTTTCTGCCTTAGTTTTGCTTTCTGCCCTTCCGCTTTCCCTGCTCTGCCCTGAAAACTATCCCGATTATCGAGAAAACTTTCCTGTTCCGGCTTGTTCTCCTGCTTCTGGACATTGTGTCCAGAAGTTTTTGGCTGTTCTGGCTTCTGGACATCATGTCCAGAAGTCACATCCGCATCCCCCGGCTGGTGTGCGCCGGACTGCTTCTGCTTTGCCTTTTGGGTATTGACATCCTTTTTTTGGGAACTGCCACCCGTGAAAGCATTTTTATCCTTGGCAAATTCAGCAGGCTGTTTTTTCTTTTTTTCTGCCATTCTTATCAATTTCCTTCCCGCTCTAACAGCTTCACTTCTTCGATCCTTCTTTGGGAGATTTCATAATACTCCCGGTTGATTTCTGCTCCTAAATATTCCCTTCCTGTCAAAACTGCCGCAAGAGCCGTGCTTCCGGTTCCCATAAAACCATCAAAAATAATCTCCTGCGGATTGCTCGATATTTGAACCAGCCATGAAAGGAACTCCACATTTTTTACTGTTGGGTGGTATATCCCATTCCGCTTCTGCCATGTGGAATTGTAGGTTGCCTTGGGATATTCCGCCCCAAACCAGCAGCTATTGAACCTCGTTTTATATTTTTTGCTTGGTTCTCTCCCCGTCTGGAACCTTGATCCCTCTTTTTTCCTGTTCTGCAGCAGCGTGGTATGGTTAAAGGCCCTCCTTCCTTTCTGGCAGAAAATAATCCACTCCGCATTATTTGCATAACTTCCGGATAAATCCCCAATGCCTCCTACTGTACCCTTTTCCACCACCATGCAGTTTTTTACGCTGAAACCTGCCTGTACCAGACATTCATAATGATATGGGTAACAGTCAAACCGTGTAAAAAAATAAGCATGGGCATTTTCTTTCAGGACACGGTAACTCTGTCCGGCAAACTTCTCATAGTCTATGCCATCGTCACCCTCCAGCATCCGGTGCTTTCTGTTCGTGAAATTATTCTGGTAGGAAATCCCATACGGCGGGTCAGTAAGTATCATGGACACGGATTCATCCGGCATCTGCTGTAGAAGTTCCATGCAGTCCATACAGTAAATATGGTTCTGCCGTTCTATCCCTTTACTCGTGACTTATTCCCCCTTCCGTTTTCTATAACCATCCGGGTCATAATCCTTAAAATCCTTTACAGAATAAAACAGCCGCTTGTTGTTTACCCACCTCTGCATTTTCCGGGTTTCCTCCGGCGCTGTCGGCTTTTCATATACCATCACATAAGGGTCATATCCCATGTCACGCAAAGTATAGATACGGTATAAATCCTGCTCATGGGTGCTGCCATAGTTGGTAAGGACGTAGACACGTCTTTTCCGCTTATCCTTTACCGTTGTCAGCTCCAGAAACTTCTTAAAATACGGTGTCAGGTCATCTTCCGGGTTATCCCATGCAAAATGCAGCATTTTTGTATGGATTCTATTTAATGCCGCCACTTTCTCCGGTGTGATCAGACGCACGTCAAGCCCCTGCGTAAAGTCAACGGTTGCGCCGCTGTCCGCAAGCTGCCCTAAGAGCCTTTCCCAATCGGGGCAGGCTAAGATATTTGCGTCTAAGAGTTTGATTTCCTTTTCACCGCCCCAAAATTCAGACAGGTCAGCCACCGCCGCCGTCTTTCTTCCCTCTTTTTCCCCCACAATGCAGAACCCGCACCCACGGGGGCATCCTCTGGAAAGGAAACCGTAGGCTGTTCCTGCAAATTCCGGGTACAGCCCATAATCCGGGTGCATAT
>CAJULU010000096.1:0-989 GCA_910587575.1 uncultured Dorea sp.
AACCTGTTGTGCGCAGATGGGATTTGATACTACGGTAATTACAGACAACATGGCAGCCTATTCTATGCAGCATAAAGGAATTGACCTCTTTACTTCCGCGGCAGACACCATTGCAAGAGACGGGCACATTGCGAATAAGATAGGGACTTTCCAGATTGCGATACTGGCAAAATATTTTGGGATTCCGTATTATGTGACCGGAATCCCGGATAAAGATAAGCTGCATGGTGAGGATATAGTTATAGAAGAAAGGGATGCCAAACAGGTGCTTTCTTACCGTGGGATTCCCAGTACGATTCCTCGTGTAAAAGGAATCTATCCTTCTTTTGATATTGTGCCGCCGCACTTGATTAGCGGCGTGGTAACGGATAAGGGCGTCTATGTTCCGGGCTTGTTAAACGATTACTTTAAGGGAAAGGTCGAAGAGTTTTATTAAAATGTATCGGATACAGATACAGGTTTAGAGAGGTGGATTGGTAAAATGAAATTATTAATAAGAGCGCCTTTTACAGAATGTGAAAGAAAAAGACTGGAATCTTACTTTGATGAGATTGTCTATGACCCATGGACCAGAACGGGAGAGCGATACTATGAGGACGAGATGCTGGACGCGTTGCGAAAGGAACAGCCGGACGCGTTGATTACAGAGCTTGACCGCATCACAGAGAAGGTTCTGGCAGGATATGACAGATTGCTCTTTATCGGAGATTGCCGGGCTGTCCCGGCAAACATTGACGTAGACGCCTGTAAGAGGGCAAATGTCCCGGTGCTGTGTACGCCTGCAAGGAACGCGCAGGCAGTTGCCGAGATGCTGACAGGGCTTCTTGTCAGCTACATGCGGAATATCATCCCGGCAGTACAATGGGTCCGGGAAGGTAAATGGGTGGAGGGGACGACCCCTTATTATACTTGGATGGGACATGAACTGTGTGGCAAGAAGGTCGGGTTTGTCGGATTCGGGGCAGTCGGAAGGCATGCCGCCCGGATTC
>CAJULU010000096.1:999-6356 GCA_910587575.1 uncultured Dorea sp.
CTGGACGCATACGGATGCCAGATTTTCTTCTATGATCCATATGTAGATCATGTACAAGAAGCCTATCAGAAATGCGGATTAGAAGAGATATTCGAGAATTCCGATATTGTATCCATTCACCTTCCGGTTATGGAAAGTACAAAGGGAATGATACATGCAGATTTGTTTGCAAAAATGAAAGAAACAGCAATTTTTGTTAATACCGCAAGAAGCGCAGTGGTAGACGAGGGGGCACTGATAGAAGTATTAAGGGCGAAAAAAATCAAAGGTGCAATTCTGGACGTGCTGTCGGTTGAACCGCCGACAGAAGACGCCCTTGCGGTTGCAAAATTGGATAATGTATTGCTGACGCCCCATATCTGCGGGGCCGCCTATGAAGTGACAGATCATCAATCACAGATTATGGCAGACTGTATTGACGCCTGGATGAAAGAGAAAAAATAAGAGAAAGAAGATGAAAAAAGAAGATAAAGGAGAAGAGGCAGGTGGAGAATAATTATCTGATTTTGGACATGGGAACCGGCAATTCCAGAGTCGGGCTGGTATCTTCCGACGGAGTTGTCCTGGGAATCCGCAGCTATGTGAACCGCTACCATACCGATCCATTATACGAAGACGCGCAGTATTTCCTTCCGGAAGAGTGGAGCGGTTATCTCTTAGAAGGATGCCGGGAATTAATGGAAGAATTCCCGGAGCATCCGGTGAAAGCCATTACTTCAACCGGAGCCAGAGAGAGTATTGTCCTTTATAACGGGGAAGGGAAGGCTTTCATGGGACTTCCGAATATCGATAACCGCGGCCGCGCCTGGATGGACGAGATTGAAGACTGTGCATTTATCTATGAACGGACAGGAAGATGGGTGACGGAAGATTTTCCGGCTGCAAAATTAATGGGATATAAGAAAAAATATCCAAGAGAGTTCCAAAACATTGCAAAAATTACCAGTTTGAGCGAGTGGGTTGGAGAAATATTTACCGGAAAAATCGTGATAGAACCGTCGCAGGCATGTGAAACCCAGCTATTTGATATCCAGGAAAAAGCGTGGTCAGAAAGGCTATGCAGGAATTATGGAATTCCCATGGGCATATTGCCGGAAATAGCGAAAGCAGGCGACAGTTTGGGAACCATCAAAAAAGAGTTTTCAGACAAGCTTGGACTCAATGGGCAGGCAGAGTTTATCGTAGGCGGCGCAGATACACAGATTGCGGTGAAAGGCATCGGAATTGGCATCGGGGATATAGCCGTCGTATCCGGGACGACTTCGCCAGTTGTCACCATCACAGATTATAAATATTACGACGAACAGAAGCGGTGCTGGACAGATTCTAATCTGGGAGGGGAGACTTATCAGGTTGAGACGAATCCAGGAGTAACCGGTTTGAACTATCAGCGGATGAAAGCGTTATTATTCCCGGATACCTCATATGAAGAGGTGGAAAAGAATATGGCACGGCAGAAAGGGTATTTGTGTACGGCTACTTTTTCATCCCTGCATTTTTCAGAAAAGCGTTCCCTGAAAAAGGGAGGATTTGTGACAAAGGCGCCGTTTGACGCAGATTTGGATGCTGTCGATATGATGTGGGCGGTAGTGGCAGATATTGCATGTTCCATATATGTACAGTATCAGAATCTATGTGAAATGACCGGGCATAAGAAAGAATATATCTTAGGATGCGGCGGTGGGTTTCGTTCCGAGATCTTATGCCAACATCTGGCGGATTTGACAGGCAAGAAACTGGTGATAAGGGAGGGCTTCGAGCAGGCGTCTATTCATGGATGTGTAAAGATTTGCAACGAGCGGTACGGAAAAGATGCAGATGGGAAAGGCGGTGCAAAGCAAGACAAAGTATATATGCCGTGCGGACAGGGTTTGATACATGCATATTATGAAGAATGGTTGGAGAACCGCCGGGTGTTAAATCCCTAAAAATAAGACAAAAACAAAGGAAAGAAGGAGATCAAATGTTATTACAAGAAGAAAGAGAAGAGATTGTAGAATATGGAAAAAGAATGAGCGGCGACAGGCTGGCTGCCGGAACAAGCGGAAATATCAGTATTTACAATGCCGAGAAGGGCTGGATGGCAATCAGTCCTTCTGGTATCGGGTATTTTGACACAAAGCCGGAAGATGTTGTAGTTATGGATTTAAATGGGGACATCATAGAAGGCTGGAGGAAGCCGTCCAGTGAGTGGGCGCTGCATACGGCGATGTATAAAGCGAAACCAGGCTGCAGGGCTGTCGTACATACACACTCTATGTACTGTACGGTATTTGCAACGCTTCGCCAGCCATTGCGCCCTGCCCATTATGTAATTGCAGATGCAGGCGTAGATACGGTTCCATGTGCACCCTACTGTACATACGGGACGCGCAAGCTTGCAGAAGCGGCAGTCAAGGCAATCGGTGACAGCAATGCCGTATTGCTGGCGAACCATGGTATGCTTGCCTGCGGCGGAAGCCTTGCGGGTGCGTATTCTCTTGCCTGTGGAATGGAATTCTGCGCGGAAGTAGAGTATCGCGCAAGAACGATTGGCAATCCGGTTTACTTGTCAGCGGAAGAGATGGCGGAAGTATTGGAAAGCTTCAAAAGCTATGGGCAGCCGAAAAAGTAAATAAAACTCCCGCCCGCTCCTGGACGAACATTACAGGAGCGGGTGGGAGTTTTGTTGATGTTCCCATGCTATATGGTGAATCAGGAGTTTATTTCTTCTGTCGAATTAAATGAAATTGTACAATTCTTCTGCAAATCCGGGCCGAGAATTGGTATATTTTCTTCTTGAACATCATGAAATATTTGACTATAATATTTGAGTTAATTGACAATTCTTTCACATGAACGTTCCCGGCTGATTTCACAGGGAGCGTGGGAAGAGGATAGGGGGATATTGATGTTAAAGAAATGTATTGCTTATCTAGGGAGCCTCTTTGCCCTGCTGGCATGCAGCCCGCTGACTGTATTTGCCGCAGAAGAAGCCGCAGCGGTAAAGCCCATACCCATGTGGCTTTGTATCCCGTTTGCCGGGCTTTTGTTCTGTATCGCTGTGCTTCCGCTTGTGAAGGCAGAATGGTGGGAATCCCATCAGCCCTTGGCAGTGGCAGGCTGGTCGCTTCTTTTTATCCTGCCCTTCGGATTTCTGTACGGAGCCGGGGCTGCGCTGGAAACGGTGCTGGAATGTCTGGTCAACGATTACCTGACGTTCATCGTGCTGCTGTTCGGATTGTTCTGTGTAGCGGGAAATATTACGATGGAGGGGGATCTGGCAGGTTCGCCCCGGGTAAATATCATCCTGCTGACCATTGGGACGCTGCTTTCAAGCTGGATTGGGACAACGGGGGCAAGTATGCTGATGGTGCGTCCGGTCATTAAGATGAACGCATGGCGCAGGAACCGGTCCCACATTCTGGTATTTTTTATATTTCTGGTGTCGAATATTGGAGGGTGCTTAACTCCCATTGGAGATCCGCCTCTGTTGATGGGATTTTCAAGAGGAGTGCCGTTCTTCTGGAGCCTGCACCTGTTTCCAATCATGCTGTTCAATATGGTGGTGCTTCTGGTTATCTTCTACTTTATTGACCGGAAACGGTATTGCAGGGACATGGCGAGAGGAAGAAAACCGGATATCAGCAAGCCGGGAACGAAGATTCAGATTCGTGGGCTTCACAATTTGATTTTTCTGGCAATGATTGTGGCGGCTGTGGTTTTGAGCGGAATCCTGCCGGATCAGCCGATGTTTCAAGACCCGCAAGGGCATGTGCGGGGAATCCACATTTTCGGAGAAGTGGTATTAAGCTTCCCGGCAATCATTGAGATTCTGATTATCCTGCTGGCGGCTTTTCTGTCATTTCGTACGACGGATCCTGTCATCCGTACTAAGAACCATTTTACATGGGGCGCCATACAGGAAGTAGGGACATTGTTTATCGGAATATTTATCACGATGCAGCCGGCATTAGCGATATTGAAGGGGATGGGGGCGGACTTAGGAATCACAGAGCCTTATCAGATGTTCTGGACAACGGGTGTGCTTTCTAGTTTCCTCGATAATACGCCTACTTATCTGGTGTTTCTGACGACTGCGGGGGCAATCGGGTTTACCGACGGGCTGGTTACAACGCTGGGATGCGTGCCTGTCAAGGTTCTCATGGCAATCTCCTGCGGCGCCGTATTCATGGGTGCGAATACATATATCGGAAATGCGCCGAACTTTATGGTGAAAGCGATTGCGGATGAAAACGGTATTCACATGCCGTCGTTTTTCAAGTATATCGGTTGGTCGCTGATGGTTCTTGTTCCGGTATTTCTGCTGGACACATTGCTGTTTTTCAGATAAGGAGGGAGTTTTAGGATGGCAAATGAAGAGAAGGATTTAAGAGGTCTTGCCGGACGGATTTATGACCTGGATGAAGAGGTCTACCGGGAACTTGGCTCCTCTCTGGGGCGTGTGTTTAACGGGAAGAAGGACGACTGTATCGAGGAAACGGTACGGATGATGCAAGAGCGGAACGAGGCGCATATCCTGAGAAATGAGCTTGCACTGATCAGCAATATGGCCAGGACGATTCCGGACAGTGAGAGTAAGCGCAGAATCATGGCCAGGTATGATGCAATTCTGAAGGAAGTGACAGAACTTCCCACCAGTTTTATTAAAGGGGATATCATGGACCAGAAGATGGCGCAGCTGAATACGCTGAATCTGGATTCACGTTTTACCAAAAGTGACCATCTGATTATCTGTATCGGGCGCACTTACGGGTGCGGCGGCAGCGAAATCGGGTTTTCGCTGGCGGATAAGCTGAAGATTAATTATTATGACGTGGAGATTTTTGACGAGGTATTAAGACGTCTGGAGGCGGAGAAGAGCACGGTATATGATAAAGGCGGGTATCCTTATAAAAAAGACGGAAAAGACAGCCGCCAGTACCTTAATGAGATACCGGCATTCGCACCGCCAAAAAAGTCAACGCTCAGGGAAAAGCTTCAGGAGTTCAACCGGTATCACGGGCTGCCGAAAAAGGATGCGGTTTTCTTTAACCAGAGTGACCTGTTATGCGACATGGCGAAGAAAGAAGACTTCGTGGTCATGGGGCGTTGTGCGGACGCCATAATGACGAACAACCGCATCCCTCATATCAGTATTTTTATCACAGCCCCCTTGGAACAGCGGGTACACCGGGTGATGGAAGTGCGGGGAGTTGAGAATGAGAAGAAGGCAAAGCATATGCTGGCGAGACTCGACAAGGCGCATATCAGATATTATAAATATTATACAGGGCGTAACTGGGGGAAAGCAAGGAATTATGACCTGTGTATTAACAGCGCAAGTTATGGGATTCAAGGGTCTGTGGATTTAATCA
>CAJULU010000097.1 GCA_910587575.1 uncultured Dorea sp.
GCGACTGGTATAAGTTTACGAAAAGCGGGATTACAAAGGAAAAGGCAATATTAGCTGTATGTGAAGTGTGTCATGCGGATGTATCGGAAATTGTTGCTTTTGGAGATGATTATGCAGATATAGGTATGTTAAAGCTATGCGGTGTTGGTGTTGCGATGGATAATGCGGTACAAGAAGTCAAAGACATTGCTGATGATATAACACTTTCAAATGAGGAGGATGGCGTAGCCGCCTATTTGGAAAAGAGGATCATTTAAGGTATATATAAACAGATCATTATAGTGAGGTAAGGGAAATGCTTGATTTGTACTTTGCAATGCAGGATTTGAACAGGGAAGCCATAAAACATATTGCCTGCACAATGAAAGCCGGGATGAACCTGCGGGATATCAAGGCGTTGTGTGAAGATTATCTGTTGAAAAATGGCGCAGACTCATTTTGGTACTGGGATGTTGGCGCTTTTGTTTTTGCCGGAGACGAAACCGCTATATCCGTATCGGGCAGGGATTACACAGCAGCGGATAGAACCATACAGGAAAATGATATGATTACCATTGATTTGAGCCCTCAAAAGGATAACATCTGGGGGGATTATGCAAGGACGCTTGTGATAGAAGACGGCAAGGTATGCGACAAAATCGACGGAATAAAAAATGATGAGTGGCGAAGCGGACTTCAGATGGAAGTATGGCTGCACAAAACTTTAATGGATGTGGCAGCGCCGGATATGACATTTGAAGAATTATACTATTACATGAATAATTTGATTGTGAAAAAGGGATTTCTTAATCTGGACTTTCTTGGAAACCTCGGACATTCCATTGTAAAAAATAGGAATGACCGGGTATATATCGAAAAGGGAAATTGTCAAAAGTTATCAGAGGTCAAAATGTTTACCTTTGAACCACATATCAGTATTCCTGATTCCAAATACGGATACAAGAGAGAAGATATCTATTATTTTGAGCATGGCAGGTTAATAAAATTATAGACCGCATAGAATCTTATCGAAGAACAGACTACTATCATTTACCGTTTGGCCTTCCGGTATCCCGCTTCCTGCGCCTCTTCCTCCGTCCGGAAGATTACCAGATTCTTAGAATCCCCCATTTCCTCATACGCCGCCTGTCCCGGACAATGATAGATCTTCGATCTCGAATTTCCTCTGATTTCTCCCTGTACCGGCTCAGCCTGACCGTTTCCTGTCTCCCCCTCCCGGCTGTCCCCGGTCGCATAATCAATCACAACCCCAGGCTGAACATTATAGACAAACACATTAAAAGAAATTGCCTCTCCATCGTCCTCAACAGAATATGCCTCCATCTGTACACCGTCTGCTACCAGATTCTCCCCCTCGAAGACAGGCGTCACCCTGTATAAGACATGATTCTGCGTTTCCTTCACATAATCTGCCACCATGTTCTCAAACGGCAGCATTCCATCCACATTCATATAGCGGGTACCCGTGATCAGATTCTTCTCATTCGCATTCTCCCCGGATAACTGATATCCGATCAGATGGCACCTGTTATAGAGATTTTTCCCGTCCACATGGTCATACTGGACCGAATGCCATCCGGTCGGCTTCACCTGGCTTATGCTCCCCCTCTCCTCCACAGGCATCAGGTCCGTTCCCACGCTTGCACAGGCCGCACCGCATCTTCCCAGATGATCCAGTTCACTGTAAGTCTCAAAGGACTGTTCACCAGAATCTTCCCCCGAAAAATCCGGTTCATTTCCGAAAATCTCCACATAAGGCTCTCCAGAATACTCCGGCACATCTTCCAGTGAAATACTCTCAGCAGCACTCTGTGTCTCACTCCTTCCCCCTTCTTCACATGCCGTCAGAAACAGACAGCAAAGTACGGCCAGCAGCCAGAAATACTTAAAATTCTTTCTCATATCTTCCGATAGACCTCCTTCGTAATCCGCTCATGAGAGGAACCTCTAAATTCCTCCGTTCTCTCCAGCGCCCAGTTTCCGTCCGACAGACTGACAGATAAAAAAACATCTGCAGGATAGCAGCGATTCCAATGGTATAAAATCACAGACTCAATTTTCTGAAGATAATCCCCAATATCTGTATCTTCTGCAAAACAAAAATCCCCTTCCCCTGCATCGCACAGAAAATCCTCTGATACTCTGATCTCTGCCCCCACATCATTCTGAAACAACTTTGCAGAGTATTCATTCATATACAGCCGTTTCCCGCTGCATTCCTTCAGAAGATTCTCCCGCAGAATCCGGTCCTGGCTCTGACGCCGTCCGTGAAACATCATACCATTCTTCTCATCAACACATACGACTGCAATCATTCTATGATCTCCTCTCACTATTGCACAAAAATCTGGTTCACTGGCTGATTCTCTGATTTTATCACTTTCTACACTTAATCACAATACATTTATTCAAGACTTATAAAAAGAGGCTGTTGCAAAAGTACAGCAATCACTGCATTTTGCAACAGCCTCTTTTTATAATAATTTACTGTTTACTGTTTCCAGCATCCTTACGTTTCATAGCAGATATGAGATGCATGATCCCGCAGATTCCTGCATAACCACCCCATATTTTCAAGTCGCTATAACTTCCCGCCAGTGATATTCCTAATAATGCACCAATCATATACAGAATGATACAGGCAATATTTCCTCCATTTTTCTCCTTATTTCTGGTCGCAATAGATACAATACCTGCCGACAGCAGGCAGATTGCAACCATAACCCCGGCGCTTCCGCCAACTTCTCCATTATCCGCCAATGCATTGCCCAGGCCCGCCGCACATGACTGAAATGTTACAAATACGAATAAAATAATAGATAAGATACCTGTCACTAATTTTGCCGTCTTCATTCCCAAACCTCCTACTGCAGCGATAATTCCTGCTCCTGATAAATATCATCAAATAAATTCTCCGGGGATTGGTCCGTTACCTTCAGTACAACCGGGTTCGTTATATCCTGCAGCGTAAAGATAAACGCCACCTCCAAGGAAGAATCCTTCATCAGTTCTTTGGAAAGGTTACTCTCTGCCTCATTCGGATCCATGAAATCTCCGGCAGTAAATCCGCACTCAATTCCATTCTGAAATACCTGCGGATAGAATGTTGACTGCGCAGTCTTTGTCTCAGCCGATTTATTTGTATATGTAAAATAAATCCGGACTGCATCCGCCCCGTTATAGTCTTTCGTCAGTTCATGCCGTACATAAACCAGGCTTCCTTCCGTATTTTCAATATTAATCTGTTCAACTCTGGTTCCCGTTTCTGTGTCTGTGTCCGTATCTTCTTCTGCCGTGCCTTTTAGTATCACCTCGTCTTCTGTTATTTCTAATTTCTGGTCCCCATCTTCAATTACTTCCGTTGCTTTTCCACTTTCCTCCGGGGTATCGCTGACACTGCAGCCCAGTATTGATACCATTGCAGTCATTGTAATGGCTATCACAGCTATTTTTTTCTTCATTCCTTTTTTCTCCTTATCCTATTTTATACTACTTTATACTACTAATGAGTATATGTCAATATTTTGTCGTATATATTTATTATAAAATAATTCATTTTTTCACTATAACCTTGCAAGGAGCCAGTATGATGAAACCACTAAAAAGTAAAGTCAGTATTACTCTCGATTCAGATGTCATAGAAAAGATCAAGCTGCTTGCCGAAGAAGATGACCGTTCTTTTTCGCAGTATATCAATCTGATCCTCAAAGAGCATCTGAATCAAAAAGAAGCATAGGCTTATGTCTTATGCTTCTCCATTTTCTCATTTATTCTTATTCTCATGGTATGCTGCCAGCATACATTTACAAATCATAGTTTAAACCATTAAACCACCATATCCAGAAAATCCCATAAGATGATTACGATCAGTAAAAGCAGAAATTCTAAAATAACATATCCCGCTATCCGGAAAACAGGATTCTTTGAATTTAAAAGCGGTGTATTGTCTCTGCAGCCCAGGTAATTGAATACAACCCCTACTTCCGCAAACTGAGACAATATAAGCAAAACCTTCTGGGGAAAAGCGATTCCTCCGTTCACCGGAACTCCGTCTTCCAGAATCTCCAATGACAGAAATATATTAATAATCATCAGATATCCCAGGATACCCACAACCATTTTCCATACTTTCCCACTCCGAAAACCAGGCGGAAGAAATCTGCGCCACTCTGGCAGCACTCGATTCTCTGCAGTCCCCCCGGCTTTCACCGTTTCTTCTATAACAGAAGGATATGACTCTTCTAATGCCTGTTCCAGCTCTTTTACATTCTGATATCTTTCATTCGGATTCACAAAAGTACACCTGCGAATCACAACTCCCAGTTTGCCGCCCACGATCTCTTCTACCGGAAATTTCCGTAAAATCATATAGTTTAATATCGTCCCTAATGCATAGATGTCTGAACGGCTGTCCGTCTGCCGACGCCCGAACTGCTCCGGCGCCGCAAATCCCTCCGTCCCCATGACCACCGTATCCCTGTTTTTCCCTGGACTTACGATTCTGGCAATATCAAAATCAATTAATTTCACACCATTCTGCAAAGTTATCATAATGTTTTCCGGCTTCAGATCTCTGCAGACAATCGCAGGCTCTGCCATATGAAGAGGATATAATGCATGACAGATTTTTTTCACAATGCAGACGGCTTCTTCTGCTGTCAGTTCCTGCTCGCACAGGATATCCTCCAGATTCCGTCCCTCAATATATTCCTCGATCACAATTAACCGCCGGCTATCCTGGATGTATTCATAAATCTGAGGGATAAAATCACTCCTATGAGATTTCAAAAAGGCATAAATGGCTGTCTGTTCAATATTCATATACTTTTTCACGGCTATTTTTCCAGTAATGGTATTTCTAACAATCATGACTTTCTCATTGTCATTCAGTATCCCCAATTCCTGATACTGGGATAAAATATATTCCTTTGACAAATCCATCTGCTCACCTTCTTCTCTTGATTTTACACTAAAAAAATTATATGATATTTTTAAAGCTTAAGCAAGAAAGGATTTTGAAGTTGATTACCAGCAAGACAACCAATGAATTGTTAAAAATATTATCTTCCATGGATACCAGCTCTGCTCTGCATGATCTGTCAGATGAACTGGAACAGCCGAAAAACAAGACTTCTTTTCCCGACTATCTTTCCAAAAAAATGCAGGAAAAAGGGGTCACGCCAGGCAGGCTCTGGGAACTTTCTCTGATTCAGCGGAATTATGGATACCAGATTCTTAACGGGACTAAAACGCCAGGCAGGGATAAGATTATCGCGATCTGCCTGTCTCTCAGACTGACCATAGAAGAAACGCAGCGGGCTCTGGCGCTGGCAAATACCGGGGCCCTTTATGCCAGAAGAAAGAGAGATTCCATATTGATTTTCTCTCTTCAGAAGGGGTTATCTGTAATGGATACCAATATGCTTCTATATGACATGGCAGAGAATCCGCTCTCCTGATACAGGGAGACCGCCGCAGAACCCGGAATTCCGGCACAGGAAAAACCTGGCCGGAATATCAGGTCGCCCTGTACTGACCGTAAAATGCAAACAGACTCTTCCGCAGCTTATGGCTTTCCCGCCCCTTGTTCCTCTCCCGGATTCTTTATATCCTTTCCTCCACTCAGCTTTTTCTTTCTGATAAACATTGAAATCAGCATTGCCGCCATTCCTAATGCAAGATAGACTGCCGCATACAGGATAAATGCCGTTTCCCCCATGTCAAAGAATATTCTGTTTCATGTTATGCCTCCTTTCGCATTCTCCCCAATTTCTTTCAATTTTTATGCTGAAATCATCTATTACATTGCCTTTCGGGATATAAGACATATCGGCGATATTACGGAATCAAGCCTGACAAAGCAGCTTCGGGAATTAGAGCCAGCTTTTCGTAATGGACTAATTCATCCAAAGGAATACGTTGCGACTCATGGCGTTCCGGGTCAGCAGGGCTTCCGTCTGCATATCCTATTGCCAAAATATTGACTGGCTCAAGGGTATCTGGAAGACAAAATTCCCGTCTGATCACATCGGGCTTAAAATAGCATATCCATACAGACCCTAACCCCAATTCAGTTGCTTCCATCATCATGTGGTCTGTAAGAATTGACGCATCTACATCAACCGTCTTTTTGTTATCAAACGGGCGTGTCCATGCTTTCGTATGTTCGGAGCAAACGA
>CAJULU010000098.1 GCA_910587575.1 uncultured Dorea sp.
AGAAAACAATGGATGTTTCCAGGTCTTCCCACAATGCAGCCAGATGTTCAGGATTGGATTGTGAATAGAAATAGACATCATCACAGCAGATATTTGCCATTACTCATCCACCTCCGATTCCATATTCCAGCATGGATTATCTTTTATGTATTTCTCAATTTCATCAATGACAAGATCAAGGGTCACATTATAGGCAGTATTGGAATCTTCCATATCGTTATATAATTCATATGCCAGATCAAGAAGCTTTTTCTCCTCGGAAAGCGTTTGGTAAGGAAGGTTGCATAAGCCGATTCCTTCCTTTTTACGTTCCCTGCAGCGGCTGATAAAATCCATTTCCCAGTAAAGGCACTGCCGTATGCGGTAGATTTTCTCCATTTCCTGATCTGACAGGTGTGCAGCTGTTTTCAGTTCCATATGTGTAGTCATAGTCATTCTTCTCCTTTTCTTCTTTGGGTGGTTCATCGCCTGGATGAATCCTTGCATTTGGATAAAATAAAAATTTCCACTGAAGATCTAACTCTTGATTCTCTCAGATTCCATCTCTGCAGATTTGTCTCGTCAAGGTATTATAGGTGACAGGTTCCGCATCCGGATTGTCCAGGTCAAACACCAGACAGGTTTTCAGGTCGATGTATGGCCATAAGGCACCTTCAATTTTCCGCCGAAGCTCCAATGCCATCTGATAAAGCTGTTCAACAGTAGGTGTATTCATTGATGAGGCAGTCATTCATGTTGAACCATGCAATGGTACTGAAGGCATAGTCAGCTAATCTGGGGTTCTCCAGATATTCCTGTACGGCTAACAGATAGCCAAAGATGACGATATCATAAAATTCCTCCACATCCAGCCTCTTTCTGGAGAGAAAGCAGTCTACGATCTGATGGTTCTGCTCTGCAAATCTTTGCTGTTCTGGGGTTAATCGATGTATTTTTTTCATGGTATTTTTATCCTTTCTTTTAAATAAATGAGATTGTTTTTCGCTAATTAAATTCACGTGCGATTGTGGCTGCCATTAACCTTGCACTGCCCAGTAATCTCTGGGCGGGAAATGCTGGAAGGTATCTTTTATTTCCGGGTGTTATTGGCATAAATAAATATTTCCCCAGCTTCATTGATATAAAGCTTCTGGTGCCCTCGTGCCTGCAGGTCTCCGATCAGTTCCGTCAGTAACGGCTTCCCGATGAGGGAATACCAGGATTCCGGATCTATATGGACGGGAGGTTCTGCTGGATTTCTGGATTACCAGGTGTAGGACTGTCCGGATTCTTCCTTCCCGGGTTGGGTGTGAAATCTGTAATAGTCATCATGAAGAGCTTCAGATGCCCGTACCGGTCCAGGGAAATATCCGTGAAGTTATAATCTCCCGTATGGAAGATCCTAATGCGTATGATCTCACAATTCAGCAGGGCCTCCGCTCTGATAGGGCGGGTATATTCCCATGACGCATCCGGGAAAGCTGCTTTGATCTTATCGGTGATCTGGTAACTGATCTGTCGGATCAACAGCGTTTCCATGTCAAAGACAGGGCTTTTCTGCCGGTTTTTCCTACGTTTCTGCATGTGTGAGAGAGTGTCTTTAAAAAAGGCTGGAACTGAGATATGCGGCAGCATGGGGATCAGAAGGAAAAGAAGGCTTCCTGTGATTCCGGCGATTGCGATGCCGGCAATGACAGTCCGGTTTATTTGTTCCGGAGTAAAGAGCAGGGCCAGGAATAAAATTAGGGCGGCTGCTCTTATAATCTTGATACTGTTGTGCTCTGTTTTTCTTGTTTTCATTTGGGATTCCTTTCTTTGAAATTTAGTGTAAAAAAAAGGAACTGCAGCATTCGGATTGGACACGCAATTCCTTTCTTTTAGTGATTCGCGGAAGCGGCCGCTGTTGGCCGACTCCGTAACTGGTGATTCTGAAGTTATGCAGTAAAGGGAAGCTGTGAAGCCATGCCTTCCGGGATGTTGGTAAACCCGTCTCCGGCAAAACCGCCCTGCTGTTGGCCATACTGGGTGTTTCTGTCCTGCTGCTGGTACATCTGGTTTCCAACGGATCTATTCTGCGCAGGGGCATTTGCCTGGTAAGAACCGCCTTGCGGGGCTCCTCCGTTCGCAGGCTGCGAACCGTTGCCCATGTTACTGCTTCCATTCGGATAGCTGCCGCCGGCAGTACCATTCCCGTTATTCGGATAGTTGGCACCTGCATTTCCGTTACCAGCATTGGAATAATTCCCATTCGCATTGCCATTGCCGCCATTTGGATAGCTGCCTCCACCGGAGGGATTGCTGCCGCCCGGATAGTTTCCGTTTCCGACAGCATTTCCATTGGCAGGATATGTGCCTCCCTGTGCAGCACCGGCAGGATTCTGATAGCCGCCGTTTTGCGGACCTGAAGTTTGATATCCTCCGGCTCCCGGCGTAGCCGCACCTCCGTTGTATGGCGGTGCGCCTGCCTGGTTTCCGCCTGCCTCTCCTTCTGACTTGTTGGAAAGACAGAACTGCCAGTCCCGTACATTGATCTTGGCGCCGGAACCGGTCTGGCCTGCTCTCTGTCCCTGACTGTAAACAAAGGGATGGAGTTCAAGATCTCCATAGATATACAGACAGGTTCCTTTCTTGACTCCTGCCTTCGAGAGCCGTTCTGCCAGATGCTTGTTCAGATAGCACTGATAGAAAACAGATTCATACGGATTATCCGGGTTATTCTGTGCGTTCTGGCTTCTTTGTGAGGTGGCAAGGTCTAAAGAGATGTACTCCGTACCGTTGTTCCTCCCCTGCTGCATGACGGGATCCTTGGTGACCCTTCCCATGAGATGAATGATTACTGACATATAATTTCTCCTTTCTAACCTCTGGGCGTTGAAATAATAAAAATAGGTAAAAGAATAGGAAATCCAAGATTCAGATTTCCTAAAATAAAAAAAGAGCCATTAAATGACCGCAGGGTGCAGCTATCCTAATGACTCTGATTTCCAAACTTAAACTCGCATGTGCTCTGGAGGAATGATCCAGACTCCCGATGCGTGATAACACAAAAACTTAAATACATGATTATAATAGCACAATATATAGCAATAGTCAATGAAATAAATTCTATATATAGATTTTTGGATTAACCAAAGAGTAAAATATGATAATTTCGAACGATTTTATTGTTGGAATCGTTCAAATAGGATATAATAAGAGTAACACGAAATGAAGGAGGGATTCACAATGTCTATTACGGCTACAGAATTAAAGCTTAATCTTGGCAAGTATCTGCTTCTTGCAGAAAAAGAAGATGTTTTTATTACAAAGAACGGAAAAGTAGTTGCAAAACTGACGAATCCATTTCAAGACAGGGTCAGCATGGCACAGTCATTATTTGGCAGCGTACCTGCTGAAATGACACTTGAAGAAGCTCAGGAAGAAAGGCGAAATAAAATATGAGAGCATTGATAGATACCTGTATTGTGATTGATGTATTGCAGAGCCGGGAGCCTTTCTTTAAGGAGGCCCAGGAGATATTTCTGGGAGCGGCAAATAAGCAGTTTGAAGGATTCCTGACTGCTAAATCTGTTACTGATATTTACTATCTCACACATAGATGTACACATAGCGATAAAGAAACCAGACAAATTCTAAACAAGCTGTTTTGCCTGTTTGGATTATTGGATACGGCTGGAATGGACTGCCGTAAGGCAGTATCGTCCAATCTTTCGGATTTTGAAGATGCAGTTATGACAGAATCTGCAATCCGTGAGGAGATGGACTGTATTGTTACAAGAAACCTTGACGACTATAAAAAGGCAGCTCTGCCAGTATATAGCCTTGAAGAATTTCTGTTAAACATGAAATAAACCAGCGAAATTCTCTGTTTGGCTGTGTCCTGACTGGTGCAGGCACTTTCGTTATGGTCATATGAAAAATCAATACATGAAGTAGAAGAAATTGCAAGAGTGGAACTGGAATTCAAACAGTGGTGATTGGGACACCGAAGCATATGGCAAGGAATTACCGGAAGCGGTTCCACGTTGATATCAATACAGCGCTTTCTGACCTTCAGGCGATAGGCGTGGAATTTACACAGGAGTATCTGGAGGCTTTAAAGCGTAGCGAGGAGGAACGGATCCGGCAGAAACATGCGAAAAAGAGACAGAAGCTGATGGAAGAAGAAGCTCTTTTGTATGCAGATTCGGATGACAGGTTTGCCTTTATTGCAGGATATACAAGTGGGGGCATGCCTTATGGAACGACATGGGAAGAGCTCGGACTGGAACCGTATGCTTCATATGAGCAGCTAATGGAGGCATATGCCAGTCTGGAAGGCATAGGAGAAAAGGGTGATCATGATGATGCGGATAAGGGCGAAAAGGAATTATGTGAACTCTATTTTAAGTAATCAGGACAGGAAGGGCGGTTGAACAGATGTTAGAATTTCGGTATGATACGCAATTATTGATTGAGGGAGAATGCCTTGATGAAGATGTGATAAGTGAATATTTTACGAAAAACTTTAAGGGAGATTGTCTGCTGGCGGTTGGGGACGAGGAATTAATAAAAATCCATTTCCATACAAATGAACCTTGGGAGGTGTTGGAATATTGTGCTTCCCTGGGAGAAATTTATGATATTGTTGTGGAAGACATGGACAGGCAGGCAAGAGGCTTGAAAGGATGATAAAACCAAAGAGGGCATCGGGCAGAAAGAGGATGAATCCATGAATAAGATTATGAAGATTGGCAGTGGATTTTGGCAAGGACTTCTGATAGTGGATGGGAATTTCTGCAGTGGGGATATTAAAAAAGATAAAGAGGAATCTGTTATGGATAAAGAAGTAACCTTAAAGGGGAAAATCGATTCAGAATTAAAAGAACAGGCAGAGTTATCGTACAAGCATTTTTGAGCATAAGTTTATAAAAGATTATATTACCTGAATAGTGAACATTATGAGACGCTGCACAGTAAAGAAAAAAAGCAGGGTTTGATTTTGGTACGCTCATGTAAGGTAAGAAAACGGAAAATAACTGTGTGATTAAAAAGCTGTCTTTCTATACAGGAGACTGACAGATAAAAACATGGAGATCAGATGCCGCTTATCTTGTATGAGGTAGGCGGTATTTTTTGCTTTATAGGAAATTGCGATTTTTGATGAGAAGGAAAAGAACAAGAGTTCATCGAACGTATGTTAGATAAACTCTTGCATGGGAATAACAGCAAGACGACACGGTTTAGAAGATATAAAAACCTTCTACTCCAGCCTCGTCATCAACTAAGTTATCTTCATTTAAGAAATAATCCATATAAGGGACCCCCTAATTCCCCTATGAATGGGGGCTAGGGGGTTGAAGTGTCGAAGACACTTTTTTTGTCTGCTTCGCCTTTTTGAAAATGATTAACGCATTGTCCATTAAGTGACCTCAAGGTGCGGCTATATTGCAAAGGGGCTGGAAAACAAGTATAATTAACCTGTCTTGAATTAGAAAATGGTGTCCTCTGGCAAGGTCGGTGTCGGCAAAGGAATATTTCTTTGCAGAAATGCCGGCCTGGAAAAAGTAATGACTCTGATTGTGCAGGAAATGAAGGAGAATAAAAATATGGACAATAAAAAAGTGTATGCGATGAGTTTTGCAAAAGTATATCCGCTGCTGACTGCTAAAGCGGAAAAGAAGGGACGGACGATAGAGGAAGTAAATGAAATTATCTGTTGGCTGACCGGATATAGTACGGAAGAAATAGAAGAGGCGAGAAATAGTTCTGTCACTTATGGTGACTTTTTTCAAAATGCACCATTTCCCAATCCAGATAGGAAAGCAATCAAAGGTGTGGTCTGCGGGATTCGTGTAGAGACAATTGATGAGCCGTTGATGCAGGAAATCAGGTATCTGGATAAGCTGATTGACGAGCTGGCCAAAGGAAAATCTATGGATAAAATCCTCCGCAGATGAGCAGGAAGTGAGGTGGACAAAATGTGGAAGTGTCCGAAATGTGGCCGTTCATTTAAGAATACAAATC
>CAJULU010000099.1 GCA_910587575.1 uncultured Dorea sp.
AGGCAGGTTTTCAGGTCGATGTATGGCCATAAGGCACCTTCGATCTTCCGTCGAAGCTCCAATGCCATCTGATAAAGCTGGTCTACATTGTAAGTTTTGGAAATGCAGGAACTCATCTGCCGTTCCATGCCGGAATCTGCAATCACTTGGTTAATGACAGCCGCCTGCTCATCCAAAGAGATATCTGGGTTTAGGATAAGGTGATTGATAAGGATCGCCTTTACAAATGCTGATGCAGTTTTGTTAATCTCCCGGATCAGAGCGTAATAAGGCTGCTGGTAATGGGATTTCAGGACTTCAAGAGGAATCATTTCACGGTTTTTCTTTAGGGTGGAAAGCAGCTTTTGAAGGCTGCTTCCCAGTTCTTGAATCTTTGTCAAGCGCACATCACCCCGCTTTCGGCAGAAATGGTTTCGTATCTGAGATGGTAAATCGTGTTGCAGGTCTCAAATTTTATACCGTCTTCCGCCACTTCCATAATCTTTAAGACCATAGAAGTTGTAAAGAACTGATGACGGGTACGGATCCATGCGTTTTCTCCGATGCGGAGAGGCAGGGACAGGGTGCCGGTCATGGTGACGATGGTTTTCTTGACATTCTGTAATGGTTCTTTTCGGTGTCTTTTCATAGTAGATGATTTCCTTTCTTAAAATTGTGGATTTGTTTTCAGTTCCACGTTAGATTTAGTTTTTCGTTTTCAGGCTACTGCATAGTTTAACTGATAGCATCCCTGTGCTGTCCGGAGGTACTGATCCGGATGCTCGTAGATGGTTGCCCGGATCCGGTCTTCATAGTGTGGGTTCTTCCGCGCTTTGGGATGGTCCCGAAGCAGATCGTATAGATCCAATAATGCCGCCGTCCCTCCCATGCTTTCCATGGTCATCCGGATCAGATGATGCCAGGTAATGGTCTGAAGATCCGTCTGGATTACCGACAGGCAGCCTTCCTGCCTGCAGGAGAAGGGGACTGTCAGGGAATCGGCTTTCCTTAGTATCAGCACATATTTCGTGACGACCGGGATGAACGGTTTTTTGTACCTGCGGTTATCCGACACGCAGTTGAACTGCCCCTTTACAAGAAAGGATTCAAATTCGCCCATGCGCATCAGGTCGTTCTGCATGCTGTAGAAATGTCCGTCCTTCCAGATATCTCCCGCCAGTACAGCGAGCCTGCCGTCTTTGCGTAATGCGAAGAAGAACTTCCGAATACAGTAATTTAATTTTTCCAGGAAGTCCTGGTAATTCTCGCATCTTGACAGGTCATCCGGGTGGGGGCTTCCCCACATATTTCCACTGTATTTGATGATGTCGTGGTACGGCGGATGAAAAAAGATCAGGTCTGCCGAATCCTCCACATCATTTCTTAATGCGTTCCAGTTGCCGTATCCGTAAGCCGGAGACGGGTTCAGGTCATAAAGCAATGACCGTACCTGAAACTGGTCTGCGACGGCTTGGGAAGTACCCGAACCGCTCATGGGATCCATCAGGGTAAACTGGCTTATATCTTTGCCGTAGTAACACTTGCAGTCCAGAACATAGCGCAGGATGGAAGCAACCACTTCCGGAGAGCAGTTCCCTCTCCAGTGGTTATCTCCGCCATTACCGCGCTCCGGAAACGCCATAAAGGAAGTCAGCTCCTTTCCTACACGCTTCCGTAGTCCTTCTGTACCGAGCATTCCGGCAATGGTCTGCCATTCCGGGCCAAATTCATTCTGAAGAAGCTCTGCCGCCCGTTGTATTAGCAAATCGTTCATAGGAATCCTCCTCTACATCAGGGCAAGACTTCGTAACCGCCGGCGCATCCGGCTGAAACGGCTTCCCACGCCATATACGGTGAGGCTGCATTTCTCTGCAATCTCCTGATATGTGTAGCCGTCCGCTTTCAGGCGGACCACTTCCTGTTCTTTTGGGGTGATATAGGCAAGCAACTTGACCAGCAGTTTCTGGTTATCCAGGGTTTCCGCTGCCCTCTGTATCCGGTTGGGGAGAAGCGTGTCAATGGACAGATATTCCTCCTCTAAGGGACCGGTAACAGCTGCCCGCTTCCCGCAGTTCCGGTAGGCATATTCATTGATAAGGCAGTCATTCATGTTCCGCCATGCGATGGTACTGAAGGCGTAATCGGATAATCTGGGTTTCTCCAGATATTCCTGTACGGCTAACAGATAGCCAAAGATGACGACATCATAAAATTCCTCTGCATCCAGCCTTTTTCTGGAGAGAAAATGGTCTACGATGTGATGGTTCTGCTCTGCAAACGTCTGTTGTTCCTGAGTTAATAGATGGATTTTCTTCATGGTATTTTTGATCCTTTCTTTTAAATAAATTGTAAGCTGTTTCATATTCAGCTTGTTTTCGCTAATCAAATTCACGCGCGATTGTGGCTGCAACTAACCTTGCACATCCGATCTCCACCTCGGTAAGCGGCTTTGCAGAAAGCACTGCTAATGCCAGAGGCTTTTCGGTGTGGACAGGGAAAAGTGCAGCGACTGGTGTGCCTGGACTGGAGGTAAGATAGACTGGTCTGCTCGTGTCCGGGAGATATTCTTTTTCAGCCTGGATGCAGGCAGAGAGTTCCTTGGAGACAGGGGTTCTGTCTGGAAGAAAACTTCCTACTGCATGAACGACCTGTGTATCAGAACAGAGGGCAACGGTATGCCGACTGCTGTTGTACAGGATGGTAAGGAAGGATGCGAGCCTGTGCGTATCTATTGGCAGTTCCCCGCATTTCCTAAGATGGATTTCCTGGCCGGAAAGCTCCGCTTCCAGAGAATCCTGATTCACAAGGTTTAAAATCTTACGCATCTTGGTCGGAATCACAATCCGTCCCTGCGCATCCAGTGTGCAAATATCGGTATACTTCATAAATTCACCTTCTTTCTAACGGAAAGGAAGCCGCCATTGGGCCGCTTCCTTTTCCAAAAATGATCGTGCCTGAAATCTAAGCGGCATAGGTGTTTCCCTGCCCCTGATTTTGGTACTGGTTATTCTGTGTATTATTTTGCATATAGTACGGAGTCCGGTTTTGGTATTGTCCGTTCTGTGTATAATTCTGGGTTTGATCTTGGTACTGACTGTTTTGGGAATATTCCTGAGCCTGCCCTTGATATTGTCCGTTCTGAGCGTACCCTTGATCCTGTTCCTGATTCTGTGACTGCCAGTCCTGCTGTTGTTTCTCATACGCCTGCTTTCCATTTGCGATCAGTGACGGCGCCATACAAGCTTCCCAGTTGGTGATATAGGAATCCGTGCGCTTTAGGAGTGTATAGAGGTCCATATCCGTCAGCTGGATAAACGCATTTTTCTCCGAGAGAAAGCTTCCGGATTTCATATAGGAACCGCCTTTCTGGTTCTGGACTTTCACACCTTTTCCGTTTACGATTTGGATCCGCCACGGACTCTTCATTGGACGCCCGCTGGAGTCGCAGACGTGACGCGAGATAGAGAACTGCTGTGCCGTAGAATACCCCTGCGCATCAGGCACACCGTAGATCTTACTCTGGGACCATTCAAATTCCTGGAATCCTGCAGTGATCCGGGTTAAGATAAACTGGATCTGTTCGGGAGCCAGGTTGAACTGGGCGATCACGTTCTTATCGCCGGTGCCGTTGGAATAGTCCTGGATGGTGATCTTGATCAGGGAATTTGCCTTATGGTCATTCTCCTTATGGTCATTCTCCTTATATTCGCCTTTGGCATGGAGCTGTGCATAATGTGTCAGCGCAGCGCATTTCAACTGGTCATAGACGGCAATCAGTTTCCGGTCGGTCTGTACTTTGCAGATCTGAGGGGAAACCCTCGTCTGATAATTCTGATTCATGAATCAATGTCCCTTCTTTCCAAATGTAGTATTATTTCTCCTCATAGCTGGAAGTCATTTTCCAACTATTTGTTTTTAAACCTCTTCATACCGTGCCGTATGAACCGCTAAATCCGGTAATATACAGCACGATGCGAATATTAAAGTGTCATCATTTCAAATACTGCTTCACAAGAAGCGCCATGTTCTTCGGCAGTTCTTCAAGCTTTGTGATATCCAGGAAACCATCCTGATAGATCCGTTTGATGTTCTCCTTGTCTGAGCCGATGGCTGCCGCAAAGAGGATGATCCCCTTCTTTGAATATTCCTTCTTGATCCCACGCAGGTCTGCCTCCGCTTCCGTACCGCTGTATCCGTAATCTGCTGGCTGCCCGTCGGAAATGATGATGAGCAGTTTCTGGTTTTCCGGACGTTTGCTCAGATGTTCTGCCACATAGCGTAAAGCAGCGCCGTCCCGGTTGCCGTTTCTGGCGCTCATGTCCATCAACCTGTAGCGGTCGGAAGTATCTATGGAATCAAATTCTGCATAGGAATATAATGCAACCCCGGCTTCACAGTCCGGCGTGGTATGCCCGTAGATGGTGACCGGGATCTGCAGGCTCTGACAGAAATCGTAGAGTACAATCGCTGTCATCCTCGCGTAAGTGATCCGGTCAGAGCTGCTCATGGAGCCGCTTTCGTCAATCAGGAGACCTACCGCCAATTTCTGTTCTTCCGAAGGAAGCCTTGTCCTTGTAAAAAATGTACCGTCTTCATGGTGCAGTGCCCTTGTATCCAGGCGTTTTCCAAACTGCAGGTTCTTTAATTTCCCACCCTCGCTTTCTTCTTTCAGGAGCGGGGCGATGGTTTTCTGCAGTCTCTTGGAAGCCCTAAGAAGAGGCGGCGCAATGGATTGGTAATCTTTAATCAAATAATCCGGCACGCTGCACATCCGGTTTACGGTTACATGGATTCCTGCATGGGCGTTGCCGTAATGGATATCATTGGCCGCTTTCTGCAGTTCTTCCGTCATTTCCTGCTGGTATTGTTCCTCTGCTTTTTCCGTTGCCACACTGTTCAGGATACGGAAAAGGTCGCTGGCAGATTTCTCATAACCGGAACCCAGGTATTGGTGGTTATAAGTAATGCCTGGATTGTTTCCTTCTAAAATGGTGGAAGTTTTTGCAAGCTGAATCCGGTCGCCTTCTTCCGTCACCACATCCTGCACACCGGACATGATATTTTGGCGTGCTTGTGGAGAAAACTGCAGAGGTGGATTGGAGCTTTGTGCTTTCTTTCCGGCTTCCGCCTGCTTCGGCATAGCTCCGCCTTTTCCGGAAGGCAGAGGGGTGCCGCCCTGGATCTGGCCGCCCAGAATCCCGCTCAGTAGTTTTTTCACATCCTCCTCCGAAGCAGCTTTTAGCTTCTCCCTGGTGTCCTCCACCATTGGTTTGATATACTCCCAGAGAATCCCCAGGATATGGTTGGTGGCATGGAGCCGGTCTTTCACGTCATCCGAATAAATGGATTCTTCCACGAAAGGCACGCAGTCCTCCAGGTAATCCAGATAGGGACCGGTGTAACCGTGGAGATTATTAACTGTACCTGCCCTGCAGTATTGCAGGAGAAGGTTTGCCACAATGGAAAAATCCGAGAATCCATTGTCAATCTGGCTCTGAAGGGACGGCATCAGTTCATTCATCCGCAGGCAGTTCAGCTCGATCCCCTGCTTAAAAATGCCGGGGTAGGCGTCACACATGCGGGCTTCGATGTAAATGTCTTCTAAAATATTGCTGATATGGGAGGCGCACTCAGAAAGCGTCAGGCATACAGCCTTGTCTTTTTCATGCACGGCTTCCAGCATTTCCTCACAGCTTTCCTGGTACTGGTCATCGAAAGAAGGTTCTTCTGGATAGAAGGAGCCGTTCTCCATGCTGCGCAGATATAACCCAAGGGTTGTAAAGTCTGTAAATAAGAGATGGGCCGTTTCATGGCCATTCATTCCCACAAGGCTTTCGGAGCGCAGCATCCGGGACGGGAAGCTTTGGGTAATGTGGTTTCCGGCATTGATGTGGATCTTATAGTTATCCGTGTATGCAAGTCCGGCGCCATCGGAATCGTCCCACTCCATCAGCGTCTGCAGTCCCTGGCGGTAGCGGCCGGTAGCCGCTTTCGCC
>CAJULU010000100.1:0-2056 GCA_910587575.1 uncultured Dorea sp.
GTAACCCCGCTGTGAAGATCCGGGGCATCCTGTTCACCAGGTTCAATCCCAGGGCGAATATCAGCCGGCAGATCAAGGAGCTGACAGAGCAGCTGAGCGAGTACATATCGGCGCCGATCTATCAGACTTACATCCGGGCGGGTGTGGTGGTGGAGGAGGCCCAGGCCAACAAAGCCGATCTATTTGACTATGCGGGGAAGTCCACTGTGGCCGAGGACTACCGGGCATTCATCGGAGAATTTTTGAAAGGGGTAGAGAAATAATGGCAGGGACAGGGAAAGCGAAGTTTGACCAGGAGGCGGCGCTGAAGTCAATTCTCGGCGCGGATCGTCAGTCTGCGCTGGAGCAGGAGACCACTGGCCAGCCTGTGGCAGCGAGCGCAAAGAACAAGAACCGGGTGCAACGGTCTTACTTCATAGACCGTGATTTGGATAAGGCGTTGCGAAAGATGGGGTTGGAGGAGGAAAAAAAGCTGACGGAAGTGGTAAATGAGATTTTGAGAATAGGTCTCCAAAAGTATTTATAGATGTGCTGACGTTCATAAGAAATGAAATAAAGCGCTTAATTTGTGTTTTGTTCTTAAAAATAAGGGCTAATTGTCTGGGTGCCATAATGTGTATTCAGGGTGTGGATCATATGGTACAATGACTTTTAAAACAGTCTTTCCGTTATAGTGTGTAAAGAAAAGAAGATCAACAAGTAGGCAGAACAATTCAACTAATTTTGTTTCGATTTCCGTGCTATACTCTACATAGTATGTATTTGGATGAACTCGTAACGCCTCAATTGGTGTCCGCCGATAAAGGGCAACTTGCTCTCCATTTTTCTCCAATGAAATTATTTCATCTTTATGTGCAGATAAATGATAGTGGTCATTGTTAATTATAAAATTTTCAATTGGCTTAAACCACATTTCTTTTGTATATCCTATTTTTTTCTCGTTTTCAAAGATAGAATATCTTCCATTAAGAATTGTTGATACGGCAAGAGAAACAATAGGAATGCATTTTCGAAGGAACCAAATGAAATGATTAGTTTCTAAAAAGCGATACACCGGGGTGTTGTCATCATAAATTATGATTTCATCCATCCAAAATCCATATGTGTAACGAGTAGTCCCAATTAGTGAACCGTCGCGAAAAAACTGGTTTACTTTATTGGAGTTATTTTTCCGTATAATTGTACTGGGCATAGCGCAGTACACCTTAATTTTCCAATCCTACAGAAACTCCAGCACCGAAGAGAGCAGATGCTCCAATGTTGAGCCTATGCTTATCTGTGTCATAGTAACAGGAAGCTCCGACCGCGAAAGCTTTTCCAGAGACCCCAATAACAGCTTTGAGGTCGGTGAATGGAATGGGAATTTTGAAGTCAATGCCGGCAGATAGTAAGCTGGCTTCTGCTTGGAAACCTGCATACTCTAAACCATATCCAGCTCGCTTTGAAGTGGTGGGGGTCTGATCGACCTCTGCTTGTCCGATGCTATACTCTAAACCAAGTCTAACATCGCCAGTTGCAACACCGAAGTTCCAATCAACATAATCATAATTCCCTCCAATTTCAGTCATACATGCCTCTACATTGCATAACCGAGCACCATGTTGTAAACTGAATGAGGGCCCATTTGCCTCTCCATATAAGACTTTCCCGTAGTTAGCTCCATCTGTCATATAATTCCACGCTTTTTTTTCAGGTGCTGTAGAATTGTTGGAGCTTTCCGAGCTGACGGGATTATTTGCAGAAGATTTCACAGAACTAATGGAATTTGAAATTGCCCTTTGAGTGGTCGTGGTGGTGCGGTTTGATGTTTTCTTAGCAGTGGAGACAGCAGAGGAGACACCTTTAGCAGCGGCGGCAGCAGTGGTACGGGCGGCAGTATTGACAGAGGTTGAGACCGTAGACCTGGTGGTCGGGGAGGTCTTAGTAGGAGTTCGGCCGACAGGATTATTCGCAGCGGATTTTACAGAGCTAACAGAATTTGAAACTGCCCTTTGAGTGGTTGTGGTGGTGCGGTTTGATGTTTTCTTAGCAGTGGAGACAGCAGAGGAGACACCTT
>CAJULU010000100.1:2156-2377 GCA_910587575.1 uncultured Dorea sp.
CGGCCGACAGGATTATTCGCAGCGGATTTTACAGAGCTAACAGAATTTGAAACTGTCCTCTGCGTGGTCGTGGTAGCGCGGTTTGACGTTTTCTTAGCATAAGAGACACCTTTAGTAGCGGCGGAAGCAGTAGATCGAACAGCAGAATTAACGGCAGCAGAGGTTTTGGAGGACGAAGTAGTCGGCCTGGTGGTAGAGGTTCTGGAGGACGAAGTAGTCGG
>CAJULU010000100.1:2477-5497 GCA_910587575.1 uncultured Dorea sp.
TGGTGGTAGAGGTTCTGGAGGACGAAGTAGTCGGCCTGGCGGTAGAGGTTCTGGAGGACGAAGTAGTTGTCCTGGCAGTAGAAGTTCTGGAAGTCGACGTAGTCGATCTGGCAGTGGAAGTCCTGGTTGTTGGAATGGAAGAAACCCGGCTCATAAAAAAACCTCCAATATTTATATTTTAGTGTAAAAGTTATCCAAAGTAGGTAAATGAGTTGTCTAACGGCAAAGAAAACTTATCAGAAAGAAGTAATTTCCCATCTAAAAATAACATAAAAGTCCATAATCCTGACACTGACTCTTTTTGGGCCTTACTCTTTTCAATCCAAAACATTGTAGAAACTTGTTCGTCAATTCGTTCTGAGCAAAGAGGACTTTCAGAATATTCGTAGAGTATGTTATTCGGAGCATACCAGGCAGCAGTAAGGAGATGAATGCCACTAACATTTCGGCATACGATAATGGCAGATATTTTTTCATCAACAACGTTTTGGTAAGCACCTAAATTCTGTGAGGGTTCATTTGTCGATAATTTATACTGCTCAATTGTTACATGATACTGTAGTGGATTAATACAAGCTTCCTCGTTGTCATTAATAATAAGCAGAGAATAAAGGTTTTCATTTTCATCTAAATCCAAAAGATTGTTATATGGATCGCACAATGGAAGTTCATCGTTGATTATAAATTTGTAGAGATGCTCACCAGCTGGAAGATCAACCTCACATTGCCAGATGGAATCATGCAGAAACATAGGAATTGAATTAAATGCAGAGTGACCGATGCTCAGATAAAGTGATACGGTTTCAATCCGAAGCTTTTCCTCTGCATAGGAGAAAAGGACAGTCAACGTTTTCGTCCCCCCAAAAGATATTATCAGATGTTTATATGATAGCACAAAAAAATACGAAATCAACCATTAAGGAGGATCAGTATGAAAAAAAGGTTGTATCTAAAGCATTTGTGCTTTTTATTTGGATTACTATTTGTGCTTTCGGCGTGTAGTGCCGAAAAAAGTTGTGATTTCGAGATGGGCAATGGAGAAAAAATTAAAGTTACAATGGATACAGGAAGCAAGTATGATTTGTTGACAGACGGAAGTTCTATAATTGTGCGAAAAGAAGGAACAGATATTCTAAACGGTTTAATTATTACAAAAGATGGTTTTGAGGCAAATGCACAGGTGATTATTGAAAATCAAGATGAAATAGAAATTATAGAAGCTGTACCAGAAAATGCGCCATCACTGTTTATTTACCAGTATAATGTAGAAGAAGAGACAGAAATAGACTTTTTATTTCAAATTGAAAATAGTGAATATGCCGGTGTTTTTATGAGTTTTTCTACATATGAGGAGGCTAAAGTTGCCTTTGACAGAGTTTCGTTTGTTGTTTTCCGCTGAGCCTAAAAAAGATTGAACTGATTGATATAGCGGTTTACCCGTTTACGCTATGTGTGAACGGGTAAACCGCTATACTTATAGGGTCAAGTATAACCTTGACTGCCCGCAACTTTTATGGTATAGTAAAAATAAGGAAATTGTTCCTTCATTGGTTCATCGTCAAATGCTCGTCTGGGCGAGGGTAAATAGTAATTAGGCCCAGAGCGTCCCAGCCTCCCGACTGGGGGTTTAGCAATTTGCTAATCAGAAGCCATTCGGGTTTGATACACCCATGTGATGTGCGGGCTTGCCACAGTAGCCTTTGCGAAAAGGAAAGCACATCATTGACCCCGTATGAGTAATCCTTTTGAAAGTGCGGGTAAGTAAAACGTATCGTGTCCCTTTCCACCTTCTGAACGTAGCTGGCCATACTGTAAATCTGGCCGGAGAGCTGCTCCCTTTACTTAGGAGCCGACAGAACCTTAACTGCCGGGGAAACAAATAAGGCTGCACACATAAGCAAGATAAAAAGTGTAGGGAGCGATCCCAAACCCGTCACACATAAGACGTTAAAAAGTGTACTTGCCGATTGCCGAGGCCCCGATGGGCTGGCAGGAGGCGGCCTGGCTTTAACCCAGTTGTAGAAAAACAGAAAACTTGATCAGTAGGAATATTGCATTCTATAAATCTATATTTCTAAATGAATAGAAATATAGATTGCAATAAAGATAGATATAATTAAATATAGATATAAATATATACTTATAGATAAATATTATTCTATAAGCAGAAGAAAGGGGCCGGAGATGGGGCGGAGAAACAAGTCATACTCAAAGGATCTCCACCAGCAAGCCTATGACCGCCTGACGGGGATGCAGGCTTTTGGGGAGAGCAAAAAGGCGGCGATGGCTGCTGGGACGGACAAGGATAAGATTTTCTCCTTCAATACCTATCAAACCTACTGGAAGCACACGAAATACTTTATCAAGTACATTCGGGAGCACCACCCGGAATGCACCACGCTGAAAAGCGCCAGGAAGTACGCCAACGAGTGGCTACAGTCGAGGGTAGACCAGGGCCTGTCCGCCTGGACGGTGCAGGTGGAGGCAAAAGCCTTGGGCAAACTCTACGGCATCCAGCCGGACGATGAAGCCTATTTCAAGCCCCCCAAGCGGAACCGGGGGGAGATCAAGCGGAGCCGCGGGAACAGGGTGCGCGACCAGCATTTCTCCAAGACCAACAATGACGAGCTGATTAAGTTCTGCCAGGGTACGGGGCTTCGCCGGAGCGAGCTGGAGGCGCTGAAGGGGAAAGACCTGGTAACCAGGGCACAGATCGAGGCCGAGATCACCAGGCTTGAAGCTGTCCCGGAGGACAAGCTGACGGCCCAGGAGGAGAAGCGTTTGGGGGTGCTGAAGGACACCAGGATGTTCCCTGGTGAGTTTTTCACCTTCGTCCGCAACGGCAAGGGTGGCCGGGAGCGGATCAGCCCCATCATTGGGAAGAATGCGGAGCAGATTGTGGCGCGGATGCAGGACACGCCGGCAGAGGAGAAGGTGTGGCAGCACGTCCATAAGTGCGCCGATATCCACGCATACCGGGCCGAGTACGCCACGGCCATCTATAAGGCCCATGCCAGGGA
>CAJULU010000101.1 GCA_910587575.1 uncultured Dorea sp.
TACAATAAAATACTACAATAAATCTTAGTATTTCTTAGTATCCCAGGCGCACCCCTGCACCATCAGCCCGCACCCTCTCCCGGTTCGTCGTTCTGGAACCCGGGGCGCAGATCGGTGTAAGCGTTCCGGTACTTCCCTTCCTTCTTCCCGGACACCTTATAGGACTTTAGCGCCGGGGAGAGAAGCCGGATCACTCCGGCCAGTTCTTCCTCCTTGGTGTATGAGATTCTGATCTTAACGCTCATGCAACACCTTCTCCATACTCTTTGAGCGCCTCCTTAGTGCATTCATTTGCAAGATAAAGCGCATTTGCAAAGCCACATTTATACATTTCATTGGCTATGTACATAAGCCTTACAAGTGGTTCAGCACTCTTAAGTTCTCCCGGCTCATTCGCCATAGATTCCTCACAAATATGTGAAATCATGTCAATTATCTTATCAGTAGTCATACCGTCCATATAGGAATCAACAACTTTTCCAATTTCCTCATTGGTCATAACTAAATCCTCATATTTTAAATTTTCCATTAAAAACCTTCCCTCCTTGCAATCTCTTCGCTAAAAATTCTCTTCGCTCCCGCTGACCAATTTTCCTCGTGAAGCATTGCCTCTATATTTTCTGTCGTAAATGATTCCAGACAAACCAAAATAATTTTTTCTATCTTTTTATTCATTAAAACCCTTCCCTTCTGCCGGAATTCCATGTTACTATGTAAATGTTTTTGGGCATGGCTCCGGCCGTGTGCTGCCCTGTAGGCCTGCCAGCCTATGGGGCTTTTCTGGTTACTCATTCAAATACTTTCTGCGCTTTAATTCCAGATCGTACTGCATTCTTTCCTCCTGTTTACTACGCATAGATTCTTTTGTCTCTTCTATCAGCTCTACCGTCTCTCTAAACTCCTGGGAGTTCGGCTCGACTCTCGATATCTTCGCTTCTGCAGATGATATCAGATACTTGTCCCGGTCAATATTCCGATCCAGATTGCTTAACATATCTTCCAATACATCATCACAGTAAAACTTAAATTCCTCCATCAGTTTCATGTGCTTCGCCTCCCTTCCTGCACACTTGGACATTTTTATACTCTTCTCTATTAACACTATTGAAATATGGTGTTTATGGCGTTTATGATGTATCCCCCATACCCCATATACATCATAATTGTATTTATTTTGTTTTTACTAATATAATCTGTTCCTAGTGTCCCAAATACCTTGAACCCCTTGATTTTACTGGATTTTTCGTTGAACACTTACGGGAACATTCCGTGAACAGTTGAACACTTGCAATTCTACGGTGGAACGCTTTTGAAAAATCCTCTCTGTCTCCCGTATTCCGCTCCAAAGCGTGTATTGTTCCGTTCCCATCCCTTAAGCAGCTTTAAAAGGATTGCATTAATAGCCCTGGTATCTCGCTGTGTCAGCGTAGAGATTGGATTGCCAAAGCATTCATGCCAAACCTCTGCAGCACATATTTTACTACGCTCTGCCGTCTCCCCCTGGTAAGTTTTATACCCACCGACGATATACGTTCTTCGCTGTGTAGTATCCTTTGTATACCAATCTGACGGAATCGGGATCTTAAGGAACTCTTCTATTATTCCTTCCCGTGGATCCTCCTGCATATGGTCTTCCCGCTGAGCTGCTGCCAGTCTCTCCATTTCTGCATCGGGATAAGTTCGCTCTCCAAGTCTCCACCGCATAACAGCTTCGGCCCATATCTGATCGATTACCGTCTTCATTTCTGAAAAAACCGATCTTACTGGTTTCTGCGCCCCGATATCTATCGGCAGGAACCTCCTGTTCCCCGTCTCATCTGTCAAGAAATCGCGCTTGTTAGATGTGCCTAATGCTATAAACTGCCGCGGTTTGTCTACCGGATACCGTCCATAAGCGGGCCGAAAGCGATCTTCGCATATCGAGAGGAAAGATTTTATTGTATTAGAGTCTACCTTACCGAAACCATCCATTTCCGAAATCTCGACCACCCATACGCCTAAAAGCTTTTCCGCTGCAGTTTTATCCTTCATGTCAATAATCTTTAAGCTATCTGAAAACCAATTAACGCCCATAATCCGCGCAAACGTGCTTTTGCTGATTCCTTGGGGACCGATCAGCACCACCAGGTAGTCATATTTCTGACCAGGTGCATATATCCGAGCAACACCCGAGCAAAATAACAGACGCGCAACCTTCCTAGTGTATTCCGTGTCTTCCGCACCAAGATAATCAATAAATACCCTGTCAAGCCGTTTTTCCCCGTCCCAGTGAAGCCCGTCTAAATAATCCCGAACGGTATGAATAGCTGTTTTCTGCATGAAAGTATCAAAAGCGTCCTGAATCTTCGAGATTCCTGTTAATCCGTACTTTGTTTCTAAGTGGACTCTTAACCCTGCCATATCTGTATCATTTACACTTCTTTCTTTTATCTCTGCATTCCAAGGAAGTCCGCCCTTTGTTCGTATCCTTTCAGAAAACTCATCATAGTAGAATTTCCCCACCAGGTCGGGATCATTTTCAATCACAATCATTATATTTTTAGCGGTCTTTTTCAACTTATTGTTTCCGTCGTAGTCTAATTCAAGTACTGCTTCTTCATTCCCTTGGACTCCGAATTTCTCCTTTGCGTCTTCCAAGCGTGTTGCTTTATCTTGGGTAGCAAAGTTCTTCATTTCTTTCATACTTGGCAGCTTTGCTATTGGTGTGTCCGGTTTTGCTTCTTCATCCAGATACCCAAACTTGTGAAGCCTTACCAGGTCGAAACTGTTGCACAGCCTCCCCTGTACCGGATCCGTGGCGTGATGGCTGTATAGGAACTTCCCATCATCATACAGAACCGCACCGCCTACCGTGGAGCCCGCTGTATACGTGTATCTGCCGGATATGGTCGTTTCCTCATATGTACCGGGTAGAAACTTATCCATGGCCGCCGGAACGTCATACACCCGGCAGAATGCCCCTATGATTCCTTTCTTTGTAGTCGGGTCTTCCTGCCTCTTCCGATTCCTCTCCAGGCGTTCGGTTTCCCCCGGCACTGTCGGCCATTCCGACACATTATGCCAGTCCCCATACATTTCCAGAATACCGTCGGCGCACGCAAAAGCCTTATCGCCATATGTAAATACCCATTCACTATCACTGCAGCAGCTTGGCCAGTACATCAGCCTGGACACGTCAAACGTGGTCGGATCGCAAAATTCAATCCCGATTAATGACGCAATTTTTCGCACTACTGGCTCGTATTCGTCCGCTGTAAGGTCCCGATCGGTCGGAATAATAACACGGAGCCGTGGTGCCGCACTCTCGTGCTTGCGTGTGCTGTATACCACATAAGCACATCCCAACGCCTCCACACGCCTCAATATATCCTCTGTCTGCCCTGCAGGGATGTTATCCAAATCCAATGTGACCAGGCTCCGGCAGATCACGTTCCCGCTTTTACGCCTGCCGCCGCTTAACTGCCCGCCGACGAAGCCGCCGACGTCCTTCAACTCATCCTGCCGGGGCTTGGGAAGTCTCTTGTACTCCGTAAGCGTTTCCGTCGATCTGTGCGGGACGCTAAGCCGCTTAATGAAATCAGACCAATACAATTCCATTGCTTTCCAGTTCATTGCTTTCCGGCTTTTCCCCTCTGAGATGATTAGTTTCTTGTCATTCCGCATACTTTCTTTTTTTTGCCCTCCTTCTATACCGTCTTTATACCGTAACACCGCTCCTGGAAGAATACCCGGCTCACACGTCCCTGGACGGTTATGTACCCCTTCTCCTTCAGCTCTTTGTTAAGCCCTCTGATTACAGAATAAGCCTTGCTTTCCGACACTCCCAGGATATCCGCTACCTCCTTCGCTCCTATGAATTGCCTTTCCACTTTCTGCCTCCTCTCTTCCTGCTGCCGCTCGGCCTCGCCGATCAGCTCCATGATCTCCCTGTGGCGTCTCTGGAAGTCCTCGCTTCCCACTCCCAGGCGTTCCTCTTCCTGCGCTACTAAATCATCCATCATTGCCTTAAATTCCTCCTGTGACATGTAAAAGCCTCCTTCCATTTCAAAACCGCCACCACACGATCTCACTTTTCTAATAAAGTTTCAATTGGTACATTCAATGCCTTGGCAATCTTATTGCCAATCTCTTCAGTACAGGACTTTCCAGAACGGATGTAATTGATTGTTGCCCTGGATACTCCCGACATTTCTGCTAGGCGTTTCTGGGTTAAATCCCGCTTTGCCAGCTCTGTTACGAGCTTAACTCTGTCAATTCTCATTTTCTCACCTCTCTTAACAGTAATTTAACTGTTTTACATACCGTATCACAATATTTTAACTGTGTCAATACGTTTTTACAGTATTTTTATTGTATTTCTGTCGATACTGTGGTACACTATTTCTTGAAAAGAGGTGACTTTATGACTTTTGGTGAAAAAATGAAGAAAATAAGAAATGAAAGAGGTTTGTCTCAGCAAGAATTGGGAAAAATCCTCGGGATAAAGCAACAAACCGTCGCGCAGTATGAAAAAGTCCCATATACACCAAAATACGATACTGTTCGTAAAATTGCTGAAGCTCTGGATTGCCCGATAAATTCATTGGTAGAAGATGAAACCACATTTCAGCATACTGATGTGGCTGATTCTCTAATATACGGAGGCATAATATCAAGAGTATCTGATAATATGACGAAACTTACTTTCGAAGCGATGAATAAAGTTGAAGAATATTCTAAAGATTTAACCAAGATACCAGAATATCAGAAAAAAAACGAATAGTGCGGAAATTTCCGCTCTACTCAGTCCGATCGGCAGCGTAGGCCTGTCCAGAACGGCCATACCCAGGTAGCCCCAGATCAGAGATACCCCGCCCCGATCTGGGGCAACCCAGGCCAACTGGAAGTTACTGGGCGGCATTTGGCTCCCAGTCATTTGCGCCGGCGCAATTCGCACTACAGGGCGAAAACCCCGCTGACAACCAAATGGGGTAGTTTTCGTCATTTCGGACGAAAACCGCCCAGGCTAAAATAGGCTCCGGCTCGTCCTGCCGGACGAATGGTACATTGACAATAATATATTTAACCAGGGAGTCGAAGGGGCGATATGCCAGCCGCCGGACGAAAGAAAGGGGGCTGGTGCTTATGGTTACATATTCGGATTTAATCCAATTTGTGATTATGCTTTGCGCCGTGATTACTCTTGTTGTCTATATCACACGCAAAAAATAGCGCCCTCGGTCTGGTAAACTAAGGCGCTACTTTTGTAAAACCATTTTACCGGCGGCTAGGTGTACTCTAGCTTTCGGCTCTCTTGTTAAGTATATTATAGCCAACCAGGCAAATAAAATCAACCCAAAACTGCACCATGACAAAATAATACATTTACCCGGGTAGCCGGGGGACGTGCTCTCACCCGTTCCGAGATCCTGCGGAAGGTGGTG
>CAJULU010000102.1:0-2995 GCA_910587575.1 uncultured Dorea sp.
TCCCCATCTGACCGGTTCCTACACCAATGATCTGCTCGGACAGTTCCCTCTTCGACTCCTGGATCTTCTGAATCTTCTCTTCCACCGAATCCTTGGCAATCAGCTGATAGACCGTGACCTTCTTATCCTGTCCGATCCGGTGCGCCCGGTCAGTGGCCTGGTTCTGAACCGCAAGGTTCCACCAGGGGTCATAGTGGATCACCACATCCGCCCCCGTCAGATTCAACCCCACTCCACCTGCTTTTAGGGAGATCAGAAACACCCGGGTATCATCCTCGTTAAAATTCTTCACCAGATTCATCCTCTTTTCCTTCGAGGTCTCCCCGGTAATCATATAGAAAGAAATACCGCTTTCCTCAAATCTCTCCTTAATTATCTCCAGCATTGACACAAACTGGGAAAACAAAAGGATCTTATGTCCGCCCTCTGCGGCTCTATGCACCAGTTCCAGGCATGCCTGAAGCTTCGCAGACTCCCCTTTGTAATTCTCAAAACACAGAGTAGGGTCGCAGCAGATCTGCCTAAGCCGTATCAGTTCTGCAAATATCCGCATCTGATTCTTCCGGAATTCCTCCCCGTCCTGCATGGAAATCTTCTGACGCATATGTAACACCTGTGCATCATATAATTCCTGCTGCTTCTTCTCGAATCTTACAAAATGGGTCTTCTCAATCTTGTCCGGCAGATCTTTCAGCACATCCCCCTTGATCCTCCGCAGGATAAAGGGCGCAGTCATTTTCTTAAGCCTTCCCATCGCCCTCTCATCCTGGTTCTTCACAACCGGCGTCTCAATCTCCCTCTTGAACACCTCATATCTGTACAGGAATCCTGGCATCAGATAATCAAAAATACTCCAGATTTCACTAAGCCGGTTCTCAACAGGCGTTCCCGTCAGCGCATATCTGGTCCGGCTCTTAATCACCTTCACCGCTTTCGCCGCCACGGTCTGCTGGTTCTTGATATACTGCGCCTCATCAATGATCTGGTAAAGAAACTCCTTCCCCTCATAGAAAGCCGCATCCCGTTTCAGCAGGTCATATGAGGTAATCAGCACGTCCGCTTCCCGGTAATCCTCAAGCTTCCTCCGCCGTTCCTCCTGTCCGCCTGAAATCAGCATAAAATCCAGTTCCGGAGCAAACTTACGGAGCTCCTCCCCCCAGTTCAGCACCAGGGAGGCCGGAGTAATCACCAGCGATACCCCTTTACGCCCTTCTTCCTTCGCCGCCAGCAGTACCGCAATCACCTGCAGTGTCTTCCCAAGCCCCATGTCATCCGCCAGGATTCCCCCGAACTGAAAGGCCTCCAGCGTACGAAGCCAGCGGTATCCGTTCTTCTGATAATTTCTCAGTACCCTTGAAAGAGATTTCGGAATCTGGAAATCCGAATCATTTACCGTCTTGAACTCTCTCACAAGATTCTTAAAATGCCGGTCCCTCTCACTGTAAATATTCTCATTCTCCTCCAGCATCTTATCCAGATACAGCGTCCGGTACAGCGGAAGTTCCACCTTTCCCCTGATAAAATCCTTAGGCGACAGATGAAGAGAGTCCATCATCTCACTGAGCATCTCATAAGAATGATCCTCAAGATCCAGAAAGTCCCCGTTCTTCAGTCTGTGATACTTCTTTCTGGTGCGGTAACTGCCAAGGATCTCCAGAAGTTCTTCCATGGGCAGATCCTCTGTTGCAATATCCAGATTCAGAAGGCCGCTGGAGACAGATACCCCTACGGACATCCGCATCTTCTTCGTAATCTTCAGATTCGAGAAGCGCCTTGTACACTGGACCTCCCCCATGTTCATGAGCGCATCCACACCTTTGGACAGCGCCTGATACATGCACTCCTCGTCCTTTCCGCAGTGGAACTCCTGACTCTTTCTGTCCACACAGGGAAACCACTGCTGCAGAAGAAAAAGAATCTCCTGTTCCTTCTGTTCCTCACGGGGCACATTTCCGTTTCCGTCCTCCTCTTCCAGAAGGGGGAATTCCGCTTCGCCGTAACGGACATGGGGCTTACAGGTAATGTTGTCACTTTCGGCATCCAGATAGAACACGAATTCAGCCTCCGGCGGCAGATAACGGACAATCTCATCCCCGTCCTCTTCCGCCACGTCCACTACGTCCCGGATCTGGGGCAACACCGAATAGTAAAAATCCGACAGGGTATTCCTTCCGATCTGGAAAGACAGGGCGTTTCTTCTGTTCTGCACCACTAATGGCCGTATTTTATTCAAGAAATCCGCATCCATCCGGCAGAATCTGTCGCCCCGGATATAATATGCCGTATTCACTCCATAGTAAAGAAACGGAATGTCACAGGTCACGGCGACTCCGTGAAAGGCGCTGCTCTGATCCAGACGGTTCCTGCGGATCGTCATATGGATTTTCGGATTCCCTTCCCGGAAGGACAGCTCGTATTTCGTATTTCCTTCCTCTCCCCGCTCTTCATAAGGAACCTTTTCCTCTTTTGCAATCTCATAGAAACGGTCCAGCCGCCAGCCAAACAGACCCATCTCGTTTTTCTTTGCCAGCGATTTCTTCACATAGGTATTGGACTCACGAATCCGGTTATCGAATTCCTTCTCCTCCCTCACCACGCTTCCGATAAAGTCTATCCACCGTCTCCCCTGGACGGTAAAATTCTCCGGCCGGTGATTGATCTGCATATTCGAACCATAAATTCCCATGGCAGAATTCCTTACATTTTCCTCAAACTCAAATAAATCCTTTACCAGCAGCATCTTTTTCTGCCCGATCTTAAAGGAAACGGTCAGCCTGTCCCCTTTGTTCACCAGACGGGGCTTCAGTATGATGCTGGAATCACTTCCCATAACATCCGAAATCGTCCGGTTGGTCAGGTTCTTACGGAACGAATAGATAATCGCAGTTCCCCATCTGTCTGTCGCATCCCCAATTCGGTTCTGGTCTAAATATTCTGCCAGCGAAAGCATCACAGCGGCAATATGCGGACAGTTATCCACCGGTGTATAAAAACT
>CAJULU010000102.1:3063-5065 GCA_910587575.1 uncultured Dorea sp.
GCTTCGATGATCCCAAGCTGCTCGTTAAAAAAAAAAAAAAATCCAGTATCAACATTTTTCACTCTGACCAGATTCCCGGCCAGAAACGCTCTTCCTTTGCGCATGGCGTCCAACGGAAGGTGCATGGACTCTCTGATCTTTGCTTTGTCAAAATATGCATACTGCTCCAAAGGCCCTGCTCCGCCTTCCCCCAGTTCTTCTTCCATCTTTTCCTTCTGCTCGTTCCAGTCATCAATCGCATACAGAACCGCCGCCATATGCCTGCAGCAGCTTCCGCCCTTTGCATGGGGGCACCCGCAGTACATCCTCAAGCCCTCCGGTTCCCCATATCCCGTGATTTTTACATCATACCTTTTGCGCTCCACCACAGATGCCGTGTAAGTCCCTTCCGCTTCCTCAAGCCCCAGGACCCGTTCCCTCTCGAAATAATCCTTCCCCTGCCTTAATGTATTCTTCTGAAATCTGCTCTTCCAATCTTCCATCCTGTTCTTCCTGCTCTACTTCTCTCATTTTCATTTATCCTGATTATCATAACACATTTCCCTTCTGATGCGTAAAAAAAGAACAGAGATTTTTATTCCCTGCCCTTCTTTTTCTGAACTCCTTACTCACCGATCATCATCTTAATGATCTCTTCATTGGTCTTGCGCATACCTTCTTTACCAAGCCGTCCGATATTCACAATCGTAGCCTCCACGCCATCGGTCACGATACCGTCTCCCGCATAGAACTGCTGTCCCCGCAGATACATATTGTATCCCAGGATCCCGGCATCCACGGATGCTGCAATCTTGGCCGCACAGGAAGCCTTCGCCCCGTCACATACCATACCGGACACGATTGCCAGCGCATTGACCACCGTATGTACCGCTTCCTCATACCCGCCGCCGCACAGATACGCAATTCCCGCACCCGCCGCCGCTCCGGCGCTGACGGCGCCGCAATATGCCGACAGTCTTCCGATTCCCGTCTTCTGGTGAATGGCCACCAGGTTGGAAAGGGTCAGCGCACGGTAAGTCCTCTCCGGATCCGCTCCCTTCTCCTTCGCATATTCCAGAACCGGAAGAGAACAGGTCATTCCCTGGTTCCCGCTTCCTGCATTGATAATAACCGGAAGCTCACATCCGTTCATACGGGCATCCGACCCTGCAGCCGCCATGGCCTTGGCCCGGGTCCGCACGTCCGTTCCATAGGTATCCAGAAGAACACTTCCGATGTTCGCACCATAATTTCCCTGAAGCCCTTCCTGGGCAATGGCAGTATTGTACGAGATCTGACGGTCCAGCACTTCCTTTACATCTTCCACATCCACGGTACAGGCAAAATCCCAGATACTCTCCATGTCAAGAAGACTCCGGTCCGTCAGCCCCTCTTCGCGCTCTCCCTCCACCGGGACATCCAGAAGCTTCTCACCATCCTTCTCAATCAGCACAATGTTCGTATGGTAATTGGCAATCCGTACCTTTACATAAGAATCCCCTTTGAACACAACGACAATGATATCAAAGGTAACCCCATTGTCAATATGATCCACACTGACCGGAACCTTATCAAGAAATTCCACCATTTCTTTCGTCTGGGCCTCCGTCACCTCTGCAATGACCTCCAGCTCTTTCTCGGCTTTTCCGGCAACGATTCCCGCCGCTGCCGCCGCCGGAATCCCCTTAAGATGATTGGTATTGGGAACGATCACACTCTTGACGTTCTTGATAATACTCCCGCTTGCCCCGATACTTACCTTGTCCGGAATATCCCCCAGAACTTCTCTTGCCTTCGCCGCCGCATAGGCCAGGGCGATCGGCTCGGTACATCCCATGGCCGGAACCAGCTCTTCCTTTAAAATCTGCACATATGCCTGATATTTTTCCTCTGTCTTCTGCACGTTAATCCTCCTTCGGGAACAGCCTCTGATCTTCCGGCCGTTCCGCACTGTCTGTTCATTTTCTTATACATTATTGGACGGAGTCCACCCGCCCGAAGGGCATGTATTACGGTGTGCCCT
>CAJULU010000103.1 GCA_910587575.1 uncultured Dorea sp.
GTGTTGTTACCCGTTCAATTCCCGCAAATTGTGTTGCTGTTGGAAATCCGTGTAAGGTTATTCGCTGCTTTACAGAGAAAAGAGGAAAAGCATAATGAAATATCAACATATTGTTTTTGATATTGATGGGACTCTTATCAACACAGAGTATGCAATTTTGCACTCTTTACAAGACACATTGGAAGAATGTATACATAAAAAAGTACCTGTCAAGGAATTGTTATTTGTAATGGGAATTACGGGAGAAGATGCATTAAGGCAGTTGAAAATCAATAATATTCCGTTGTCTTTGAAACGATGGGAAGAAAACATAAAAAAATACAATAGTACAATAACTATTTATGATGGAATCCAAGAATTATTAAACTGTCTGTCAGAATGCGATTGTAAAATTGGGATTGTCACCTCAAAAACAAAAGCAGAGTTTAAAGATGATTTTGGCAGATTTGGGCTGAACCATTATTTTAAGACGATTATTTGTGCTGATGATACAACAGAACATAAACCATCTCCCGAACCTTTACTAAAGTATATAGAAATTTCCGGGGGATGCAACGAGGAGATATTATATATTGGTGATAGCAAATATGACAGCTTATGCGCTAAAAGTGCAGAAGTTGATTTTGCATTGGCTATATGGGGAAGTCACACCAGAGAGTTGGAAGCCGATTACTTCATTGAAACTCCATACGATCTACCAGGTGCTATAAAATAGTTGGGAATGATAGGAAAATAACTTGTACCCTGCAATAACGAGGTTTATAATATAAATAGTGTAATATCTTGCAGTCAGATAAATTACAGGTAAATATTAAAGTGAGGGTACAAAAATGAAGCGGAAAAGAAGAAGGAAGTCATCGGTACTGGCAGGAGTGCTGGCGAATGTCTTTGCGCTTGTCCTGCCTTTCGGCAGTATGGCGGCGGACTGGGATACGGGGAAGGCTGTCCAGATAGGGGGTAAGGGTATAGACTTTAATGATTATGTGTATTATGGTGATTATAAAGGAAGTCCGGTGAAATGGCGCGTGCTGGATGCGGATTCGACGAATACCGGAAGTCCGGGAATGTTTCTGCTATCAGAATATCTGCTGGAAAAAATAAAGTATGCGGCTCTTAATGAAGACGGAGATATACGTGATGGTACAGAGATCTGGGAGAATAGTGATGCGCTGGTCTGGTGCAGGAATTTTGAACAGTCATCTTTTGAACCTGGGGAACAGGCGGCCGTTCTGCCGACGACCGACGGCTATCTTCTGAAAGATGACCGGCTGTTCTTTTTAGATGCCGGAGAATCCGGTGCGAATGCATACGGTTTTTTATCAAAAGATTCAAGAATTGCTTATTATGAGGAGGGAGGTGCAGCTGCATCCTGGTGGATTCGTACCTCGCCGATTGGGTTTGGCGGTCATTCTACCGGAATGGTGCTGTCTGATGGAAATTACGGTTCTTTTATAGCGGGGGCGGAAGCGGGAGCCCGTCCGGCATTTAATCTGGATCTGGATGATATTTTTCTGATCTCGGATCCTACAGCTTTAGACCCGGGGGACATTTCTGATCCGGCTGTATTGCAGAAGGTTCCTGACTATGGGGGAACATTGAATAGACGAGAATGGAAACTGACACTGAAGGATGACAGCCGGAGTGGTTTTCAGGTAAGTGCGGATAATATTAAGCCTGCGTTAGAAGGTTATAAGGACTGGAAGGTGAATGTTTCTTATTCTGGCGCTGGATCCGGAGACAGAGAATTTGTCTATGCGATGCTATGTAACGATAAAGATGAGGTTCTGTATTATAATGATATTGCACGGCATAATGAGAGCGGAACACAGACGGTCTGGATTCCTGACGGGCTTGAGCCGGGAAGCTATACGTTGAAGTTTTTTTCGGTACAGTGGAACGGATATATGCAGACGGGGTATGCAGGTGACTTTGTAGATATACCTCTTGAGGTCTTGAGTACATCGATTCCGAAGAGGCTTAAGCCGGAGGGTGTCTTTGAGGCGGCAGATGACAGCCGGGGAAAGCTTGTAAATGTAAGCGCTGGCATGAGGTACAGTGTAGATGGCGGTAATGTATGGAAAGACGTTACCGGAGAGAGCATGGAGATTGCAGATGTAACAGAGGATCTGGATATCAGAGTATATCAGCCGGGGGATGGTTTTCATGCTCTGGATTCGGATATCCAGACCATTGATGTTACCCAGGCAAAGAGGCCGGAAGGACTGGAGGGAATCGCCTGTACGACAAAAGATCAGAATGATGGAAAGATTACCGGGGTAAATCATACCATGGAATACATACCGGCCATGTCAGCCGGGGATGGCGGGAAGTCTCATGCAGACGGGTGGATTCCGGTAAAGGGCAATGTGGCAGAAGGATTGGCAGCCGGAACTTATTATGTGCGTGTGAAAGCGGCGGGCGCAGTTCTGGCTTCCCCTGCGCAGATGGTTACGGTAGCAGAATATAAGGAAGGGCATGTCTGTTCCGGCACTGGGGAATGGCACAGTGACGGTACATATCACTGGAGACTCTGTACCTGTGGTGCAAGGGTGGACGAAGGTGTGCATATTGGCGGAATGGCTTCCTGTACTGAGAAGGCAGAGTGTGAAATCTGTAAGGAGGCCTATGGTGAATACGGAGATCATAGTCTGGGGGAATGGATCGAAGTAAGTCCGGCAGATTGTATCAGTGAAGGAACCCTCGGACATTACCATTGCAGACTTTGCGGTACAGACTTTGACGGAGAGAAAGGTATCCTGAATTCCCTGACGATTCCTGTGGATCCGGCCCGACATACCGGAGGTACTGAGATCAGAGGGGTGAAAGAGGCGAAGTGTATGGAAGATGGGTACACAGGAGACACCTATTGTACCGGCTGTAAAGAAGAGCTGACAAAAGGTAGGGCGATACCTGCGAAGGGCAGTCATGTATTCGGAGAATGGAAGGTGACGGAGGAAGCGGATGTAAGCCGGACAGGAATGAAAGAGCGGGTCTGTACGGCATGCGGATATGTGGAAACCGCTGTGATTCCGATGATTTCCGGGGAGGAAAAACCGGAACAGTCTGGAAAGGAAGAAACGGCAATTAAGAAACCAGAACCGGCAGAACCGAAAGACCCGGCGGTCAGAAGACAGGGCGCTCCGAAAACCGGTGATGCGGCGGGGACAGATTTCTGGAGAGCTCTGCTGATTCTTAGTGGCGTGATGTATGTCGGGACGCACTTTAAGCGGAAGCAGACGGGAGAATACTTGTAAAGGAAGGAGAAATGAAACATGGCATTTACTGAACTCTGTATTTATCAGGTCAGACCCCAGAAGGTAGAAGAATTTGAAGCGCTGATGTCTGAGGCCAGAAGTTTTCTGGAAAACCAGGAAGGACTTCTGTTACTCCGGCTTATGAAAAGAGGGTATCATATTGATATGAAGCAGATTAAAGAAGGGCTACCGCCCCTTGAAATCACCCGGATTGTCAAAAGCGTCAAATATGTGCTTTATTGGGAATTTGATACGAAAGAAAGCTATGGAACGGCACAGAAGAATCTTTATGACAGCTATTGGAAGGCGATTGAAAAGTGTCTGATCGTTCCGCATGATAAATATTTAGGAGAAAGTATGTTTTAAGGGCTGAAGGTCAGCCGATGCGGTCAGATGTCTGCACTATACTTCTGAACTTGAAGTAACAGAAGAATGATCATAATGTGGGAAGTCCGACAGGGTAAGAATTTTCTGCCCCGGCGGGCTTCCGTTATTTTCAGCATTCAATTTTAACTGTATTTCCAAATTAACTATTGCAAAGTACGTTTTTCAAGGTATAATGGGAAATACGAGTCTTTTTTGGAAATCTGCAGAAGAACATGCAGTCAATGAAAAAAGAAAGGAGTCAGACTATGAGAAATGAAAAAATAAGCTGGGCCAGTTTCTTCGGCACTGTGCTGACCATTGCACTGCCCATTGCATTACAGAATTTCCTGTCTACCACGGCAAGTATGGTAGATACCATTATGATCGGCAGCCAGGGCGAACTGTCTGTAGCGGCGGTTGGAATCTGTTCCCAGATTACATCTCTGTTCTTTTCCTGCTACTTCGGGTTCGCAAGCGGCGGACTGCTGTTTTTCTCGCAGTATTGGGGTGCGCACAACGAGAAGGGAATCAACCAGACCTTTGGTCTTGCCCTTATCTGCATGTTTGCAGTGTCCCTGCTCTTTGGCGGAGCGGCGGTTGCCAATCCGGAGTTTATTCTGGGAATCTATACCGACAAGGTAAATATCATCGCCATCGGCGCTCCCTATATCCGGATTGTAGGATTCGCCTACCCCTTACAGGTAATTGCCCAGATTATCAGCTTCCTTATGCGTTCCACAGAACGGGTAAAACCGCCTCTGTTCAGTTCCGTTCTTGCGCTGATCACGAACTTTGTCTTGAACTGGATTCTGATCTACGGACGCTTTGGAGCGCCTCAGATGGGTGCGGCAGGTGCTGCAGTGGGCACATTGGTATCCGGTATGGTAAATGTGCTTGTGCTGTCTGTCTTTCTTTTAAGGGATAAGAAAACAGTTGTGCTGAGACTAAAAGACATGTTTTCCTGGCAGGGCGGTTTCCTTAAGGAATATCTGGGGAAATGTCTGCCCATCATCTTTAATGAACTGTTCTACGGAATCGGTCAGATGCTGATTAACATTGTAATCGGCCATCAGTCCGAGTCGGCCATCGCAGCGATGGCTGCATTCCGTGTACTGGAAGGATTCGTTTTCGCTTTCTTCGCCGGCCTTGCAGACGCTTCTTCCGTGGTAGTAGGAAAAGAAGTAGGTTCCGGCCATCTGATGAGCGGATATCAGTATATGAAAAAATTTGCCCTACTGTGCCCGGCAATTACGTTCTGCATCTGCCTGACGGGTCTGCTGCTGAACAGACCGATGCTTTCCCTGTTCGGCCTTGGTTCAGAGGCAATGTTTTTCGGTAAATATATGATACTGATCTATCTGGCTGCCGGAACCATCCGTACCTGTAACTATATCATGAACTGCTGTTACCGGGCAGGA
>CAJULU010000104.1 GCA_910587575.1 uncultured Dorea sp.
GTCGATTGCTGTTACGATACGTATCCTCATGGACGAAAATGTGAACAGTAAGCAAAAACTTTTTCTGGTTACAAAAGAAGCACGTGTGGGTTTGGCCAATGGTCTGATACTTGGCATATTATCCTTTGTGTTTATTGGGTTGTATTTAGTTGTATTAAAGAACCAAGCGACAACGGTAGCATTTGCTGTATCTGCATGTACGGGTATTGCATTGCTTTTTGCAATGATACTTTCAAGTTTGTCAGGAACATTGATTCCTCTTATGTTTAAGAAATTAAAAGTCGATCCCGCCGTTGCGTCTGGTCCGTTGATTACAACAATCAATGACCTTATTGCAGTTGTTACATACTATGGTTTAGCATGGATACTGATAATTAATGTTATGCATCTGTGAGTTTTCATGTTAAAAGAAGCGTGCCTTTTTCCCCGAATTGACATCAGATGATGTAGAAGAAATCGAAAGAGCGGTTATGCAGCTGGCATAATCAACAACTTAATATCAATAAAACAGCGTAAAGGCGCATGGAACAGTAAATTGTAAACCATGCGCCTTTTATGCGCCAAAAAGGAGGAACATGAGCGATACCCAAAGCGTAAAAGATAAGGTTCAATGACAATATTTTGAAATTTATCCATGCAAAACCTGCCGTTAACGGTGTTTCTGTATCTTGAAGGAAAGGGAAACATTTACATTTTTCTCTTGACTTTCAAATCCTACATATGTAATATTTATTTTGAGACAATAGATTTATAATTTTTTTTGACTTTAAATCCTACATGCGTAGTATTTCTTTTGAAGCCTATAGATACGCGGGATTTAGAACAGATGAATGGAGGCAGATATGAGGTTTGAAGGAAAAGACAGATACAAGCAGAAGATGGGAAGAAACTGGTTCGTTCTTCCTCTTATTATTATCTTGCTTTTGAGTATATCTGGGTGTACTGATACATCCCAGACGGAATCTGGAGATGATGAACAGGAGAACAGGGCGGTAAAGTCCGGGAAGGAGGCTCAGGAGAAAGCAGACCCAGTGATCGAGATTGGATATGAGCTTTTTAGAGATGCCGAGGAAGCAGGACGTATGGAGGATTTGGAAATGTTCCGCAGTATTGTAAATCAATTTGGCGGTCATGGTTATGCGGCTGTTGACGGAAGGAACCAGATTGACATGGCAGAACCGGAGCAGGTCATCAGCTTCTGCGGGAAAGTAGACGCAAAAGAGGAAGGAAAGCTGACGCTTATAAAAATCAATGACCTGGAGGGGGCCTTGGACGGGATTGTGAAATATGACTTGAAGACAGAAGACGGGGAGGTAGAGGCAACCACCAGTTATTACAAGTATAAGGATCAGGACATGGAAAAGGTGTCTACAGCCGGTTTTCATGCGGACCGGTGGGAATACACGGAGGACGGATATCTGATGTTTTCCGGCAGTTATTTTTCCGAACAGTTATATGTGCTCACTATGAGTGAAGCCAGCGAGTATGCCGCGTTTCGGGTGCTGCCTTTAGACGAAACATGCAGGGAGCTGAACCGGCAGTATATCCTTCCTGCCGGTTATGAGAGGAACAACCTGTTTCTGGTGGATTGGAATGAGAATGATTTTGGGACGTTGGATTTCTATGATCTGTATGACCTGTTTTACCCCAGGGTAAACGGCGGGCAGATCCCGTATGGTATGGACGATAACTTAGGGGTTGGCGCGGTATACAGGATCCCGGAGGATGAATTTGAGAACGTCATTCAAAGATATATCAACATAGACAGCGGCACATTGCAGTCAAAAACGGTTTTTTATCCAGAGGATGGGACATATGAATATAAGCCGAGAGGCTTTTATGAAGTGGAATATCCGGAGTATCCATATCCGGAAGTGGTTCAGTATACGGAAAACAGCGACGGAACCATAACGCTGACAGTAAATGTGGTATTTCCCTATGCTGGCATCTCCAAAGTATATGCCCACGAGGTGGTGGTCCGCCCTTTGGAAGGCGGAGAGGTGCAGTATGTATCGAACCGAATCATACCGTCAGAGGAGAACCAGGAGGGAACCTGGCATAAGCCGCGTCTGACTCCGGAACAGTGGGAAGAGATGTATGGAGGCATGGAATGATGGAAAATGTGAAATGGCTGATTCAAAAAAAGGGCGTTTTCATCATAGAATTGCTGGTTATTGTTATCGCCTGTGTCATAGTTTTAAAAGGACCAAAGCAGGATAATGCAGGAGAGAAAAACATAGAGGAAATCAGAGCGCAAAAGGCAGAAGCTCCTGTTAATCATATGGAAGGAATAGATGCTGACGAGATAGACGGAGACGAAATAGATATCGGCGATATCACTGCAGGATCTTCTGATTCCCAGACACCAGTTACCCCGGAGAGAATGGTCTGTCTTTTTACAGAGGAAGAAAAGAAGCAGATTCAGGAGACGGCTTTGACGGCAGCAGAGCAGGTAAAAGGTATTTATCAGAATATAGAGGTTGCTAACGGTCCTGCTTTTTCATCGAATATTGCAGAGTTTACAGGCGAGCAGTGTAAGGAAGTGGTCTTACTTCTTGGACAGGCAGGGTTTGTAAGCATTACGGAGGACTGCAATATGGTAAATCCGGAAAAGCTTCATGCATTTTACGCCGATTATCTGAACCAAAAAGAGTCCATGTTCACAATCTTCCAGGTGAATCTGGACGGCCTGATCGGTGTATTTACTTTCCTGTACAGGAAGGATGAACTGCAAACCTATTATGTAGGGGTAGGCTGGCAGCAGGGCGGCATACCTGAGATAAGGAGTACTTTGGAGAACAGCATAGCAGAAATAAAATTAACGGAAAAAGGATATTTTATCTATTCTTATGAAATCCTGATTCCACATTCAAGCCTGCGCCAGTGCTTCAGAACAAGTCCCATATCAGATAAGTGCAGGGAATTAACCAAAAAGTATTTATCCGGCCTAAGCTATGTAAATTATAATCTGCTTGTGACAAACTGGGACAGCAGTAATGTGGAGGATATTCTGATGCCTCGTATGTTTGAAGATATTTATCGTATTTACACAGGTGAGATTTTCAGAACGAAGGACAGGACTGTCCCTGCAGAAGTGTATGAACAGGTCATGACTGCATGTTTTCCGGTATCTGTAGAACAGGTACGAAAGGTATGCGGCTATGATGCAGGCAGCGGCAGTTACCCCTATGAAATGATATATGCAAGGCCATACCCGCCTTTTGGAGAAGTGGTTGATTATACGGAAAACGGGGATGGAACGATAACGCTGTTTGTCGATGGTGTATGGCCGGATTATAATTCGGATTATGCGTTTACCAATAGGATTGTTGTACAGCCGTTTGGAGACGGGACTTTTCGGTATCTCTCTAACGTGATAGAGCAGAAAGAGCTGGAAATCCCGGTAATAGAGTGAAAGGAAGATAATATGCCGTTGCAGAAGAAATGTATTTTGGTTATTGTGTTTGTGCTTGCTGCTATTTTGTGTGCTTGCGCAAAGACTCCGGACAGGAAGGAATCTTCTTTAGAAAAAGAAACACAGAAAAGGAAAGAGGATGCAAAACAATGGGAAAAAGGCTACAATCTTCCCGTCGATGATAAGGAAAGGGAAGAGGCAGAGGAGGATTGTATCAGGATGGCGGAGGCGGTTTCTGATGTGTACACTTTATCAGACGGATTCTCTGATGAGACCATTCAGATGATGCAGGAGAAAGCTGGGGAAACAGGGGAAGCGGTTCATTCAACTCTGTTGTATTCCAATATGGAAAATTATGAGAAAATGGATGACTTCCTGAAAGAATGCATAAAAGGAAACAGCGGATTTGCGGTAGTTTATGAGATACAGTCTGATGGAGGGATAGGAAGAAGAAAATATACGTTTGACGGGAATGATATGTATGTCCTAAGTGCAAGGGCAGCGTGGCGGGAAGACAACCATCCAAGGGTGGAGTATATTTCTTATACCAGGATAAAGGACTGGAGTTACACAGACAAGGGCTGGTTCTGCTATGAAATGTGCGTTCCCGAACCGCCGGAAGTAACGGAGATCGTGGATGGAAGCTGTCTGCTCAGGATAAGACCAATGACTGAGGAACAAAAAGAGCTGTCTGAAAAGTGCGTCCGGGATATCGGGTATAAGGGAAATAATCTGCTGTGTTCTGATTGGGACACAGGACATATGGAGAAATTGGATTATAATGGACTGTATGAATATCTGTATAAGATGAAATACCAGGAGACCTTTTTGCCCGCAGATGATCAGGATGGGATACCGCAGGGTGAGTTTGAGAGTCTGCTCATGGAGTATCTGCCAGTGACAGCAGAACAGATACGGGAATATGCCGCATTTGCTGAAGAAAGCCGGAGATACACGTGGGAACGGCTGGGATGTGGAAATTATGATCCGAATTTCTTTGGGACATCGCTTCCGGAGGTGACGGATATCAAAGAAAATGAAGATGGAACGGTTACGCTGACTGTCGATGCAGTGTGTGACATGGTTATATGTGATGACAGGCTCATAACTCATGAATTGACCGTAAGATTTGCAGAAGACGGCAGTTTCCGTTATCTGGGCAATCGGATTCTTGGTGACGGGATCAGGGAAATCCCAGAATACTGGTATCGGGCTGGGGGCAGATAAAAGGTTTGGATATTTATAGGATATTGACTTTAGATATTTATTCTGCTATGATGAAAGCATGTACTTGCATGAAAGGATATTATTAATGATAAAACTGCAGAGAGGGGGAATAGAATGTGGATGAGACAAGCCAGAAGATCATTGATGCGGCGATGGCGTTAGTCCGTGACAAGGGATATGTCGCAACAACCACGAAAGAAATTGCAAGGGTAGCCGGCGTAAATGAGTGTACCTTGTTCCGCAAATTTGAGAGCAAAAAGGATATTGTTTTACAAGGGGCAAACCAGGCTGGCTGGCGGGCGAATGTGACACCGGAGATTTTTGAAAATGTAGAGTGGGATCTGGAGGCAGACCTGGAAATGTTCATGCGGGCGTATATTGACAGGATGACG
>CAJULU010000105.1 GCA_910587575.1 uncultured Dorea sp.
CAATGTCAGATGCACCCACCCATTTGTTGTTGATGTGCAGGTGCGCCTCTTTTATTATGGTGGGAATATTCTTATTTAGGTTCACGGGTGAGCCTTGTTTTTGTATCTATTTCACATTTTTGGCTTAATTTACTTTCTTTCACACTATCATTCTCTCTTGTTTTCTTTTATTATATCATGTGTTTCTAACTCTTGTCATGCTGGTTCTCAGAAATACTATTTTTTGCCCAAAAACTATATATAGCTTTATAATGATTGACTTATTCTATATCTTGTGTTATTATAATCATGTATTTAAGTTTTTGTGTTATCCCACATTGGGAGTCTGGACCATTCTTCCAGAGCACACGTAAGTTTAAGTTTGGAAATCAGAGTCATTAGGATAGCCGCACTCTGCGGTCACTTAATGGCTCTTTTTTTATTTTAGGAAATCTAAGACATGGATTTCCTATTCTTTTACCTATTTTTATATTTCAACGCCCAGAGGGCAGAAAGGAGAAATTTTATGTCAGCAATCATTCATCTCATGGGAAGGGTCACCAAGGATCCCGTCATGCAGCAGGGGAGAAACAACGGTACGGAGTACATCTCCTTAGACCTTGCCACCTCACAAAGGAGCCAGAACGCACAGAATAACCCGGAAAATCCCTATGAATCCGTTTTCTACCAGTGTTATCTGAACAAGCATCTGGCAGAGCGGCTAATCAAAGCAGGTGTTAAGAAAGGCACCTGCCTGTATATCTATGGGGAGCTTGAACTCCATCCCTTTATCTACAGCCAGGGACAGAGATCCGGCCAGGCTGGTTCAGGCGCCAAGATCAATGTACGGGACTGGCAGTTCTGCCTCTCCAACAAATCAGAAGGAGACGCCGGCGGAAACCAGGCAGGCGCACCGCCATACAATGGAGGCGCAGCAATGCCGGGAGCCGGAGGTTATCAGAATCCCAACCCGCAAAATGGCAGCTATCAGAATCCTGCTAACGCTGCACAGGGAGGCTCATATCCAGCCGGAGGCAATACTGCCGGAAACGGAAACTATCCGGGCGGCAGCAATGTTTCTGGCGGAGGCAGCTATCCAAATGGTGGAAATGGCAATGCAAATGGAAACTATGGCAATGGCGGCTCCAACTATTCGAATGGAGGAGCCCCGCAAGGAAGTGCTTATCAGGTAAATGCCCCTGCACTGAACGGTTCCGCTGGAAACCAGATGTACCAGCAGGGCGGGAACACCCAGTACGGCCAGTCATCAGGCGGTTTTGCCGGGGACGGATTCACCAACATCCCGGAAGGCATGGCCTCACAGCTTCCCTTCACTGCATAACTTCAGAATCACCCGGTTACGGAGCCTGCCAGCAGCAACCGCTCCCACAGATCATCTCAGGAAAGGAATTGCTCGTCCGCTTTTGGACACTGCAGTTCCTTTTTTGTAAAACAATTTTAACTGCAAACTATTCTTATGAAAGGAATCTCAAATGAAAACAAGAAAAGCAGAACACAAAAGTATCAAGATGATAAAAACAGCCGCCATCATTTTATTCCTGGCGCTGTTCATTACTCCGAAAGAAATGAACCGGTCTGCCATCGCCGGCATCGCGATTATCGGGACTGCAGGAAGTCTTCTTTTCTTCCTGTTCCCCATGCTGCCGCGTATCTCAGTTCCGTCTTTCTTAAAAAATACCCACCCACATAAATACAGGCATAGGAAGCGAAAGCAGGAAAGTCCTGTCTTTGACATGGAGACGCTGCTGATCCGGCAGATCAGTTACCAGGTCACGGATAAGATCAAGGCAGCTTACCCGGATGCATCCTGGGAGTATACCCGGCCTATCAAGGCAGAGTCCCTGTTAAGCTGTGACATCATCCGCATCCGGACCTTCCATACGGGAGATTATAACTTTGCAGATGTTTCCCTGGACCGGTACGGGCATCTGAAGCTCTTCATGATGACCATTACGGATTTCACGCCCCTTCCGGGACAGAAGAATCCGGATGGTGCTAAGACTGATCATCCTGAAAATCCGGCAGAACCTCCTGTCCATGTGGATCCGGAATCCTGGTATTCCCTCATCGGGAAGCCGTTATTGACGGAACTGATCGGAGACCTGCAGGCAAGGGGACATCAAAAGCTGTATATCAATGAAGCCGGCGAAATATTCATTTATGCCAACAATACTCCAGAAATAAAAGATACCTTCCAGCATTTCCCGCCCAGAGATTACTGGGCAGCTCTCACGGACATCTTTACCCGCGATGAGCTGAAAGCAAAGGAAACCGAGAACACACTGGAATTATCATGGGTTTAGAAGGGAGAGATTGATTATGGCAAATGGAAATTTATTACCCAACTGGTCCTTCCGCAGGAAACTGCCGGAACCCTTTGAGGATTATTCGGATGATCCGGTATGCAAAAACGTTTATTCCAAGTACTGCACACAGCCCCAGAAACGTTCCACGCTCCATGCGGCGACGCTCCGGGCAATCCTGGCATACATGGAATTAGAGTCACCGACAGGCGCAAAACCGCCGGAGGAACTGGGTGCGGTCGGAAGCCAGGGCAACAACTTTACGATTGCGGAATATCCCAGCAAAACAGGCGAGTTACATGTAGCAGTCTACAACAGGACGAACGGAAAATTTACCGCGGGCTGTTACCAGATGCCGCCAGATCCGGAAAGCAATCCGGAAAAATACCTGCTGAAGGAAGATGAAAAAAGCGGCGCTGCCCTGATCTTTGCACTCCTCCCAACGGCTCTGGCAGATGATGAGTTCAATGAGAATTACCAGAAGCTCAAGGAAGACCGGGATAACGGTTATATAGACATGGATGATACCGTAAATATTGCAGCAATCCTGTGCGATAACCTTTACCGGCGCGTCCGTTATGGAACCTCTCTTTCGACCGGTGGAATCCCAAACGATACGCCAGGTAACGGTTCCATTTCCCAGCTGAAAGCGTTTACGGTACAGAAAGGCACTCATTCCCCAACGGATGTCATTCTTGGGACTTTCCATGTTCTAAAGCCTGGCACTTCTACCCGGAAAGTAATGGCAAGCGTTTCAAAAAAAGATTTCGTAGGCAAATACATCCTGTCCGAATCCCGGACACTGACTCCCCAGGAAGAACTCACCGTGCCGCAGCTCCCTGACTGGTACGTCATACCGGCAGAGATCAAACGGATCTGCGAACACGCCAAATTAACCACAAATACCGTGTCACCCATGCGGAACTTCTTATTAAGAGGGCCTGCAGGGACGGGAAAGACCGAAGGCGCTAAAGCAATCGCTTCCGGCCTCCATCTCCCTTACCGGTGCATTACCTGTTCTGCAAATACCGAGATCTTCGATTTGCTCGGACAGATCCTGCCCGATGTAGACGGGAAGCTTTCCGCCCTCCAGAGCGAATATCCCACCTTCCAGGACATCATGATGGACCCGGCAACGGCTTACCAGAAGCTTACCGGCACTTATGATGAAACGGTGGATGAGGATGCGGTCTACCAGAAGCTGGTGGATACCATTTTCGATGAAATGCACGACCACTACGCAAAGCAGGATTCCCACCAGAAGTTTAAATATGTGGACACTCCGCTGGTAGAAGCGATCCGTTACGGCTATCTTGTGGAACTATAGGAGCCTACGGTCATTGCCAATCCCGGCGTGCTGGTGGGCTTAAACTCCCTGCTGGACCGCTGTAACAGCGTGTTCCTGCCAAATGGGGAGGTCATTAACCGCCACCCGGATACCACGATTGTCGTGACTACCAACAATGATTATGCGGGCTGTAAGCAGATGAACCAGTCTGTCATCTCCAGGATGAACCTTGTGATCGACCTGGATGAGCCGGATGAGGATACCTTAGTCAAGCGTGTCCTTGGAATTACTGGCTGTACAGATAAAAAGACCGTAACCACCATGGCAAAGATCGTCAAAGCCGTATCCGAATACTGCCGCGAGAACCTGATCACAGACGGATGCTGCGGAGTCCGGGAGCTGATCTCCTGGGTGCAGTCCTTCATGGTCTGCGGGGATATCCGGGAAGCCGCCCGCTACACGGTCCTCTCCTCTGTTTCGGCAGACGCGGAGAGCAGGCAGGAAGTGGAGAACGGCTGTCTGGATTCCATCCTTGCGGCGTAAAGGAGGGCGTATTATGAGGGATTATCAGATCACAGAGGAAAAAATGCGGGGCGTTTTAGCCGCCAATCTTTCTTATCTCAGGAAATCCAAACAATGGAGGCTCTCCCAGAAAACGCTGGCGAAAATTTTGCACGTACCGAGGAAAGCCATCATGAATTACGAATCCGGCAAAGTCCTTCCGCCGACCTATATCACTTACCGTATGGCGCTGTATTTTTGCTGTACCATGGAAGAACTCCTGACGGAAAAGGTATTTTAAGCGCATGACAAGCAGATGCCTGACAAATAAGCAGAAATGATATGATTTCGTGCTTTTCATAGTCGGCTGCAAAACGATTGCGATTACAAATAAAAAACTATATCAAAGAAAGGATGAATGAATTTTGAACAGCAACCAGAAAAAACTACAGCAGATGATCAAGGATCAGACCCTTACCCTGACGGATGAGGAACTGTTCCTGTCCTCTGCCTGCCAGAAATACCTGTCCTCTACGGCGAAAGCGGCTACCGGCCGCTACCGCCAGGGACTGCAGACGCTGATGGAGTGG
>CAJULU010000106.1 GCA_910587575.1 uncultured Dorea sp.
AGGGATTGGCGGCATCCACCGCTATCGTATGGTTTGCTGTAGGGTATGCGCCGCTGGCCGTCGGCCCGCCTGACCATGCACCGCAGCAGATGGAACAGTTACAGTAACCGCTCGTTACCACCTGCCCCAGGGATTCCCCGACACGCACGGTTTTTGTTTCCGTTACCGTATCATTGACTTCATCCACATACAGGCTGTACTGTTCCCGGAAGATTTCTTCCACTTCATCCGCCACCTGGCTGTAAGTAAATTCCCCGTATTTTGCAGTGAAATAGGAAATCAGATAGTAGGGATTGTGGGAAATCTCATCTACTTGATACCAGTATTCGTCATATCCCGGATGGGTGGATTCCATATTGTTAATCTGGCGATTCAGTGCTTCCTCTAATGCCGCATACGCACGTTCCGTTTCATAAATATCTTCATCCGTGCTTGGGTAAGTAGAGCCGATGATACTGGAAGATGCCCCCTCGATCATGGCGCTGCAGCTTGACAGCCCTGCCGATAGCATCAAAAAAAGCAGCCCTAAGACTGCCGCCGCTCCCCAAATGCCCTTATTCTTTTTTAAGATGGACGCTGCCGTGCTTTTTATTTTATCAAAGACAGTCTGCGTAGCCTTTGCCGCCTCCGCTGTTGTTTTCTCACCTCTCTTTGCTGCCTGGTAAGATTTTTTAATCCTCTGTTTCTGCCAGAACCGCTTCATTATATTCTTTTCTGTCTGTCCGATTTCGGCTAACTGCTTCCCTGCGGATTCTGCTGTTTCCTGTGAGGCTTCAAACTGCAGGCGGCTTTTTACCCCTTCCTCTGCCGGAGATTCCCGCCACCGGAAGAGCTTTCGCTGTGCCATCCGGTGGGAGGAGCGCATGGCATACCGGAGGGAATGTTCCGCCATGATTTCCGCCCGGTGTGCGCCCTCCGCCGCTGAATTTTCCTGCTCCGCATCATGTACCCTCCCGTGTGCATAGGCTGACATGGAATGGGACGCTGCAGACGCAGCTTTTTTACCAATCCCCATGCCAGCGCCATGCACCATGCCGCTTTCATCGTCACCAAAAGAAAGACGGGAGGACTGTTTTTTCTGTTCTTTATTGATCTGCTCCCGTTTCTGCTTTTTCCGAATCCCTTCACGGGCGGAATCCAAAGTTTCCCCTGCATTTCCTTGTGTTTCCCGATACCGGGTATTCTTCTGGCCGGAATCATCTGTCCTCCCCTCACCGTCTGCCTGCTTTCCATCCTCTTTTCTAAAATGCGCCTGCACCAGCTTTTTCTTCCGGCTGTGGCTTGTTTCTGCCAACGCCTCCGCATAGTTCCCTCCGCTGGACGGATGCCCCCGGATGCTTTCCATGCGTGAGGAATGTTCGGAAAGCCCCCTGTCTGCTCCTGTCTCTGGGACTTCCGTTTCCATATCCCCGCCGCTGTCCGGCTCCTGCAAAGAACATGTATGATGTTCCGTTGTCTGCACAGGCGGTTCTGATAATAATTGCTTCCCTGTCGGTTCAGGCGGAACATCCTTTGTCTGTGCTTCATACAGCCGTTGCTTATTTACAGACTGCCTTTGCCGTTGTTTTTTCTTTGCGGTATTTTCTGCATTGGGAGAAATATTGTCCCTCTGCCCACGCCCATCAGAATAAGATTTTTCCTTTTGGAATCTGACGGAATCTGCCGCCTGTCCGGGCAGCGTCAGATCGTCCAACTCCCTTTGGCTCACCCGGACGGATTCTTTCTTCTGCAGGTTTTCCTCTACCAGACCGTCACGGCTCATTTTATTGACTGTCTTATCTCTTGCTTTGTACTCATGCTCTCGCATATCGCTGTTCCTTTCCTTACCCAACTTTGCGACACGGTGTCGCAAAGTTGATGTGTTACCAAATTTACTGCCGATTGATTTTCTTTGCCACTACCACAACCCTTCCATTCCTTTGGGAATATTCACAGGTGGATAACGTCAATAATTTATCCCCGAAAACCGCTAAAATTCCCGTATCATAAAGGGAGCGCTCTTTGACCGCCTTGATATATCCCTGATAATCTGCCGCATCCTCCGCTTTTGTGAATATATAATAGGGAAAATCATTTCCTGTATATACCGGCGTACAAAATACTGCAAAAATCTGATAGGTTTCACTGCCCTGTAACGTGTCGTAGGAAATCAGCGGATGTTCCTGATAAAATCCGCTGTCCTTGTATTGATCCAATGCCGCAAACATCTTCCCACTGTTCATGTGGTGTCCGTAGATAATCAGGTTGTCACTCTCCTTTGGATTGCACAATTCTGAAAGGAACAGACAGCCGTTTGCAGAATACTCCCCGTAAAAATCCCGGTGGAGATAATAGTTTTCTTCTGATGGGCGGTACATGACCGGGTAATCAATCACCGTATCTTCTATCGTTATCCAGCCGATACAATCAGGATTTTCCCTGTGCAGTGCAAACAGGCCCGGATGGACCGGAGGGGAAGCCGAACCACCATCCCTATCTCTTTCACCCCCTGTTCTCTCTAGTGTTTCTTCCGCTTCCCTATTTCGGGAATCTTCATAGATTTCTTTCAACTGATCCTGCAGCATATCATCCTTCCGCTCCTGCAGAAACATATCTGCAAGGAAATATCCGCTGACACTTAACAGAATCAGGGAGCAAAGCAACATCACCCTTGCAATCCGGCGCTTCATGCTGCGTCTTTTTGTTTTTGGGCAAATTTGTTTTTTTACACGAATAACCCACACCCCTTTCTCCAATTATTCTGCTTCATTCTGCCATGTCCCCTGGTCAATCCTTGGCATGATAATTTCATTTATATACTGCTGATCCATTTCCGTAGCCAGCCAATTACGCCCATTTTTTATGCAGGCTTCTATTTCCGTTCCGCTTCCAGCGAAAGGAATATAGACAATATCATTTTTTCTACTGTGGCCGACCACTATCCGTTCTGCCGTCTCATACTTCTTCTGCGTCCGATGCCTTGTATGTTCCCGCTTTGTCATGGTTCTTGGAATATCCCAGAAATCCCTCATTTGCTTACCATTGTTCAGTTTTTTTAAATCATCATGATTAAACACCCACCCCTTTTCCGATCTGCAATACCAAAGGATATATTCTGTTGACAGTGCATAGCTCCTCCGTGTAACATTCGGCGGCGCATCACGCTTAACCCATGCCACCAAGCCTTTATAATACATACCTGTTTCTTCCAGACATTTTTGCACATTAAAGATACTCCTGTAATTCCCCCACACAAGGATACTCCCATTTTCCACAAGTATCCTTTTCACCTGGTTAAGCCATCTCCTTGTAAAAATGAGATACTCTTCCTCGCTGTTAAAAATATCCCATTTTTCATCCATCCCTCTAATTACGCCATGCGAATACCCCAAAAATGCTTTCTGTTTTGAAATACCATAGGGTGGATCGGCTATGACCAGGTTTACACAGCCATCCGGCAGGGACTGCATATATTGATTACAGTCTATATTGTATATTTGGTTTAAATCCATGTCCCTCCTTCTATGTTTCCTACCTGATCTAAATCACTATGAAATTTTTAAATTATAAAACTTATTTATCAGACAACCTCTGTTGTTTCCCGGCTTTTCTCCATCTCAGAAGGCTTGGTTGTCATCAGAGCATAGAGGCGCAACGAACGGTCAAACTTATCTTTAAAAGGGATAATGGTACTTCCATAGAAAATCAATCCTTCGCCTTCCCCGCTGTTCGTCACATAAGATAACTGATGCGGGGAAATGTTGAGCTGCTTCGCCAGTATCTGCCTGTCCCCTGCCGCCTGGTTCAGCATATAGATAAAGTCCGAGTTTTCAAAAATGTTCTCGATTTCCCGGCTTGACAATAGGTCTTTTATGTTCTGTGTAATGCCTGTCGGGATGCCGCCCCATTTACGGAAACGCTTCCAGATCTCCACCGAATATGCCGCCGTCTGCTCCTCTTTTAAGAGCAGATGGAACTCGTCAATATAGTATCTGGTGGATTTCCGTGCAGCACGGTTGACGGTGACACGGTTCCACACCTGATCCTGGACAATGAGCATCCCCAGCTTTTTCAACTGTTTCCCCAAATCCTTAATGTCAAAACAGATGATACGGTTCTCCAGTTCCACATTGGTACGGTGATTAAATACTTTCAGGGAACCATTCACATAGATTTCAAGCGCCGTCGCAATCCGCTGTGCCTGCACTTCCTTCTGTTCACGCAGACATTCATATAGATCCCCAAGCACCGGCATGTTCTCCGGCACGGGATGTTCAAAATATTTCTGGTACACAATCGGCAGACAACGGTCAATGACAGATTTTTCCTCCGCCTCAATGCCGTTCCTTGCCCCCATAATCAGTTCACACAGAGATAAAATAAAATCACTCTTTACGCCTAATGGGTTATCATCGTCCGAATAGTCCATGTTAATGTCCATCGGGTTAATATAGTCCCGGCTCGTGGCAGAGATATGGATCACCTGCCCGCCTAATGCATGGACAAGGGGATAATAGTCGGCTAAGTCGGGGCGATTGCTCGCCCTTTCTCGCCTAAGAACCGTACATGAGCGTTTCCACTCATACGGCTCAAGC
>CAJULU010000107.1 GCA_910587575.1 uncultured Dorea sp.
AAAGATAATAATAAATTATCTTCTGTATATACATCTCCCACTAATTTACACTAATTATACATACATCCCCACCAATTTACAAATTCTGCCACATCATATCCGCAAACTTTAACATCATATCCTAAAAATTTTCTTAAATTTCTACAAATTCCGTCAGTTTTCGACCATTTATTTGTTTTTATATATAGAACACATTAAAAAAGGAAGTATAAAATATGGACTGGCTACAAGAATTAACACACTCAGAATCTTTACGACACACCCTGACCGCATTCTTAGACCAACACGGACTCACCGGGTTAGAACAGGCTCTGAAACTATACACAGACACACAGCAGACCTACATCTGCAGAACAAGATCCTCTGTATCTAAAATCAAAATAGCAGATATCTACTATCTGGAGATACAGACACACACCATTACCATTCACACACAAAACGAAACCTATCAGAAATATGGTTCTCTGGCAGACGAACAGAACCGCCTGTCGCTCTATGGATTTACAAAATGCAGCCAGAACTGCCTTGTCTCACTGGAGAAAATCCATAGTATCCGCAATAACACCATTATTCTGACTAATAACATCCAGCTTCGCATGAGCCAGCGTTATGCCCCCAAGATTCTGGCCGCTTTTTCATGCAGAAATATTTCAAGAAAAGAAATCCGCTAAGAACCTGCATTCAGTTTCTGGACCAGCCGTTCCAGCGATGCTTCAAATCTTATATCATCTTCCGCAGTCCGCTTCGCCGGTCCTTTCAGATGGCGTTTTGGCTTAGAACGCCGCATCCTCTTACCGACATGCCGCTCCATAAGCATGCGGTCAATATTTTCATCCGTATACCATTTCCCGCTCTGATGAATTCCGCATGCTCCTTTTCCCAGAATCATGGCTGCCAGTCCATAATCCTGGGTTACTACCAGATCTCCCTTCCGGCACAGCCCGACCAGGGCAAAATCCACTGCATCCGCCCCTGCACCTATCATTTTCACTTCGCTGTATTCTGAATGCAGCACATGATTTGTATCACACAGAAGAATCACAGGGATCTCGTATTTCATTGCAACCCGCTCCACAACAGAAACAACCGGGCAGGCATCTGCATCTACCAATATCTTCATAAGCTTATCTTCTCCAACCTCTTTTTATTCTGCACCCAGAATTCCTCTCACCAATTCCATATGCGGTCTCCCGGGATCCCTCTGATAAACATTCACATGATTCAGATCCCCGCACCGGTCTGTGAATGCCGGGAACAGGAACCCACACTCCGGCTCTCCCGGTTCATATTCCCCGGACAGCGGGCAGATCACACAGATCAGATATTCAAACATTTCCTCCGACTCTCCTAACCGTTCTTTATCAGCCGCCTTGGCCGGAATATCATAACGGTCATGGAACACCATAATGGCATATTCCGAATCCCCCTGGTAATGATCCATGACCACATCGTAAAACGTATCCATCAGTGCGTCATTCTTCAGCCCGCATTCCTTCAACGCCATAAGCAGCTGCCACATACCCCCTGGTTTCTGCGCCATGGGAGAAAACTCGTATTTCTTCAGATTCTTATTCGTATCTGAAAACGGAACCGTCTTCGCAAGCTTCAGATTTTTCGCTTTTTCAGTCCCCGTAAGTTTCAGGAAGTTCGTATTGAAACTTCCGTCATACTCCCCATCCCGGTCTATGTAGCACCCCGCAATCCTTGTAAAGGACGTCCGGGCCGGCGTCATCCGTCTTGTCAGTTCCAGCATATCTTCCCTGCAAATCATTTCCCTCTCCTCTTCCGGCTGATTCGCCCACTCTCCATTCATCCTGTCACCAGCCCCCTCCTCTGTGATACTTTGAAAAAGCAGACGACTGGCAGATACTATGCGCCCATGGGCTGAAAGTCAGAATATTTATATCAGAAAAATCTTTAAGTATCAGTATAAATCAGCAATCTGCTTCTGGCAAGATAAAATTATATCTCCTCTTCTTATTGACAATTCTTACAAATCATTATATACTTACCAAAGGTAATTACTATTAGTAAGTATATGGAGAATCATAATGAATACAAAAACTTTAAAACAACTGCTTGATTCCTGTTTCCTCGCCAGACGTATTGTAGAGACATTGCCAGAACTTCCCCATGGTATGAAGCCGCGGCATATACATGTTCTGGATACGATCCATACCATACAGGAAACGCAGTCAGCCTGCCGTGTCAGCGATGTAAGCTCGGCGCTTAACATTACCATGCCCAGCATTACCAGGCTGATCCAGGAACTTCATGCACTGAATCTTGTCGAAAAGTATGCGGATGAAAATGATAAGAGAGCCACACTGCTCCGACTGACCGAACAGGGACGGACCTGCGTAAAATATCATGTCACAGATTTCCAGAAGGAATGGACCGAAGCGCTTAATGAACTTCCCGATGAGAAAGCCCGGGCGGTGACCGAAGTTATAGAGAAATTATGGCAGACCATGCCAAGAAAGGCGGAGAAAAAGAATGACAGAAAAAACTAAGCAGGAACTATCTTTTTTAGAAGGACCGGTATTCGGCGCACTGATCCGGTTTGCACTGCCGGTACTCGGCGCATTGATCCTACAGGCAGCCTACGGTGCAGTCGATCTGCTCATAGTTGGCCAGTTCGGCGATGCCGCCAGCATATCGGCAGTGGGAACCGGAAGCGCATTTATGCAGATGGTCACTTTCGTGATTACCAGCCTTGCCATGGGTTCCACCGTTGTGATCGGACAGCATATCGGTGAGAAGAAGCCGAAAGCGGCCGGAGACACCGTTGGAACGACTATCATCTTATTTACGTCCCTGGGAATCCTATTGACAATCCTGTTGGAACTTTTTGCCGGAAATGTGGTAAGCCTCCTTCAGGTTCCGGCAGAATCCGTAGAGAAAACCATCCAGTATATCCGAATCTGTTCCGCCGGAATTGTCGTTATTATCGCCTATAACGTAATCAGCGGAATCCTAAGAGGTGTAGGGAACGCAAAGCTGCCGTTTCTATTTGTAGGAATTGCCTGTATCATTAATATCATCGGCGACCTGTTCTGTGTCGGGATACTGCATATGGATGTGGCCGGAGCGGCCCTGGCAACCATCACGGCCCAGCTTGTATCCGTGATCATGTCCATGTATGTACTGCGAAAACAGACGTTGCCGATTTCATTTTCCAGAGGTCAATGTAAAATCTGTTCCCGGGAATTGAAACGTATTCTGAACATCGGTATTCCCATTGCATTACAGGAAGCAATGGTTCAGATCTCTTTTCTTGTCGTCAATTCAATCATTAACGAAATGGGGCTGATGCAGTCAGCCGGATACGGAGTCGCACAAAAACTGATTACATTTATCATGCTTGTTCCTTCTTCCATTATGCAGAGCGTATCCGCTTTCGTAGCCCAGAATATCGGCGCCGGAAAGAAAGAACGGGCAAAGAAGGGTTTTTTCACTGCAATCATCGCAGGCTGTTCGGTGGGTGTTGTCATCTTTTTTGGCGGATTTTTCGGCGGAGCGTGGATGTCCTCATTTTTCACCAGCGATGCAGGAGTCATAGCACAGAGCGCAGACTATCTGAGAGGATTTACTCCTGATTGTATCCTCACCTGTATTCTGTTCAGCAGTATTGGATATTTTAATGGCTGCGGAAAGAGTATTCCGGTGATGATACAGGGGATCACATCGGCTTTCTGCGTCAGAATCCCTGTATCCGTCTTTATGTCACGGCTTCCCCAGGCCTCCCTGGCCCTTGTGGGACTGGCAACACCAATTACTACGGTATATGGTATTTTCTTTTTTATATTCTGCTTTATGCGGCTTAAGCGGAACTGAATAAGGTTCCGCTTCATGCCCTGGTAACCCCTGTGTACAGCAGGTTCCTCTGCAGCATCACAAAACGGCTCAGGCAGCACCACAATCGGATATTCTCTTCCCTGCGCCTTATGGATCGTAGCCGCATAGGCCAGCGCCAGTTCTTCGTCTCCAATACCCAGCTTTTCTTAATCCGTTCTACGCAGATCCTCCCTATCCCTTCCACTCTAATCAGGTCTGATCCATCATTGCCCATTCTCCTTTTCACACCATTTCGCAATCTCTTCTACTAATTCAAGCGGCAGGGGCTTATCATAAGGAAGCTGTATGGCTCCTTTGCTTGTC
>CAJULU010000108.1 GCA_910587575.1 uncultured Dorea sp.
TAATATTCCCTTGCTGTCAGGGAAAACACCATTCCATAGAACACCGCAAACACCGCCACCGTCACAACCGTACATACCAGGAATAACGGTACATTCGTCAGATTCAGCACTGCCAGCAGTTTCGTAATTACACCAAACGCCACCGTTATATGGAGCACCGCCATCAGAAGCGGCAGGAAGAACACCAAAAGCACCTGGCTTCGGATGGAACTTTTCACCTCCCGCTTGCTCATTCCCACCTTCTGCATGATCTGATAACGCTCCCTGTCATCATACCCTTCTGAAATCTGCTTATAATACATAATCAGCACCGTTGCCATCAGAAACAATACCCCGAGATAGATCCCGATAAACAAAAGCCCGCCGTACAGGAAATAGAATTCTTCCCTGCTAAGTTCCCTGCTTTCGCAGAATCCGGCATGCACTTCCTCCTCAATCCTGGCTGTCATGGCCCGCATGGCATCGATGCAGTCCTCTTTCTCCCCTTCCAGGTCAAATGTCACCCGGTAGTCAAGATTTGCCACCTGTTCTACCCAGTCCTTCTGCATACTGCTGTCTTCATAAACCTCATTTAAAAGTTCCTGGATCTGCCCCGCATCGGAAACGATAAAATAAAATCCATCTACAAGACTCTGCTCATCGTTCGGATTGAGGTTCATGTGCTCCAGTTCCTTCACCACCCGGTAAGTCCTGTCCCCGATCCTGACAGATTTTCTCCCCCAGCCTCCGTCAGGGCTATATACATACACTTCATCCGGTCCAAGACTCACTTCCATGCCTTCCATCCGGTTGAAATCCTCAACCGGAATCAGCATGATCTCCGCCACATCTTCCGCCGCATAATTACCATACTGCTGTAATGTGAAACTCTCTTCCCGTCTTAGAGCCGCCATGCTTCCTTCATGGTAACGCAGCATCTCCTTCGGCTTCACACCCCTGCGTTCCAGTTCTTCTTCCACAATCCTGTCTACCGCCGCATCCGACTCTGGCGAAGACACATTCGTCTTTGCCTCAAAATCCCTGGGATACCTTGTTTTTAACACGTCTTCCATTCCCACATAGAGCGAAATGGTTGTAGAAACCATCACCAGCACCATGGTGCTCAGGATACAGATATTCGCAAGCCCCACTGCATTCTGCTTCATCCGGTAAATCATTCCCGCCACAGCGCTGAAATGCTTTGTCTGGTAATAGAATTTCTTATTCCTGCGAAGCACCTTGAGAATGGCAATGCTTCCGGCGGTAAACAGAGCATACGTGCCGAGAATCACACAGATCACTGCCACAAAGAATGCCTGAAGCGCTGCAATGGGCTGCTCTACCGTAACCGCAATCAAATACCCGGTTCCAAGCGACACCAGACCGAACAGGGCCAGAAACCATTTGGTCTTCGGTTCCTTCTCTCCCTGGTTTCCTCCATGAAGCAGTTCCACCGGATTGGAAAGCTGGATCTGAAACAGATTATATACCAGGGTCATAGCAAAGATGGCCAGGAAAAAGGACAGCGTATAACCCAGGGTGGCAGCCGGAATCTCGAAATCCATCCCCACGTTATAATTAAGGATCTTCAATAATATAAGATACATCAGCCTGCTGAAAATTATCCCGAAAACCAGTCCTGCTCCAATGCTGACTGCCGCCGTCACAAGAGTCTCCACGGTCAGCATCCTGGCGATATGCCGTTTCCCCATGCCAAGGATATTGTAAACACCAATCTCCTTCTTTCTCCTTTTCACCAGAAAGCTGTTAGTATAAAACAGAAAGATCACCGCAAACACAAAGATCACCGCCCTTGCGTAAACCAGTATGGAATGGAGGCTTGGTTTACTGATACTGGAGCTTCTGGACAATGCGTCCATGATATAATACATCATCACCGTCAGAACTGCCGTGAATATATATGGGACATAAGTCTTCCGGTTGTTCTTAAGATTCGTCAGCGCAAGTTTTCCATAGATTTTACTACTCACTCCTCTCACCTCCCGTAGCCAGTACCGTCAGTGTGTCAGAGATCTTCTGGTACATCTGTTCATTGGTCAGATTGCCCCGGTACAACTGGTGGAATACTTCCCCGTCCTTGATAAACAGTACCCTGTTCGCATTGCTTGCCGCCTTGACACTGTGAGTAACCATAAGTATGGTCTGGCCATCCTCATTGATCCGGGTGAAAAGATTCAGAAGCCCGTCCGCCGCCCGGGAATCCAGTGCTCCGGTAGGCTCATCCGCCAGGATTAACTGAGGTCTCGTAATCAGCGCCCTTGCCACTGCCGCCCTCTGCTTCTGCCCGCCGGACACTTCGTAAGGAAATTTTTCCAGAAGATCTTCAATCCCCAGCATCTGGGCGATGGGCAGGATCCTGGTCTCCATCTCCTCGTACTTCTTACCGGAAAGTACCAGCGGAAGGAAGATATTATCCTTGAGAGAAAACGTATCCAGAAGATTAAAGTCCTGAAACACGAAGCCTAAGTTCTGCCGGCGGAACGCAGCAATCTCCTTCTCCTTTACGGTATTTAAGTCCCGGCCTTTCAGATAGACCTTGCCCCCTGTGGGCCTGTCAAGCGCCGCTAAGATATTGAGCAGGGTGGTCTTTCCGGAACCGGATTCTCCCATGATTGCCACGTATTCCTTAGGCTCTACCGAGAAATTCACGTCCCTTAACGCTTCTACCTGGTTGCCGCCAAATCTGGTGGTATATATTTTCTTCACATTTTTCACTTCTAATAACGCCATCTGATTTCCATCCTTTCCTGTCAGTCATTTCTGTGATGTTTTCTTGATTACATGGCTTATTATATAGAAAATGCCGGCGTCTTTCCATTGATTCGGGTTACATTTTTACCGTGAAAACTTACATTTCTGTAAGGAATATGAACTTGATATATCTTCTTATAACTTCCCATATCCTTATGAAACGGCGTATTTCCGCCATTCTTCTTCACGTATCTTTTTATAAGTTTGTATAACTTTTTGGAAAAGTGTTGTAAAAAGTGTTGTAAAATCTTATGCCTGCTTTAATTAAGATACTGTAAGACTTTCAGATCCATACCGTTCTCTGCATTTCTTGTACATCCCGTATGGCGTAACATATGCGGAGTAAGGCATTCTATCTTATATTCATTCTTATATTTTTCTATGGCTTCTTGATATTCCCGATCCGCCTTTTTGTGTCTATTTTCTACCATAGTCTGAGCATTTTTATATAAAGCCTCAACAACTCTATCATTTAATGCCAGTCTCTGTAATTTCATTTCTTCAAAATCATTTCGTAATTTCGTTTTATCTTTATACATGTCTATTTTTTTTATGCCTTTTATATTTTGGTACTATTATGCATATATTTTAATTATCACATCTTGAAATCATATTAGTACTAATATATAATAATCTCATCACCATAGGAAAGCACCTCGACAATTCAATAAAGGCTTTACACATTTTATATAATCCGCTATAATTAATGTAACAATCAATAATTGTTTCAAAAAAAGGCGGTGAAAGGATGGTAGCGGATATGACATTAGAGGAGCAAAAAGAAGTAGCTATAAATAGATTTGTTGATTTAATGAGAATCAAGGCACATGAAACAGGAGAAAATAAAGAGCTTGAATATCAGATCAAAATTGCTAAAATAAAATTGCAAAGTTTTGGGATTGATTATTCAGAACTTGAATTTTAAATCTTCATAATAGTAACCGCTTAATCAAAAGGTGCAAAGTCTTTATTGAATTATCAAGGACTTTGCACTCTTTTTATATTTATAGGTTATGGAGGTTGAGATATGAATACTTATTTTAAGAATGTTCAGACATTGGACGGACTCAGAAGCAATACAAGCCCGGAAACCGCCCTATGTAACTGCTCGTATTCGATTCTCTCCGAAACAATATCCTTAATTCGTTCTGCCTTATAAAAAGCTCTGTCATTCAGCGTTTCATCGGTCATCTCGGAGTGTTCAATGTGTAACCTTACTACGGGTCTTACTTAGCCCCTCTGCTTTTCCTTATTACCAAATCAAAGGCTATTTCCATCTGTTACATTTTCTGGTTATGCCGTGAACTTCCTGCATA
>CAJULU010000109.1 GCA_910587575.1 uncultured Dorea sp.
AAGGATAAATAGCGTTAATCGTGTTCTGTACCAATTGATAAATTTGTTCAATGTTCTCTTTTTTTGCTATTTCGTATTTCATTAACACACCTCCATTAGCCAATTATGTCCTCTCCGCTTTTTCCAATGGAGCCAGTGTATACCTTCTCCATAACCTACCTTTCTGTAGAAATCATCACCGCCGCCAGTCATGTATTCTGCCCCTAATACTTTTAAACGTCTATAATGCTGTGTCAGCGCTGCCGCTGCCAATCCTCTTCTCCGATATTCCGGCACCGTACACAACGGTTCCATATAGGCAAGCTTATTCTCCGGAACCCACCACATTCCTGAAAAACACACGTAATCTTCATTTTCATCGGCAATAATGACATTATACTCATGGGTTGCGTGTGGCGGCGGCGCGACCGCAGAATTCACCACACCAGTATATGCTTTATGCGGATTCCAAGGTGTTTCGGAATCCGGAATATTCCAGTTTTTAAAAGGTCCAAGTTCCTCGGCGTTGAAACCATTCCATGTACATTTGGCAAGTTTCAGCAAATCACACTTAAACGGGTCAACAAAATGAAATCCCTCCGGGAGATCATAACTTAATCCCGATTTCCTGAAATCAAAGAGAAAGTCCGCATTTTCATATGATACCTTATATCCCTCCTTCTCTGCCGCCCGTATCAGCGCTTCCTGGCCTGAAAAAATCACTAATTCTCTTTCTCCGCCCAAATCCGGGAAGCTGTTCTGTGCATACTCAACCATTTCATCAGCTAGTCCTTCGTATCCAGGGCGTAAATTAAAAAAGACACTCGTGACAACAGCTTCCGTAAATACAAACCCCACTACTATATCTCCAGCCATCCAGAGCCTGTTCAAATGGAGATATTCTTTATCCATCCATTTAGATGTAAGCGCATACTCGAAAAAAGGAGCTGCCGCTCCATTAGCGAAATAAGGATCGTATATATCTGTCATAAAATTCCATACAAGATTAATATCGGTTAATATCTGAAATTGCTTTGTTTTTATATTCATATTCATCATCTCCACTAATTATATTTCATCCCTGCATAAATCATGAGCCCCAATCCACCGATAAAACAACCTCCAAATGCAATCCCCCCATCCAGTCTGTGTAATAAAATCAATAATTCCTGTAAGAATGATTCCTATTCCAATTGTGATCGCACCTTTTCCCATGAGTGCTGTATATGCTTTTTTATCCGCTTCTGCTACATTCTTATAATGGTAGTTATGTATGAGATTTATCTTCTCCCATTTCCAAATAAGCCAGCCGATTATAAAAAAAACAATACCAATTACCGATAATACTATAAACTCTAACAACATTTTATACTCCTCCACCATCCAAACACCCCATATCTCTTAGCAGATCTTATTCATTCTCTGTCTTCATAATTTCCTCTGGAATCATAATTTCATACTCGCAGGTCAAATCTCCGTTCAGCACAGATCGTACCACTCTGCCCTCAAGCTCACTGTCAAGGAACGCCTTAATCCATGCCGCACTCTGTAAAGAATTCTCCTTACAGTTTTCTCATCTGCCATCGTTTCTAACCGGCTTATAAATGAATACATGTTGCGGCACTTGCAGTCAGCCTCGGTTTCCATATCCGGCAAGGCCATCTGCCAGCTTCAGCCAAAATGGTTCGCCCAGTTCCGAGCAAATCATCCTCTGCAGCCTTAACTGCCAGGTTTATTTTCGGCTGTTTCTCCTGATTCCCCGTCATCCCTTGCCAGTTCCTCCGAAAAGCCTACTCCAATATACTCTCCCACCGTACAAAGCATCCCATAGCTGTGCCGGATAGATTCCTCTGCCGTTTTTGCCTGAATAGTATGTAAGTATTCCTCACAGATCCGGAGCGGTATGTCCTTTTCTTTCTGCAGCTTCAGTAAATCCTGAACTGCATTTTCAGGCCGCGGTGAAAGTAGTCATGGTTGTAAATTGCTACGGCATCAGCTAACTGCATAATGATATGTCCGGCCAGTTTCCGGATCTCCGCAAGCGGATTCGGCTTACATATATCCTGATACAGCTTATAAGCAGCTTCGGCTCTTTTTCGTGCAGCGGCCTGCGAGACCTGCCTGTCTGCCAGATTGTGTTTCATTTTGGCCTGCAGCCGCTGAAACCGCTTTAGTTCTTCTGCTGAAGAAGAATAAATGATCTTCACATCTCCGACAAGCGGAATCAGACATTCTTCCAGCTCCGCAATGTTCCCGGCACGTTCCCAGTCCATCAGGAAGATATCATACCCTACGCCCGCAAGGATAAAAGTCTTTGCCAGCTCATACCCCCGCTCCGTCCTGGGACTAAAATAACAGTCTATATCTGATTTAGGATTTGCAGTTCCATTTATGAATGACCCATACAGCAATACCAGACTGATATCCTCTGCATATTCACGTTTTACTTTTTCTTCAATCCAAACCACTAATTTCTCGTTTATTGCCTTACTCACGTATTAATCTCCTTTCGGCCAGGATGACTTCATATGCAGCATTGTTCGTTGTTTCCATCAATGGCGTAAAACCATTTTTCAGCCAGAAATGTTCCGACTGCGGGTTTCCCTTTATCCAGACCAGCCGAACCGACTCATATCCCAGGGAGCAAAGATGTCTGCACAGATAATCAATAATCTCCGTTCCTATTCCCTGATTCTGCACCGAAGTATCTGTCATGAAAAATCCGATATATGCGATTCTCTTTTCCGGATAACCATCAATCAGATCCATGATCGCAATCAGCTTCCCATCCTGATAGAACCCGATATAATATTTATCCTCAATCATTTTGCCAGGTGGCAATATCCTCATATCCTCCTGAATGGCCTGCCGCGTAACAAAAGGCGGGCAATATTCATAGAACAGAACATTCTGGCTTTGCAGATTATATATTTCATCTATGTTCTTGTTGGTAAGTGTATGAACTTTATATTTATCTGAAAATAATTCTATCTGCATGATTGCCACCTCAGTTTTTCATTCTATCACTTACATTTGCCCAAAACAACAGGCCTTTCCATTTTTGCAGAATGAGAGGCAATTTTTGCAAACCTTTTCATCCATTCATATACTTGGAGCATTACCAAAATTTCCTGCTTTGAAAAACCTAAGGAAGAAAGATTTGTATATAACTGATTATGAAACACAGAAATTTCCTTAATACGCTCTCTTTCAATGTAAGAACAATTATCATTTATCCAAAAACCTAACGTACCTTTACAAACTACCAAACCTTCCTGCTTCAATGTTTCAAGTGACCGCCGAACCGTAGCCGGATTACATCCCTCTTGTTCTGCCAGAGTACGGATGGCCGGCAGAAATGCTCCTGGCTTATAATAACCTCGTAATATACGGAATTTCAACTTTCTGGCAAGCTTTTGGTATGGATATCTTCCACTCATTTATTGCCCTTTCCGCCATGGCGCAAAAACTGAAAATAAACTGAGTAAGGTATCACCGTTCCCAGAAGAAGAAACCATTTATTCACGAACAAATCTGCTTCTCCCTGAGCATTGAAATGGATTGGAATACTGTCTGGAAGAAAGCAGCATACATTATCCCAATCAAATCTGGGGAAACAGCAGTTTATATAAGTTCCTTGTACCGCGGTAAATACCGAATAACATGCCGGTACAGCCAAAATATTGCCGGAACCGCAGTTGCCTATCTGACGCCGGTAATCTGGGGAGCTTTCATCCCGGTATTGAGTCGTGTAGGCGCAATACGCGCGACGTTCACGGTTATGACTGTCGTCGCATTTTTCTGTATGCAGGTGCCGGTCTGGTCAATCAGGAACGGGTTACCGCATTGCAGCGTTTTCGGCGGCCTGCTTCTGCTTTTTAGGCGGGATTCTCTTACTGCATACCAGCAGAAGGATATGCGGAAATAATGGAGTCGTCCGTTCTGCCTTATCTTGCAGAGAGGAAAACGGAAAGATACTGTGAGCGGGAACAAGGAAAAAAGATCTTCTATCTGCGCTGCCTTGCAGAC
>CAJULU010000110.1 GCA_910587575.1 uncultured Dorea sp.
ATGTGCCACGGATTGAGAAGAAGGCTTTAGGGAAGTTAAGAGAGAAGTTTGAGCAGGGGTAGTCGCGCCTTATTATTGTAATATCAGCGCAAGTTCTACCAATACGTTTTCTATGGCGTTATATACTTTTTTGGTTCTGCGAGGGAGCGTTTTCCCCTGTAACAGAAGTTCCTCACAGTTACATTTGTCGTAAGGGAACACTTCTGTGTGATATGGGCCGTTGTCAAACGGTTTACTTCTGCTTGCACGGACATCTTTCATGTTTTGCAATAATTTCGGTGAAATCGTTTCGCCTAAGTATTCCTGATAATGATCTAAAATATAGTGCGGACGCTTTTCGTGGTTCATGGAATATGCTTCTTTCGCATATCCGGTCCATCGTACTTCCTCGCTCTTTTCCGCAAACGCCGCTGCAAGAAGTCTAAGGTTTAGCAGTTCAAGCAGGATTGAAATTTGCACCCGGTTAGACCAGGCAGGCTGAACATAGGAAAGCCGGGTAAATTCCATTTTCATTCCGCTGAGTAAATATGCTTCATATAAGGTAATTTCCTTTCCGCGCAGACCTTGTGAAACAAACACCCCTATTTCGAAACTGCGGTTTCCGGGAGTAGTCTGTAATTTAACATTTTCAATAAGAGCTTTTGCTTTCGCTTCCAATAACTTCATGTGTCATCCTCCTCCGGCGTTGAACTGCCTGTATCATTATAGCCTTTCCGGCGAATCTGCACAAGACTGTTTCCTACAGAACCGGCAAAAAAGTGCATTCTCGCAGCAGTTCAGACAGGGCATTGAACTGTTGCCGGGCCGTATAACTATTTCGCAAATTTGACGTAATTTTCTTGTAGGCAATATGAGAAGCATGTATAATAGAATCCAGGACAGGATTCTGTTATCAAAATTCTATCATAAGGGATGAGGCTGACTTTGATGTATAGAGTATGGAATTGTATGGATAAAGACATTTCTGTCAATATGGAGTGAACAATAACGCGTATTGAGAAGGGGTGCTGAATAAGCCCATATTTTTGTTGTAATGGGCAGTGGAATCCGATATAATAGTGAAAATAGAGTAAGATATTGCAGGGAATAAAAGCGGAAAAAGAGGACCATATGGAGAGATTTTCTGATAATTATATTGACAGCTATGAAAAAAAGATATCCATACAGCAGATATATCTGATGTATCAGGAAAAAAAATTGTATTTCCCACGGTTCCTCTGATGAAGAAATCCGCGAAGGTAGAACGTGCTTCAGGAATCGTGGAGATCATTCTGCTGGGATTTGCCTTGCCGGTTATTTATGTATCAGAGCGGCAGGATGGGAGTCTGCTTGTTTTGGAGACAGATGATCGGCTGCGGTGCCTGATTGAGTTTCTGGAAGGACACTATCCGCTCAAAGGGCTTGAGTTCTATCCCGAATTGAATGGGTATGGAATAGAACAGTGGGAGAGACAGTTCCCCAGAAGGACATCCTGGTTATACGATTACCGGCTTGCCTTTCAGATTATTGAATATACAACGCCAAGGTATATGCATCTGCAGATGGGAAATTATATTGAAAGATGGAATTTTACCAGGGAGCAGGGCATAAGGAATGAACTGTGTGGTGGAAATTTAGCGCGGCGTTTGGCTTTTTTAGAGCAGGAGGGGGGACAGGAGGCTGTCTTTTTCAGCAGAGTTCCCTTAAATCGGCAGTATATGGTATTGCGGATTCTGATGTATCGCTTTGTGCGTGCAGGAGAGGTATGGGGGAGACGTGGAGAAAACCTGACTTTGCAGCAATTGTTAGATCGGACGGCAGCGCTTATTTTGAATAAGGGAAGCGAGTGGGTAAGCGAAACAGCCGATGATCTCCGGAAAGCAACGGAAGAGCTTCTGTACTGGGACGGCATCACCTATTATGGTTTGGAGAGGGATAAGGGGAAAGAACCGCAGGCCAGAGTTCTTGGTTATCTATATAATGTGGTTTGAATGTGCCGGGAAAAAGGATGTGCGGTACAGTGGGGATTAGAGCAGATTGCATGGGATGACAGGCTTTGGAAAATGATTAGAAACCAGAAGATAGATGCAGACAATATTCAGGCGCATTTTGGGTCAATAGAAGAGAGGTTGCAGTAGATGCCGAATTGTATCAAAATACAGGGATTTAAGTGTTTTCAGGAAGCAGAAATACAATTTTCAAATTTTACCTTGCTTGCAGGAAAGAATTCCGCAGGAAAATCTACAGTAATTCAGGCTGTGCTGGCGCTGTATCAGAATAGCGCCAGCTCACTTGCGGGAAGGTATATGAATATTGGAACTGTAAATGAAGTAAAAAACTGGATTGCAGGAAGTAAAAAAATATTTCTGGAAGCAACGTATGAGTATAGCGGAGAGGATTATTTGTACAGCAAGCTGTTTGACGACGAGTATGAGAAAAGGGAAGGAATGGAATTCCCGGATAATATAAATGTCCGTTATCTGACGGCGGACAGAATAGGTGTGGAGGACACATATCAGAAATCGCTTGAGGGGAAGGATAAAATCGGAGTCCGTTGTGAATATGCGTTTTTCTACCTGGCCGGGCATAGGGACGAGGAAGTGCAGGAGAAGGGATTTATATATGACAGTACAACGAAGATGACACTGGGAGGTCAGGTGGATTATTGGCTGGAGAGGATTTTAGGTTATCGTGTGCTTGCTGAAGAAATTCCGGGAACGGAGCTGATCAGGGTATCTTACAGAAACCGGGAACTTGGAAGGGATATCCGGCCTAAAAATGTGGGAACCGGTGTCAGCTATATTGCGGAAATTATTATTGCAGCGTTTTCGTGTGGAAAGGATGATATATTGATAATTGAAAACCCGGAGATACATCTTCATCCGTCCGGCCAGTGCGAGCTGATGGAATTTTTAGTATTTTTGGCCGGACAAGGACTGCAGGTGGTGATGGAAACCCATAGTGATCATATTTTTAACGGGTTACGCAGATGTGACAGCAGTGATCGGATAAGCAGTGATAAAGTGAGGCTTTATTTTTTCCGGCAGGATAAAGACAAGATAAGTACACCTATAGAGGTTCTTCTGGATGAAGGCGGCCGTGTGAAGAATCAGCAGGATGGGCTTTTTGACCAGATCGAGAAAGATTTGGATGTGATTTTGGGGTGGTAAATTTTGAATTTTATATTGAATGAGAGATCTTTGTATGGACAGTTTGGATGCGTGGAGGAATTTTTGAAAAGTCTGGGGGCTAATCTGCAGTGCTTTCATCTGGTGAGAAACCAGGAAGAAGGGGAAAACAGAAAAATTGCATTACAAAGGAATTGCGCCTTGGGGATTTAAAGCAGTATCCAAAGTCAGATGAATTGAGCCGTTTCAGGATTGCATTGGATAAGGAGATGCGGACGGAACCTTACTGGGATATGGCACCAGCACATGATTGCGGAATACCCTGCTGGATGGGGGAGGAAGATATGGCGGCTACGGCAGTGGCAGAGGCTGCTGCACTGGGGGAAAACCTATTGTCTTTTGCTTCGGCTGTCTATTCGGATTGTAAACTTTGTATCAAATGCGAAGGGGAGGAATATTCTGTTATTTCCATATATTCTCCGGTATATCTGGCAGAGTGCTTCGGTGAACAGATGGGGCTGGAACGAGATGAATGTCTGAAGGCACGCTATGCCGGAACGCGTCTGGATTGTTCGCTTTTGGAAAAGGAATATGGGGCAGGATGTCTGGAGAAGGAAGAGTATCTTCTTCTTGTGGGAACTTTGGATAAATTTGTGAGACATGAATTGTGGGAAAGCATTGGTCTGGATGATGGATTGGAATATAAAAAGTATGCGCCGTCTTCAAGCGCGGAAGACTGGTTTCGCAATCCGGTTTATCGCGATAAGACCATTATGAAATTCCGTTTCAGCAGCAGAATGAGATGTTTCGGGTATCGTAAAGAAGATC
>CAJULU010000111.1 GCA_910587575.1 uncultured Dorea sp.
ATGCAGAAAAGGCATTACAGCAAATATATGATAAAAGATATATGGAAGAATTGCGTACAGAAGGTTATCGGAAGACTGACTGTTATGGGATAGCGTTCTATCGGAAGGATTGTGAGGTCCGGTTTGGGGAAGGACAGAAGTAAAGCATTCTAAATTCTACTGGTAATCAGGATAGGTTAATATGAAAAATAGGATCAGATGGGGGTGGCAGTGATGAAGAAGGCATTACCTGTTGGCGTTGAGAATTTTGAAGATATCGTAAAACAGAATATTACTATGTAGATAAGACAATGTTTATCAAAGAATTACTGGACTTAAAGGGAAAAGTAAATCTGTTTATGCGTCCAAGAAGATTTGGAAAGACATTGAACCTAAGTATGCTTCGATATTTTTTTGAAGATACCGGGCATGAAAAAAGAAATGAGCAGAATAAAAGCCTGTTTCAGGGAATGAAGATTATAGAAGCAGGCGAAAAATATACAAAACAGATGGGAATGTACCCTGTGTTTGAACTGACATTGAAATCAGCAAAGCAGGAAGATTACGATACGGCCTATTATATGATACAAAATGCAGTCAGCATAGAATTTGAACGGCACAGAGGTATGATAGAAAGCAAGAAAGAAATGCTTTCGTTTAGGGAATATAAACAGTATACCGCTATTGCGGAAGGAGAGACAGAGGATAAAATTGTAAGAAATTCGCTGCAGCTTTTCTGCCAATGTATGTATAAGATTACAGGAAAGAATACAGTTATTTTAATTGATGAGTATGATGTGCCTTTAGAAAATGCATATTTTAGAGGTTTTTATGAAAAGATGGTGGGATTTATCCGTTCATTGTTTGAAGCGGCATTAAAGACGAACCAGTATCTACAGTTTGCGGTTATTACGGGGTGTCTAAGGATTTCAAAGGAGAGCATATTTACCGGACTGAATCATCTGAAAATTGTATCTATACTTGACCAGAGGTATAGTGAACATTTTGGGTTCACAGAAGCGGAAGTGCGGCAGATGATGTCTTATTATGAAGTAGAGAGCCGTTTTCCGACAATGAAAGAATGGTATGATGGATATGCATTTGGCAGTACAGAGGTTTATAATCCATGGAGTGTCATTAATTTTCTGTATGATTTATATGCGGATGTCAATGCTTTCCCACACCCATATTGGATTAACATCAGTTCCAATGACATCATAAAGGACTTGATTGCCAGGGCGGACAGGGAAACGAAAGGACAGATAGAAACACTTTTAGGTGGTGGGACGTTAGATATTCAGGTTCATGAAGAAGTTACCTATGGGGATATGCACAGTAATGGGGAGAACTTATGGAATTTTCTTTATTTTACAGGGTATCTTACAAAAGAGAGTGAGTATTTTAAGGAATCCTCTATCTTTTTACGGGCGCGTATACCGAATATAGAAGTAAAAACGATTTATCAGAATACGATTCTGAACTGGATGAAAGCCGCTATAAAGAAAGAGGATTTTCATGATTTGTACCGTGCAATGGAGGAAGGGGACGCCCAGAGGATGACGGATATATTAAATGGCCAGCTTTTCCGGACCATTAGTTTTTATGACAGTGCAGAAAACTTTTATCACGGTTTTCTGGCAGGGATATTGAGCCAGAGTGAGAATTATCTGGTGAAATCGAATCGTGAATCGGGGAATGGTCGTTCAGACATTATGGTGAAAAGCCCGTCGCTGCGGGGCAGGTCATTTATCGTGGAAGTGAAGGTTTCGGATTCGATAGATGATTTGGAGAATGATGCAGAAAAGGCATTACAGCAAATATATGATAAAAGATATATGGAAGAACTGCGTACAGAAGGGTATCGGAAGATTGATTGTTATGGGATATCATTTTTCCGTAAGGATTGTGAGGTTCGGTTTGGGGAAGACGCAAAGAGATAGGGTATAATATGGAAGACGGCATTATAATGGAGGGATGATAATGAAGAAACCATTGCCAATCGGTGTTGATAATTTTGAAAAAATAATAAAAGAAGGTTATTGTTATATAGATAAGACTATGTTTATCAAGGAACTGCTGGATTTGAAAGGAGAAGTAAATCTGTTTCTTCGTCCAAGAAGATTTGGAAAGACATTGAATTTGAGTATGCTCCGATATTTTTTTGAAGATACTGGGCATGAAAAAAGAAATGAACAGAATAAAAGTCTGTTTCAGGGAATGAAGATTATAGAAGCAGGAGAAAATTATACAAGTCAGATGGGAATGTATCCTGTATTTGAACTGACATTGAAGTCAGCAAAGCAGGAAGACTATGATATGGCATATTATATGATTGAGAATGCAGTTATCATGGAATTTGAACGGCACAGAGACACGATAGAAAGGGGAAAAGAACGTCTGACATCCAGAGAATATGAATGGTATACTGCTATTGCAGATGGAAAGGCAGAGGAAAAAAATATAAGAAATTCGTTGCCTCTTTTCTGTCAATGTATGTATAAGATAACAGGAAAGAATACAGTTATTTTAATTGATGAGTATGATGTGCCTTTAGAAAATGCATATTTTAGAGGTTTTTATGAAAAGATGGTGGGATTTATCCGTTCATTGTTTGAGGCTGCGCTGAAAACGAATGATTATCTGCAGTTTGCAGTAATTACGGGGTATCTGAGGATTTCAAAGGAGAGTATATTTACCGGATTGAATCATCTCAATATTATATCTGTACTTGACCAGAGATATAGTGAACATTTTGGTTTTACAGAAGCGGAAGTGCGGCAAATGATGGCGTACTATGGTGTAGAGAGCCGTTTCCCGGTTATGAAAGAATGGTATGACGGATACACATTTGGCGGCACGGCGGTCTATAACCCGTGGAGTGTCATTAATTTTCTGTATGATTTATATGCGGATGTCAATGCCTTCCCACACTCATATTGGATTAATACCAGTTCTAATGATATTATAAAGGATTTAATTGCCAGGGCAGACCGGGAAACAAAAGGGCAGATTGAAACACTTTTAGGCGGTGGAACTTTAGACGTTCAGGTTCATGAAGAAGTTACCTACGGGGATATGTACAGTAATGGGGAGAACTTGTGGAATTTTCTCTATTTTACAGGGTATCTGACGAAAGAGAGTGAATACTTTAAAGGTAAGTATATATTTTTAAAGGTGCGTATCCCTAACACGGAAGTTATGACCATCTATGAGAATACGATTCTGAACTGGATGAAAGCCGCTATAAAGAAGGAGGATTTTCATGATTTGTACCGTGCAATGGAGGAGGGGGACGCCCAGAGGATGACGGATATATTAAACGGCCAGCTTTTCCGGACCATTAGTTTTTATGACAGCGCGGAAAACTTTTATCATGGTTTTCTGACAGGGATATTGAGCCAGAGTGAGAATTATCTGGTGAAATCGAATCGTGAATCGGGGAATGGGCGTTCTGATATTATGGTGAAAAGTCCATCGCTGCGGGGCAGGTCATTTATTGTGGAAGTGAAGGTTTCGGATTCTGTGGACGATTTGGAAAATGACGCAGAAAAGGCGCTGCAGCAAATATATGATAAAAGATATATGGAAGAACTGCGTGCGGAAGGATATCGTAAGACTGACTGTTATGGGATAGCGTTCTATCGGAAGGATTGTGAGGTCCGGTTTGGGGAAGGACAGAAGTAAAGCATTCTAAATTCTACTGGTAAT
>CAJULU010000112.1 GCA_910587575.1 uncultured Dorea sp.
TAATTGTGGGTCAAGTTAAGATATAAAGCCAGGGATATCATGGCATCACTCACCAGATTCAGCAGATCCAGATATTCTCTCGTCTGGATATAGCCTCTGGCTTTCTCAGGTTCCCCTGCCATCTGGTAAGCCTGAACCAACAGTCCCCCATCCTGCCCTGCAAGGCGTGTAGGATCTGACACCGGCTCCAGCATAGCAATCGTTTCTTTTGCTTTCCCCAGTTGGAGGCTTAAGCCTGCTTTCAAAACCAGGGCATCACTGCACACGCCTACGTCGCTGCAGTTCTCTAAGATATGGTCGCACCACGAGACTGCCTCCTCCAAAAGCTTCGCCTGTTCTTCTTTTGACTCTGCCAGTATGTAATGGTTCCAGTACAATACGATAAGCTGGAGAAGGAAAGGATGGCAGGAATAGTACCGTCGGGCCAGGTTACGGGTTTTTTCTATCGTTTCACGAAAGGGCCGTTTTACAAAATCTCCTACGAGTTCCGCATAGAAACGGCGGATCTGTTCTCTGGAGAGCTGGGCTTTATACCCGATCAGCTCGTCTATCGTCATATCAAAAAAAGCGGAAAGCTGGAGCAGAAGCATCAGATCCGGCGTACTCTGGGCATTCTCCCACTTGGATATGGATGCCTTGGTCACTCCCAGAAAATCCGCCAGTTCCTCCTGCGTGATCTTCCGCTCATGCCTGAGCCAGATAATATTGTCCGATAATTTTAGTCTGTCCATGTTATTGTTCTCCTTATCATCTCTTGTATTACATCTTTTCTTCATTATAATAAATAAAGGATTTCCTATCAATTGAGCAGCATTCCACTTTTCCGCCAAAAAGTCAACCGTAGAGAAACTTCTGTAAGCGATGAATCTCAAGATGGATCCATAAATATAGGAACATAAGATATACTATTCCATGAATTACGTCCTGCAGAAGAAGGGGGCTCTGGATAGTAAAATCTAAGAAGGAAATAATAAACGCTGAATATTCGCAATGAAGAACCCTTATGTTTGTGCCTGCGTTTCCACTTCATACTTTCCTCCTTGATGACCAGTTCACACGAACAACCTGAAATCTTCCTTTCGTTCCGTTATGCCTTATATCTTACATCTGCAGTATTTAAAAGTCGCCTGACGGCGAGGGGTTGAATACCTGCAACCGCTATTTTAAGTGAAAAGCACTTCCCGTATTCTAAATGTGCGCCATAAAGGACGTAAATATTGACATCATTCTCAAAAAGTGATAGTATTACTATCATAAAATAAGAAAGACAGGAGATGTTCCTTATGGGCGAATCCAAGATTCGGAAACAGCAGATGGAGCAACGTACACAGCAGATACTCCATACTGCCCTGAAGCTATTCTGCGAAAAAGGGATTGAAGATACATCCGTGGAGGAGATTGCCAAAGCAGTCGGTGTCGGCCCTGCCACAATCTACCGCTATTTTGAAACCAAAGCAGAGCTTGCGATCTCGGCAGGAATTGCCTACTGGCAGATGGTCGCCGGAAAATATCTGGATTCCCTGTCCCAGGAAGCATATCAGAAGCTGAACGGCATTCGGCAGATAAAATATATTTTCCAGATCTTTACAAAGATTTTTCGGGAAGAATTCTTGTTTCTAAAATTTCTCCAGGAATTCGATATCTTTGTCCAAAGATATCATATTTCAAAGGAACGGCTGGAAGAATATGAAGAATATATCCTGAATCTGAAACCTTATATGACAAATGCTCTGGAAAAAGGCCTTAAGGACAAAAGTCTGGCCTTTTCATACACCATAGATGAAGTATACTTTTCCGTAACACACACACTTCTGAGTCTGATGCAGAAACTGGCCTGCAATGGACACATTCTTTCATCAGACGAACGAGTCGGTCTGGCCTTACAGGTAGAGATTGCAGGCGATCTCCTCCTTAACGGGCTTAACAGCAAAGAATCAAAAAGAGCATAACAGAAAAGAAACAGCAAGGAGGATGCATATGAAATCACTATCTACAGGTAAAATATGGCTATTCGCGGCCGGACAGTTCGGATGGTCCTTATTGTCAGGTCTGATTTCTAACTGGCTCGTATACTTTTATCAGCCGGATGAAGCCTCTGTCGCACAGGGGCAGACACTGTTTATTCCCCAGGGACTGGTTATTCTCGGAATCTTTACGGTCATCGGCGGCATTACCGCCTTCGGACGGCTTTTTGACGCGTTCACAGATCCCTTAATTGCATCCCTGTCGGACCGCTGTACCTCTGAAAATGGCCGGCGTATCCCGTTTTTAAAATGGGCCGCCCTGCCCCTTTCTCTGTCTACCGTGCTTATATTCTGGTCTCCGGTCAATCAGAACAGTTGGATCAATGCCGTTTTCCTGTTCGTGATGGTAATGGTATACTATTTGTCAATCACGGCTTACTGTACGCCCTATAATGCCCTGATTCCGGAATTAGGGCACAACCAGCAGGAACGCCTGAATATTTCCACAATCATTTCTTTTACTTTTATTGCCGGAACCGCAGTTGCCTATCTGGCGCCGGTAATCTGGGGAGCTTTCATCCCGGTATTGGGTCGTGTAGGCGCAATCCGCGCGACGTTCACGGTTATGGCTGTCATCGCATTTTTCTGTATGCAGGTGCCGGTCTGGTCAATCCGTGAAAAAGAATATGTGGATACTGTTCCCTCGCAGGATACCGCGTTTTCCTCCCTCGCTTCCACATTCCGGAATCGGGAATTCCTGAAATTCGTCGGGTCGGACATCCTGTACTGGATTGCCATTACGATGTTCCAGACAGGTCTTCCGTTCTTCGTCACCAGCCTGCTGAAACTTCCGGAAACGATGACCACACTTTATTTTGTCGGTATGACCGCTTTGTCACTGGTATTTTATATTCCGATCAATAAGCTGGCGCCGAAACTTGGCAAGAAAAAGCTGATATTAACGGCCTTCGTGATTTTTTCGTTCTCATATCTCTATACCGGCTTTCTTGGAAGGATCTCTGTAATCTCTGCAAATGTACAGGGTCTGATTCTTATGGTTACGGCTTCCTTACCTATGGCGGTCTTTGGGATCCTTCCTCAGGCAGTGGTTGCCGATATTGCCCAGAGCGATGCGAAGCGCACCGGAAGCAACCGTGAAGGGATGTTCTATGCTGCAAGGACTTTTGCCTTTAAGCTGGGCCAGAGCCTCTCCATGCTCCTGTTTACAGCGGTTTCCACAGTTGGGGATTCCTCGGGAACGGGTTACCGCATTGCAGCGTTTACGGCGGCATGCTTCTGCTTTTTAGGCGGGATTATCTTCCTGTTTTATGACGAACACAAAATCAGCCGGGATATACGGTAGAAGCTTGCCATACATGATCATGACTGTTGTAACCTGTATGGACCGCCATGTCCCGTCAAGGAAATGAAAGGAGAACCCTTACATGGACAGAAGAACCATTCACAATCTGATCATACCGGCAGAAGGATATGCGGAAATAATGGAGTCGGCCGTTCTGCCTTATCTTGCAGAGAGGAAAACGGAAAAATACTGTGAGCGGGAACAAGGAAAAAAGATCTTCTATCTGCGCTGCCTTGCAGAC
>CAJULU010000113.1:0-739 GCA_910587575.1 uncultured Dorea sp.
CTCTGGATTTCCTCTATGGAGGAAAGCGCAATCCGTGAGGGTTTTGAAAACCTGCAGCCGGGAAGCGATTATGACAACCTCTACCATTCCGCATTGTGCAGGCAGAGGGCAGACTGGCTTGTGGGCCTGAACGGAACAAGGCTGTTTACGGTTCTGTACGGCGGCAAGGTGTTAAAGGTTGGCAGGGTGCAGACACCAACGCTTGCGATGCTGGTGGAGCGTGAGGAAAAGATCAGGAATTTCAAGAAAGAGCAGTATTACATGGCACATATCCTTATGGACGGTATGGATGCGGCAACAGAAAGGATTGATGACAAGCCACAGGCAGAAAGTATTGCTGCAGCGTGTGAAAGAGGAGCCGCCACGGTTTCTTCTGTCACAAAGGAAAAGAAAACCATACAGCCGCCGAAGCTCTATGACCTTACCACACTCCAGCGTGATGCAAACCGTCTATTCGGCTTTACCGCAAAGCAGACCTTAGAGTATACGCAGAGCCTTTATGAGAAAAAGCTGGTCACATATCCCCGGACGGACAGCCAGTATTTATCGGACGATATGGAGGATACGGCAAGGGCTGTGATCAGGGCAATCTATAAAGCAGTTCTCTTTGAGGAACCGTCCGGGGCGGAGCCGGATGTGAAAAGGGTAATGGACAGCAAAAAAGTGACAGACCACCATGCAATCATTCCCACAATGGAGATTGCGGTCACTGACCTTTACTCTGTGCCGGAGGGGGAGA
>CAJULU010000113.1:749-3526 GCA_910587575.1 uncultured Dorea sp.
ACTTTCCCTTGCCGCAAACCGCCTGCTCTGTGCCACAGGGGAAAAGCATGAGTACGAAACGGTCAAGGCAGAGTTTCTCTGCAACGGCACTAATTTTACGGTTTCTGGGAAGTCCGTAATAAGGAACGGGTGGAAAGACTTTGAAGCGGCTTTCAGGCGTTCTTATAAGACAGTGGAAGATAAGGAAAAAGAAGAAAAGAAGCTGCCGGAGCTTTCTGAAGGAATGACATTCGAAGGAGTGCAGACAAAGGTATCCGAGCATTTCACCCAGCCGCCGAAGCACTTTACGGAAGATTCTCTGCTGTCAGCAATGGAACGTGCCGGAGCGGAGGATATGGGCGATGAAGTGGAGCGCAAGGGGCTTGGCACACCTGCGACAAGGGCGGACGTGATCGAGAAGTTAGTCAAGGACGGTTTTGTGAAGCGGGAGAAAAAGCAGATGATCCCCACGGAGGACGGGGTGAAGCTCATCACAGTGCTTCCGGATGTGGTAAAGTCACCCAAACTTACCGCTGATTGGGAAAATGCCCTTACCCTTGTAGCAAAGGGCGAGTATTCCATGCAGGAATTTATGGGCGGCATAGAGGATATGGTAAAAGGGCTTGTGCAGACCTACCACAGCGTCAGCGATGAACAGAAATCCATGTTCGGGGGCGGCGCACAGGAATCTCTTGGGAAATGCCCGAAATGCGGCGGCGATGTGGTGAAAGGAAAATTCGGCGCTTACTGTAAAAATAAGTGCGGAATGAACGTGTCACGGGCAATGGGGGCGGCGCTCACAGACAGCCAGGTAAAAAGTATGCTGGAGGGGAAAAAGACCCTCGTAAAAGGCTTGAAAGGGAAGAAAGGCAGCTATGATGCGTACCTTATCCCAGAGGGAATCGAAGATTATTCCTATACCAAAGACGGGAAAGAGATTAAAGGCACACAGTATAAGGTTAAGCTGGAATTTCCCAAAAAGAAAAAATAACAGGGAGGTGATCTGTTTGTATGCAGAAGAAGCATCTTCCGTAATACAGAGCGGGCAGGTATGGGAGAAAGGAGGGAACCATTTGTATGGAACGGACTGCATGGACATACTGCCCAAACTGCCCGGTGAAAGCATTGATCTGATTATTGCTGACCCGCCATATTACAGAATGAAAGGCGGCTTTGACTTTGTATTCCGTTCAGAAAAAGAATATCTGGAATGGTGTTCCTTATGGGTGGCTGAGTGCTGCCGGGTATTGAAGCCGACAGGGGCGTTTTACTGTTGGGGGAGCTGCCTGATGATAGATAAACTTTCCGTCCTTGTCCTGGAACGGTTTGACTGGACAAAAAGAAACCTGATTGTGTGGAATTATAAAACAGGGCGTCCGGCAAAAACAGCATACCGCAATGAAACGGAACTGCTATGGTTTTACAGTAAGGAGCTGCACACGCTCAATCTTGATGAAATCAGGATTGCTTACAGCAAGGGAGGTGAGAAGGACAAAAGAAAAAACCCGAAAGGGAAGTCCTGCGGGAACGTGTGGGAATTTTCACGCATTATGCCCAATTATAAAGAGTGGACAGGTCATCCCACACAAAAGCCGGAAAAGCTGGCAGAGAGAATCCTGCTTGCAAGCAGTAAACCGGGTGATTTAGTGCTGATACCTTTTGCCGGAAGCGGAACGGAGATAGAAGCCTGCATCAGAACCGGGCGGAACTGGCTGGCGGCAGAGAAAGAAGAACAATACATACAGGAATTTATATTACCGAGGATACAGTCGGTTGTGTAAAACAACGCATACAAGGCGCAGGGGCATAACAGTTCTCTGCGCTTTTATGTAGAAATGGAAAAAGAAATAGGAGGAAAATAAAATGAGTGAAGCTATGGAAAATGCAACAATGAACACACCTGCGGAAAAGGCAGAGGAAACCAAAGCGGAGAAATTTATCCGTCTTGGGGAGTACCGTATCAATAAGGCGATAGATGCCATTGGCAGGATAGAGAACCTTGCCAACAGATCAGCCTATGACTATACACCGGAGCAGGTGGAAGCCATGTTTTCCGTTCTGGAGTCCAAAGTGGCAGAAGTAAAAGAAAAGTTTACAGCAACAAAAGCGAAAGAAAACACAGCTTTTTCTTTCGGGAGCAAGGCAGAATAGGAGGGATTGATAATGGGAACAGGAGTTTTAAGCACAGGCGATAAGATTTTAAATATGATGAAAGACATGGATATGAGCATTCCGGGCCTGGTGGCGATTTCCGGCGTCCGTGAGAATACGCTGTTAGACATCATGGCGGGTATCCGGGAACCGGATATAAGCACACTCTGCCGGATTGCGGATGCGCTCGGTGTCTGTGTGCGGGAGCTGTGCCCGGATGAAGAACAGTATTCGCTCCCGGTGGATAAGAATACCCTTGCAAAGCTCATTGTGGTCAGTGAGATAAACGGCGTGGAGCTGGATGCGCTGGTGGCTTCCATTCTGGAAAAAGGCATTGAGGAAAACGGGTTTTACGATTAAGGAGGGTGAGAATGGCTGGAGAATATCTCGTTTCAAAGAAATACCATGAAATCTCCGTGCTTGCCGGGGAAACCGCAAGGCAGGTGTCAAAGAACGGGAAAGAATGGACAAAGTACCTGGACACAGCCGCAAGGCTGTATAAATACCCGTTTGAGGATCAGATGCTCATCTATGCGCAAAGGCCGGATGCCAAAGCCTGCGCCACTATGGAAATATGGAATGAAAAAATGTTCTGCTGGGTAAACCGTGGGGCAAAGGGGATTGCGCTTTTTGACCGGGAGAGCGAG
>CAJULU010000114.1 GCA_910587575.1 uncultured Dorea sp.
CCGTTGGGGCGTCAGTATGAAAGTGCTTTTGCGCGCTCCCGCGGGGGTTGCTGGAGCTGGACGGTGGCCGCAAACCGGCCACCATCCAGCTCCAGAGGGGCGTTGCCCCTGCCGCCTGCGGGCGGCTCCCTAATTAGCTGGGTCTCTTGGTATACTGAGCTACAGACAAATTCCCACTAATTGTTCCACCAGATGCAACAGCATCAATTTTGATATAATAGGTGCCAGAACTAGCGGTTGAGTTGTAATAGACTTCCTGATTCTGAGAATCGCCCTCGACAGTCATAGACTTCACAAGTACATTTTTTCCAGAATCCGTTCGGTAAAGATAAACATCAACCTCTTCGCTTGTGGTATTTTGAAACCAAAACCGAATGTAATTGCCGTTAGAAGAAGATGCCGTAAAGTCATATGTCTCATAAGTTCCAGCACCAGAAATAGGCGTCTGAGGGAAAAGTGCTGCCAAAGGCATAATACCATAGTCCTCATCTGATGCGTCAGGCGGGAGAGGCGGGGTGTTTTCGGCAAAAGCCGGTACGGCAAGCGCCAAGGTCATGATAAGTGCCAAGGTCAGAGATAAGAATTTTTTCATGTAGAATCCACCTTTCAACATTTGATATAAATTTACTAACTTGCTTATCTATGCATTATTTTACCTTCCAATAAACAAGTTAGAAAATTTCTTACAATTACATCCGCCAAGTTACATTGATCTTATTCTCACTCCCAGTGACAGTCCCTTTTAGCCAACACTTTCCAGACAAGATACTGCCTAACGAAGTAACCTTAAAGGATAGTTTTCCATAAGTCGATGTCATAGTTAATTCATCATCTTCATATATACCGCCAATTACCGAGATAGATTCATCATACACACTTGTAACCGCATCATTAGATACGGACATGTAAAACTCGGCATTGATTGTAACACCAGTAAACCATACCCGCCATGTGGAACCAGTATTTTAAACCGACCGGCCATCTGCAACCCTTTCAATACCAACTACGGCCATATTCCCATTTGAATCAATGACACTTTTTTCAAGGCACTCATTTTCAGCCAACTGAGTAAAATCAGAAAATGTAACAATCTGCTCCCCTACATTTTCATTTGCCCCCATAGCGAACGCCGCCGGAGCAACAGTAATACATAAAAACACTGCTAACACCGCTGACACAACCAACTTAAACTTTTTCACTATGTAATTTCCTCCAAATATAACTTACCATTTTAGATAACAGCATAAAAGTTATCAATGGAATTGCAGTACCAATAATAAATAGACCCGCTGCAAGTATAGCATGTCTTAAAATTCCAAAAATCAACACGCACAGCCAGATGCACGCTATCACGGCCAACACCTGTCTCAATCTTCGTTTGCGAGTAACCTCTACATCATCCGGGATGGAGGAACCTATCAACTCAGTCTCATCAGCATGTACTTCTAAGGGGCTGTCAAAATCTTTGCCCCCAATCAAATAATCTAAAGACACACCATATAGATTGCTCAGACCACGCAAATTTTCAGTTGAAGGAACCGCAGCACCAACTTCCCATTTTGAAATTGCCTGACGAGACACATCCAATGCTTCAGCAAGTTCAAGCTGAGACAGTCCTTTCTGTTTTCTCAGACGAATTAGTTTCTCATGTAATTCCATCTGAAGTCTCCTTTATATAGTACCTTAATCTGACAAAAAAGAAACCATTAGCACTTTACATTTGTGCAACCGAAGGTTGCACAAATGGTTTTGGCGTAGTCAAAACCGACTTTATAGATATTTTTTAAGTCCTTTCCTTAAAATTTCATTTATAGACTCAGTAAGATTTTTTTCTTCTTCCAGCGCCATTCTTCGCAGTGCCTTATCAATATCACGGTCTATAAAATACGACCTTTGCACCCGATCCTTGCTTTTTCGAGCATCTGCTACGGGCTGAACCACAGTCCCTGCCTCCTGCGAGCGATCAGCACCGACAATAGCCTTAAACGCTGCCTCCTGGTCAAACTTCGCTTTCCCTGCCATCACATATCATCCCCTCTCAAAAATTCTTCAATAAATGCCCGGTAGTCCTCGGCCACGGTAGACTTCCCTGCATAATCAAATATATCGGCCTTGTTTGCCTGGGCCTCCTCCACCACCACACCAGCCCGGATGTAGGTCTGATAGATTGGAGCCGATATATACTCGCTCAACTGCTCCGTCAGCTCCTTGATCTGCCGACTGATGTTCGCCCTGGGATTAAACCTGGTAAACAGGATACCTCGTATCTTCACACCAGGATTGCAATACCGCTGGACGCTGCCAACAGTCTCATTGAGCTGTGAAATTCCCGCCGTGGCAAAAATCCCCGCCGTGGTGGGTATCAGAATATCCGTGGCACAGGTAAAGGCGTTCACCGTCAGCACACCCAGCGAGGGCGGTGTGTCGATCACAACAAAGTCATAGTTTCCGGCCACCTCAGAAACAGCCTCCTTCAGCCGGTGTTCCTTGCCTGTTTGGGAAAGCTCCTGCTCCGCTCCGGCCAGCATGATGTTGGCCGGAACCACATCATAGCCGCCCTTCATGTGCTGAATGGCCTCCCCGATACCAGCCGCCCGCTTCATCACCTCATAGACTGTCGGAACATTATAGTTCTCCGCACCACAGGCCGTTGAGAAATTCCCCTGGGGGTCAAGATCGATGCCAAGTACCTTATACCCCCTTTCCGCTAACCCCGCAGCCAGGGCCTGGGCCGTAGTAGTCTTGCCAACGCCCCCCTTTTGATTGGCTACTGCCACAATCACATCTTTCACGCTCCCTTTCTACGATTCTATAAAAATATTTTTATATTTATCTACATTTCTATTTTACTATAAATTTGCAAAGATAGCAATACTGAAAAATAGAACCATATAAATATATTTTTCTGTATTTATAGATATATATAGAAATAAATACCCGGCCAGTTTCCAATGACCGGGTATTTAACTATACTTTCACAAACAGACCAATCGGGCAAATATCACTAAAGCCGGGAGTAGAGATGAACCAACAGCCTGGGCCGGTCATCTCCCATCTCACCTCCAAGGTAATGTCGTGCCAGCCATCGGGGAATAGGGCTGTAAAGCCCTCCCCAGCATGGATACCCCGGCCCTCCAGGAGCAGCCGAGGGTGCGGATCAGCGTCTGCCGGGTCTGGTAGCTGAATCTGGGCAATTCTCGTTTCCTCTGCCATACATTCCAACTCCTCCATCGTTTTGACGATGCCCTGGCCGTCTCGAACCTGGGCAATCCCTCTTTCCAACTTTTCTTCAAACTCCTGTCGGTTCAT
>CAJULU010000115.1 GCA_910587575.1 uncultured Dorea sp.
TGATGTCCATATCATATCCGGAGCGCACCGCCTTCTTCTGTTCCTCAATCTTCATCCGGTTAATGTCCGTCACCTTGCTTTTCACCAGCTTAATCGCCTTCATCTGGTCTAAGGACTGGATGTGGAGGTTTACCATCAGGTTCCTGTCCATATCCAGAAATTCCGCAAGCATCTTGTCTGTCAGCTCCGGGGCCAGTATCTGCAGATAGGATGCAGCGCCAAGGGTATCCCCCATCTGAAAATCCTTCCCATTCTTAAACACAAAACTGGTGGGCGCGATAAAATCCTTCGTCCCCATCCCGGTACGCAGCACGTTATCATAAGAAAACCGAAACGGCGTTTTCTCCTCCGGGTTAAATGTTTCATACAGCACCTGCAGGCGTTCCTCCCCATTCAGGGGATAGGCAGACACGCCAAGCACCTTGAAGTTATTCAGAATATCCGCTTCAATCCTCTCCAGCTTCGGCTTTGCCTCCCGGATATTGTCGGCTTCAATCCCAAACGTAATATATTTGGTACGGACAAGGCCGTTGTTGCCCTTTGCAAGCTGATTTTTCAGCATCTGTGCATATTCCATCCGCACATCGTCAAAATCGTCGTTCTGCGGCCTGATCTGGATAATGGATTCAAATTCTTTCATGTTGCTGTGATGGTTTACAAACGACAACTGAAAATGGATGGTACTGTCAAAATAATTGAGGAAGTCGCACCAATTCTCAAAAATAGCGTTCTTATCCTCGTTCTGCGCCAACTGGTAATTGATGTCATAGAACCGGATGGTTTTGGAATAATATTTATCCTGCACCCGGCATATCCCATCCTTCGCCATCTCCCGGTAGGGGATCGACTGCTGTGCGGAAATCTGTTTCTCCTTTGCTTTTTTCCGCTTTATACTGTCCGTATGGATATTTGCCCCTGCTTTTCCTGTGACAGATTTCTTTCCTGCCGCTGCAGGATAAGATTTCTTCTTAGAAACTGCCTTTTTCTGCTCGGCTTTCTTCCTTGCCGCCTCTTTCTTTGCCGCTTTCTCTGCTTCACGGGCAGCTTTCAATTCCGCTTTCCGGTTTGCTTCCTCCTGAATTTTCCTGAATTTTTCTGCTTCCTTCGCCGCTTTCTCCATCGCCTTTTTTTCACGGCGGGTAAGTTTCCTGTTTATCCCTGTGCTGCCGCCTGCCCCGGAATAAGCTGGATTGTCCTCAAAATCTATGTAGTCATCCTCCGGCCCGTCCAGCCAGTCATCCAGGAAAACCGCATCTTCCTTTCCTGTCACATGACGCTGGTTACTGGCGTTTCTTTTTCTTCCCATGCTTTCCTCCCCCTTTCTTCTGTTTTGCCACGGTTTTTTCCCCTTCCATCTCATATATATTTTTTATCTCATACCGCCGGACTGCCGGCTTTTTCAGCTTGACGTTAATAATGTTCAGAAGAACCTTCTCCAGCGGCATCCCGTCTTTCTCATACATGGCGAATAAAAACGCCGGGAGCATAAGAAGCACCATTCCCGTTGCCGCATTGCTCGTCCCGATATATTTTCTTGTGAAGAAATAAAAAGGCAGCCCCACAGCCGCCGCAGCCACAAGGCAGACAATCTGCCTCTTTGTAAGGTTCAAAACCACTTTATTCTTTATCTTTGTCAAATCCTTTGGCACACTGACAAATGCCATCTAAACAGCCTCCTTCCTCCCTGCGGCATAATCCGCAAAATCCTTTACTGCATAAAATATCCGCTTGTTGTTCACCCATCGCTGAAGCTGCCGGGTAATCTTCGGCGCATTCGGGCGGTCATAGACCATCACATAGGGGGAAAATCCCATGTCACGCAGGGTTTCCACACGGTATAAGTCCTGCTCATGGCTGCTTCCGTAATTGGTAAGCACATAGACCTGCCGCTTCCGCTTGTCCTTCACTGCCGTCAGTTCCAAAAATCTCTGGAAATATCCCGTCAGATCCTCATCAGGATTGTCCCAGGCAAAATGCACCATCTTTGTACGGACTTTATTCAGCAGGGAAATATTGTCGGGATTGACCAGACGGATATCCAGCCCCTGTGAGAAATCCACCCATGCCCTGCTGTCTGCAAGCTGCTGGATCAGCTTTTCATGTTCCGGGCAGGCAAGAAGGTTCGCATCCAACAGCTTGATTTCTTTCTGTCCGTCCCAAAATTCAGATAAATCGGCAACCTGTACGCTCTTTCTCCCTTCCTTGCCGCTGACAATGCAGAATCCACAGTTCCGGGGGCATCCACGGCTCAAAAATCCATAGGCTGTATCCGGGAACTGCGGATACAAGCCGTAATCCGGATAACTATGCTCAACAGCGTCCGGCAGGTTATCCTTTCGTCCATAGCCGGTGCCACCGGTAATGACCTCCCCGGCGTTTTCCACCAGAAACGTATCTTTGGAATAGGTATCCGTAAACACCCTGCTTTTATAAACCACATCGTACCTGCCTTCCGGCTTCCACCATTCCACAGTATGCCCCTGTGCCTTATGGTAAGCCGATAATTTCATCAGACACAGATTCGGCCAGTTATGGGAATCCACGTCTATCAGTCCTATCTTCAAAAATCCTCCCCTCCTAATGTGCATTGAACACTGCCTTGCTCAGGCCGCTTGTTTTCATCAGGCTGAAGCATAGGATCACGGTATATGCCGCCACCCCGAACAGCGCCGAGTGCATATTGTCTGAAATCTGTATGGTGGAAACCAGCACCGCATAAATGCCGACGCACACCATCATAAAGAACCCCTGGAACCCAA
>CAJULU010000116.1 GCA_910587575.1 uncultured Dorea sp.
ATGACCCTCTGCTTGTAAGGCAGATGCTCTCCCAGCTGAGCTAAGATCCCATATCCTTGCAAGTCCTTATCTCGAACCCGCTCCGTTATTATACTATTATATATCGCATTTTGTCAACACATTTTTCCATTTTTTTTACAAATTTTTTTCGCAGTCTTTTTCCCCACATTTTCATGGCAAACTCTCATAAAAAGTGCTATAATAGCCTGGCATAAGAATTTTGAAAAATAATAAAGGAGTCATAACGATCATGGAAAAGATTACAAGTTTCACCATAGACCATCTGAGGCTGGTTCCGGGGCTCTATGTTTCCCGCATTGACCAGGCAGGAGGTCATCCCATTACCACCTTCGACATCCGCATGACAAGTCCCAACGACGAACCGGTCATGAATACCGCAGAGATGCATACCATTGAACATCTGGCGGCTACTTTTCTGCGCAACCATAAAGACTACGGTGACAGGATCATCTACTTCGGTCCCATGGGCTGCCGGACAGGCTTCTATCTGCTGCTCTCCGGGGAATATACCTCTAAGGAGATCGTGCCGCTGATGACCGAGATGTTCACCTTCATCGCCGGCTTCGAAGGGGATGTTCCCGGCGCCTGTGTGAAAGACTGCGGAAATTATCTGGACATGAACCTTCCCATGGCAAGATATCTTGCACGTAAGTATCTCAAAGAAGTTCTTACGGATATCACAGACAGGCAGCTGCTTTATCCCGCTTAGACACGATACCTCAGACACGATACATAAAGACAGCGGCTGTTCTTTTAACATCTATGCATACTTAACAACGATACTTAACAACGGCTGCCTGATACTCCGGACAACCATCCGCAGTATCAGGCAGCCGCTTTTACGCTTTTACCTATTCCTCACAGATAATCTGACACATTCTCATGGCTTCCAGGGCATTCCTATGGCTTTCCGGCGTTACCCCGGCACAGCAGGAAGCGTCAACGATAACCGGGATTTCCGGAACGAAAGCTTTTGCGATCATGGCATTGGAGATTACACAGATATCCGTACAGAGCCCCACAAACGTAATGGATTCGACTCCGCCGTCAATGGCCCGCAATCTGCATTCTTCATTCATCACCCTCAGCATCGTTCCCAGCTTCGTACTTCCGAATGTGGGCTTATCAACCGGCTCTTCTTTCCGAAGCGCCTCAATATCCGGGTGCAGTTCCCATCCTCTGGTTCCTTTCACGCAATGCACAACCGGAAGGTTCTTTCCCTCCTGGGTTTCCAGATAATCTTCCCCATGGGTGTCTCTGGTGTACAGTACCTCTCCGTCAAAATTCCGGATCTTCTCCGCCACTTTCGGCACAATCGCCGCTGCCTCTTTTGTACCTAATGCTCCGTCAATGAAATCGTTCTGCATATCTACCACGACCAAAACTTTCATATTCTTAATCTCCTCTTCCACTCATACGCCTCTGGAAATCATTCCATATTTCCCGGGAATCTGGGAATTCCATCGAATCCCGCTTTCAGATCCTCATCCGTAGGGATGTAGTCCTTCATCTCTTTGTTGTGGAACTTCTCATAGGCCATCATGTCAAAATACCCGGTACCGGTGAGCCCGAACACGATCGTCTTCTCTTCCCCGGTCTCCTTACACTTCATCGCCTCGTCAATTGCCACCTTGATTGCATGGCTGCTCTCCGGCGCCGGAAGGATTCCTTCCACTCTTGCAAACTTCTCAGCCGCCTCAAACACTGCCGTCTGTTCCACAGACCTTGCTTCCATATATCCGTCTGCGTAAAGCTGCGACAGAACGGAACTCATACCATGGTAACGCAGTCCGCCTGCATGATTTGCCGATGGAATGAACCCGCTTCCCAAGGTATACATCTTCGCCAGCGGACACACCATGCCTGTATCACAGAAGTCATAGGCATAGACGCCTCTGGTAAGGCTCGGGCAGGAGGCCGGTTCTACTGCGATGAAATGATAATCCTTCTCACCTCTTAATTTCTCTCCCATAAACGGGGAAATCAGCCCGCCCAGATTGGAGCCGCCGCCTGCGCAGCCAATGATGATATCCGGCGTAATTCCATATTTGTCCAGTGCGCTCTTGGTCTCCATACCGATGATCGACTGATGCAGCAATACCTGGTTCAGCACGCTTCCCAGTACATACCGGTAGCCTTCACTTCCTACCGCAACCTCTACCGCCTCTGAAATGGCACATCCCAGGCTTCCGGATGTTCCCGGATGCTCTGCCAGGATCTTCCTGCCGACTTCCGTCTCCATCGACGGTGACGGAGTCACGCTTGCCCCATAGGTACGCATCACCTCACGGCGGAACGGTTTCTGCTCATAAGAACATTTTACCATGAATACCTTGCAGTCCAGATCCAGGTAAGCACACGCCATGGAAAGCGCTGTTCCCCACTGTCCAGCTCCCGTCTCGGTGG
>CAJULU010000117.1:0-302 GCA_910587575.1 uncultured Dorea sp.
TTTTAACATATTTTAAAGTGACTTACTCCTGCTATTTTGCCTGTTACCGTACAATCGTTATTAGCGGCGTTATTTTCCATAGTAGTTCGGATGTCTGTTTAATCGACATCTGAATTTGAGCAGTATCCAGATACAACCGACATAAAAAGTCTCATTGTTCTTGTTCCCATTTCATGCCAGATAGAGTAGATTCCAGATTACAGCAGTCTACAATGCCTTTAAAAGATATACAGTCACAACACCTATACATGTAAGCCATAGCATAGTAAATCTAGCACAATAAGCATTAGCAGGCAGGATAT
>CAJULU010000117.1:345-1385 GCA_910587575.1 uncultured Dorea sp.
ACTGAAAAATGTCACAAAGTGCGTAAATTCACAATGTCATTAACTTAAGAAAAAGAACAATGCCGGATATCATTACACCGCTATATAGGGTAAAGATATTCGGCATTGCTTTGGATATGAAATCCTCATAACTATGTCATTTTACTGTATTTATCACATAGTTCTTCCACGCATCCCCTAATTCCACTATTGTTTAGTAAGCCCTTTTATGCGTGTTTGAATATTTTCCCGCAAGCTGCCCTTTTGTCCGATGGTAATGACGGCCTGGCCTTACGGGAACAAGATTTTTACGGATGTCTTCATAGATCTGCTGGAACAGCCTGTCCTGTTTCTGCCTGTCCGTTTCCAGTAATATATAGATGAGGTCATTTTTCAGTATCCCTATGCTCAATGTCCGGTTGACCATCATTTTATGTTTCCGGTGGCTCTCTTTTTCATCCAGTTCCGCCTCTGCATCGCGGATGATGTCTTCTGCAAGGTTACTGATATAGATTGTACTGTAAATATCCTGTAGCAGCAGGACCGGCTTCGTCCCTGTGAAGTTCTCTATCTGAAGGCGGTCCTTCAGCGTCTCATATGCCGTTTCAATCCCCCATCTCATATGGTAGAGTTCTGCAATCTGTACGCGGTCAAAGATTTCAGAGGGGAGGTTTGTGATCAGTATTTCTTCCCGTCCTTCCGGCAGCGGCACTTTTACCATCCGCAGGGTGATCTCTCCTAGCTCCTCCATGCGCCGGCCGATATCTGTTCCCTTATAATGTCTAACGCGGCTCTTATCCAGATGGATGTTTACCCATTCATCCGGTTCAGACAGAGCGGCCTGCTCTTTTTTATAATCGCTGGATTTCAGACGCACTAGAAACAAGATGCCTTTCTCCATCATCCGGATAAAAGCTGCAGTGGAGGGGTATCCCCTGTCCATGACGACCAGAAACGGCTGGGAACCGCCGATGGTTTCACATACGCGGCCAATCTGTTCTTCCGCAAGGCTCATTTCATCAAACTTACATCTGCAGCAGTCACTCTCCAGAATCATGCGG
>CAJULU010000117.1:1395-2034 GCA_910587575.1 uncultured Dorea sp.
ATAACGTCATACAAGCATCCAAGCCCTATGGAAGCCTGCGGTTTTGTCCCTTTTCTGCTGGAAGTTCCGAATTCTTTCAGGGTTTCCCCTGTAGTAGGAATATTGATTCCTGAACCGTCCGCGGCTAGAACCAGATAACCCTGGAATGTGGAGAACCCAGGTTCTGCATAAAAGTTCCTGTTATGATGGCGGTAAAGTTCATAAAAAGCCAGCGGGTTAAGCTTCATGCGCTGTTTCAAGTAACCAGTCTTTGATAGTTCCATTCCCGGATGTGCAGTATTCATATAATTTCTCAGTTCCAGACTCAATGTAATCCCCTTTCGGTTCAGCATGGTAAACAGAAGATCTGTTAAAGGCATTTTTCGGTTTCTTATAAAAGATGATGGATTCCCATTTCTACAAAAATCCTGAAATTCAACCTGATGGATCAAACTGATATCACAACAGGCTCGTTTTTGAGAATTATTCATAAAATCACCTGCCTTACGGAATACAAAAAATATCAGTTTCCTATTTGAATTTTACAGCAAAATACAGAAAAAAGGAACCTTCTACAACTTTAAATGTAAAAGATTCCTTAAGTTAATGACATTGAGTAAAATCAAGGCTTTGTGGACAGCAACAGGCAATGCGGCAATT
>CAJULU010000117.1:2081-2353 GCA_910587575.1 uncultured Dorea sp.
CAGCATGACCTAACATATCTTTTACTGCACTGATATTGACACCATTATGGAGAAGCATGGAACCATAAGTTTTTCTTATCTTATGCATGGTCTTAACTTTAATCCCGATATATTTACAACCTCGGATAAGCTGAGCGTCTACTGCATCTGGTGACATTATTTTTCCATTCTTAACAAACAGAAAATCTTCATAACATTCTTTGTATTGATGATTAATATCTTGTACCCGCTTTATAGTCTCTAATGCTTTCTGGCTTAATGGAAGCCATCTG
>CAJULU010000118.1 GCA_910587575.1 uncultured Dorea sp.
ACAGGAAGCTATAAGGGAGTTACGGGATTATGACAGGTTATAGAAAAGTATTTTTAGATACTGCACCGATGATTTATTTCCTTGATAATGATGTGAATTTTGGAGAAAAAGCCAGAAGTATTCTCGAAGAAATATTAGGGAATGGGAAAGAGCTGACTACTTCTGTTATAACTTGTATGGAATATCTTACTTTCCCGTATAGGAATCATAACAGTGAAAAGGCAGAAGCTTTTTTTTGAATTTGTATCAGATTGTGATGTCCCGTTGTATTCTGTCGATATGGAAATTGCGAAAAAGGCTTCTATGATTAGGGCTGAATATGGAAAGTTTAAGGCGATGGACGCATTACAGCTCGCAAGTGCATGTGTCCAAGGGTGTGATACTTTTTTGACGAATGATAAACAGTTAAAGCAGTTCAAAGAAATACGTTGCGTGACTGTGGAAGAATGGAAAGTATGAAAAGCCATTGTAGATTGTACTGATGTGCAAGAGTTAGCCTGTGAAGATACTTGTGTTAGAAGAATGTGACGAGTAAATATTTTTGAATACAAGCGTGTTAGGGAGAGGATGAAAATGCCTCTCCTTTTTGAATGCCAGAATATCATCCCCAAGGGCATACTGTAATACATATCCTGCGGGCGGGTGAACTGGAATCAAGAAAGCTGAATCTGGACTGCAAAAAAGCAGTTGAGGACGCAATCCGGGAGAACTTTGACGGGATGCATCTGAAGATTAACGTCGCAGTGGGCGTCCTTGAAGAATACGGGGCAGAACGTGTTGCATTCATCCTTGCCAATACTATCCAGCATTTGGAGCATGACGGACGGTTTTCCGATGGGAACAAGGCATGGGCCAAAGGATATGTGATACCGGAGAATATAAACCGGGGGATGGACATGAACGCTGACTATGTGGTAAACAGCCACCCGGCTGTACTGGACGGGTTTATCGGGCTGGCAAGGGATGGAATACGGGAACTGGAGTTAGGAAAGGAAGAAAATGTGCAGATTAATGAAGAAACGAAAGGCTTTATTGCAAATAGACATTTCGGAACATGGCATACGGTAGAAGCAAAGGAGATCAGCGGCGAACTGTTTTACCGGATGGAGCATGAGGAATATGGGGATTCTGTGGCATCTATTGTTGTTAATCAGCAAGGGGACTTGGTGGCAGAGGACTTGGAGCATGGATTTGACGAGGGGGCAATGGAAGCCATTAGTGAATATTTTTCGGAAAAGGGGATAGAGATGAAGGCAGAGCCGGAAACGCCATTCATTGCACAATACTATGTCATACAGAATGCCGAGGGCGGCAAAGCAGAAAGGGCATATCAGTATTTTGAAGATGTGGATGCGGCGGTTACTGCCTACTATCAGATCCCGAACCATATGGATAGAAGCCTTGGCATGGAAAGTACCGAACAGCCGCCCTCCAGGATGCCATTGATCGAGTGCAGGAATGGGATCGAAACGCTTACGGATATAGAATTTAATTCCCTGAGCGGGAAATGGGTGCGTGAGGAAACAATGGAAGCGTCAAAGAAAGCAAGAGAGTATCTGGATAATTATGATACTGAAATTGCATATCAGACAGGAAGAGGATATTTTTCCATCCAGACTGTTTCCGATGGCTACGACTATACGATTTACGGTACGGATTTCCGGGAGATTGACGGAGGCGTGTATGACAATCCGGATATTTCCATTGGTGAAGCGATGGAAGCAATCCTTTCTGATGAAGGCATCCCTATGACAGCATGTAAGGTTTGGACTATGAAGAACTGCAGGAGAAAGCTGAAACGGCGGCACAGGAAGATCTGCAGAAAGCACAGGCGAAAGAAATGGAGAAGGGGAAACTGCCGTTTATTTCTGATATGACGGAGCCAGAGCCTGCCTTAAACGGCCAGAGCCGGGCAGGGATAGAGGAAACGGTACTCTGCTATGCCCAGGCGCAGATTGATGGAATGGGGCTGTCGGAGGAAGTGGAGCTGCTTGGCGCAAGGGTATATGGGAGCCGTTCCAGGGAAGGGCTGTACCATGAAGGCTCGGATATAGATGTGGTGGTGTCTTACAGCGGCGATTTGAAGGAGGAGGCTTTCTTCAATGCGTTACATGAGGGAGGGTTGAAAATAGCGGGAATCCCGGTTGACATCAATCCAATCTCTACGGAGAAGACGGGGACGTTGGAAGAATATTTAAAGAGTGCGGAAGAATATCTGGACGAAAAACAGAGCCATATGGAGATTCCTGAAAATAACGGACAGACAGAGCAGGAGGCAGCCATTACGTTTTATGTGGCGGAATGTACGGAGTTTCCCGTATTGGG
>CAJULU010000119.1 GCA_910587575.1 uncultured Dorea sp.
TTTTATTTTTCTGGATTTTGCCGTCTGGAAAAACTTAATATAACAGAGATATCCACTGAGTATTTCAGCTGCTTTTCCATGTAAGATTCTCCCCCTCTTGTATAACAGATACAGCATCATGGCATTTATCACAATTTCCTTGGTAATCATCCCTTTGTACTCGAATTTTACTCTTGAATCGCTGCCGACAACATCGGAACCAGAGCCTCGGCCGCAAGCGGTTCCAGTCCGCTTCCTATATTCTCAACGGCGCAGGACAGAATACATCCATTCGAAAGGCCTGTCCAGAGCCTGTAACCTTCCTCACCTGCCAGAGAATAAGAGAAAAATGACCACTGCCGTTCTCCGCCTGTCATTGTCTGGATCTCTCCCATCACCGAGCTCTGTTCATCCGCATTGGCGCTCATAAGATACTCCACTTCCTGCTTTGCCGCCGTTATCACAGCATTCTCATCCCCTGCCATCAGCCGCAGATTAATCTGTGTACTGCTGGTACCGTCTGCACCCATTCGCTGAAATGCTACCTGTTGTTCAGAACTGAACTCAGCCTCTTCGTATCCTTCCGGACGTACAATCGAAATTCTGACACTCCCGTCCTCTGTAGTAAGAGCCGATATTCCATTATCTTCTCCCGCATCCGGTTCCTGTTCCTGCCCCGCCGTCAGATCTGCCTGGTTTACTTCTGCTGAAGTCTCCTGCTTTGTCTGATCCTCCGCCGCTTTCTTCTCCGTCTTATCTCCACATCCTGTAAATACGATACTTGACGCTACGATTAATCCGATTATTATCCTTTTCATATACACAACCTCATCCTATATTATTCTATCTGCCAAAATATTACTTATTTTATCATATATCTCTCCCAAAGTCTAGAAAATGTAGCATAGAAAATATATACGGAAAATGTACAAGGTTCTTGCAACATATTTTCAAACAGGCTATAGTAATAGTAGCACTTTACAAAATATCTGGAAAGGAACTCATATGAATCTGAATAATAAAACAATCCTTCTGGGAGTTACCGGAGGAATCGCCGCTTATAAGAGCGCAACCCTGGCGAGCCTTCTTGTGAAATCCGGGGCTGAAGTCCACGTGATCATGACTGAACACGCAATCAATTTCATCAACCCCATTACCTTTGAATCACTGACAGGACACAAATGCATCACTGATACCTTTGACCGTAATTTTGAATTCAAGGTAGAGCATGTTTCCCTTGCCAAAAAAGCAGACGTAATCATTGTCGCACCTGCGACCGCCAATGTGATAGCCAGACTGGCCCATGGGCTGGCTGATGATATGCTCACCACCACCATCCTGGCCAGTTCAGCACCAAAACTGATTGCTCCTGCAATGAATACCGGTATGTACGAAAATCCTGCCACTCAGGACAACCTTGACCGGCTCAAGGAATATGGAATGGAGATGATTGCGCCTTCCGAAGGGCGGCTTGCCTGCGGCGATGTAGGAACCGGCAAGATGGCAGAACCAGAGACTATTTTGGAACATATTCTGCGCTCATGCTCCTGTCCCAAAGACATGGCTGGTATGAGGGTGCTGGTGACCGCCGGACCTACGCAGGAAGCCCTTGACCCGGTTCGTTATCTCACTAACCATTCTTCCGGGAAAATGGGTTACAGCATTGCATATGCCTGTATGCTCCGAGGGGCGGATGTCACTCTGGTAACCGGCAGAACCGCCTTAAAACCTCCAATGTTTGTAAATGTGGTTCCGGTCATCTCAGCCAGAGATATGTACAATGCGGTCGTCTCACAAAGCGAATCCATGGATTTAATTATCAAAGCGGCGGCTGTTGCTGATTATCGGCCAGCTCAGGTCGCCGATGAGAAAGTGAAAAAGACAGACACTAAACTATCGGTTTCTCTAGAGAGAACCAGCGACATTCTGAAATACCTGGGAGAACATAAAAAGCCAGGGCAGTTCTTATGTGGTTTCTCTATGGAGACGGAAAATATGCTGGACAACTCACGGAAAAAACTGGATAAAAAAAATCTGGATATGATTGTTGCCAATAATCTGAAAGTTCCGGGTGCCGGTTTTGAGACGGAAACAAATATTGTGACTATAATCACGCCCGATGAGATTACAGAACTTCCCCTTATGAACAAAGAGGAAGTTGCTTTCCACATATTGGACAAAATTCTTTCCATCCTGGCTCAGTAACGCACAAAGCTGTCGGGAAATGACATGTATTTCTATCCACACATTTCCCGACTTCACAAATACCTGTATTTTCAACCCTTCATTTATCCAGAAAGCCAAAAAAGGTAACTGA
>CAJULU010000120.1 GCA_910587575.1 uncultured Dorea sp.
CGAGAATAAACTCCTGTGACTGTTCCTGCATGATTTCCCGGTCACGCTGCAACTCTTTAAGCTGCTCCTCAATGCCTGTGATAAGCTCCGATGCCGTCCTGCGGATTGTGTCAAGGGAAGATTTCAGTTCTTTCATGTCACGTCCTGATGACCAGCCCGCTATATAAGAGAACGAATATTCGGACGTGTCAATTCCAAAATGCCGGCAGACTGTAAAAGCTATGCTCTCGGCTTCGATTTCTTTGGTATTCCTGTCCTTTGCAGGCGCAAGAATATCTTCCTTGTTGACTTCCTTATTGTGCAGCATGGAATGGGCTGTTTCATGCACCATTGTCTTTAATGTCTGGCTTTCGCTCATACCCTCCTGCACTGCAATCCGGTTTTCCCCTATGTTGAAATAGCCCTTTGAAGCGCCGGGAATATCCTCAAAACCGATTGGGACAGGGGCTACATAGGTAACTGCCTTGATAAAGTCCTCATATCCCTCCACCGTAGATAAAAGCTCTTTTGCTTCCAGTTCCGGAAGCGGCTCACCCTCCGTCTGGGCAACGTCAAACACGGATACGGCACGGAAAGCGGGAATTTTAACCTCGACTTCTTCCGTCTGCGGCATACCGTCCTTATCCAGCATGATCTCCCCGGTCACAGGGTCTAATTTATCCCGTTCCTCCTTAATTTTATAAGGGGCGGGGGCAAGGATACGGATTCCCTTTTCCCCTCTTTTTACATGGCGGTTGAAATTCTTCTGCCATGCCTGGTATCCTGCGACTAAACTGGCATCAGGGCGCTGTAAGGCTATCAGGAGCGTGTTGTTGAAGCTGTAATTATGGAATTTTGACATGGTGGAGAGGTAATTTTTATACTTCTCGCTTTCAAAAAGTTCCTTTAACCCCTCCTCTAGCTTGTCAGTGATCTCTTTTACTTTCTGCTTTTCTGTTTTTGCATCTGCCATATGGTTATTTCTCCTTTTCCTCCATAAAAGCAGGAAACAGACAGGTTTTCCTGTCTGTTCCCACTCTGGATATTTTTATTGATATTTATAAACACTCCGCTTTACTTTTTGTTTTTGCCTTGTCCAACTCCGGCACTTTTTTCTGCTGGCCTGTTTTTGCTTTCATCTGTGAAAGTTTGTCCTTTAAGGACTCCCGCCCGCCTTTCTCCGCCTCTTTTCCCACATCAAAACGGTCAGACAGCCTATCCAGCTTTTCAAATGCCTTATCAACGGAATCAATCCCATTCCGCAGATTTTCCACCGCCTTTTTCACAGGCTTATTAACTGCCCTTGTCAGACCGACACCCGTTTTTTCGTCAATTACTTCTTCCGTTCCTTTTCCGGCTAACAGCCTGCCCACGTTGGAAACACTGTTCCCGATCTGTTTTAATTCATCCCCGATGCTGTCTATCTGGTTGGCTGTCTTTTGGAAGTCCAGCATTGTTTCTGTCAGACGCTCCCGGAAATCTTCAAGCGCCGACTTCACGCCGGAAATTCCTTTTTGGACAATTTTGCACATCCCCGATTTCCCTTTTTCCTTAAAGGCATTGACCGCCTGCGCCGCTGTTTCCACTAAATGGTCTTTTACTGCCGAAAGGCGTTCTGATAAATCTGTGATTTTCTCCTGAAGGCGCTCCACCTTATCCATAAGGTTTTCTTTAAAGGACTTCGGCTGGTTTTCCTGCAACTGTTCAAGCTGCTGTCTGACGCCCTGCAACTCGTCCGCCATCACAGCAAGCTGTAGCTGCATACCCGCCGCAAACCTGAAAAGCTCCATGAAGTCCTGTGACTGCTCCCCCATGTTCTGCTGGTTAAGCAGCTCCATGAACTGCTTTATTACATCATTTTCCTCTGTGGACTGTTTTGTATCTGTCATATTTATTTTCCTTTCTTTTTCTGCGCAAAAATACCGTCCTGAATCGTTACAGGACGGTATCCCCAAAAATTAAAAGGTGCATGGATATTGATTTTTCTATACCATGCACCTAAAGTTACTGTTGCTATTCAATTTTAATCAGAGCAGCCTTAAAAGCTGTACCAGCTCGTGCGGTTCTGCTTGTTTTGATTCTGTCAGTCTGGTGTCAAACTGCCGGAATTTATTATCCCGATAAAATGACAGCAGTTTTTCCTCATTATTTGCCTCCAAAAACACCACCATTCCGCCTCCCATATACTGCATATCCTCAATA
>CAJULU010000121.1 GCA_910587575.1 uncultured Dorea sp.
TCAGAAGGGTACGCTGCACAAGAGGCAGGCGGTTGGTCCCCCATCACAGGGGGAGATGCTTATGGTAGAAACCGGCGCATTATCATGTAAAACACTCCCGGACTGGCTCTTTGGGCCGGTCCGGGAGTGTGTTTTCTTCCTTCTCAATCTACAAGCTCAAATCTGTGCTGCTGCGTGGCCTCCGGGTGTTTTTGGCTGTCTATTTCTTCAATAAACATCTCATATGGGCGGACAAACAACTGCCGTTCGCCATACTGCGCCTGATACACGACCATTTTCTCCTCTGTTTCCGTATGTGTGGCAATTCCAATCACCTGATACAAGTTGCCTTTGAAGTGCCGGTAACAGCGTCCCGCAAAAACCTCTCGCCCTTTGTCATCCATTTTTACTCCTTTGGCTCCACCGTTGCAAGTATTACCATGAACACGCAGAGACCCATTGAAATGATAATTGCAAGCCGCCAGTGTTGCTTTGGGATTAAATTGGTAACCTGGTTGACCACGATACCAACTAAGAAAGCGATAAAAATCGTCTCAACGATCAGGGAAATCCTGACTTTTTGCAGCAATTGTTTCTTATACTGCCTGGCCTCTTCTTCAACCTTCTCTCTGGCTTCCGATAACTTCTTTTCCGATATCTGGGGCAGTGCCTCCTCCAGTATATTGGTTTTAATGGCTTCTACAATTTCACCAAATTCATCCTCATTTGGAACATCACACCGGAACTTATGTCGAACATAGTATGCTATAACTGTATCAAGCTGATTTTGAGCCACTGTTACTCCCCTTTTTCTAACGAAGCTATCACATCATGGTACAATTTCTTCCCCGCCTCTGACCAGCCGGCCTCTGCGAACTTTGCGCCGCGGAAAGAAGATTCCTGATGAAAGGCGGCATTCTTTTTGTTCTCATACCAAAGGATCTCACTGGGAGTGGAGGAGAGCGGCTCAAAAACGAACTGTGCAATGATGAGTCCCGGTCTGAGGAGGAGCGTATTGGGCCCGGCGTTGCACATACCGATATACAGACGTCCTTCGTAAGTAGGATTACAGTGCTGATCGGCAATCAGGATACCGGCTCTGGTAAAGCGAGTCCTGGGACGGATGTGGGCAACAAGATTACTTGGAATTTTAACCTTTTCCGCCAGCTCTGCCAAGATATATTCCCCAGGAGAGAACAGGTATCCGTCACTGCCGATTTTAATATTCTCGTACATCTCATTCAGGTCCCGTCCGTCAGCCGGATCGATCATGCGTCCGATTCGTTTTAATACGGAGATACGGCCAGACATGCTGATATCATAAGAAGCGGCCTGGAGATGATCCTCTGAAAAAGGATCAATCATAGGCGTATTTGTATTTTGAATGTATTTTCTGATCTCCTTATCGCTGAGAATCATTAGCCTCTCCCCTTCCGTATTTTTTCATGCAATAAATGGTGTGTAGATGCATTAACAACTTTGTATTATACATTCTGCGTCAAGGTTTGTCAAGATGACGAAACGGGGGTTTACCCTATAAATTTCGCAGAAACCGGGGCATTATCATGTAAAACACCCCCGGACTGACTCTTTGGGCCGGTCCGGGGGTGTTTTTATTCTGCATCTGTGTAGATGTCCCCGCATTCCTGCAGGGCGGCCTGCAGCTTCAGCATGACTGCACGGGTGTGGTCCCAGTCATAGGCTTCCTTCAGAACGATGGCATCGTTGATGTAGGTCATGACGTCCTCCACACGGTTGAATAGCGTGGTGTAGAGCTTTTGATAGTTTGGCATATAAGTGTGCCCCTTTCCCCTCAAAATTTTTGTGTTTTTCATGTCACCCCTCTATTTTATCATACATGCATTATTTCTACTACTGTATCCGGTTAGCAACAATAGTTTACGTTTGTAGATATTTCTGTTATACTCCATTAAAAACGGTATTGGAGGATACGGATATGCCACGTTACGTTGTCACCCTGACAGATGATGAAATACAGGAGCTCAAAGTACTGGTGCAAAAAGGCGGGAAAGGATACCGCATCAGACATGCGCAAATACTTCTGAAACTGGATCAGAAACCGGAAAATAAATCCGGCTCATCGGTAGAAAGAGTGGGTAGGAAAAACTGAACAAGCGCTTGGCAAGAC
>CAJULU010000122.1 GCA_910587575.1 uncultured Dorea sp.
AGACAGGATTAGAGCAGGCTATTAAGGAACTGACCGCACAGAGGACGGAAAGCGATAAGGATAGGGGAAACGCCGAGCAGTTTTCAAAGCTGATAAAAGGGTATGCAGGGATTGAGGAACTTTCGGCGGCACTGTTAAATACCCTTATCGAAAAGATTACCATAGGCGAACCGCAGGACGTAGACGGGGAGCGTATACAGGAAGTAAAGATTTATTACAAATTCATAGGGTGCATAAGCCAGGAAGGGCATATTTGCTGATAGAAACGTGTTTTTAATCATGTATCGGCGAGTATGTCCTTCTGACATCGAACAGCAGGAAGGGCGTATTTTAAGGCAGGGCAACCTCAATCCAAAGGTCAAGATTTTCCGTTATGTAACAGAAGGTACGTTCGATAGCTATTCATGGCAGCTCATTGAGAACAAGCAGAAATTCATTGGTCAGATTATGACGAGCAAATCCCCTGTGCGTAGCTGTGAGGACGTGGACGAAGCGGCGCTAACTTATGCGGAAGTTAAGGCTCTGGCAACGGGCAATCCCTATATAAAAGAAAAGATGGATCTCGATATTCAGGTATCCAAGCTGAAGCTGATGAAAGGAAACCACACCAGCCAGAAATACCGACTTGAGGACAATATCGCCAAGCATTACCCGCAACAGATCGCTATCCTGAAAGAACGTATAAGCGGTATGGGGGCTGACATTCAGACCGCAAAAGCAAACCTTCCGGCAGATAAAGAACAGTTTTTGATGAAAGTTGGGGATAAAGTATATACGGATAAAAAAGAAGCCGGAACCGCACTCGTGGAGATGTGCAAGGAGATGAAAACCGTCAATGTGCCTGCCACAGTCGGGGAGTATGCCGGGTTTAAGATGGCGGTGTCCTTTGATTCGTTCAACCACAAATTTGTGATGAACTTAAAAGGGCAGCTTTCCCATAACCTTGAGATCGGCTCTGACCCTCTCGGCAACATTGCCCGTATCAACCATGCGCTGGAATCCATGCCGAAACAGCTTTCCGAGGCACAGACAAAACTTGAAACAGTGGAGCGTCAGCTTGAAACAGCAAAAGTGGAGGTCACAAAGCCGTTTGCACAGGAAGCGGAGCTTGCAGAGAAGTTGGAACGCCTGTCTGCCTTAAATGCCCTGCTCAACATGGACGAAAAGGGTGATGATGCGCTTGGTATGGACGATGCGCCGGAGGAAGAAAATGAAGGACAGGAAACTTCTGGACATGATGTCCAGAAGTTGGGGCAGGAGGAAAAAACGGAAACAAGGGAAAGCGTTGCGGATGCACCAACACCGTACCCGGTAGAAAATGCAAGGCATAATTATGCAGTGGATAATAGCAATCCGCAGGGGCTGAAACTTACGGCTGGAATGGCTGATAAGCCTGTGCAGAGAGCATCGTTAAAGGAAAAGCTGGAAGCGTTCAAAGTGAAAGCCGCCGGGGGAGATGCAGAGAAAGCCATGCCGAAAAAGGCAAAGGAGAAAGCAGAAACTTTATAATTATTTTAAAACAGGCAGCTGCGAAAAAGCTGCCTGTTTTAACAAGGCAGTCAGTATAAGGCTGTCTTTTATTATGCAGTAAAAATAAATGGAGGTTTAGAAGAATGGAATCAGCGGAACAGAATACAAAACAGGTTATGGAGGAAAGCGATGTGTTAAAGCAGTTCATGGAGCTGCTTAACCAGCAGAACATGAAAGAGCAGTCACAGGACTTTATGGGGATTTTCTGGTATGTGGCGGGTATGCAGGTGCAGCTTAGCGCAATGGTGGACGAGTTACAGAGTGTCCGGGAACAGCTTTCACAGATGCAGGAAAACCAGCCAAAATCAGTTACAGAGAAACTCATGGATAGGGTGGCGCACCTTCAGGAGAAAATCACGGGCCTGTCGGAACGTCTGACAACGGTAAGAAAACATTTGGTGGAAACGGCGGCTAAGGCAGTCAGCGCTTTTAAGGAAAAAGGGAAAGCGGAGATGTGCAAAGTTGTCCGGAAAGGAATTTCCGGTGTGAAAGCGGCGCTTACGGATTACCGTGAGCGTCTGGTTGATGTGATGATGGACTATCAAAAGACAGCCAACCAGAT
>CAJULU010000123.1 GCA_910587575.1 uncultured Dorea sp.
GGATTGGGACAATTCTGCGGATGAATGGGAATCTTTCGAGAAAACCATCCTGTGCGAAACATATCGGGAGAAATTTGGCGACTTCGATGCTTACGAGGAATGGCAGCGGCGGACAGATCGTGGCATTCAGCAGGATATCGGCCTGTTTACCGGGCTGGAGGTGCTGCGGCTTTTCAGCGCGGAATATCAGGATATGACTTTCTTAAGAGCGATGCCCCTGCTGCGGGTGCTGGAAGTGGTAGAAAGCAGATTTGCTTCCCTGGAAGGCATAGACGACCTGATGCGGCTGAAGCAGCTTTGCTGCTGGTTTGACTAAGAATGATGGAGCAGAAAAAAATCCTGTCTGGCATTCTGTCAGCTGCAGTGGTCCTGTGCAGCGCTTCCTGCGGCGGAAACGCCGAGGCGTCAGGCGGCTCACATTTACTGAAAAGGATAAGGGAGTGCCGTAAGCGTGATAAGGTCAATCTTGATACCTGTGCAGGAATCACCCGGATGAAAGGCGATGATGCAGACCTTTCACGAGAGGGTCAATCAGTGCAGCGAAGAAGAAGGTGATGAGATTCTGGCAGAATGGGCAGCGTGTTTTGGTGTTTATATCGGGGAGACGCTGCTGCGCGTGCATTTGTCGGAGAAAGGATTCGCATGGGCGTTGAACGGAGAGCTACCCATGCTTCAAAGGGGTAATGACAGATTAGAACCCATTTACCAGGCGTACAGTCGAATCCGGTATGGATGTGCATTTGATATTGGTACATTTTATCAGAGGGCAGTCTGGATAGCTGACCAGGCACCATTTTCTGCGGAGCGCGTAGTGGATGTGGAACTGGTTGAAGCCGGGTATCATGAAAAAAATGTATTATATGAAGATATTGAGACACTTTTATTGGCAGTTGTAAATGGAGAGGAAGAGTACATGATTCTTCGCTCCAGGGATGGATTTCTGCAGTTTTTTGGCATGAATGATAAGTTTGTTGCGGAAACGCAAGTCAATTTGCCGGATGGAGACTTTCGCACGTATTCTATTATCAATAAGGAAAGAAAACAAGCGATGGATAAGATTACAGTCCACACAATGCTTGACAAGTCCGAAGTTCCGGCACGTGAAGTAATCTCGCTGGAGATGCTTAGAGCGGCAGTGAGGGCATATTACAGTAATGGGCAGTATGAGTCTTTTCTGAAACAGATACCGCATATGGATACGACAGAGTGGACAAAAAGGTATATGGGGCTGATGAAATGAGGGCGTTTGCGTTGATATTAACCGTTTGCAAGAAAAGCATGGATTTTGTTATGGGTTTGCGCAGAAAGATATGTGAGGGATAAAAAGTGCGTGGAAAAAGCTGGCCGGAGGACAAACTTAAAGAAATAATTTCATGGAGCTTATGCCCTGATAGATTTCTTATTGTCCGCCTATGATATAGGATGGACACATCAGACAGAAATATATTTCGATACAAACTATCAGGATATTGGGAATATCATATTAACAGCACAGACAGATAAAGCAGAAGCCGCTGATTTATTGGAAACATATATGAAGAAAGTGAATAAAAAGAAGAGTATCAATGATGAATGGCGTTACGAAACAGGTGCTGTCGCCAAGATATTAGGCTTGGATGATTCCAAATGAAAGAAGAATAAGAATTATCCATATGATCTGGTACATTATAGGGATACAAGAAAATTCTCGTCGGATGCATATTCCGCCTGGCTGGAAATGATGAATATGAGGAAACAAGGGCAGGAACAGTTGACGAAAGAAAAGGAGTATATCAAAGAATTGGAAATAGATTATCATGTTTTAGACAATAAGGCATTTTATGAAAAGTATAAAGAAAGGTTTCTGAATGAACTTTTCACAGATGAAAAGGAGTACCAAAACTTTCAGGCAAAAGAAAAGGAAGGGATTTTGGGTTTTCTGCTGGTAAATTTATTGGTAACAGATGGCTGTATACTGCAAATGGATTTTAAAGACGAGCCAGAGGAGGACTTGGCATGGAGATATATCTAAATTTATAACAGATCCGGATTTATTACTACGGCTATTAAAAATCGACATTTTTAATAGCCGTATTTTTCAATGTA
>CAJULU010000124.1 GCA_910587575.1 uncultured Dorea sp.
ATAAGTTTGTTTCCAGAGAATGACAGACAGATTGCTATTGCCGGATAAATATAATCCTGTTTTTGACAGTAGTACGGACAATGAATCGCTGTAACCCTAGTATTTATGCGGGCTACAGCGATTTTGGTTTCAGAAATGAAATATGGTAATTTATTCCCTACCTTTACTTCTTTTTTGGATTCCCCTCATCTTCTGCCTGGTGATAAACTGATAGTCTGTGCGGAAACCGCAGACTTCGTGTAAGACATCTGTCAGCTTAGAGCGTTTATAGAGTGGCATATACCCCTGATCCTCGACATCTGCAAAATCCATCTCCCTGAGCGTCTTCAGAATCTCTTCACAGGTATAGCCGCCTCCCAGCTTTTTTTCCAGAATCCGGTAGACAAGAAGCGCGAGAAAGCAGGTCAGGAAATGTGCCTTGATCCGGTTTTCCAGCCGCACAAATGCAGGCCGGGCTTCAAAGTCCGTCTTCATGATGCGGAAGCATTCCTCTATCCGCCATCTTCCTTCGCTGACCTTCAGGATGGGGGCCACATCATCATCCAGCAGATCGGTACATACGGCATACAGCCCGTCATATCTCGCTTCCTCCGCTATCTTTTCTTCATCCAGATAATACTGGATGCCGGCTGCCTCGCCGTCCTTTGTGACAGCCATCTTTCCCACGAACCGGGCCGGGTCATTAGGGTTCTTCCTTTCCGCCTTTCTCTTCCCGGCTGCCACCATTTTCTCGGCGCGTTCTACCTGTCTCCTGCGGATTTCCTTCTGGTAAGCGGCATATTTGGGGGAGTAGGTGATGATCAGCCTTTGGTGCAGCTTTTTGGTCGTATAAGGGCAGTCCTTATAGAAAAGGCCGTCTTTTTCTTCCCCGATTTCGGACAGGTCTACCGGCCTGTCATCAGAAAGCCGTTTGAAGCCGCCACCGTTAAGTGCCCATTCCCTGTCTTCAGCAGGCAGCTTTTTGATGGACTGTGTCACGATGAACGACCTTTCCCCCATGTGGTTGAATTCACGGTTGCCTTCCGAGCCCAGCCCCGCATCACAGCAGTAGATAAATTTGGAGTGGCCGAATTTCTGGAGGACTGTTCTTTCCAATGGCTTAAGGGACTGCTGCTCGTTCTGGTTTCCCGGAAAGATGGAGAAAGCCAGGGGTATCCCGTCCCCGTCCGTGAACATCCCCATCTGTACGATGGGGTTCGGGCGGTGCTCCTTGCTCTTCCCATATTTTTTTGCCCCGTCTTCCTGCCCGATCTCGAAGTAATAGTTCGTGCAGTCGTAATAAAGGATGCCGTCATTCCGATCTGTCAGGAAGCTGCTGTTCTTGAAGGCTTCTGCCTGTATGAAGTCACATTCTTCAGCAAGGACGTCCAGGGCGCGGTAGACATCATGCTCTTCATAGGAAGGCCTTTCGAGATAGTCCATTGCCGCCCTGTAAGAGGCACGCTTGCTTCCAGGTTCCAGTATCCTGGTGTATATCAGGTCAGACAGGATGGCATTGAGGTCATACCGGAACTTATGCCGTTCCCGGATCTTCCTGCAGGCCCGGTCAAATCCGAGCCCGTAATAGACAGACTGCAGGAAAAGGTATCCGCCTTTATAAAGTCTTTGGCGGCCGTAATCCAGCTGCCTGTCGGCATGGAATGGGATAAGGACCGTCCTGGCCTCATTTTCCTTTTTATACTTTTCGGTTTCCAGCATTGCCTGTTCCCGTGCCCATGCCATCACATCGTCACGGGTCGGGCCGTGGTCTTTGAGCAGGTCGTTAAGGGTTCCGAGCTTACGGACAACAGAGGATGTGCTTACGCCTTTTTCATTGATGAAGCCTTTCGTTATGTAAAATGATTCAGAATTTTTGGATTTCGATGTAGTGACTCTCATATGCTACCTCCGTCCTCTTATTATAACATATATTACCATATATTACAATATAATAAAACAAAATATTTGACAAAAAAATACAGGCTTTATGCGGCCTGCAGGCATTTTTCCTATTTTGGAACTGTTAAAGACCCGAAAATAAAAGTAGGAGATTATTATGGCATTTTGACATAGAATTGACATGGAAGAAAGCC
>CAJULU010000125.1 GCA_910587575.1 uncultured Dorea sp.
GCAGGATACCATTGCTGCCGGAGATAAGCCGGAAGGAGGCTACATAGATTTTTATTTTGCAAAATCCGGAGAGACCGAAGCCAAGGCCAAGAGAGGGTTTGTCAAGAAGTTCGAGCCCTATGGATGGTATATCGGAACAGGTAATTATGAGGAGGATATGCAGGTTATCATTGAGGATGAGTTAGCGGCAGCCAATAAGTCCTGCTTTATATCGTTGATGGTTCAGTATATTTTCAGCCTGGTTGTATTCGCTTTCGGCATTGTTGCCATCACTGTGATTGCAAAGAAGATGGCGGATCCCATTAAGGCGGCCTCCGAGCGTCTGAAAGAACTCAGTCTGGGAAATCTAAGCGATGAAGTGGAAATCTACAAACCAGAGGATGAGATCGGGGATCTGACCCGTGCGCTTGCGACTACGGTGCAGACCTGGCGGGATTACATCGGGGATATTTCTGCATCTCTGGCAGAACTTGACCAGGGGAACCTTACATTTGAGATGGGTATGGAGTATGTGGGAGATTTTGCTCCTATCAAGAGATCCTTCGAGAATACGATCAATACGCTGAATAACGTTTTCCGGAATCTGAATATCAGTGCGGAAGAGGTGGCCAGCGGTTCCGAACAGGTGGCCAGCGGCGCCCAGGCTCTTGCCCAGGGAACTACGGAACAGGCATCCTCTGTAGAGGAGCTTGCGGCTACCATTAATGATATTAATGCCCATGTGACAAACAGTGCGGAGAATGCCAAGCTTACCAGTGAGCAGGCCAGGACCACTGCGGCAGAACTGGAACGTGGAAAGAAGCAGATGGAGCAGATGACGACCTCTATGAATCAGATTAACGATTCTTCTTCCGAGATCAGCAAGATTATCAAGACCATTGAGGATATTGCGTTCCAGACCAATATTCTTGCCTTGAACGCAGCCGTTGAAGCAGCCCGGGCCGGGGCGGCAGGCAAAGGATTTGCCGTGGTTGCCGATGAAGTGCGTAATCTGGCAAGCAAGTCTGCGGAAGCTTCTAAGAATACGGCGGCACTCATTGAAGCTACGGTTCAGTCCGTACAGGAAGGGGCCGATATAGCGAACCAGACAGCAGAATCCCTCGACCGCATCGTTGTATCTTCGGAAGAATCAGCGAAACTGGTTCAGGAGATTTCCAGGGCATCACAGGATCAGGCCTTTTCCATTGCCCAGGTAACACAGGGAATCGACCAGATTTCCAGCGTTGTACATACCAATTCCGCTACATCAGAACAAAGTGCGGCGGCCAGCGAAGAGTTGTCCGGCCAGGCGCAGTCACTGATGAATCTGGTGAAGCAGTTTAAGATCAGACAGGCATAGGAACAGAAGAGAAAGGGATTGTCGGAAAGCCTCACTTTCCGACAATCCCTTTACTATACATCCCAAACTGCCGGGCTTCTTCCTGGGTACAGGAGTCCTGCCCATACCGGGCCTTTTCGTAAAGTCCATGGATTCTGTCCATATCTTCCTTCCCGGGTTCCTCGCACTTCTCATAAAGCCCTGCCCTGTATTCCAGTTCCAGCGGCGTCTCATTCCCCGAAGGTCTTTCCCGCAGAGTCCGCCGGATCAGTTTTTTGTACATCCGCCGGATCTTTCTGTCCGGTGAACGCAACTCCTCTTTTCTGCCCTGCCTTAACTTTCGATTTTTTTCCGTCATGCCGCCGTCTTCTTTCCCAAGAAAAATAATCTCATCTTCTTCATCGTCTGCAAATGATTCCATGGCTTTTCGGATAGCCTTGAAAATAAACTTCACTACCGCATAAATGATTCCGGCCAGTGTAAGAATATAGAGAAGATCCGAAATCTTTTTCATCCATTCCGGCGCCTCTTTTGCCTGGGATTTTAGCCGAAGAAGTTCTTCCATCAGATAATCCGGCTCCGCAGCTTCTTCATAAAATTCTATGATCTGCCCGTCCGTGTCCAGAGGGTCAAACCGGAGGTTTTCAAGCGGTTCTTTGTGATAAACAGTAGCCGGAACCATGAACAGAAGAAGCCCGGCGATTCCGGCAAGCAGAATCCCGTTCCCGATTTTC
>CAJULU010000126.1:0-559 GCA_910587575.1 uncultured Dorea sp.
GGAGATGGCACCAAAACGGACACTGTGGGTTCTCACAAATGAATTTGGAACCAATGGTGCAGCGTCAATGCTTTATGAGGATAAGCTGCATGGTCTGGCAGAAGATTTGGAAAGTGATCTGTATATCATGCCATCTTCCGTACATGAGGTCATTGCCGTATCTGTAGAGATGGGAGAGCCGGAAGGACTGGCAGAGATGGTTGCTGAAATAAACATGAGCCAGATGGAACTGGGAGAAAGGCTTTCCAATCAGGTCTATCATTATGACAAGGACCTGCGGAAAGTCACGCTTGCAACCGACACGCCAAACAAACGTCTGGATGGCGTTGTGGCAGAACAGGGAATGGTTTATGAAGCGAAACAGTCCAGATAGGAGGCTGCTATTATTATGGAAGAAACACCAAAGGAACTGACGGTAAGGGAGCTTCTGGAACTGGTGCAGCGGCAGGAGGGCGAGTTTATTATCCATATCGAACCGGGAGGGGAGGAAACAGATGCAGGATCAGGAACCCTTTAAACTGGAAGTCGTATCGGTAAGGCTTGTAAAGGATGCGCCGCT
>CAJULU010000126.1:689-1626 GCA_910587575.1 uncultured Dorea sp.
TTGCGGAGCCGAGGGAGCTTTTCAAAGCAAGTATCCTGTCCAATGCGGCAAAAATGATCATAGTGCATAACCACCCAAGCGGCAGTCTGGAACCGTCCAAAATGGATACCATGATTACGGACCGGATGCTGAAACTGACAGATCTGATGGGGATTGAACTGAAAGACCATGTGATTGTGGGCGGTGACAACAGCCAGTATTTTAGCTTTTGTGAAGAAAGGAGAAGTTTTACGGCAGAGGAACTTGCGCTTGCAAAGAGCGTTGACCTTACGGCGGTAGCGGCAAGCCTTGGGTTTACCGTGAAAAAAGTGGGCAGATACCACACGCTGAAAGAAATGGACTCCATAAGGATTTACAACCGTACCAACTGGTTCCGGTGGTCAAGGGAGCATGAGAAAGGGAACAACGGCGGCTCACAGATAGATTTCCTGCGTGTCTTTGCAAACATGGAAGTCAAAGAAGCTGTTTTCTGGCTTCTCGACTTTTCGGGATACCAGAGAAGCGGGGACTGGGAGAAAAAGAATGCCAGCGTATATGTGGAAAAAAAGGAGCAGGAAAAAAAGAAATTCGTGCTGCCCGCCCCTGCAAAGAACAATGACCGCCTTTATTCGTATCTGACAGGGGACAGGGCGCTTGACAGGCATACCGTGGAGTATTTTGTCTGCTGTGGGCTGATCTATGAGGAACGGAGCCACCACAACATTGTCTTTAAGGGGAATGACCTGCATGGGAAAACACGCTTTGCAAGCATGAGGGGCGTGTCTGACCGTGACGGGAAAGGTTTTAAATGCGATGTGGAGGGCAATGACAAGAATTACGGGTTTAACATCTGGTATGGGGACAGTAATGAAATCATGGTATTTGAGGCAGCAATAGACCTGATGAGCTATGTGGAGATCCGTGGCGATTATGTGACAAACAAGCTGGCTCTCGGTAT
>CAJULU010000126.1:1720-2026 GCA_910587575.1 uncultured Dorea sp.
GAGGACTGTCCGCCGCCGCAGCCGTTCAAGGATTACAACCAGTGGCTGCAGGAGGCGAAAAAGTGCCTTTGTGCAGCCGCACCAAAACGGGAAATGGCACGTTAGGGGAGTGATTGTAAAAAGTGGGTTCATTTATGAAAAAAAGAACTGAAAAAGCACAATCATTCCGCAAAAGTGATTGCAAAAAGTACAATCACTGGAAAAAGCTGAAAGAAAAGGCGTCCCCGCCCCCTGAAAAAAGAACTTAAAAAGTGCTATCAGAACAGGAAAATGATAGCAAAAAGTGAAATCAAAATAGAAATATCA
>CAJULU010000127.1 GCA_910587575.1 uncultured Dorea sp.
CATAGATTTATGCGAAAGGGTTATTTTTTTATTGAGAACTTTCAACTCTCAAGTAAATGAGATGTGAAGATAATTATATTTCAAAAAGTTTTGTCATAAAAGCAGCAAAGAGAATCCATGAAGCAGGCGGATGTGACGCCACGGATGAATACAGCAAGGGATATGATGATGCAGTTACGCTCGCATTAAATATTCTTTTGGAAGAAACAGGGTATGTGATAGAAGATATTCTTGATTATGGGGAAGATGAGTGAAAGAAAATATGCACTATGAAGTGATAATGTATCTTTCACATCTTGTTTGTGTATTTAATAAAGTGAAGGGAATGATGAAATTTATGAATGCGTATGATTCTAAGTATTGGAAACATGGCAGCAATATCACAGTGGAACAGTTTTGCAGTTATGTGATGCAGCAGATTCCTAAAGATGCAGTATTTTATGTATGTGGCAGCAGCAGTATCAGCCTGCATTTTTCACCTGACGGTAATATATTTTCTGTAGACTGTGATAGTTTATCTGATCTGCCGGAGTATGAAGAGTGCAGTATTGGAGAAATTACATCAGGGGCGGTATCATGAGCAGAGAATTTGGCTATTGCAGAATTTCGACAGGACGGCAGAACATTGAACGGCAGGAGCGGAATATAAAAGCTGCTTACCCAAACGCAGTGATAGTAAAGGAAGTCTACACTGGAACCAAATTTCAGGGAAGGAAAGAGCTGGAAAAGATTCTGGATAAAGTACAGGCAGGAGATACGATTATCTTTGATTCCGTAAGCCGCATGAGCAGAGATGCAGAGGAGGGATTCCAGCTGTATGAAGAGTTGTTTCACCGGGATATATCGCTTGTATTCCTGAAAGAGCCGCATATCAATACGGAAACTTACAAAAGAGCAGTAATGAATCAGATCAATATGACAGGAGATAAAATAGACCTGATTTTGGAGGGAGTCAATCAATATCTGATGGAACTTGCAAGAGAACAGATACGCATTGCATTTGAACAGGCAGAAAAAGAAGTATCTGACCTTCATCAGAGAACAAAAGAGGGTATCGAAACAGCACGCCTGAATGGCAGACAGATTGGTCAGCGGAAAGGAACAACCTATGAAACCCGGAAAGCAAAAGCCGCGAAGGACATTATTCTTAGACATAATAAATCATTTGGCGGTTCTTTAACAGATGAAGAAACGATGAAACAGGCAGGAATCTCACGAAAGAGCTTTTATAAGTACAAAAGAGAACTCCGTAGTATATCTTAGGACAGCGGTTAAGATTATTGGATTGAAAATAAGGGGGAGTTGTGATAGTATGATCATAAGATAATTAATAGTTTCAAAGAGATCTGACAGAAGAAAGAAGGTGGAATTGTTGGCACTGACAAAGCAGCAGAAGGATTTACAGCGTCTGGAACAGTTGAGACCAATAGATGACGATTTTATGCGCTGTCTTTTTAAGGATAATATCCCATTGGCGGAGCTTGTTTTACGTATCATTACAGGAAAAAAGGATTTGATTATTACAGACTGTGAAACACAAAAGGACATGAAACGGCTGGGAGGAGCACGGTCTGTTTGTCTGGACGCATATGGAACGGATTCAGACATGAAAAAGTACGATTTGGAAATACAGAGGGCAGACAAAGGAGCTGATCCACACAGGGCAAGATACCATTCCAGTGTACTTGATATCGAAAACCTGCATTCAGGTCAGGAGTTTCAGGAATTACCAGACACGTACACGATTTTTATCACGGAAGAAGATTTTTTCGGCATGGGAAAACCGATTTATCCGATTGAACGGATGAATCTTGCGGCAGGAAGTTTCTTTGAAGATGGGGAACACATTCTGTATGTGAATGGGGAATACAAAGGAGAATCTGATATTGGCAGACTGATGCATGACTTCAACTGTACAAGGGCAGATGATATGAAGTTTGAACTGATGGCAGAACGGACACGGTATCTGAAAGAAAATCCGAAAGGGGTGAGTGAGATGTGTAAGGT
>CAJULU010000128.1 GCA_910587575.1 uncultured Dorea sp.
TTCCATGGGAACCTGAATACAAAGATGGACTACCGTGGATTTGCGGATGCGGAGGAAATGAATGGATACATGCTTCAGAAATGGAACGCGAAAGTCCGGAAGAATGATGAGGTTGTGATTCTGGGAGACCTGTCATGGGGAAAGGCGGAAGAAACCAATGAACTGCTTGGGAAGCTGAATGGGAGGCTCTATCTGATTCAGGGGAACCATGACCGATTCCTGAAGAATAAAGACTACAATGCCAGCCGTTTTGTCTGGATCAAGCCTTACGAGGAGCTGCAGGATAATAAGCGGAAGGTCATCCTCTGCCACTACCCTATCATGTGTTATAACGGGCAGTATCGTCTGGACGGAAATGGGAATCCTAAAGTATATATGCTCTATGGCCATGTGCATGATACCTATGACCAGAGGCTGATCGAGCAGTTCCAGAAGATTACAAGGAGCAGTATCCGTGAGAATCCGGATGGGGAGAGACGGGCGATTCCGTCAAACATGATTAATTGTTTCTGTATGTATTCAGACTATACCCCGCTGACGCTGGATGAATGGATACTCTGCGACAGGAACAGGAGAGAAAAATTATGTGCGGACGGTTCTATGTAGATGAGGGGACAGCCAGGGAAATTGAACAGGTAATCCGTGGTGTAGATCTGAGGATACAGAAAATGTACACAGGGGATATCTACCCGTCCCAGTCTGCAGGTATTCTGACTTGCCACAGCCAGCAGAAAAATCCGTTGTCGGCAGGTTCTGCAGCGGAAAATTCACCGGCATTGGAACTTACAGAAATGCACTGGGGATTCCCGCAGTATCAGAAGAAAGGGCTTCTGATCAATGAAAGAGCAGAGACGGCGCTGGAACGGAAGACATTTCGTGAAAGCGTATTGCACAGGCGCTGCGTGATTCCGGCCAGGCATTTTTATGAGTGGGATTCAGATAAGAATAAGGTAATATTTTTCAGAGAAGACAGGCCGGTTTTATTTATGGCAGGATTCTATAACCGGTTTCAGGATGAGGAGCGTTTCATTATTCTTACAACACAGGCGAACGCTTCTGTAAATCCTGTTCATAACCGTATGCCGCTGGTTTTGGATGAGAGTGAACTGGAGGACTGGGTTTATGATGACAAATTTACGGAGTATGCGCTTCATAAGACTCCGCCAGAGCTCTGGCGGGAACAGGAATATGAGCAGCAAAGCTTGTTATTGACATGAAAAAGAGCCATCTGAGATATAGTATCTATCGTCAGATGGCTCGGAAATTCAGTCTGTTTTGTTACCCTGTTGTTTATACTGTCTGAAGGTTCGCAAGCTGTTCTACTTCTGCCACACTAAGGGCAGAACATTCCGCAATCTCCTCGACCGTCAGCTTTCCCATTTTCAGCATCCTAAGCGCCGTTTCTCTCTTTGTTTCACTGATTCCCTGGCTAATGCCCTGACTAATGCCCTGGCTGATTCCCCTGTTTAAAATGGTTCTTGCTTCTGTTTGAATCAATGGTCCTCTCATCATAGCACCTCTAATCGTATCATATTGCAGATCCTGTTTATTTTATCATGCTTTTCACCCATGTTCAATTCTAATCCGATATTGTTTTCACGGTGTGGCATAGTTATTAAGAACTGAGGATTCATTAAAAAAGCCACCTGTTAAGATCAGATGGCTCGGAAATTCAGTCTGTTTTGTCACCTTGCTGTTTATACTGTCTGAAGATTCGCAAGCTGTTCTACCTCTGCCACACTAAGGGCAGAGTATTCTGCAATCTCCTCGACCGTCAGCTTTCCCACTTTCAGCATCCTAAGTGCTGTTTCTTTTTTGCTTTCGTTTAAAATAGTTCTTGCTTCTGTTTGAATCAATGGTCCTCTCATCATAGCACCTATGCCTTTCT
>CAJULU010000129.1 GCA_910587575.1 uncultured Dorea sp.
ACAGCCTTGTGCCGTTCAATCCCACAAGCCAGTCTGCCCTCTGCCTGCACAGTGCAGAATAGTAGAGATTATCATAATCGCTTCCCGGACGCAGGTTTTCAAAACCCTCACGGATTGCGCTTTCCTCCATAGAGGAAATCCAGAGCCGCTTTATAGGCTTGCCACACCCTGCCTGGTCATACACAAGGCGGAAGATCAGCTCTCCCTCCCGCCCTGCGTCCGTGGCGCACACAACGCTGGACACTCCCGCATCGTGCATAAGCCCTTTTAACACTTTGTACTGTGCCGCCGTATCGCTTTTTACCTCTGTCTGCCATTCCTCCGGTATCATGGGCAGGCTCTCATAACTCCACTTTTTCCATGTATCAGAATAGGCATCCGGCTGTGCAAGCTCAACCAGATGCCCGATGCACCATGAAACAATATAATTGTTCCCCTCCATATATCCATCTTTTCTCTCATCTGCGCCGATCACACGGGCAACCGCCTGTGCCACGCTCGGCTTCTCAGTTATCACAAGTTGCATTTTTTTTACCTCCTGTCAGTTCAATATCACATTCTACTTCGTTTCCCCATACATCAAATCCGTCTGTCTTTCTCCGGGCAAAAAGCTCTATCTTTGGTACACTGCCCATAAGCTGGTTAATTCTTTGATGCACCTCTATCGGTTTTCTGCTGTGTTCTTCAATATGTGAAACAACTACCTGATGCACCCCTGCATTAACACGCTTTGGTGCGCCTTTTGTCGCTAAGATACAAAGCTCTGCATTGCTGCGTGTCCAGTATCCCATGCCCCAAAAGAGCGAGTCACTCTTTTTATTCTGCTTTACCCATACAAACGCTACTGTCTTATAGGTAAATCCCCATGCCTTTATCACTTCCAGCCCTTCCAAAAGGCAGGGGAATGTTACCCATAGAAATAAGGCACAGTCCTTTTCTGCAATGTCAGCAACCGGAAGCGCCTTTATATCTTCTATGTCCATAGTGGGATAGTGGCTCTCTGCACTTCTTCCCATACCCTTTTTAGAATACACCCTGTAATGCCAGGGAGGGTCCGCCAGAATAACAGAATATTTCTTTTCTCCCATGCTGCCAGCTACTCCTCCTCATCCTCAAAAAAATCATCTTTGGAACCGTCCTCCGGTTCGTCATCTTCGTTCTCTAATTCCTCCTCATCTTCCTCGTCCTCATCTTCGTCCTCAATGAAGTCCTCTTTTTTCCTGCGGACTACTTTGAAATAATAAGCGCCGCCGATAAAGGCTGTTGCAAGTGCGCCCATGAGGATATAGGAAATGACCGGGTTCGCCTCCTCCGCTTTTTCTTCCGGCTCTGTTTCCTCTGTGCTTTCCGCATCTTCCGTATTCTCCGTTTCTTCAATATCTTCCTCCGTCTGCTCTGTATCTTCCGGCTTTTCCCCGTTATTGTTCGGCAGGGCGCTGTCTTCTGTCGGGATTGCAGATTCTAATGCAGCGGAATTTTTCGGCAGGGTTTCGCTGTTGTCGGAAGTTGCATTTAACAGGTCATTTTCTGTAATCTCCGTAAGGAAATACACCATTTCCTCCTCCCCGTCCCGGTCAATGATCAAGTAGAAAACCTTGTCCGATGCGGTCTGGATTGTATAAAATTCCTTCCCCTGCTCTGACTGCTCTTTCTCCTTATCCCCGCTTTCTGCCTTTTCTGCGGCATCCGCTTTGGCAAATTCCTGTTTCTTCTGTTCCTCCGGCG
>CAJULU010000130.1 GCA_910587575.1 uncultured Dorea sp.
TATGATCTATACCGGCGGATTCTTTAGCGGCACAGGCTTTGTAGAAGCATTTTCAGGAAGTGATGCGTCTGTGGGACTGATGCTTGGCAGTTTCTTTGCTTTCGTGATTACGATTGTGTTCTATGCGGTACGGAAGGTGTTGAAATTCGGCGAGTCCATGGCCTGTATTCCAGAGGGATTTAAGGCGATGGTTCCGGCAATTTTGATTCTTACGTTTGCATGGACATTGAAGGCCATGACAGACAGCCTCGGTGCGAAAGAGTATGTGGCGGCGGTCGTTAAAAATGCCACAGGGCTTTTGAGCCTCCTTCCGGCGATTATCTTCCTTGTAGCGTGCTTCCTTGCATTTGCGACCGGAACATCATGGGGAACCTTCGGTATTCTGATCCCGATTGTAGTTGCAGTATTTGTTGGGAAAAATGAGACGATGATGATTATGTCGATCTCTGCGTGTATGGCAGGGGCAGTGTGCGGCGACCACTGCTCGCCAATATCGGATACGACCATTATGGCGTCTGCAGGAGCGCAGTGCAATCACGTTAACCATGTGACGACGCAGTTACCTTATGCGGTTACGGTGGCGGTAGTGTCCTGCATTACTTATCTGATTGCCGGAATCTTACAGAATTTTATGGCAGGTGCGCTTGTGGCTGTTATCTCGCTTGTGGTAGGAATAGTGCTGATAATCGGTACATTGCTTGTAATCAAAATGATGACGGCAGATAAAAATTAAAGAAAAGCGCTTGTACAGAAACTTAGTTGCTATAATGTACAAGAATAGAATCTGGGTTTGGAAAACAGTTTGAAGAGGACGGAAGGAATGTGGAAAGAGATGGAGATTATGCCGGAGCGCATTTTCTCACTGAGTGGGGATAAAAGTATTCTTTTCGGGACGGATATTTCAAAGGAAATAAATATCTAATGCTTTATCCAGAAAGTAAGGTCGGATCTAGCGTGGGAAGGAAGAACAATGGGTATTACAATTAAAGAACTCTCAGAGATCAGTGGTTATTCTTGTTCGACAATATCCAGAGTAATTACAAATAAGGGGAATGTAAAGGAAGATACCCGAAAGGCAATTGAAGAATTGCTGACAGAATACAATTACCGGACTAATATCATGGAGCTTCGGTCTTCTAAATTAAGCCGCAGGACGATTATGATTATTGTCGGAGATTTAGACAATTGGTATTATATGGAAATAATTCGCGCCATAAACTATGAACTAGCAAAGGATAACTATATAACACTGATCGGATACAGCGGCAATAAGATTAAGGATGAAGATGACTACGTAAAAATGGCTGTAAATGAAAACTATGCAGGAATTATATTTATCAATGTCCGTGGAGAGAATGATTTGTGTAATCTGTTGGAACAAAGTCATAAGCCGGTTGTGTTTTTGAACCGGGGAATCAGATTTGCCGATTTTAATACGATCCGCAGTGACAATTATCAGGGGGCTTATATGATCACGGACTATCTGATCGGGATGGGACATAAAAAAATTGGGCATCTGGCAGGCAGTACGTATTCCACTACGGCATGCGAAAGAAAGCGCGGATATGCAGATGCTATGCGTGATCGGAACTTAGTGGTAACGAATAATAGCATATATATCGGAAATCTTGATTGGGAAAGCGGATATAGGTATGCGGATTATATTGGGAAAAAAGGTCTTGATTAT
>CAJULU010000131.1:0-1014 GCA_910587575.1 uncultured Dorea sp.
GCCTGAACAAGGTGGAGGCCATGAAGCAGAATTACTATAAACTGCAGCTTGACTGCCTGGTGATTCTGGGCGGCAACGGTACCCACAAAACGGCCAACCTGCTGCGTCAGGAGGGGTTGAACGTCATTACATTGCCCAAGACCATCGACAATGATCTGTGGGGAACAGATATGACCTTTGGTTTCCAGAGTGCGGTGGATATCGCCACGGATGCAATTGATTATATCCATACTACGGCGGCATCCCACAGCAGAGTCTTCATCGTGGAAGTCATGGGCCATAAGGTAGGATGGCTGACGCTGAATGCCGGTATGGCCAGCGGTGCAGATATCATCCTGATCCCGGAGATTCCCTATGACCTGAAGAAGGTGATCGCGAAGATCGAAGACAGGAACAGAAAGGGCAGCGGATTCACCATTATTGCGGTGGCGGAGGGCGCCATTTCCAAGGAAGACGCAAAGCTGACCAAGAAGGAATATAAGAAGAAACTGGCGAAGAGAGTACATCCGTCCGTGTCCTATGAGCTGGCGGAGGCTATCCAGAAGAAGACCGGCATCGAGGTGCGTGTAACGGTTCCCGGCCATATGCAGCGCGGCGGCAGCCCCTGCCCGTATGACCGTGTATTTGCCAGCCGTCTGGGTGCGGAAGCGGGCAAATTGATTCTGGACAACCAGTATGGTTTTATGGTAGGCTATAAGAATCGTGAAGTAGTTCGCGTACCTCTGGAGGATGTGGCAGGAAAGCTGAAGGAAGTATCTCCGGATGCCACTATTGTACAGGAAGCCAAGCTTCTGGGAATTTGCTTCGGCGACTAAGGGTTTAAAGTAAGGGAGAGCAGAATATGGCTTATACGGCATTGTACCGGAAATTTCGTCCGGATACCTTCGCGGATGTGAAAGGGCAGGATCATATCGTAACCACGCTGAAAAACCAGCTGAAGGCAGGGCGGATCGGGCATGCTTATCTGTTTACCGGGACCAGGGGAACCGGCAAGACTACGGTGGCGAAGATTCT
>CAJULU010000131.1:1037-1573 GCA_910587575.1 uncultured Dorea sp.
CGTCCAACAACGGCGTGGACAATATCCGCGAGATTGTGGAGGAAGTTTCCTATTCTCCTGCGGAAGGAAAATATAAGGTTTATATCATAGACGAGGTGCATATGCTGTCTACGGGGGCCTTTAACGCTCTGCTCAAGACCCTGGAGGAACCCCCGTCTTATGTGATTTTTATCCTGGCCACAACAGAGGTACACAGGCTGCCCATCACCATTCTTTCCAGGTGCCAGAGATATGATTTTAAGCGTATTACCATAGACACGATTGCTGACAGAATGAAGGAGCTGGTTGCCGAGGAACAGGTCCGGGTGGAGGAGAAGGCGCTCAAATATATCGCAAAGCTTGCGGACGGTTCCATGCGTGACGCGCTGAGCCTTCTGGATCAGTGCATTGCTTTTCTGTTGGGAGAAGAACTGACATATGACAAGGTTCTGGATGTGCTGGGGGCAGTGGACACAGAGGTATTCAGCAGATTGTTCCGCAATATTCTGGAGCGGAATGTGATGGGATGTATACAGCTTCTGGAGGAAGTGGTGATG